>JBAZTO010000035.1:0-45306 GCA_041661865.1 Phycisphaerae bacterium | reverse complement strand
ATGGAACCTGCCCAACGCCGAGGCGATGGCCGCCCTGGCGTGCGTGGACCAAAGCAACATGCTGGAGGCCTACTGGAGCCTTCAGCGACAACGAGTTGCATAGTGCCAGAAACTTCGGGCACACCCTGGTGGCAGAGCGGGCAGCAAAATGTCTTGAAAACTCGTTTCTTTCGCGGCATGATACTCATGGAAGCACCCATAGCGGCGTAGCTCAGTTGGTAGAGCAAGGGACTCATAAGCCCTGGGTCACTGGTTCAACTCCAGTCGCCGCTACTTTTCTTGCGGGCCCGGCATGGGCCTTTGGGCCGGCGTGAAACTTGCCCAACGAGTACATTTTGTCTTGAAGCTTCTGTTGGCGGCGGTTATAAGCGTCCCAAGCAGTCAGTCTTTGAACAGGTTTCTTGGCCAAACCGAAGGAGATTTGTATGATGGGTTTGATCCTTGGGCTCTTTGAATGGTGGCAGATTGTCCTGATCGTCGTGCTGATCGCCGTGTTGGTTGGTTGGAAGATGTATCGCAACAAGCAGACGTAATAAGCAAGCCCGACAACCGCAACACGGTTGCCTAAATCGTGCCAAGGCCGAGTGGCGTGCTGTTCGCATGAACCGGCGCGATAAGTTTTTCACTTTTTCTTTTTGTAGGTCTGAAAAGTTCAGGCCATGTGCATATACTTAAATTGGAAGTCGGTCTATGTGACCGGCGTTGAGTTTTGCGCATGGCGGACGTAAGTAAAACCCAGTCTATGCTGATACAAGATTATGACTAAAGATCAAAAAACTGAATCGTTGTCCGAGATGCTTCGACTTTTGGGCGATCCGACTCGACTGAAGCTGATGCTCCTGCTGGACAAGGAGGAGATCAACGTCAGCGATCTGTGCAGGAAGACCCGGCTGCCGCAGCCGACCGTCTCTCACCACCTGGGCATTCTGCGCTCGGGCGGGTTGGTGATGAACCGGCGGGCCGGCAAGGAAGTCTACTACCGTCAGCACGGCGCCGGCAAAGCCCCGCTGAAGGCCGTACTCCGCCTTGGGCCGTTGATGATCGGCCCGGCCCGCGGCAAGTAAAGCCGCCCCAGCCTCTGGTTGCCCTGGAACTGTTTGGTGGGTCCAGGGGCACTCTAATCTCATTGGTTTCCAGCCGCTTGCATCGCAGCCCCAAGTCTGTATAAAGGCTTTGTGGAAAGGAGCGGCCCGTGACCGACCATTTTTCCGACCGTCTGCTTGGCGCCATCCAGAAGAGCGCACCCGTCTGCGTGGGCTTGGACCCTGTCTACGAACAGTTGCCTGGCGAGCTGAAGGTCGCGGAGGCCGGCCCGGCTGAGCGGCTGGAGGGCATTGCCCGCTTCTCGCGACAAGTGCTGGAGATCGTCGCCCCGCTTGTCCCAGCCGTCAAACCCCAGATCGCCTACTTCGAGGTCTACCGCGAAAAGGGCATGCAGTTGTATTTTGATCTGGTCGCCCAGGCCCGCCAGTTGGGCCTGATCGTCATCGGCGACGTTAAGCGCGGGGACATCGGCTCGACCGCCGCCGCCTACGCCACCGGGCACCTGGGCCACTCGTGCGCCCCGGACGCCGTCACCGTCAACAGCTATTTCGGCACCGAAGGCATTGAACCATTCGTCTCGGCCGCCACCCCCTCCGGCGGGGGCCTGTTCGTCCTGGTGCGGACTTCCAACCCGTCGGCTGCGGCGATCCAGGATTTTCAGGACGCCTCCGGCAAGGCCCTTTACGAACACGTGGCCGAGATGGTCGCGGCCCTGGGCGACCGCCCCGGCCTGGTTGGCGCCAGCGGATACAGCAACGTCGGCGCGGTGGTGGGCGCGACCTATCCCGCCCAGGCTGCCCGGCTGCGACAAATCATGCCGCGCCAGATCTTCCTGGTCCCCGGGTACGGCGCGCAGGGCGCCTCGGCCAAGGATTGTGCCGCCGCTTTCGACTCCAACGGAACTGGCGCCATCGTCAACGCCAGCCGTTCGGTGATCTTCGCCTACAACAAGGGCCCCCACGCCGGGGGGGACTGGAAGCGAGCCGTTGAGCTGGCTACCCGCGACTTCGCGGCCGACATCGCCCAGGCCGTCAGAGGCTAGATTTCTCACGGTGCCACGGCTGCGATGTGTGCAGCCGTGCCGCCGGATCGACCGACACAATGACACGATCCTCCGCCAATTCGCAGTTCTTCGCCCTTCGCGGCATGCCGCCGGCCCAGGTGCAGGTCGCCGGCGCAGCCTATCGCCTTGTCAGCGTGTTCAAGCACGACTTCTGGGCTGCAACGTGCCTGTACGAGCTGTCAGGCCCGGCCGGCGCGTCGCACATGCCCCGCATCGTGGTGAAGTTCGGCCGACAGCAGGACTTCTGCGGCCTGCCGCTGGTGTGGACCGCGCAGTTCCTGGCCGACCACGAGGAGTCCATCTATCGCCGCCTGGCGGGACTGGCGGGCGTGCCTCGATGGGCCGGCAGGGTCGGGCCCTCCGCCTACGCGATTGAGTATCTCGACGCTCGGCCGCTGGACCACTTCGACGTGCTGCCGGAAGGATTCTTCGACTCGCTCCGCAAGATCTTCGATGCCCTCCACGATCGCGGCGTGGCCTACTGCGACGGCAACAAGCGGTCGAACATCCTGGTCGGCCCCGACGGCCAGCCGTTCCTGGTGGATTACCAACTGTCGATTCGCCACCGTGACGATCTGCCCTGGCCGCTGCGGCCCCTGTGGAACGCCGTGGTCCGCTACATGGCTGACAAGGACTTCTATCATCTCTATAAGCACAAGAGGCGGCTGAGCCCGGGGGAGTTGACAGCCGAGGAGTTGGATTTGTCGCGCCGGAGGGGGCCGCTGGTGGTGCTGCACCGCAAACTGAGCAAGCCATACCGGGCCCTGCGGCGGGGCTTTCTGCGGCGGCGTTACGAAAAGGGGATGCTCGTCAGCCCGACGGCACAACTGGAAGACCACCATCAGCCGGAAAAGGCGACCTGGCGGACCAAGAACTCTTGATCGGGCCGTGACCCGGTCGCGGAAAGAAAGCCGGCAATTGCAGCCAACCGGTTTCTATTGGCAAGCACCTGACATGAAACAGGTACAATGCCTCCTGAGTTCCATCCGGCAAACTTTGAATGAGGAGACTCCTGATGAACGCCCAAAGACTCCTTGGCGTGCTTCTGCCGATCGGACTGGTCAGTTTGTGGGTCGCGCCGGGCTGCCACACCGCGTACCAGTGCCCCATCCTCCAGCCGCTGACGGGTGGCACGATCCCCGCACCCCTTCCGCCGGCGCCGAATGATCCGAACGATTCAGGGTCCGGCGAGGCCCGCCGGGCGTATATCGGCGGCATTGCGACTCATCCGGCGCCCGAAGGGGACGCTTACAAGGTGGTGGGATATCGCGATGGCCTGCGGTTTTACGTCGTTCAATACAACGACAAGCTCTATCGCGGAGGGGATATTCTGTATCGAGAAGGGGCCAAGGCGCTCAAGGATCTTGGCATCAAGACCATTATCTCCGTCACCCCCAGCGGCCGGGAGCGGACTCTGGCCAAGGAGTTCGGTTTTGTTCTGGTGGAAATCCAGTTCGGCCTGGGCGACCTGAACCGGGCGGATTTGGATCGGTTCCTGGCCGCCGTGGAAAGCAACCCCGCGCCCGTCTATGTGCATTGTTTCGGCGGCAATCTGCGCGTGGCCATCCTTCTGGCTTACTACCGGATTCACAAGGAAGGCTGGACCTGCGAACGCGCCCTGAACGAGTACTGGCGCCTCGACGCCAATTACTGGGACTCGGTGACGATGGTGCAGGTTTTGAAAGCCAATGCCGTGAAATAAGGAGCACACTTTCCGGGGGAAATTCGAGCCATGTTGACCGTGGCCCAGACCGTAGGGCGTGCGTACCAGCACGCGGAATACCCTCGTGCAGGTATGCACGACCTACGACGGGGCACGCGAGTCCTGATCCAGCCGGGGCGGGCCAAGAACACCGGCCGCATCAGCGTGGATTACTACAGCCTCGACGACTTCGACCGTATCAGCGCCGCCCTGGGATTGACCGGGGACGCATAGCTGCGTGCTGGCATTCCTAGTTGTACATATGGTGATGTCGCGGCGCATTGACAAGTAATCATGTCCGTGTGCAACACGTTGCACGCCCTGCCAACTAATCTTTTCGCTCGACGAAAAAGATGCTTTCCCGTAGACCAAAGCGGGCAGGTCGTGCGTGTACTCATTGGGAACGATCGCTCCACGACAGAAAGAGAACATGCTTGAAGACAAACTGCTAGTGCTCCGGTTCAAACGCGGCAGCCAGGATGCGCTGCGGCGTATCTACGAGAAGCACAGGGATTTCTTGCTCAGACTGGCGGTCGGCCTGCTGTATGACGCGGCAGCCGCGGAAGACGTTGTGCACAACGTCTTCCTGCGATTCACCCAGACGCCAGAGAAGATATCGCTGCATGGGAACCTGAAAGCCTTTTTGCGCACCTGCGTCATTAACTCAGCTCGGGATGAGCTCAGGCGGGCGAAGGTGCGCCCGGCGGTCGGCCTGCCGCAGGTAGATGTCGGCTCTGAGGCGATCCCGCCCGACCGATGGCTGATGCTGAACGAAAGATCCGCCAGGCTCCTGGCCGCCCTGGAGCAAGTCGCGGCGGAGCAGCGAGAAGTAGTTGTGCTGCGTCTGCACGGCGAAATGACGTTCCGGCAGATCGCCAGGCTGCATGGCCAACCTTTGGAGACAGTCCGGAGCCGGTACCGCTACGGGCTGGAAAAGCTGCGGTCCATTCTGAATGGAGAGATGCTATGAGACCTTCAGAGAACATAGAACGTGCAATCAGAGAGATGAAGATCGAAGTTCAACCCTTGAAAGATCAGGCGGTCCTGGACGAGTTGCTGGCGGCACAAACAAGTGCCCGACAAGCGGCCAGACCAGCCAGCCGCCGAAGGAACCTCTTTATGAAAACAGTCCGATGGTTTACGCCGGCTGCCGCCGTCGCGGCACTGGCGATCGTGATCGTGCAGCTTGCCGGGCCAGGCGCGGGGCAGGCATACGGAATGGACGGAGCCGAAAAGCTCCTGCGGCAAGCCCAAACGCTCCATATCAAGGGATGGGGTTTTATGACAGATCCGACGGGGAAGGAGCCCGTCAAGTCAATGACAGAGTTTTGGGCAGACTTGCCTAGCCAGCTCTTCTATTCGCGCCAGCCAGGGTATACCAACAACAGTGGCAAGGTGACATGGTTCGAGACTATCTATGTCTCCAATGGACAACTTGCTATGACGGTCAATACCGGAGATAAGACTGTGTCCTTCAGTCGCCTGACGCCGCTACAGGCAAAGTTGCAGATGGAAGAAAACACCGGTAGTCTTATTGAACGGTTGTTTGGCCCCACTGCTGGCAAGGAGTGGTCCAAGATCGGGCGGGACAAAGTCGGCTCTGAAGAACTGGAAGTGTGGGAGCGCCTCGTAAGCACCGATGGCTCCACTGAGGTCAAGACTAAGAGCTGGCTTGATCCCAAAACGGGCGACCTGAGGCGGGTGGAGTTATTCCGCAAAGAAGGGGACGCAGAATGGCGGCCTTTGGGGGGATTCGACACGATCGAACGCAATGTCACCCCTCCTGTCGGCATCTTCAGTATGGATGCGCCTAAAGGGTACACCCTCTTGAATCCTCGAAGCAAACCCAAGACGCAGACGTTCATGCAAAGCTCGTACTGGGTCGGCAAACTCGGCCTGGAGGTTCAATGGTCATTTGTTCTGGAAGATGGCACGGTGATCATTCCCTGGCGCTGCATTGATAAGGACGCCAAGAACAGCGAGGCCGAACAGATTGGCAAACTGGAACTCGGCGGGGAATTGCCAAAGTTGCCCGTGGAGATATACGGTGTCAGCCAGGTGCCTCCTGCGCCGGACATAACCTACATTGGGCGCCATCTGGCCACGACCGTCAAAGATGGCAACGCCTACGAATGGGGCATCTTCGTGCCCACGAAGACTCCCCCTAAGGTGCCCTTGGCCTACCGACTCCTCGTCCGATTGAACACCAAGCCGGATGCCGCCAAGGGAACAATGAAGCCCGAGGCCTATGCAAGATCGGTCAACCGGCAGCAATATGAATCGTTGGTCCTCAGCGCCATGGCTGACTTGTCTGATTCCGGTACTCCACCGCCTATTAGCTATGATCAGATCGAGCAATTGGCGGGGCAGATCCGAGAATCAATGCCTGCGAAGTAGCCCCTGTGTACGGTTAAGGTCAGTTAACACAAAGTAGATTGGGTCGTCACAAGACGGTGCCTGGACAGATGCCCAGGCACCGTTCTGCTATTGCACTCTCGGCGTCACACATGAACGGATGTTGTTGCATTACAGCCACTCCCAGCCCGTAGGGCGTGCAACTGGTTGCACGCGGGAAAGGGCCCTCTTTGACATTCCGTATTTGGGAGATGGAGTTCCAACCCCACCTCCTTTTCGCTCGTCCTGGACATACTCGCGGCGGAGTAGGAACTCCGCCGCGCTTAGCAGCAGAGCCCCGATCGGGGGCGATTGAAACTCGTCGGACACTGCGGGTGTGGTTCAATCGCCCCATCCGAGGCTCTGTCGGCAATGGATTGTCCACCCCGCCCTTCGCTACGCTCCAAGCGGGGCTATTGTCAGACGCTCTTCGGGCTAGGAAACGGCGGGGACAGGAAATCTATGTATGCCCGTGGTGAACCGCGGGCACCTAATGGTCTGTCAGTCGTCAATTGATGGGCATGCCACCCATCAATCCATGCCTGACAGAGTACTGGGAACAGGACTTTCCATCCGCCAAGCCAATGTCCAGATAAAGACAACCCGTAACGAGCGACGCAGCATGTCCTATGACTGCTTACCCCATCTGTCGCTGGCAATGAGGTCTTTCGGTGACTTTTTTCACAACTTTTCATAAATTAGCCATTCAAAAGTTTCTATGAGTAACGCAATAACAAAACACTTTGCAATTAATGGACTTATAGTCTACGAAGCCTGAGCGTAATGCTGGGCTGTTTCGGGGCGAACGCGGCGGAATCGGCTTTTTTGCCTTGGCAAAAACAGGTTCGTATGCTAGCCTGTGACAAGTTTCACAGCGTGAGGATTGTATCAGGTATTTCCACCGTAACGTTCACAGGATTTGAGATGACATCCGACAAGACAATCGGGCGATTGAGCCTCTACCGCCGGCTGCTCAATGAGTTGCTGGCCGGGGGCGCCAAGTACGTGTACTCCCATCACCTGGCCAACGAGGCCGGCGTGACGGCCGCCCAGGTCCGGCGGGACCTGATGGCCGTCGGCTACAACGGCAGCCCCTCGCACGGATATGACGTGAGCGAGCTGGTCGAGAGCATCCGCAGCTTTCTGGATGCCCCCAAGGGCCAGGGCGTGGCGTTGGTGGGGGTGGGGAACCTCGGCCGGGCCATCCTGGCGTACTTCAACGGTCGACGGCCTCACCTGAGCATCGTGGCCGCGTTCGACAGCGACCCGCACAAGGTCGGCCGGGTCGTCCACGGCTGTTATTGCCACCCCATCGAGGAACTGCCCAGGATCGTGGCCGAGAAGCACATCGGCGTGGCGATCGTGGCTGTGCCGGCCAACGAGGCGCAGGAACTGGCTGAGACGCTGGTTCGCTCGGGCGTGCGGAGCCTGGTGAACTTCGTCCCCGCGCCGCTGCACGTGCCTCCGCACGTTTACGTCGAGGACGTGGACATCACCACCTCGCTGGAGAAGGCGGCCTACTTTGCCCGCGGCGGGGCGGTGCGGGAGGAAGTCCTTCCATGATACGAGCCGACATTCAGCCCATTCTCGCTCGCTACACGCACGCCAAGCGTGACGCGCTGATTCCCATCCTTCAGGAGGTGCAGGAGGCGCTGGGGTATCTCTCTCGCGAGGCGGTGATGGAGATCGGGCGGCACCTGAACCTGCCCGTCAGCAAAATTTACGGCGTGGCGACCTTCTATAACCAGTTCCGCTTCCAGAGTCCGGGCCAGTATCACATCCAGCTTTGCCGCGGCACGGCCTGCCACGTCAAGGGTTCGGCCGGGCTGTTGGAGACAGTGGTGCGGTCGCTGAAGATCAATCCGGGCCAGACCACCCGCGACGGCGTGTTTTCGCTGGAAGTGGTCGCGTGCATCGGGGCCTGCGGGCTGGCCCCGGTCATCTGCGTCAACGGCGAATTCCACGCGAAGGTGACTGCCGAATCGGTGAAAACCATTCTTGATGATTATCGCAGAAAGGCTGACAAGAAGTGAGCACGAGGCTTGACCAGAAGTGTTGCGAGGCCTGCTGGCACGGCCTGGACCGGCCCTGCCCGATGTACATCGAGTGCTTGCTGGACGGGCCGCTCTGCCACGACAACGCCGCCTGCCGGCAGCAGCGGATCGAGCACCTGGCGCCCTTCCGCCGCAAGGAGTTGAGCCGGCCGGCCATTTTCGTCGGCACCGGCACGTGCGGACTGGGCGCGGGGGCCGGCAAGACGCTGGCAGCCATTCGCGAGTACCTGACGGAGAAGAAAATCGCCGCCGACGTGGTGGAGGTCGGCTGCATCGGCCTGTGTACTGCCGAGCCGATCGTGGACATCCAACTGCCCGGGCGGAAGCGCGTCTCCTTCGCGCCGGTGACGGCCGAGAAGGCCGCCGCGCTGCTGGAGGCGGTGCTGGGCGGCGGGCAGGCGCCGGCGGAGTGCGTCCTGGGGCAGCATCGCAACGGCGACCTGCGGGCCTGGGACAGCGTACCGTACCTGGACGAACATCCGTTCTTCGCGCCTCAGACGCGGTGGGTGCTGGCCAACGTGGGCCTGATCGACCCGACGAGCATCGAGGAATACTTCGCCCGCGGCGGCTATCGCGCCTTTGCCGGCGTGATCCGCAAGACCACCCCGGCGGAGCTGTGCGACCTGGTCGAGGCCAGCGGGCTTCGCGGGCGCGGCGGCGGGGGGTTCCTGGCCGGGCGGAAGTGGAAGTTCGCCCTGGGCACGCCGGCCGACCAGAAGTACCTGATCTGCAACGCCGACGAGGGCGACCCCGGAGCCTTCATGGACCGCGCCGTCATCGAGGGCGACCCGCACCGCGTGCTCGAGGGCATGGCCATCGCCGCCTACGCGATGGGCGCGACCAAGGCCTACGTCTATACGCGGGCGGAATACCCGCTGGCCATCGCCCGCATGAAGGTGGCCATCGCGCGGGCCAAGAGCTATGGCCTGCTGGGGCACAATATCCTCGACAGCGGCCTGAACCTTGAGATCGTCATCAAGCAGGGGGCCGGCGCGTTCGTTTGCGGCGAGGAGACGGCGCTGATCCAGAGCATCGAGGGCCGGCGAGGCATGCCGCGTCCGCGCCCGCCGTTCCCGGCCGTCAAGGGTCTGTTCGGCAAGCCCACGGTCATCAACAACGTCGAGACGATGGCCAACCTGCCGGGTATCGTCAATAACGGGGCCGCCGCCTTTGCCGCCGTCGGCACGGCCAAGAGCAAGGGCACCAAGGTCTTCGCGCTGTCGGGCAAGGTCAACCGCACCGGCCTGGTCGAAGTGGCCATGGGCACGAAGATGCGCCAGATCATCTTCGACATCGGCGGGGGCGTTCCGGGCGGCAAGGCCTTCAAGGCCGTGCAGATCGGCGGGCCCTCGGGCGGGTGCATTCCCGAAAAGCACCTGGACACCGAGGTCGACTTCGAGTCCCTCAAGAGCATCGACGCGATCATGGGCAGCGGCGGGCTGGTGGTGATGGACGAGGACACGTGCATGGTGGACGTGGCTAAGTTCTTCATGGACTTCATCCAGCGCGAAAGCTGCGGCAAGTGCATCCCGTGCCGCGAGGGCACGCGGCGAATGCTGGAGATCCTCCAGCGCATCACGCGCAGCCGCGGGCGGGAAAAGGGCGTTGACGCCCTGGAGCGCTTCCGCGGCGTGATGTACCTCAACCGCCTGGCCGAGGTGATCAAGGACACCAGCCTCTGCGGGCTGGGGCAGACGGCGCCCAACCCGGTGCTCTCGACGCTGCGGCACTTCCGCGACGAATACGAGGCGCACATTTACGAGCGGCGATGCCCGGCCGGCGCGTGCACCGAGCTGCTGGTCCGCCGCATCGATGCCAAGAAGTGTACCGGCTGCACCGCCTGTGCCCGCAAGTGCCCCACGGCTGCGATCATGGGCGCGCCCAAGAGCCCGCACTACATCGTGCCCGACAAGTGCGTCGGCTGCGGGGTCTGCAGCGAGGTGTGCCGGTTCAACGCAGTCGTCGTGGAATAAGGATAGGAACCTGACGTGATTACCATCGAGGTCAACAACAAACCGGTTCAGGCCCGCAAGAACGAGACCATCCTCTCGGCGCTCGAGCGGGCGGGCATCGCCGTGCCGACATTGTGTTTCATGGCCGACTTATTCCCCACCGGGGCCTGCCGCATGTGCGTGGTGGAGGTCGACGGCCAGCGGAACCTGCTGCCTTCCTGCGCCCATCCGGTGTCCGAGGGCATGAAGATCCAGACGCACTCGCCGCGCGTGCTGCGGGCGCGAAAGACCATCGTCGAGCTGCTGCTGGCCAACCATCCCGACGACTGCCTCTACTGCATCCGCAATCGCAACTGCACGCTGCAAGGCCTGGCCGAGCAACTGGGCGTCCGCGAGCGGCGGTACACGGGCGACAAGAGCCAGCACCACATCGACACGTCCAGCCCGTCGATCGTGCGCGACCCGTCCAAGTGCATCCTTTGCGGCCGGTGCGTCCGCGTGTGCGAAGAGGTGCAGGGCGTCGCGGCCATCGATTTCGTCGGCCGAGGGGCACGCAGCTGCGTGGGCACAGCCTTCAATGAGGGCCTGAACGTCTCCAGTTGCATCAACTGCGGCCAGTGCGTCATGGTGTGCCCCACCGGCGCGCTGCGGGAACAGAGCAGCATCAAGGAAGTCCTCAACGCGCTGGCCAACCCGGACCTGTTGGTGGTGGCCCAGCACGCGCCGGCAGTCTCGGTGACGCTGGCGGAGGAACTGGGCATGAAGCCTGGCAGCGACATCTGCGGCATGATGAACGCGGCGCTGCGGCGGCTGGGATTCGACCGCGTGTTCGACACATCTTTTGCCGCCGACCTGACGGTGATGGAGGAGGGGAGCGAACTGGTCGAGCGGATCAGGAGCGGCGGGCCTCTGCCGATGATGACCAGTTGCTCGCCGGGCTGGATCAAGTACGTCGAGGAATTCTGCCCCGACTTCCTGGCCAACCTGTCCACCTGCAAGAGCCCCCAGCAGATGATGGGCGCGATCATCAAGAGTTACTTCGCGCAGCGCGAGGGCGTCGATCCGCAGAAGATCTTCAGCGTCTCGATCATGCCCTGCACGGCCAAGAAGTTCGAGGCCCAGCGGCCCGAGATGGGCGGCAACGGCGTGCCGGACGTTGACGCGGTGCTGACGACGCGCGAGCTGGCCCGCATCATTCGCCTGCGCGGCATGAACCTGGAGGCCTTCGCGCCCGAGCCGGCCGACACGCCTTTCGGCGACCGCAGCACCGCCGGCAAGCTTTTCGGCGCCAGCGGCGGCGTGATGGAGGCGGCCTTGCGGACGGCCCACTTCCTCCTGACGGGCAAGGAACTGCCGGGCCTGGAACTGCGGGCCCTGCGCGGCAGCGACGGGATCAAGGAAGCCCACGTGAAGATCGCCGGCAAGGAGTACGGCGTCGCCGTCGTCAGCGGGCTGGGCAACGCGCGGGCCCTGCTCAACGACATTCGCAACGGGCGCAACGACCTGCACTTCATCGAGGTGATGACCTGCCCGGGCGGCTGCATTGCCGGCGGCGGCCAGCCGATCAAGACCGACGCGCAGGCCGTGCGGACGCGGATGCAGGCGCTGTACAAAATCGACCGCGACGAAAAGGTGCGCACCGCCCACGGCAACAAGGCCGTCGAACGGCTCTACCAGGATTTCCTGGGCAAACCGCTGGGCGAGAAGAGCCACCAACTGCTGCACACGCACTACCATCCCAGAGAAGTGGTGCCCTGAGCGAGGCGGAGGCAGAGGCCGAGCCTGTACGATGACCGTAAGCAACGCCGTGAGATGATTCAGTGAAAGAAGTGGAATGTACAGTTATGAGTGACGAACGGACAACGCCTTCGGGCCATACGATCCTGCTGGTGGACGACAACATGGACTTCCTGACCGTCAACCGGTCGCAACTGGAGGAACGGGGTTTCAACGTTCTTTGCGCCGAGAGCGCCAAGGCGGCCGAGGAAGTGCTGGCCGCCCATCACGTGGACCTGGCCATCGTGGACATGATGCTCGAGCACATGGACAGCGGGCTGGTGCTCTGCTATCACATCAAGAAGAACAAATCGCAGGTGCCGGTGATTTTGGTTTCCGCCGTCGCCAGCGAGACGGGTATCGAGATCGACGCGGCCACCGACGAGGAGCGTTCGTGGGTCAAGGCCGACGTGATGCTGACCAAGCCCGTGCGGTTCGAGCAGTTGGCCCGCGAGATTGATCGCCTGCTGGAAGAATAGGTACCACAGGCGTCTCGCCTGTGACAGGTAGCATAGGCGTCTCGCCTGTGACAGGTAGCATAGGCGTCTCGCCTGTGATTACGATCCGGCTATGCTTAACCGTTTGGCGTATAGTTAGTGACCGATAGTTGTGACCGACCCGATGAACCGAAGCGAAACAATCCGCTGGCTGCGCGAGGGCGACGAGGCGGCCCTGGCCACGCTGTGGCAGCAGGCCGACGAAGCGCGCCGTCGCCACGTGGGCGACGAGGTCCACCTGCGCGGGCTCATCGAGATCTCCAACCACTGCGGCCGCGATTGCCACTACTGCGGCATCCGCCACGCCAACAGCGGGCTGAAGCGCTACCGCATGAGCGAGCCGGAAATCCTCGACTGCGTCGACCAGGCCGCGAGTTTCGGCTACGGCACGGTGGTGCTCCAGAGCGGCGAGGATTACGGCATCTCGGCCCGCTGGATGGAGGGCCTGATCGGCAAGATCAAGCAGCGCGCCCCCCTGGCCGTGACGCTGAGCCTGGGCGAGCGACAGCCCGACGAACTGGCGCTGTGGCGGGCTGCCGGGGCCGACCGCTACCTGCTGCGGTTCGAGACCTCCAACCGCCAGCTCTTCAAACGTATTCACCCCGCCCCGCGCGGGCGGCGGCGCGACCGCATCGACATCCTGCGCCTGCTGAGGAAGCTGGGCTACGAAGTCGGCAGCGGCGTGATGGTCGGCATTCCGGGCCAGACCTACGAAGACCTGGCCGACGACCTCGAGCTGTTCGCCCGGCTGGATCTGGACATGATCGGCATGGGGCCTTATGTCTCGCACCCGCAGACGCCGCTGGGGCAGAAAAAGAGCGTCGAGCCGGCCGGCCGCGATGAGCAGGCGCCCAACACCGAGTTGATGACCTACAAGATGATCGCCCTGGCGCGCCTGGCCTGCCCGCGGGCGAACATCCCAGCCACCACGGCCCTGGCCTCGCTGAACCCCGAGCAGGGGCGCGAACTGGGCCTGAGGCGCGGCGCGAACATCGTCATGCCCAACCTGACGCCGACGCAGTACCGCGCGATATACGAGATTTATCCCGGCAAGGTCTGCCTTCAGGAAAATGCCGATGATTGCCGCGGCTGCATGGGCCGGCGTATCCTGTCTATTGGCCGCTCGGTCGGCGTCGGCCGGGGCGACGCCCGGCGGCCGACCGTCGGAGAAGTGAAAGCCAAGGTGTAGTCATGACGTATTTGCAGTCCAGAACGCTCAGTGCCGGCGCCGTCGATTTCATCGACGATGCCCGCCTCGAAAACCTGCTCAGGAACAAGGCCGATGCGTCCGCCGTGCGCGACGCGATCGCCAAGGGTCTGGCCAAGCAGGCGCTGACGGTCGAAGAGACCGCCGTGCTGCTGTCGGCCGACTCGCCCGAGCTGATCGAGGAAATCTACGCCGCCGCCCGCGAGCTGAAACGGTCGGTCTACGGCAACCGCATCGTGCTGTTCGCGCCGCTCTACATCGGCAACAACTGCGTCAACGACTGCCGCTACTGCGGGTTCCGCCGCTCCAACGCCGCCGCCGACCGCCACACGCTGAGCATGGCGGAGCTGGCCCGGCAGGTCGAGGCGATGGAGAACCGCGGCCACAAGCGGCTGATCATCGTCTTCGGCGAGCATCCCGATTATCCGCCGGAGTTCATCGCTGACTGCGTGCGGCAGGTCTATTCTGTCCGCAGCGGCCACGGCGAGATTCGCCGCGTCAACGTCAACGCCGCGCCGCTGGAGGTGGAGGGCTACCGCACGATCAAGGCCGCCGCGATCGGCACCTACCAGATTTTCCAGGAGACCTACCACCACGCCACCTACGCAGCCGTGCACCCTGCCGGCAGCCTCAAGAGCGACTACCTCTACCGTCTCGACGGCCTGAGCCGGGCGATGGAAGGCGGCTGCGACGACGTGGGGATCGGCGCGCTGTTCGGCCTGTACGATTGGCGGTTCGAGGTGCTGGGCCTGGTCAGCCACGCCCTGCATCTCCAGCAGCGATACGGCTGCGGGCCTCACACCATCAGCTTCCCGCGGCTCCAGCCGGCCTGCGGCGTCCAGATCGACGAGCCCTACCTCGTCGACGACAACGCCTTCAAGCGGCTCATCGCCATCCTGCGGCTGGCCGTGCCGTACACCGGCCTGATCTGCACCGCGCGCGAGCGGGCCGAGCTGCGCCGCGAGGTGATGGCCTTCGGCGTCAGCCAGATCGACGCGGGCAGCCGCATCGAGATCGGCGGCTATACGCAGGCCGGCGACGCACAGGTCATGGAGCGCGAGCAGTTCCGCCTCGGCGACGTGCGCGGCGTCGATACGGTCATGCGCGAACTGCTGGAGGAAGGCTACATCCCCAGCTTCTGCACCTCCTGCTATCGCCTGGGCCGGACCGGCGAGCACTTTATGGAGTTCGCCATCCCCGGCTTCATCAAGCGATTCTGCACGCCCAACGCCATGACCACGCTGGCGGAATACTTGGCCGACTACGCCAGCGGCGAAACCCGCGCCGCCGGTGAAAAACTCATTGCCGCCGAGTTGGCGAAGATGGAAGATTCACCTCAGAAACGCGAACTGGTCGATCGCCTCACACGCATACGCACCACCGACGAGCGCGATCTGTACTTCTAGGGAACCCCGCCGGTCGGCAGGTCGCGAACGGGCCAATGATGAACTAGCCGCGAGCGCAAAGCGAGCGGAAAGCCGGTGCCGTGGTCGCGGCGTTTGCGACCACGTGGCCGCTTAAGCCCCGTCAGGGGCGTTTGTCTTAGCCCCGGGCGTAGCGAAGCAAGCCCGGGGAAACGGGCGCCAAGACGACAAGCCCCGTAGGGGCGTCTTGATCGAGATCGTGGTTCAGACGCCCTCTGCGGGGGCTTGATTGGCTGATGTGCTTGGATCCCCGCCCTTCCGGGCGGGGCTAAGAAAGACGCCGCTCTGCGGCTGAACTTTGCAGCAGCGTCGGCGTTATGCACGGCTGCACACGACGCAGCCGTGGCACCTATCGAATACTGCTGGGTGGCGGAGTTTTGCAGATAGGCCGGGAAAATGACTGACTTTCGCCAGGAACATGACCTGTTGGGCAGCCGGGACGTGCCGGCTGGGGCGTTGCACGGCATTTACACCGAGCGGGCGGTGGAGAACTTCCCGCTGGCCCGGCGCCCGGTTAATCCCGAGCTGATCCATGCCTACGGGGCAGTCAAGCTGGCCTGCGCGCGGACCAATCATGAGTTGGGCGCGTGGGAGGCGGCCAGGTTTGCCGCCATCGAGAAGGCCTGTGCCGAGATGGGCGAGGGGCTGCTGGACGGGCACATCATTGTCGATGCCCTCCAGGGCGGGGCCGGCACGAGCACCAACATGAACGTCAACGAGGTGCTGGCCAATCGCGCCCTTCAGATCCTCGGCCGGCCGCTGGGCGACTACGCGACGGTCAGCCCGCTGGACGACATCAACCTTCACCAGTCCACAAACGACACGTATCCGACGGCCCTGAAAATCGCGGGCATCACGCTGCTGGGCACGCTGGAGCGCGAGGTGATCGCGCTGCTGGAGGAGTTCCAGGCCCGCGAGAAGGCCACCGCCAACGTGGTCAAGATCGCCCGCACCGAGATGCAGGACGCGGTGCTGACGACGCTGGGGCGCGAGATGAGCGCCTACGCGGAAGCCTTCGGCCGCGACCGCTGGCGAATCTACAAGTGCCAGGAGCGCCTGCGCGTGGTCAACCTGGGCGGCACAGCCATCGGGACCGGGCTGGGCGCGCCGCGCCAGTTCATCTTCCGAGCCATCGAACACCTGCGCGACATCACGGCGATGGGGCTGGCCCGGGCGGAGAATCTCGTCGAGGCCACGCAGAACGCCGACGTGTTCGTCGAGGTCAGCGGCATTCTCAAGGCCCTGGCGAGCAACCTGATCAAGATCGCCGGCGACCTGCGGCTGCTGTCGAGCGGGCCCGAGGCCGGCCTGGCGGAGATCCGCCTGCCCGCGCGGCAGGCAGGCTCGTCCATCATGCCCGGCAAGGTCAACCCCGTCATTCCCGAGGCCGTCACGCAGGCGGCCATCGCCGTCTGCGCCAACGACCAGGCCATCACCACCGCCTGCTCGATGGGCTCGCTCGAACTGAATCCCTTCATGCCGCTGGTGGCCGATTGCCTGCTGGGCAGCCTGGACCTGCTGGGCCGCGCATGCGAAATCTTCCGCAAGTTCTGCGTGGCAGGCATCGAGGCCGACGAGGCCCGCTGCCGCAGCCACGTCGAGAGCGCCACGGCGGTGCTGACGGCGATGGTGGAGGAGATCGGCTACGAACGGGCCAGCGCGGTGGCCCAGGCGGCCCGGGCCGACGGCAAGAGCATCCGCCAGATCGTCCTGGATCGCGGCTTGATGACGGCCGAGCAGTTCGACCAGCTCGTCTCGCCCGCCCGCGTGATGCGGCTGGGCAGCCCGCCCCAGGCCCAGGACAAGCACAAGGACCATTGAGCAACAACGATGATCACAGAGAGCACAAAGACCACAGAGGACACAGGGAAACGAAGCAACAGATAGGGAAGAGAACGCCAACAAGGTCTTCTCCGCCAACGACGAATTGGCTTCGCACTACGAACTGGCTGCTATGAGAAATACCCCCAAAGGTTTTCGCCTGCACATCGGCATCTTCGGCCGGCGCAACGTCGGCAAGAGCTCGCTGCTCAACGCCATGACGCGGCAGAATGTCTCGATCGTCTCGGACGTGGCCGGCACGACCACCGACCCGGTGGAAAAGCCCATGGAACTGCTGCCGGTGGGGCCGGTGCTGTTCATCGACACCGCGGGCATCGACGACGTTGGCGCGCTGGGCGAGATGCGCGTCGCGCGAACGAGGCAGGTCTTCGACCGCACCGACGTCGGCATCCTGGTGGCCCAGGCGGGGGAGTGGGGGCCCTACGAGGACGCCATCCTGGCCGAGCTGGCTGGGCGGAACATTCCGGCCATCGTCGTGTTCAACAAGACCGACCTGGCCGAGCCGGCGGCGGCGCTGGCCAAGAAACTCAAGGCCGCCAAGACCGCCGCCGTCCGCACGGTGGCCAATCGCGGCCAGGGCATTCTGGACCTTCGTGAGGCCCTGATCGCCGCGGCCCCCGAGGAATTCATCAACGCCCCGGCCATCATCGGCGACCTCGTGCCCGCCGGCGAGCTGGTGGTGCTGGTGGTGCCCATCGACCTGGAGGCCCCCAAGGGCCGGCTGATCCTGCCGCAGGTGCAGGCCATCCGCGACGTGCTCGACAGCGACGCCTACTGCATGGTCGTCAAGGAGCGCGAGCTGCGCGCCGCCCTGGACCGCCTCCGCCGCCCGCCGGCCCTGGTGGTCACCGACAGCCAGGGCTTCCTCAAAACCGCCGGCGACACGCCCGACAGCGTGCCGATGACCTCCTTCTCCATCCTGTTCGCCCGCTACAAGGGCGACCTGAACGAGTTCGTCCGCGGGGCGCTGGCCATCGAGGACCTGCGGGCCGGCGACCACGTGCTGATCGCCGAGGCCTGCTCGCACCATCCCATCGGCGAGGACATCGGGCGGGTGAAGATCCCCCGGTGGCTGCGGCAGTACGTCGGGGCCGAGCTGAACTTCACCTCGGTGCAGGGCCACGATTTCCCCGACGACCTCTCGCCGTACAAGCTGGTGGTGCACTGCGGCGGCTGCATGTGGAACCGGCGCGAGATGCTCTCGCGGATGCTGCGTTGCCGCGCCGCGGGGGTGTCCATCGCCAACTACGGCATGACCATCGCGTACGCCCTGGGCATCTTCGAGCGTGCCCTGCGGCCTTTCCCCGCCGCCCTGGAAACCTACCACACGCTGAAGGCGGAAAAGACAGGCCGTAGGCCGTAGATCGAAAGTCGTAAGGCCGGTCTACCGCCCCGCGAAAGAGACTGACGTGGCGCCCAGTGGCTAACGGAGGAGGTGATTGTTCTTGCTTCCTCGGTATACACTTCCACGAGGCGATGAAATCAGGCGCTTGTTCTTGAAGTCTGTCATAAGCGCTGGGTCATCTGTGCAAAGGACTCGTGCTCGACTTATCAGTGCAAGGGCAATAATGTGAGAATCGTTAGATCGACAGATCCCTGACGACGAGACTGTTGAGGTTTCACCGTCCACGGACTTGTGCGGGAAAGCATGCAAGCGACCAGCGCGATCTAACTGCACGAAAACTCGCTTGAGCTTGCTGATTTTCTCGTATTCGCGAGTAAGAGTGCCACCATGTACGGCGACAATCACAAACCGACGTCCATAAAGGAGGGCCTCATGCAGGTCGTTCCACTTTGAATCCGTAGGGCGCTGGAAGACCATGCAGGCCACGTTGGCATCTACGATCACTCTAGTCATTCTCGTTCCCTATTCAGAAGATTCATCTCTTCCCTCAGGAAGAACTCGCGATAGGAGGGGGGCGGATCTAGGATGTTGCCAGCATCGTCGAGAGTTAATGGAAAGACCGATGTCTCTGATTCGGGTTTGTCGAGGAAGACAATGGTCACGTCAGATGCTTTGATGTTTCCCGCAGCAATCTCCTGACGCACTCGATCGATCATATAGTCGCTATGAGTTTCGATCAGGAAGCGTTTGCCACCTTTGGCTGCCATACGGACAAAGAACGTTCCCAAACCAGCTTGTGCCTGTGGATGCAGGTGGACCTCTGGCTGCTGCAGGAGGAGCCATTGTCGCTTAGCTGTCAGGATGCTCTGGACGACAATAGGAAGTGATTGACTGATACCGTAACCCACATCATGCAGATTGGCGGACCTACCGGACACGGTGACGCGAATCTGAAACGGATCGCTAGGCAATCGCCCGAGTCGGCGAATCCCTATTTTCTTGAAGAGGCCGGCCTCGATCCCAAATTCTACTACAGCGTTTGCACGTTCGGAATCCAGAGAACCAGGTGTGCTCGTCAACATGCGTGACAGAATATTGGGGATGTGATCACCCTCCGGTGAGTAAAGATCCACAAACTTGTCATATGTCCGCCGCGGTCGCGTTCGGATTGGCGCAATTGATGAAATACGAGGTTGTATTTCAAATGCTTTGGCAATGGTGTGGAAAATGGCCTCAGCGCTTCGGACGTTGTTCTTCTCAAGGCCCCGCCAGATGGTATGGAAGAAGAAATTCTCCCTGGCATATTGCGGTTCTCCGGTCGGAGGCAAATTCACCTTGAAGAGTATTGGGCTCTTCGCCCGTCTTGATGAGACATAAGTAAAAGTTGCATCCAGTACCCCACCGGTCACTGTCGCGGCGAAATGCCCACTCGGACCAGCTATATCGAGTTTTGCAACATTTGCCAGGCCGGAATCGGAGCGGCGATATGTCGTATCAACCCTATAGTCATCCTCTTCGAGCCCTAGCGAGAAATGCCGGGCGCGCCCGTACTTTCCACCTTTGTACGTGGCGATCGTGTCGTAGGTCCCCAGATGATAGGGCTCGCTGTCGAAATTGGGTCGCAGTGGGTATCCGGGCAAGGACGAGACGGCTGCGAACATGCCCATCAGTGTTGACTTGCCCGAGCTATTCTGCCCGGTGAGAAAGGTTAACGGGGTAATCGGAATTGAGTGCTTGCCGGTGAAGCACCGCACATTCTCCAAGATCAGGTTCATGCGCTTAGTCCTTGATTCGCAGATGGGTTCTGCGTTATGTGCCTCAGAGACGATATCCCTGTCCACCCGAAAGTGTAGCCATAGCCTACTATCTTGTTATCGTTTGTCAACTAACGATAGCGCGATATGAGGCATCAGGCATCGTGGAAGCATGGCGGTAGTGGAGGAGTGGCATGTGGTTCCGCTCCGTTCGGCGTCGCGCTCGTTCCACTCAAGCGTTTGGACCTTCAGCCGCGCTACATGCCCGTGTATTTGGCCATTGCCGGATCCCAACCCTTACGCAGTTGTTTACGGCAGGGCACCCTGCATTTTTGTTTTGACACTCTGGCGGCGGGTTCGTAAAATCCCGCCCGACTTAATAAGGATGGTCCGCTGGTAAGGCGGACCATTTTTGTTGTGTGAAAAATCACAGCCGCCCGAGCGATTTGGACCGTGCTGTCAGTTTGCCGCCGGCCGGCGTGTCGGCCCGCGGGCAGGTTAGGTTTGCTTCGCGGCTCGCCGGCGTGTAATCTAGCGGAACGATATACCTCGCAGCCGGCCCTGCGGTGCGAGGATGGAGAAGGCAAGGCCGGCCGCCCCGTTCCGGGCGGATGGGCCGAGGTTCGTGGCATCAAGAGTTGGAGCTAAAACGTGGGATATAACTGCGTCGTTTGCGTCAAGCAGGTGCCGGACACCAAGCGTATCACCGGCCAGGCGATGAAGGATGACGGCACGGTCAACCGGGCAGCCCTGCCGGCCGTCTTTAACCCCGAGGACATGAACGCGCTGGAAGAGGCCTTGGCCATCCGCGACGCCCACGGCGGGACCGTCACCGTGGTGGCGATGGGTCTGCCGGCCGCCTGCCAGGTGCTTCGCGAGGCGCTCTTCCGCGGCGCTGACCGGGCCATCCTTATTACGGACCGCCGCGCCGCGGCCAGCGACACCCTGGCCACCAGCTACATCCTGTCCTGCGCGATCAAGAAGCTCCAGGCCGACGTCGTTCTCTGCGGCCGCCAGGCCATCGACGGCGACACGGCCCAGACCGGCCCGCAGTTGGCCCAGAAGCTCGACTTCCCGCTGATCACCTACGTCGAGCAGGTGCTCTCGCTGGCCAAGGGCGTCATCAAGGCCAAGCGAAACATCGGCAACGGTTACGAGATCGTCTCCTGCCATCTGCCGGCGCTGATGACGGTGATGGACACGGCCAATACGCCCCGCCCGTGCGCCGCCAAGAAGCTGATGAAATACAAGAAGGCCCGCTCCGCCGCCGAGGTCGCCAAGACCGTCGAAGACGCCCTGGGCGCCGGCGCCTCGGCCGAGGCCAAGGCCGCCGAAGCCGCCAAGCAGTCCAAGGAGCTGGCCGACCGGGGCCTGCTGCTGGAGCAGTGGAACCTGGACGACCTGAAGGCCGACCTGGCTTGGTGCGGCCGGGACGGCAGCCCCACCAAGGTCCACCGCATTCAGTCGGTGGTGCTGACCGGCGGGGCGTACAAGGAGTTCCCCGCCAGCGCCGAAGGCTGCGCCACGCTGATCGGCGAGCTGATCGAGGAGCACACGATTGGGTAGTTGCGGTTATTGAGTTGGACGGCATCCAGAATTCCGAATGACGAAGCTCGAATGACGAAACAATGACGAATTCCAAACAACAGCTTTTGCCCAGTCACACGAGTCCGTCTTCGTCATTTGGTTATTCGGAATTGATTCGACATTCTGGTTTCGTCATTCGTCATTCAAGCTGTGCAAGATGATTTCCGGAAGGACAGGAACGCATATATGATGAGAGTCAATCGCAAGGGAGAGATTTGGGTTTTCGCCGAGCAGGAAAGCGGTCGTCTCAGCGACGTGCCGCTGGAGCTGATGAGCAAGGGGCGCGAGCTGGCCGACCTCCTGGGCGTGCCGCTGGCGGCCGTGCTGCTGGGCCACAAGGTCGCGCCGCTGGCGGAGTCGCTGATCGCCCACGGGGCCGACAAGGTCTACCTCGTCGAGGACGAGCGGCTGGCCCACTACCAGGCCAAGGGTTACACGCAGATCATCTGCCAACTGGTCGAGCAGCAGCAGCCGCAGGTGTGCCTCTACGGCGCGACGGCCATCGGGCGCGACCTGGCCCCCACGGTGGCCAGCGCCCTCAAGTGCGGTCTGACGGCTGACTGCACCGACCTGCAGATCGGCGACCACACGCCCGTCGGCAGCAGCGATGTCCACAAGAACCTGCTGCTCCAGATTCGCCCGGCCTTCGGCGGCAACATCATCGCCACCATCGTCAACTACGACCGCTGGCCGCAGATGGCCACCGTCCGCGAGGGCGTGATGGTCATGCCCAAGGCCGACCCCTCCCGCAAGGGACAGGTGGTCAAGGTCGCAGGCAACCTCAACGGCCTGGCGCTGCCGCTGACGATCCTCGAGACCCACCGCGCCGCCAAGAAGGTCAACCTTAAGGCCGCCCGCATCATCGTGGCCGGCGGGGCCGGCGTGGGCAGCCGCGACAACTTCCGCCTGGTCTGGGACCTGGCCAACTGCCTGGGCGCCGCCGTCGGCGGCAGCCGCGCCGCGGTGGACCTGGGCTTGGTCGAGCACGACCACCAGGTCGGCCAGACCGGCACGACCGTCAGGCCGGCGCTGTACGTCGCCTGCGGCATCAGCGGCGCCGTCCAGCACCGCGCGGGCATGCAGGATTCGGCCAAGATCCTGGCCATCAACAACGACCCGACGGCCCCGATCTTCTCGGTGGCCCACTACGGCATCGTCGGCGACCTCAACCAGGTCATCCCGATGCTCATCAAGGCCATCCGCGGCGGCGAGCATATTCTCAAGGCTGCAGAGGCGGTCAAGTAAGAGGTCGGGAAGAGTAATCACAAAGAGCACAAAGGACACAGAGATCACGAAGAGAGCCATGAACAGCCACAAGAAAGATATCTTTCTCAGTGATCTTCGTGCTCTTGGTGGCCTTTGTGATAGAGGTTTTCTTCTCGCGTAATTCATGTAATTCGCGGCTGATATTCCTGGCTGATAACCGAGGACGGTAGAACAACATGGCGAATTTCTTCACCGATAACGAAGACATCCAGTTTCTTTTCAAGCATTTTGACCTGGCCAAGATCGCCGGCGTCATGGAGGAGGATTTCACCTTCTCCAAGACCTTCGACTTCGCCCCCACCAACGCCGCCGACGCGGTGGATAATTATCAGCGGATTCTCAATTCGCTGGGCGAACTGGCCGGCGACGTGATCGCCCCCACGGCTGAGGAGACCGACAAGGTCGGCAACGCGCTCAACGACGACGGCAGCGTCACCTACGCCCCCGGCATCGACAACGCCATCAAGCGCCTGGGCCAGGCCGACCTGATGGGCTTCACGCTGCCGTATCGCTACGGCGGGCTCAATTGCCCCAACGTCGTCTACACCATGAGCAACGAAATCGTCAGCCGGGCCGACGCCTCGCTGATGAACATCTACGGCCTCCAGGGCATCGCCGAGACCATCAACGCCTTCGCCAGCGAGGAAATCAAGGGCGACTACCTGCCGCCCATGGCCAGCGGCGATTGGACCGGCGCGATGGTCCTGACCGAGCCCGACGCCGGCAGCGACCTCCAGGCCGTCAAGACCATGGCCTACCAGGACAAGGACGGCAACTGGTTCGTCCGCGGCGTCAAGCGATTCATCACCAACGGCTGCGGCCAGGTGCTGCTGGTGCTGGCCCGCACAGAGATGGACATCTCCGACGGCCGGGGCCTGAGCCTGCTGCTGTGCGAGCGCGGCCCGAAGGTCAAGATTCGCCGCCTGGAGAACAAGTTGGGCATTCACGGCAGCCCGACATGCGAGATCTTCTTCAATGACGCCCCGGCCAAGCTCATCGGCGAGCGTCAGCGCGGGCTGATCACCTACGTTATGAGCCTGATGAACGGCGCCCGCATCGGCATCGCCGCCCAGGGCCTGGGCATCGGCGAGGCCGCCTACCGTGTCGCCCGCGATTACGCCCACAGCCGCAAGCAGTTCGACGTGGCCATCGAGAACTTCCCGGCCGTCCGCGAATTGCTGGTCGATATGAGCATGGATGTGCAGGCCGCCCGCACGCTGACCTACTATGCCGCCTACTGCGTGGACCTGGAGTACGGGGCGCTCCGCAAGCTGGAGTTCGGCAACGTGCCCGACGGCGACCTCAAGAAGCAACTGCGGGCCGACGGCCGCAAGTACGGTCGCTGCAACAAGCTGCTGACCCCCATGGCCAAGTACTACGCCAGCGAAATGTCCATGCGGGTGTCCAACAGTTCCATGGCCGTGCTGGGCGGCAGCGGATACATGCGGGACTACCCCGTCGAGCGGCACCTCCGCGACAGCCGCATCACCACGATTTACGAGGGCACCTCGCAGTTGCAGGTGGTGGCCGCGGTGGCCGGCATGACCAGCGGGACGGCAATGACGCTGATCCAGGAGCTGATCGACCGGCAGTGGCCCGCCGACGTGGCGCCGCTGATCGATCGCATCCGCGAGGGCCTGGCCATCCTTGAGCAGTGCATCCAGTTCATCAAGGGCCACGGCGGCACGGCCTACCGCGACCTGTACGCCCGCAAGCTGGTGGATATCGGCATGTACCTGATCATCGGCGCGCTGTTCTGCGACCAGGCGACTTCCAGCGACAAGAAGAAGGTCGTCGCCAAGCGTTGGTTGACCGACAAGCTGGCCGAGATTCGCCGCAACCGCGAACTGATCTGCTCGGGCGATCTGTCGGTGGTCGATGACTTTGAAGTTCTGGCCGGGCCGGTGCCGGTCGTTGAGTAATTCCTCCTGACGCACTATGCTAAGGCCCCGGGTGAGAACCGCTCGGGGCCTTTTTCATGGAACAGTGAGCCGCAACGGGAGAGACACGAGTGTCTTGGCTGGAAGACAGGCTTCGCCCAAGCTTCACCATGCGTCCGCTCGCGCGGGACTCCATGGCCCTGGGGCTGTTGCTGGTGCTGGCCCTGGTGCTGGTGAGCGTCTACGGCAAAGGCGTGGGGGCGGGATTGACCGGCAGTGCCGAGGGGCCAGGACTGGCCGACAGGGGCTTTTACCTCAACAACATCGCCGGCCAGATGGCCTCGATGTATCTGCTGATGGCGATGGGTTTCGCGCTGTGCCTGCGCTGCGGGGTCATAGACCTCAGCGTCTGGATGGCGGCGAGCCTGGGCGGCGTGGCGGCGGCGCGAGCGCTGGGCCAGCACCTGCCGCTGCCGGTGGCCTTCGCGGCGGCCGTCGGCGCGGGCCTGGGACTGGGCGCTATCAACGGCCTGCTGGTGGGGCGGGCGAAGGTGCCTGGCCCGCTGGCCACCGGCGCGACGGCGGTGGGAGTGATGTGGCTGCTGCGGGCCCTCTGCCGGGGCGGCGAGATTGCCGTCGCTCCCGGAAGCTTCAACGTGCTGGCTTCGATGCAGGAGTTCAAGGGCGAGGAGACGCTGCCGCTGGCCCCGCTGCTGGTGGCCCGGATGCTCATCGTGGCCCTGGCCTATGCGATCGTAATGTTCCTGCTGGTCCTCGGCGGTTCCGGCCGGGTTCGCGCCTCGCGGAGATGGCAAAGCTTCGCCGCGTTGCTGGTTTCCGGTGGTCTGGGCGGCCTGGGCGGGGCCTGCTGGCTGATCGACCGCAGCGTGGCCACCGTGCCCACTTTTCCCATCGGCGACCTGCGCGTGGTCGCCGCGTCGCTGCTGGCCGGCGCAGCCTTGCTGGGCGGGCGGAACAGAACCCTGCTGGTGGGCGTCGCCTTGCCCGCCGCGATGCTGGTGGCCACCGCCTGGCGCCAGGAAGTCTGGAGCGTGCCGCTGTGGGGCTGGCCCGTGCAGATGCTCCTGCTGATCGGCATGACGCTGGTGACGCATTGGGCTATCGAGCAGACCCTGCGATGGCGCCAGCAGAAACGGTGGCTCTCTGCCGCCGCAGCCATCCTGACCGCCTGCGGCCTGGTCGTGATGGCGGGATCGGCGGGCATCGAGTCGGCCAGGGCGCGGCTGGACTTTCACTTCCTCTCGCTGCTGCTGTGGCTAGCGGGAACCGCCTTGCTGCTGCTGTCCAAGCACTTCTCGCGCCGGGCAAAGGCCAGAGTGTGGGTCTGATAGTTCGTCGTTTCCGTTGTCGGAAGAGGCATCTAACATGCGGCATTGGAAATGATCAGTTCGGCGAACGTGATGTCTGATGAAGGGCAAAGGCGTGCGGAAACATGCGATCGCCGGACCAAGGCGAAGATCGCTCTCCTTTTCCTCGGCCTCCTCTTCATTTCCCATATTCCATTGTGGTACGAGCATCGAGTAGTTGAGTTTGACGCGGGGACGGCCATCGTCCTCTCCTACATTGGGTGCGCCCTTGCGTGCCTCGGCCCGTTGCTGGCAGGTCGCTGGAAGCCGCAACTCGCAGGGTTTGACAAGACCGTCCTGCCGCGAAAATGGTCCGGGATAGGACTTGGTGTTGCCTTTGTGGTCCTGGCATATCTTACATATGCGATTGTCTGTCATCTGGCCCGTTGGCTCGGCCTTGGCCGGGCAGCCAATGTCCAAACAGGCCTTGAATACTTGTCGTTGCCTTATATCGTGCTCCAAATCCTCCTTGTTGCAGTGGCGGTGCCTGTTGCCGAGGAAATATTCTGGCGGGGATATGCCCTGCGGCAATTCGAGAGACTCATGCCCAGGCCCCTGGCCGTGGTTGTGCAGGCGGGTCTGTGGGCGGCAGCCCATTTATACTTCATTGGGCCCATGATTCCTATCTTCGTGCTTGGACTGATGATGGGGCTGTGGCGACAGCGCATGAAGAGCCTCTTGCCGTTGATCGTGTTACACACGCTTATCAATGGGAGTTGGGTAATTCAAAAGCTTTGGATTCCTTATCGTGAGCAACAGAAAGAGTTCGCGGAAGCAATAGCTAACGGGACTTGGGCTAGTTTTGAAAAGTGTCAGAAGTCGCCTCAAGGTCTGCAAATCCGTAAATTGGCCACCAAGCCACCCAATGAAGCAGTTCCGGGCATCATCGCCTATCTCGGAAGCGAGGACAACGACATTCAAGATTACGCCCTAACGACCCTGGTTTTGAAATTCGGGAGCAGCGGTGCCAAGTACTATGCTGAGGCGTTGCGTTCTCCCGATGTCCGTATTGTCGCCGAAGTGGAGGTGGTCATAGGCATGACGCGCTGCTCCGGGCTGATTCCGCAGATTCGGGAAGCTGTTGCGACTTCAAAAGACTTGCGCGTCCAGCTCAGTGGCGTGGTTGGATTGTGGGACTTGTCGGATTTGGAGGGCCTGGAGGCCATTGCCGCGACACACCCGTCCGAAAAAGTGCGTAAAGCGGCTCGCAGAATAGTGGAGAATCTATCCAGAAATCCTACCGCTGCCAGCGGGCCAACTTCGCGATCGGCAACTCAGCCAACCTCAATAGCCAGCGAATAGCAGGATCAGGATTGTCCCAGTCTCTTGGCCTCGTCGATCATGGCGTGGAGATTCTCTTCGGGCGTTTCGTAGCCGACCTGGTCGCCGCTGCCCAGGATCACGCGCGGGTTGCCCGCGAAGGCCTGCAGCACCTCCCGCACCTCGCGGCGGACATCGGCCGGCGTGCCGCGAATGAGCGTCTCGACGGTGTGGATGTTCCCGTTCATCGTGGTCTTGCCGGCCAGCAGACGTTCGACGGTCTTGAGGCCTTCCAGCCCCACGACATCCCCGCCGGGCGGCCGCTCGAAGGGGCACACGCAGTCGATGCCGATCTCGGCGAAGTCAGCCGCCGTCTCGATGCACTTGCCGTGGAAATGGATGTGCAGCAGCCGGCCGTGACGGTGAGCCTCCCGCGCCACCGCGGCGATGACGGGCTTGTCCCACCGCCGCCACATCGCCGGGCCGATCAGGCTGTTGCAACTCCACGCGCAGCCGATGGCCAGGCTCTCCAGCGGCGTCCGCGTGCAGATGACGCGGGCCTTGCGCACCATGTGATCGATGTACTTTTCCTGGAGGCGTTCCATCAGGGCCTCGTGGTCCATGAAATCCAGGATGCCCGCCTCCAGGCCGCCCTCGCGCGAACCGGCGTAGAAGTCGAAGAACGGCGCGCCCATCCACGCCTCCAGGAGGTAGCTGTCGCCTACTTCCTCCCAGGCCGCGGTGAGTTTGGAAACATCCATCTCCTCGACCTGGCCGAAGCTGGCATGCTCCCAGGCTGCCAGATCCCGTTCGACGACCTTGATCGGCCGCTCGACCGACCAGGCCGGCTCCTTGCGGTCGTAGCGCGTGCGGCTGGTGAGCGTGCCGTGCGGCGTGATCGTCGTCGACTCCACCTCCAGTGCCGCCTCGCTGACCCAATGTTCCGTGGACTTCTGCTCCACGTCGGCGCTGGGCACATCGGCAAAGACAATGCCCCAGCCCTCGCAGCCGAAGGTTTCAAAGGTCTTCTTGAGGGCCTGGTGAAAGGGGACGCTGCGGAGGAACTCGATCATGTCCACGCCCAGCAGCCTGGCCGGGTAGTAGTACCAGAACTCCGGCGCAATGGCCACGCGGTCGCTGAAGAGGCCGCGGTAGGCGTTGAGCATTCGCTGCTTGCCGGTCATTGGTTCCATGACGCTGCGCTCCGGGGGCCGCGTTTGGCTCAGACCTTGTACTCCAACGCCACAGTCTGGCCTGAGGCGGCGCTAGCCTGGATGGCCTGGATGAGATTGTCCACGTCGTAGCCGGTGGCGGGCGACTGGTCGCCCTGCCTGCCCGCCTCGATGTTCTTGCAGAAGAAGGCCATCGCCCGGTCAAACGGCGAGGCCGGCTCGTAGCGGTATTCGGTGGCGGCGCCGGTGGCATTGTCGTAATGCACTAGCAGCGAGGCCTTGGACTCAACCTGGTCCCAGGCGGAACTGAACACCTCCAGCCGCCCGCCGACGCCGTTGATCTCGATCCGCTCATCCCACCCATCGCGGAGGAAGCCGATCTTGCTCAAAGGGTGGGCCAGGGCCTCGTAGTGGACCACGCCGTTGGGCGTTTGCATCAGGGCGGCGGCCTGCAGGTCGAGGTCCATGCCGGGCGTCGTGTGCATGGAGGCGAACAGGCGGGTCGGCCGGCCCAGGAAGAAGACGACCAGGTCCAGAATGTGGCTGCCGCCGCAAACCAGGATGCCCCCGCCGTAACAGGCCTTGATGATCGAGCGGCCGCCGGCGGGCACGCTGAAGAGGCCTTCGGTGGGGGCTGCGTCCCACAGGTTGCCCCAGTGCTGATAGGCCCGGATATTCGTGGAGATAATCCGGCCCAGCGAGGGCAGCAGTTGCTTGGCCTTCTCCATCGCGGGGATGAATCGCTTCATGTAGGAGGTGTAGAAGATCGTGCCCTTGCGCGTGGCGGCCTGGACGATATCCAGGGCGTCGTCGACGTTCTCGGCGAGGGTTTTTTCGCAGATGACGGCCTTGCCCGCTGCGATGGCAGCCAGGCAGACCTCCTTGTGGATCGACGAGATGGCCGTGACGTCCACGACGTTGACCTCCTTGTCGGCGATGATCTGGCGGTAGTCGGCGGTGTACTGCGCGCCGAACTGTTTGGCCCACGGCGCAGCCTTGGCCTCCGCGATGTCGCAGACCCACTTGATCTTCGCCCCGGCCTTGCCCAGGCCGCTGAAGTGAAAGCGGGAAATCCCTCCACAGCCGATGACGCCGACAGTAATGCTCATTTCACTGCTCCTTGCTTGCCGTATTCCTGATGGACGAACTGGTGGAAGACCCCGGCCCAGCCACGCGGGCGGGCGGCTCGAAGCGCAGCGTGGCGAGCATTCTCTCGCGGCCGGTCATGGACTTCTTAAGGGTCATTTTCCTGAATCTACCCGGTTGTCGAACCTGACGCAATCTCGCCGGGCCGCGACGGCAGGGCAAACGCATCTAAAAAGAGACCTTAGCCACGAATTACGCAGATTACGCGAATTCAAAGAGTAAAGAACTAACAGCAGGGCCAGGAAAGAGTTCGTCGGATCGGGCTTATGAGCTTTCCCTTTTTCGCGGCTGTCTTCGCGGAATTCGCGGCTGATATATTGGGCGACCAACGCAATTCACTCTTGGATGCGATGGCCCCGGCTGGATAATAGTTGAACGCGGGGCGGCATCTGGTAGTATCAACCGGATAGAGTAGCCGCTGTCCTCTGCTTCTTAGCCAACATCCCTCATAAGCGCACTCGTGAGCGGCTGTGGGAGACTCAGCCGCCTCTTGCGGACGCCAGCAATTCCCGCTGCCGCCCGGACCTGAAACCTGAGTTCCAAGTGCGCCATGATGGTTAAATGAGCATTATTGACATCCCTCGGCCGGTCGTTTTTTCCGCTTCCACAGACTCCGCCGCCACCCAGCCCGTTCATCCGTTGGGCGGCCAGGCGCGCGTGCTGCTGTGCAGCGTCTTCGGGCCTTATGCGCAGGACGACGAATACGGCAGCAGGACCATCAACCCGATGGAACTGTGGCACAACCAGGTGACGCGGGCGCAGGGGCCGTTTTCCTTCCGCGAGTTCCACCGCAACTGGGGCCTGATGCTCATCCAGGCCAACATCGAGGCCCGCTGCACAGTGCTGGATTTTCCGTCGCTGGATCGCTTCATCCAGGAACTCCACGACAATGAGTACGACATCGTCGGCATCAGCTCGATTATGCCCAACGTGCTCAAGGTCAAGAAGATGTGCGAGCTGATCCGCGAGCACCTGCCCACCGCGACGATCGTCATCGGCGGCCACATCGCCAACCTGGCCGACCTGGACGAACGCGTCGACGCCGACCACATCGTCCGCGGCGACGGGGTGGCCTGGTTCCGTGCGTTCCTGGGCGAAGACCCCCAGCGTCGCATGGTCCACCCGCAGTTGTGGGGCGGCTTCGGCCACCGGGCCCTGGGCATCAACCTTCCCTTCAACTCGCACAATACCTCCGCCGCCCTGATTCCGTCGGTCGGCTGCCCCATGGGCTGCAATTTCTGCTCGACCTCGGCCATGTTCGGCGGCAAGGGCAAGTTCGTGAACTTCTATCCCGACGCCGACGAGCTCTTCGCGGTCATGTGCCAGCTCGAAGAGGCGATGAAGATCAACGCCTTCTTCGTGATGGACGAGAACTTCCTGCTTCAGCGGCCGCGGGCCCTGAAGCTGCTGGAACTCATGCGCCGCCACGAGAAGACCTGGGTGATGTACACCTTCAGCTCCGCCAACGCCATGAACATGTACAGCGTGGAGGAACTGGTGGGCCTGGGCATCAGTTGGCTGTGGCTGGGCCTGGAAGGCGCGCAGAGCCAGTACGGCAAACTCGCCGGGGCCGACACGCACGAATTGGTGGCCAAGTTGCAGGACCACGGCATTCGCGTGCTGGGCTCGTCGATCATCGGCCTGGAGGAGCACACCCCGGCCAACATCGACCAGGCCATCGCCCACGCCGTCAGTCACGGGACCGACTTTCACCAGTTCATGCTCTACACGGCGGTGGCCGGCACGCCGCTGCACGCCGAGCACCAGGCCAATGGCACGTTGCTGAGCGCCGACGAAATACTGCTTCCCGACACCCACGGCCAGTACCGCTTCAACATCCGCCACCCGCACATTCGCGACGGCCAGGAGACCGAGATACTCCAGCGGGCCTTCGACGAGGACTTCCGCGTCAACGGGCCCAGCGTGTTGCGGGTCTTCGCCACGACGCTCAAGGGCTGGAAGCGCTACCGCAATCATCCCGAGCGCCGCATCCGCGAGCGTTTCGCGTGGGAGTGCCAGGGCATGGCCGTCGCCTATGCCGCCGCCGCCTGGGCGGCCCGCAAGTGGTTCAAGGACAACCCGCGCGTCCGGTCGCTGCTGGACAACATGCTCAAGGACATCTACCGCGAGTTCGGCCTCAAGGCCCGCCTGTCGGCCCCGCTGGTCGGGCGGTATGTGTACGGGTCGCTCCGCCGCGAGGACAAGCGGCTCAAGGGCGGCTGGACCTACGAGCCTCCCACCTTCTACGAGCGCAACTACGAAGACCCCGACGCGCCGGTCCAGGCCACCGTCATCCAGTCGGTGCCGGGTCGCGCGACTCAGGCCGCCGCAGCCGTCACGGCGCGGTAGTTAATTCGTAATCGCAAGCGTCGCGACCTGCCGGCTGGCAGATGCCGCGCGGGTTGTGTGCCACCCATCAATCCATGCCTGACAGAGACTACGCTTCGGCAGCCTCGGGCATGCGGCGGATTCGCGGGTCGGTGAAGATGTCGGCCTCGTCGGTGTTGCTGGAGGAGAACTCCGAGACGATCGCGCCTTCCGCCCCGGCCTGGAACCAGTGCAACGTGTCGGAGGGAATGGTGTACTGCTGGCCGGGGTTAAGCTCCACCTCGTGAAACACGGTGTAGTAGCGCTCGCTGCCGGCGGGCGCGTTGTCCCTGGCCTTCGCCGTCGGCTCGCCCGGCACGTACAGCCTCACCTTCCCGCGGCGGCAACGGAAGGTCTCCATCTTGCCCGGGCGGTTCCCGACAGCGGGGTGGCGATGCTCGGGGCAGGTCTGGCCCGGCAGCAGCACCAGTTCCTTGGCGCAGTAGAGGTCGTTGTTGACGTAGACCACCAGCGCCAGCCCGGTCTTCTCGAATTCGCCCAGCCCCAGGTCGATCACCTCGATGTTGTTTCGCTCCGGGCCGGTCAGCACGATCCCGGCCTGGTCAAGAAACTCCGCGGCCCGCTGCCGGGCCTGTCCTTGTTGAGCTTTCGTCCACATGTCAATCACCTCTCATCGCCGGCAGGGGGGGGCTACTTCCGGGCCGGCTCGACGACCACCTTGATCGCCGTCGGATCGCTGCCGGCCACTTCCAGGGCCTTGGCCATGTCATTGAGCCCGAAGCGGTGCGAGACCAGCGCCGCTCCGTCGATGACGCCCTCGCGCAGGTACTTCATCGCCTTGGCTCCGAACAGCGCCGGCGAGGCGAAGCTGGCCCGCAACTGGAGCTTCTTGAAGTGGAAGGCATTGGCGTCGAAGGTGCAGAAGGCGCCGCTGCCGTGCTCGATGCCGATGAAGCTGACGATCGCGCCCTTGCAGGCCACGTTGAACGCCCCGGCCAGCGTCTTGGGCGGGGAGGTCACCAGGATGCGGTCGATCGGGCCGTCAAACTTGAACTCATCCAGCGGCCCTTCGGAGGGGTCGATGTAGTCGTCGGCGCCCCAGGCCTTGGCCAGCTTCAGCCGCCCCGTGCGGGACTTGAAGTCGCTGACGTACACCCGCCGCGCCCCAGCCTTCCGCGCCAGCGCCAGGGCCATCAGCCCGATGGGGCCCTGGCCCATAATCAGCACGTTGGAGCCCACCGTCAGGTCGGCCAGGCGAACCAGGTCGAGGGCCACGCCCAGCGGCTCCTGCACGGTCGCGACGGCGGGGTCCATGTCATCGCACGGCAAGGCTGAGATGGCCGGGGCTGTCATTTCCTGGGCAAAGCCGAAGGACCCGATGAAGAAGAAACTCTGGATGTCGGTGCAAAGTTCCTGCTGGGTGTCGCGGCAGCGGTCGCACCAGCCGCACGGCGTGGACGAATCCAGCGCCACCACCTGCCCGACCTTCAGGCTCGTCATGCCCGCGCCGAGTTCCAGAATCCGTCCGACGATCTCGTGGCCGAACATCGACTCCTCGGGGTTGGCCTCGGCTGACTGGTGCAGGTCGGTCCCGCACACTCCGCACGCCAGGACCTGGAGGCGAATCTGACCGGCCTGGGGGGCAGGACACTTTGCCTCCGCCAGACGAACGTTTTTGCCGCATTTGAATGCCGCGAGCATTTCAACAACTCCTTACCCTGTTAAGAACCTGATTCTGGCGCCCTCGTTGTTCCTCAATTCAGCCTGTCGCCGGGCCCAACCCAGATTTTCTTTTCCTCGATCCACTTCCATTCCCTGGAATCCACGTGGGCGTCGATCATCGGCAGGTCCGACGCGATCATTGCGGTGGTTTCGTCCCAGCACTTGATGCCGCTGACGGCGTCGAGTACGCGGACGTTCTGGAGGCCGCAGCAGGTGGCGTACTTCAGCGCCGCCTCGATGGGCAGGCCCCGCAGGAACGCGCTGAGCAGGCCGGCGATGGACGAGTCGCCCGAGCCGGTCGCGCTGCCGAAATGGTCGGGCTTGTAGGCCGGCGCCCACAACTGGCGGTTGGACCAGTTGTCCGCATCCCCAGGCCGGGCCGCGCCCATGCCGGCAAAGGTCTCCTTGCCGGCCGTCTTGATGTAGAAGCCGCGATAGCCCGACTTCAGCGTCGTCATCTTGCAGCCCATCGCCAGGACCGCATCGGCGATCTGCGAGTAATCTTCCGCCGTCAGGAAATCGATCAACTCCCGGTTGCGATGCTGCTCCTTGAGTGCCAGAAACCTCGCCGGGTCGAGCATGTAGAGCGTTTCCTCGATCGACGGCGTGTAGATGTCGACGTAGGGCAGAAATCTGCCCAGGATCTCCCGCCAGGGCGCCTGGCCCGAGGCCGACGCGGGGTCCGGCAGCGTCATGTCGCACGAGGTCGTCGCGCCGGCGGCCTTGGCCGTCTTGAAAACCTTCTCCAGTTCCGCCCCGGCGTCGGAGTACATGCGGGCCATCAGCGGCGGGTAGCCGAAATGGAAGTGGCGGCACTGGGCGATCAACTCGGCGTTGAGGTCAGCGGCGCTGAACAGATTGTTGGTGCCGGGATTGTGCAGGAAGATCCGGTCGATGCCCGGCGGCGAAATGACCAGCGTGTAGGAACTGGCGCTGCCTTGAAGCAGGTGGATGCCGTCGGCGTTGCCGCTCTTCCGCAGCCGCTCGATGGTCAGGCGGCCCAGGTCGTCGTCGCCCACGCACGCGCAGAAGCAGACGCTGGACCCCAGCGTCCTCATGTTGATGCCCGTGTTGGACACCGGCCCGCCGGTGCTGACGGCGGCCTCGCCGACGTTGACCAGCTTGCCCGGACGCATGATCTCTTCGATGGCGCGGGCGCCGGTGTCGGCAAAACGCGGGATGATGTCCAGGCACACGTGCCCGGCCACCATGATGTCATAAGGTCTATCCATAAGATCAATACTCAGATTTCGGGTTCTCTCAACCCAATCGCAGTTCGACCGTCACGATTTTCCAGGGGTCGGCGGCAATGGCGGCGGCGTGACCATCGGAGACGGCGATCGGGCCGATGCGTTCCTCGGCCAGGTTCACCTGCCATGCCTCGGCGATCCTGGCCCCGCAAAGGATCCGGCCTTTCTGGGCCTTGGGCGTGGGATTGTAAAGCCGCACGATGAAGCTGCCATCGCCCTGGGCCTCCTTGATGGCCGAAAATCGCAGGGCGGCGTTGTCGATCTGAAACAGCGAGCCCTGCCCGCCGGCGAGGCTGCCCTCGTGTGCCCGCGTCTGCACGGGCCACAGCGGGACATTGAACGTATCGGCGGCCAGCGGGATGTTCGCGTCCTGCCAGTTGCCTTCGTGGGGCATGAGGGCGTAGCGGAAGCTGTGACGGCCCAGGCACTGCCCGCCCTTCTGCGAAGGATAATCCGAGCCGACGCGGGTCTCGGTGCAAATCCAGTTCCGCACCGCCCGCAGCAGCGAGAGGGCGACGGTTCGCTCGGCGTTGTCGAGCACTTCGTATTCGATAAGGCTGTCGCTGAGGAAGGCCAGTCCGCCCCGGCCGTCGCTGAGGTCCAGAAAGTTGCCCATCGGCTGGGTGGCCATGTCCGGCCAGACGCTGTCGTCGCTGGGCCCCTGGGGGCGAATCGGGCGGCGGTCGACGATGAAGTGCCCGCCGGCGTCAGCATGGTCGGCCCCGGCCAGGCCGGTGGGGAACATCACGCGCAGATAATGGTCCTCGATCTGGTTGTCGAACTCGACATTCACTTCCACACCTCGCCCGTCCGCATGGAGCGTCACGGCTGTGCGAAGCGTCAAATCGGCCAGGCCGTCGCCGCGCCGCTGCCGGTCCTTGTCGCCGCGCCGGGGAAGGCGCATCGTGACCTCGCTGACCAGCGTCGCCCGCAGCGGCCCAGCCTCCTCGGCCCAGATTCGCGCCGAGCAGCCCAGCGAGTTGTGGACCTGGTCGAACATCGGGCGCTGGTTGAACCAGTAATCCCCATGCTCGCCGCGATCCTCGAAGTAGTTCAGGTTGGCGTGCGTTCTGCCGCCGGCCTTGTCGGTGAGGTTGAACGTGCCGTTGGGGTTGATCTCGACGGCCAGGTGTTCGTTCTCCAGGCGGTTGGGCGCTACCAGCAGGCTGCCGGTTCGGGCCAGGGGGTGCGACCAGGCCACGCCCGCGTCCCTGGGCTCGTCCAGGCTGCCGGCGCGGAAGACCTTGTAGCCGCCGGCGGGGATTTCGCCGCCGTCGAAGAAGACGCGGTGGCGGATGCAATTGTAGGGGAAGGCCCGCGTGTGCAGCTCGGTGACGCTGTAGGCCTCGCGGCTGGAACCTTCCGACTGCGTGGGAAGGGCCTGGCCCTGGGCGTCGAACATCTGCACGCCCTCGGCGGGCCGGTAGGCGCGCCACACTTCGTTTCGCGGGCGGTCGTCGGGCAGGTTGATCCACGCCTCGACCACGCCGCGCCGCGCGTAAGGCAGCGGGTTGAAGACGACGATCAGCACGTCGTGGTCGCCGAAGGCTGACGTGTCGATCCGGCGAACCAACTCGCCCATGGCCCGGTCGGTCAGGGCCTCGGAAATATTGATGACCTGGCGAAGGCGGTCGCACACGTCCATCGCCGTGGCATCCTGCGTCACGCCGTTGATCGAATCGTGCGGGTGGCTCTCCAGCAGGTACTGCCAGGCCTGGGTGAGGAAGGCCCGCGGATAGTCCGCGCCCGCCATCGCCGCCATGGCCGCCAGCGGCTCCGCCACCCGAATCAGCCGAGTCTGGGCGCACTTGTTGAGTTGCTTGATGTACAGCCGCGTGGCCAGGGCGTTGCCTGTCAGGGGCCCAGCCGGCCCGTCGCGAAGCTCGCCCTCCACCACCGTCAGCCGCCGGGGGTCGATCTTCTCCCGCATTAGCGCGAGAAACTCCGGCGCGGTCGCCTGCCGCCAGGTGCGGTTGTTGCCCGCGTCGAGCTGGTTGAATCGCTGGAGCATCTCCTCCAGCAGCGGCTGGGGCGAGGTGTAATCGCAGCCGTTCATCATCAGCCGCTCGTCGGCCAGCACGCTGTCGTCGGTCGTCCGCCACAAGGCCTCGATCAGCTCTGGCGTCACGGCCTCGGGGTGCCAGGTCAGCGGCGCGTCGAGGCGCTGGTGCTCCTGCTCCATCCCCTCGCGGTCGGCGCGATGATAGGCTACCCCGCCGTCGGCCCAGTCATAAGACCAGTCGCTTCCGACGACGTCCTTGTAGTTCTTGCCGAACAGGACCGTCAGGTGGCCGGCGAAGTAGAAGTTCGCCCGCCCGTCGTCGCCGAATCGCGTGGCCAGCAATTCGCTGCCGTCGGGGCTGCGCCACAGGAACTCGCTCTGGGGGGCGCGGCTCTCGCTGACTCTCTTGCCCACCATGGAAATGTCCATGCCGAAGCCGGCGTAGATCTGCGGCAGTTGCGCCGTCTGGCCCCAGCCGAACGGGGTGTAGCCGACGTTGAACAGGCCGCCCAGCTCCCTGGCCTGCCGCCCGCCCCACAGCAGGTTGCGGACCAGCGCCTCGCCGTCGACGGGATATTCGTCGGGCAGTGTCAGCCACGGGCCGATCTGGAGCTTGCCGGACTCGACGAGGGCCTTGAGGCGGCCTGCCATTTCCGGCCGAACGGCGAGGTAGTCCAGCACGGGCATCACCTGGCCGTCCAGCAGCAGCCCGGCATACCGGCCTGACTCAAGCACGCCGATCACCTCGTCCATGAAGTCCACCAGCAGCAGGCGTGTGGCCCAGATAGGCCAGCGCCATTCGCGGTCCCAATGCGTGTGCGAAACAACGTATGCCGTGCGAGGCCTCGGATTGGATGGATTCTGGCTCATTGGCGGCCGATTCTAGCCCAGTTGCCCCCGGCGAGCAATACGCCCGCGCGTGCAAGTGAGTACGCCCTACCCGAAGATTCGCATGACCAGGGGCAGGACCAGGGGCAGGACCAGGGCCAGGTAGAGGGCGGTGTTGGTGACGAAGAGGACCGAGGCCTCCGCCGGCTGGAGGCGGAACATGTTGGCCACGCCGACCATGGTGACGGCGGTGGGGACGAAGGACTCGATGAGGTAGACGTCGCGGGCCACGCCCGTCAGCGGCCAGGGGGTCAGGGCGGTGGCGGCGACCAATAGCAGGCCCGCCCCGGCCGCCAGGGGAAATCGCACGACGGCCAGCGCGGCGATCATGCGCCAGATTCTTCGCACGTGTCCCAGGTGCAGCCGCAGGCCGATGGCGAAGTAGGCCATCGCCGTCACCAGGAACATCAGGACATCCACCAGGTTCCACTGGCTGACGATCGCCGGTCGCGGCACGGCCCGGACCGAGAGCACCACCGCCACGATCGTCGCCGGCAGCGGCAGCGAGCGCCAGTCCAGCAGGTTTCGCAGCATCAGCCTGCCCAGCGAGGGGCCTGCGCTTCCGGCGGCGGCGTAGTGGCGAGCCATGGGGTAGTACAGCAGCACGGTCATTGGGGCCAGAACCTGTGAATAGATGGAGGCCAGGCCCAGCCCCGCCTCCCCCAGCAGCAGGTAGATGACGAAGCCGCCCATGGTGAAACCGATGTTGCTGGCCCCGCTGGCGATGCCGAAGATTCCCGTCTCTTCGTGGCCCAGCCGCATCAGCCGCGCCACGATCACGCCGATGAGCGTGACGACCAGGATGTGCAGAATGCCCAGCGAGGGCAGCCAGGCGTCGGTGGCCTGGAGGCGCATGGTCCAGATGCTCAGGAAGCCCACGCTGGTGTAGCCGAAGACCAGCACGACGGTCATGAGCCCCTCGGCCAGGCGATCCCCGGCCAGCCGCAGGCGGCGACAGGCATACCCGCCGGCGCCGGAGGCGACGATCAGGGCGACCATCACGAGGAACTTGGAACTTATCAACATAAGGACACTACCTGGGGATTCGCCCCCATGTGAGGATTTCAAGGAGATTGGTGTGGTCGTCGGTCCAGAGGTCGTAGCGGCTGAAGTCTTCGCTCGGAGCGGCCGCTGCCCGAATGGCCGGCTGGTTGAGGAAGTCGCCCTCGCGGGACAGCAGAACCCATGTCGAGGCCAGTTGGGCCTTATCCTTGTCGGCTTCGGTGCGGATCAGGATGAAGGATAGGCCCGCGTGCCGTGCCAGCTTCCAGACCACCGGCGCCAGGTCCAGGTGCTGGGAGGAGAGGTGGAAGGCAATCACCCCGCCGCGGCGCAGATGGCGGAGATAGACCTCCATCGCCTCAGCCGTCAGCAGATGCACCGGCACGGCGTCGCCGCTGAAGGCGTCCAGGAAGAGCAGGTCGTAGTCCTGTGGCACCTCGCGTTGCATGGACAGCCGAGCGTCGCCGGGGACGATCTCGATTTTGGCGGCGCTGTCGGCCAGGAAGGAGAAATAGGTCCGGGCCATGTCCGTGACGGCGGGATTGATCTCGTAGAACCGCATGACGTCGCCGGCCCGGCCGTAGGCGGCCAGCGTGCCCGTGCCCAGGCCCACCAGGCCGATGCGTCGGTGCTCGCCGGGGAAAAGCCGCAGGGCCAGGCCCGCGCCGCTGCTGGGGGCGTAATAGCCGGTCGGCTCGCGGCGACGGTGGGGATCGACGAACTGCGTCCCGTGGATCGTCTCGCCGTGGATCATCTCGATCAGATCCTGGGCGGGGTCCGTGTGTTCGACTCGCTTGACGGCCACCACGCCAAAGAAATTGCGCGCCCGGTGGGTCTGGCCTTCCAGCCCCAGGCGGTTTTCCTTGCCCAGGACCATGAGGACCATCATCGCGACGATGGCCGAGGCGTAGAGGGCCCGCCGCGCCCGGTAGCGGGACATGGGCGAGCGGTCGGCCAGCAGCACCAGCAGGCAGCAGGCAGCCAGGCCCAGGTCCAGCTCCATGTACGAGTTGAACACCCGCGGCGCCACCACCGCCACCAGGAAACCCCCCATCGCTCCGCCGGCGGCGATCATCAGGTAGTACTGCGTCAGGTGTCGCGGATGGGGACGCAGGCGAAAGACCTCGCCGTGGCAGACAATGGCGCAGAGCAGCAGCATCGTGGCAAAGACCAGCAATTGCAGCACCGGCGGGATCAGCGGGGCGAACGACTCGGTCAGGAGCGTCAGCGGCAGGAACAGCCCGAAGGCCGGCAGGACCACCGGGCGAACGTACCACCGCTCACTGTGGAAACAGATGATGAACGACAGCAGATAGAGGCACAGCGGCACGGTCCAAAGGAAGGGGGCGGCTGTGACGTCCTGGGTGATCTTGTTGGTCACGGCCAGCAGCTCTATCGAGGCCACCATCGGCAGGCCCAGCCAGAGCAAGCGCGTGCCCCATGTGGGCGATGCGGCATCACCGCCGTCTCGGCTATGCTGTAAAGGCACAGGCGGGACGCCTGTGCTACCGGCGCCTGTGCTGCCGGCGGCCGAGCGGGCATGGCGCCACAGTCCCACGGCAAGGTAGGTACACAGCAGGGCAAAGAACATCAATCCGACCGACCAGACCTGTCCCTGCTGGCGGCGCGACAGGAGTGGCTCGATCAGGAAGGGGTAGCTCAGCAGGCCCAGCAGCGAGCCGGCGTTGGAGAAGGCGTAGAGCCAGTACGGTGACCGCCCCGGCTGGATGCGGCTGAACCATTGCTGAAGCAGCGGGCTGGTGGCTGAAAGAACGAGATACGGGATGCCGATGGTCTGCCCCAGCAGCAGGAGGATTTGCAGCGTGGGGTTTTGCGAGATGGGATCGTAGTCCAGGCGCGGCGCCACGGGCAGCAAGGCCAGGGCCGCGATCAGCAGGACCACGTTGAGTCCCGCCTGGGCGGCGGGGCGAAGGTAGCGGGCGCTGAGGTGGGCATACCCGTAGCCGGCCAGCAGGACCACCTGGAAGAACAGCAGGCAGGTCGTCCAGACCTCCGAGCTTCCGCCGAAGTGCGGCAGCGTATACTTACCCATCATCGGCTGGATCTGGAAGAGCAGGAAGGCGGCCACGAAAAGGGTCAGCGCGTACATCAGGCCCAGCCAGTGCTGCGGCGGCTGGGGCGAGAGGTTCGGTTTGTCGCAACGAGTTTTCATGCCATGCCCTGTCGAGGCCGCAGCCCGGGCGTTTGTCTGACCGGTTCATACGTTCCCGGAGCGTGAAAGAATATAGCGGCAGACGCGGCGGGATGATATGTTTTCGCAGACGCAGGGCAGGGTGGCCCTGCCTGCCCCATCAGGAGAGAAACGTGAGCAGGCGCTGGAGAGTATGGATCGTGCTGGCGTCGATGGCGTTGGGGACGTTCTCGGCGGCGGGACAGTCCAGTGCGCCGGCAGGGGCCCCTTCAGCGTCGCAGCCTTCTTCTTCCGGCGAGATCAAGGCCACTCTCCTGCACATCAACGACAGCCACGGCCAGCTCGCAGGCCCGCCCGGAGCGATGCGGACCGGCGGGATCGCCCGACTGGCCACCGTCGTGCAGCAGGCGCGCCAGGCGCCCCAATCGGGCACGGTCTTCCTGGTCCACTGCGGCGACGAAACCAGCCGCGGCGATGCGCTGACCATGCGCAGCGGCGGGGTGGCCAACATGACCCTGATGAACTATCTGAAGTTCGACATGATGACCCCCGGCAACGGGGAGTTCTACCTGCCCCTGCCCGCGTTGCAGAGCTGGATGAAGTCCGCCCGCTTCCCGTTCCTGGCCGCCAACGTCACCACCGCCGACGATAAGCCGCTGGCGGAGAGCTACATCATCCGCCAGGCCGGGCCGGTAAGGATCGCGTTTTTCGGCCTCTGCTTTGCGCGCGACGAGGAGCTGAAGGCCGATGACCTCAAGCTGGCCGACGCGTTGGCCACGGCCAGGGCGCTGGTTCCGCGACTTCGCAAGCAGGCCGACGTGGTGGTGGCCGTCACGCACCTGGGGCTGCTGGATGATATCGTGCTGGCCAACAGCGTCGAGGGCATCGACGTCATCCTTGGCGGCCACACGCATACGAGCCTGGAGCATGGGTATCGGGCCAAGGGCCCCGGCGGCGCCGGCGTGCTGATCTGCCAGGCGGGCGATCAATACCGTTATTGCGGGCAGGTGACCTTGACCTTCGCGCCGGCTGAGGGTGGCGGCTATCGCATCTCGTCGGCGACTCCCAGGCTCATCCCGCTGGATGAGAAGGTCAAGCCCGACCCGGTCGTCGCGGCGATGCTGGCCCGCCTGTCCGGCGAAGGGGCGGCCAGGCCCGCGTCAACGCGCCAGACGCCCCCGCGCCGAACAGGCGCGACGGCGCAGCCGGCCACAACAAGATAAGATGTTGGAGTGCCCAGTCCGTGGGTCTTTTTCAGCCCCGGATGGGGCGCCTTTCTTAGCCCCGGGCGCAGCGAAGCAAGCCCGGGGAAGCCGGAAGAGAGATGCAAAGAGCCCCGTCAGGGGCGTCTGGAAGCCGCGCTGGGGCAAGGCGCCCGACGGGGCTTGACCGTGTGAATCCGCGCCGACCCCGCCCTTCCGGGCGGGGCTAAGCAAGACGCCGCTACGCGGCTGGAAACAACAATTTTCGTCATTCGTGGGAACAGGCACGAGACTTGTGCGTCCAATGCAGTGTGGCTGCGACGGCTGCCCCTTGAAACCCAAAGGAGACCAACCATGAAGCGTATCCACATGTTCCTGGCCGCGGCGATTCTGGCCATGCCCGCACTGGCCGCAGCCCAAACCCAGAGCGGCTCAGCCGAGGTTCCCGTCAGCCGCGTGGTGCTGTTTTCCAGCGGGGTCGGTTACTTCGAGCACGCCGGCACGGTGGAAGGCTCTGCCGTCCTGGCCCTGAACTTCAAGACCGACCAGATCAACGACGTCCTCAAGTCCATGCTGCTCGAAGATACCGGCGGGGGGACCATTACGTCGGTCAACTACGCCTCGCGCGACCCGCTGACACGGGCCCTCAAGAGCTTCGCCATCGACATCAGCGGCGATCCCACGATGGCCGCCCTGCTGGGCCAGATTCGGGGGGCCGAGGTGACCGTCCAGGCCCCCGACAAGATCGTCGGCCGCGTGCTGGGCATCGAGATGCAGACCCGGCAGGTGGGCACGCCGGCCAACCCGACGGTCCTCACCGAGGCCATCCTCAATCTGGTCACCGCCGAGGGCATCAAGTCCCTGCCGCTCAACAGCATCCAGAACATCGCCCTGAGTGACGCGCGGCTGGCCGGCGAACTCAACAAGGCCCTGGCCCTGCTGCTCTCGGCCCGCGACACCGAGCGCAAGGACGTCGATATCCACTTTGCCGGCAAGGGCAAGCGGGCCGTCCGCATCGGCTATGTCGTCGAGACGCCGGTGTGGAAGACCTCCTACCGCCTCGAACTGGGCGAGAAGAAGCCCATGCTCCAGGGCTGGGCCATCGTCGAGAACACCACCGACGCCGACTGGAACAACGTGCAGCTCTCGCTGGTCAGCGGCCGGCCCATCTCGTTCATCCAGGACCTCTACACGCCGCTCTACCTGCCGCGCCCGACCGTCGTGCCCGAGATGTACGCCTCCCTCCGCCCGCAGATGTACGACGAAGGCATGGTGCGGGAGGAAAAGGCAGCGGCTGTGTCCGAGTCCACCGGTGGCCAACGTTTGATGGTCAGGGCAAAGAGGTCCGATCTGTCGCCGGCCCCGATGCCCTCGATGGCGGGCGGCAACATGGTGGCCGCTCCTTCCACGTCTGAGCGGGTCATGGACCTGGCCGCAATGGCCCCGGTGGCCGATGCGGCCAAGGTCGGCGAACTGTTCAATTACTCGCTCAAGGAGGCCGTTTCGCTGCCGCGCCAGCGATCGGCCATGCTGCCGATCATCAACTCCGCCGTCTCCGCCGAGAAGGTCAGCATCTACAATTCGTCCGTTATGCCCAGGAACCCCCTCAACGGGGCCTGGCTGACCAACGACACGGGCCTCAAGCTGCTGGGCGGGCCGATGACCGTGCTGGATGAGGGCATCTACGCCGGCGACGCGCGGATCGACAACCTCGTGCCCGGCGACAAGCGGCTGATCAGCTACGCCGTGGACCTCAACGTCACCGTCGATCCGTCGGAGAAGAACGACAGCCGCATCACCGCCGTCCGCATCGTCAAGGGCGCGCTGAACGTGCGGCGGATGCAGACCTTCAGCCAGACCTACGCCATCCACAACAAGGCCGACGCCAAGCGGACGATCATCGTCGAGCACCCCTTCCTGGCCGACCGCAAGCTGATCGCGCCGGAAAAGTTCGAGGAGAAGACCCCCGCGATGTACCGCTTCCGCCAGGTCGTCGATGCCAACGCGACGAAAGACTTGGTGGTCAAGGAGGAGCGGACCGACCTGGAGACCATCGGCATTCTCGATGGCTCGACCGAGACCTTCGCCTGGTACACCCAGCAGGGCGAGATTTCCAAGGCGGTCAAGGAGGCCCTGGTCAAGGTCATCGCGATGCGGCAGAAGCTGACGGACCTCCAGGCCCGGGCCGCTGAGCTGGACAAGCAGTTGCAGACCATCAAGGCCGGCCAGGACCGCCTGCGAAAGAACATCGAGACGGCCGGGCGCGAGTCCAGCCTGGGCAAGCGATACCTTGAGAAGCTCTCGTCCGAGGAAAACGCCATCGAGCAACTCGACAAGACCCTGGCTGACACCCGGGCCGCCATCGACAAGCAGAACAACGAACTGGCCGAGTACGTCAATAATCTGAACGTGGAGTAACCGGGAGACAGTAGACGGAAGCCAGTGGACGGTAGTCCCTCGGCCGCGACAGCCAGAAAACAAGGAGACCACATGCAATTTACAACTACATCCGCACGGGTCGCGCAGGCAGTCCGAATCGCCGCGATGGGGTTGATGCTGGCGGCCGTGGCCGGGCAATCCCGTGGTGAGAAACCGCGGGTCGCCTCCGAGGCCAAGCCGGCCGAAAGTCGGGACGAGAACAATCCGCATTTCTGGAAGCCGCGGGTGACCAGCGTTTCGGTGTTCAAGAACGGCTTGGGGTTCTTCATGCGTGAAGGCGAAGTGGTCTTGCGTGACGGCTGGTGCATGGGGCGGGACATTCCGCCCGCCAGTTTCGGTACGCTGGCTATCTATGCGCGCGACAAGGAGCAGGTGGTGGATGTGGTGGGCAGCGGCCCGGGAGAGACCGTGGAGTTCGACGGCGTCGATGCGCCCAAGGATGCGGCCTCCAAGCGGGCTCGCCTAGCACGACAGCGCTAGGTAGTGTCGATAGCGGATTGCGTGCGTCGTCTGGAGGCATAGGACGCTTCGTTACGCCACTGATAGTACCGGCACTGTTCGATCAGTTTGGTCCAGGAGTTCTGGATCT
>JBAZTO010000034.1:0-45568 GCA_041661865.1 Phycisphaerae bacterium | reverse complement strand
AACGACTACACGATCCGCCTGGACAACCAAGTCTACCAACTGCTCAAGCCGGCCTTGCCCGGACAGCGAGGCGGATGGGTGATTGTGGAGAAGCGACTCGACAGCAGCCTGCATATCCGCTTCAAGAAGTCCTACCTGGCCTACCACCGAATCGGCCTTGCGGACCGATCGGGGGCTCTGCCCCCCAACCCCCGGAGTTTATCGCCTGAGAGGACCCCAGCAGAGCGGCGCCAAAAGAAAGGCCAAGCCGCTGTCACGGCCCGGCCCTCTGCTGTACGTCCTGCCGCTGGGCGCTCGGGTCGCACTCCTGCGGAGCCCTGTCCTCCCAACGGCGCCAAGACTATACCCGCCAAGGTTCCATATCGTCGACCACCAGAACATCCCTGGAACCGCTTCCGCCTCCCGGGCTCCCACCCCCCCCAAACCGGACATTCCTACTTTGGCCAAATAGCGGACACTTCTACTTTGGCTTGACAGTTTGAAGGTGAACGCATGAAGATCGTGATCCCCTCCAAGAACCGTGCCGACATCATCGGCGACAAGGCCCTGCGTCTGTTCCCCGACGCGACGCTCTGCGTCGCCGATAACGAGGTGGACGCCTACGCGAAGGTGTCCGACCGCCTGCTCGTCCATCCTGCCGGCGTCGTCGGCATCGGCCCATTACGCCAGTGGGTGCTGGACCACGTGGATGATCCGTGCGTGGTGATGGTCGATGACGATGTGACGCACGTGTACAGCCAGATCGGCTTCCACAAGCAACGGATCGAAGACGCCGACACCGCCCGCGCGATCGTCGAACGCATGGCGATCCTCGCCCAGGACGCCGAGGTCCGCGTGTTCGGTTTTCAGCAGGCGGCACGGCCGTTCACCTACGCCAACTTCCGACCGTTCTCGGTGAACACATGGGTCGGAGGGCTGATCGGAATCATCGGGCGTGAACTGCGATTCGACACGTCGCTGCTGCTGCGGGCCGACATCGACTTCTGCCTCCAGTCGCTCCTACGCGACCGGATCGTCCTGGTGGACGGGCGGTACAGCTTCATCCACACCCGGTTCGCCGGCGGCGGGGGCAACGCGGCCAATCGCTCGTCGGAGCGCCACGAGCGTGAGATCGCGTACCTGCGTCGCAAGTGGGGTCCGTACCTCGATGTCGTCCAGGCCAAGGGCACCACGCGGCTGGTGCTGAGGGTGACTCGGTGACAGTCTGGTTGGCACACAGTAGTGGGCGTCAGGTTGATTGGTCGCTGCGCTCTTGCTTCTTCCTCTCTCGTTCCGCCAATGAAGTTGGCGGCGCATCCAAGATGGCTTCGGGGCCATTCCACTTGAACACCTTCTCGTCGAGGGAGTTGTCAAGTATCGCCTCTGCGAGCTTATCTGGGGCCTTCGGGGTCACGAATACTTTTGCGAGGCGTTCTCTCTCTCGCCTGATACATCCAGCGGTGTACCGCATCGCGCCACCAGCAGTGGCGATACTGCCGCCCGAAAGACCTAACTCAGCCATCTTCGGACCATCAAGGACGAAGGGAGCTCTCCGCAGATTCTCAATTCCTCCGTACATTTCCTCGATGCCAGCCTTGACCGTTTCGATTTCTGACTTCACCTGTCTCAGCTCGCTCAATGTCATCCGCAGATTCCTGAGATCCAGTTCCAGCAGTCGCGGCAAACACGGAATTACAAGACACACCAACGCGAGAAGGGCCAAAGTGCCCAGGTATGTTGCCCCCGACAGCCGGTCAACTACCAGCAGGCTGGTAAACACGAGGAATGCTGCGACGCCCAAAGTAATGGACACGATCGGTGCTGCTTTCATGTTTCGCTCACCTTCCAAATCACTAAGTCCTGCCCGGCTGCGCCACAGCCGGCGCGTGAGAGAGATGAATCCATCTCCAGACTATGCGTCTGGCTCCAACAAAAAGCAAGACGCGGCTCGCACCCTCAGGTGGCAATCTGGGCAACCGTCCCGCCCGCCAGAAATCAGCACATTTTCTGTGGAATCTTTGGCTGCGGTTGTCAAAGGCCCTCTCCATAAAGTCTTACGCCATAAAGACTTTCGGCAACTTCGTATTGACATAAGTTGTTATCTGCAAGATACTTATATCAACGATGATGATAGATCATCGGAGCCGCAAGACGACTTACAAGTGAATCGGGAAACGACCGCAACGGACAAACGGGCTGGTAACGCCCATCCTACAGGATGGATGGCTAATCCGGGATTTTCAACACGGGCCGAACGCAAGTCCGCCAGGGAGCACGCCCCGAATGACAGTGGCCGAAGGGTAAGCAGCCCGGTGAGGAACTTCACCGGGGGCAACGTATCGGCAGACCCAAAGTTCCATCCTGAAGGAAACGGCCAGAACACGGTAGACCGCCTGCCCGCATCGGTACGGGTTTTTCTAAAAAGGGCGGCCGAAGGCACCGTGCGGACACAGACAGAACCCGGCATCGCGCTGGTCGCAGTGGGAGCAATGCCCCAACTTCAGGACAGGGCGAGTAGGTCGAGTGCAGTTATCAGTCTTGCGACTTGCTGTGCCCCTTACCGAATGACTTTCATCCCCCTAACAAGTTGGCCGGCGCGGTGCGTAAACACCCGCCGGCCCGGACCATGAAAAGGAGTCCTTTCCATGATCGCAGCAGAATCTACCATGAAACCCGAGCAGTACCAAGACGTGTTCAAGCGGCTGGCCGGCGCCTTGCAGGACCACCTGGAATTGAACGCCCAGGTGGACGAGGCCAAGGTCCGCGAGATCGCCCAGGAAACCGTCAGCGCCGCGCGGTTGCCGCGCCCGCTGGCCGTGACCATCAATGACGGCCCGGCCGTGCAGCTCGAAGGCCGCCAGCACTGCCAGTTCACCGAGTTGGTGAAGTACGTCGAGGAAGGCCACCGCAACATCCTGATGGTCGGCCCGGCCGGTTCGGGCAAGACCACGCTGGCCAAGGACCTGGCCAAGGCGCTGGACCGCGACTTCGCCTTCATCAGCCTTTCGGCCGGCGTGACAGAGACGCACCTGTTCGGCCGGATGCTTCCCCAGGCCGACGGCACGTTCGCCTACGTCGAGTCGCCCTTCGTCCGTATCTACCGCACTGGCGGAGTCTATCTCTTTGACGAACTGGACGCCGCCGACAGCAATGTGATGGTCAGCGTCAACGCGGCTCTGGCCAATGGCGTGCTGTGCAACCCGGTGACCGGGGAAATCATCCACCGGCACGAGAAGTGCCTGATCCTTGCGGCGGCGAACACCTTCGGCCGGGGCGGCGACCATATGTATGTCGGCCGCAACGCCCTGGACGCCGCGACGCTGGACCGCTTTGTGCTCTGCACGCTCAACATCGGTTATGACACCGATTTGGAAATGGACCTTGCCCGCTCCATCCTGGAGCAGGTTCAGGCCGACGAGTTGGTCGCCTGGGTCAACGCCCTCCGCGAGAAGATCACCGACAACCGGCTCCGCCGCATCGCCTCCACGCGGCTGGTCGTCAACTCCGCCGCCGCGATGAAGTGGGGCGCCAATCTGGCCGACGTGAAGCGCCGGTTCCATCAGGACTGGTCGCGGGACGAACTGGCCAAGATCGCGGGGGTGTAACATGAAGACCAGACTAATCCCCGCCCGGTTCAAGGGCCGCTGCCGCGTCTGCGGCAAGGAGGTCCTGCCCGGCCAGAACGTCTACTTCGCCAAGCACTACGGTGTCCGCTGCGAGGCGTGCGGGCCGCACACCGATGCGGATGCGCCACTGCCCTCCAAGCGGAAGGCGTCTTCTGACAAGAAGCCGTCTCCCTCCACGCCCTCCGGCAAGAAGCGCCGCAAGGCCGCGCCGGAGGCCAGTCCCGATACCGGGGCAATGCCGGGCGAAAAGGTCGCCCAGCGATACGCCGACGGCGTGACACGCTACGAGTTCGGTTCCGTGACTGAGGCTGTCCGCGACGCCCTGGACGATTACGCCCAGAACGACAGCAGTGCCGAGTATCTGCGCCGGCGTCAGGGGTACGCCCTGAGTGGCAAGGACCGCTGGGGGAACAACTTCACCCGCAGCCGCTTCCTCCGTGAATTGTCCGCTCCGTCCAAGCACCTGCTGGATGCCGTGGACTTGATGCGCCAGCGGCTGGTCGGCGAAGTCGCCGCCCCCGATGCTCCCCGCCGGCGAATCCGTCGTGGCCAGGAATGGGGTGAGGAACTTGACGCCGACCGCTGGTTGGTCCGTGATCTGTCGCCCTGGGAGCGGAGCGTTCGGGAGTCTCAGCCCCGCCGCACCGTGACCATCGGCTGCAATCTGTCGGTCAATGCCGGCGCCCAGCCCAACGAACTGCTGTATCGCGGGGCCGCTGCCCTGGCTCTGGCCGACATCCTCACCAGCCGGGGCGTCAATGTGGGCGTCGTGTTGTTCTACAGCGCCCGGGACGTGACCAGCACGGTCAGCCGGGCGGTGGTCCGGTACACGGTGAAGGATCCGCTGATGCCGCTGGATGTGTCGGCGGTTGCGTTCGCCATGTGCGAAATCGCGTTCTTCCGCGTGGTGGGCGCATTGGGTTCGCCGCGTCACTTCACCGGCGTGCTCAATGAGAGCCTGGGCCAGGCGGCCAACCTGCCCGTCGCGGATCGTCTGTCCATCGACTTCCTGGTGGATGCCGACGTGCTGGGCGAGCAGGCGGCCGAGGGCTGGCTGCGCGGCTGCCTGGCTGGAAGTGAAAGCGAGGTGTGCTATGTGTGAAGACCTTAATCTCCCCGACGCCTTGAAGGCCGCCGGGTTCGAGCAGCAGGACATTCCCGGACTCCCTGAAGGCGTTACCGCCTTTGTCGGAGCCGGCGTGCCCCCGGAGCCTAAGCCCGCCGATCCGTGGGAGGGTTTCGAGGTGATCTCCACCTACACCCGCAAGCAGGCCATCGAAGACGGCGTGCTGGTGGACCTATCTTCAGAAAAGGCCGACGGCGAGACGAAGTTGCTCGTCCTGGAGGCCGGGTTCAAGTTGCCCATCGCCATCACCGCCACGGCCTTCGCGGACAGCGTGTTGGCCGGCACCACCGAAACGCCCGATGGCGAGTTTGTGTTCCCCTCCGGCCAGAGCTGCAAGGGCCGCCTGTGGGATGTCCTGATGGTCCTGCGGTATTCCATCCGCGCGGCCAACCGCAAAGGTGACACCGACCGCGTTCACTTCAAGGTGGACGTGGATGCCAAGGGCGACGGACATCACCAGACCGTCAACCTTTGGTGTCAATGCGGGCCGGGCGATAACGGCGAGCCGGTTCTGACCATCATGCTCGAAGGGGAGGATTGAACCATGTTCACCTTCACCCTCAAGCACGACGGCTGCAAGCACCGGATGGCCCTGGTGTCACTGCATTCGGCCACGCCACAAGTCAAGGGCGACAACACGCACTACTACGTCTCGTGCGGCGCGTACGCCCCCGACAACGGCAGCGGCCGGATGGAGTACCAGGGCGTGTCGATTCGAGGTGACGTTCCCATTCAAGAACTGGTCCGCTGGGCGCTGCGCCGGGGGTTCCTGGCGTGGGAGGTTCAGCAGGACTGGGGAGGTAATCAGTCATGACGACTCAATTGAATCACAGCCCCGCCCCTTGGCGGGTCTTCCCAACGCAAGACCAGCCCTTCCGGCTGGAGATTGTGGACGAGGAAGGCTGCACCATCGCGGTTCTGGATGCTTCGGACGAGGCCCTGGGCGCGATGGAAGATGACAAGACCCTCCAGGGCGACGCGGCGTTGATGGCAGCCGGGCCCAAGCTGCTCCAGGCGGCGCGGTGCGCCCTGGCAGACCTGGAAGGGTTGATCTTCGGCATGGAAATTGACCCGGATGACCCGGACGACGACAGCCCTGTCGCCCAGACCATCCGAGAGCTTCGCACGGTGATTGGCGAGGCCGAAGGAGGTGCCCAATGACGAGCAACGTGGAGCGTGGCCGCCATGCCGAGGCAGCCCTAACGCATTACTTCGCCGTGAAGAACCCAGGCGTGTTGCCGTTCGACCCGGAAAGTGAAGGCCAGGAGACGTTGATCGACCTGTTGGCGGACCTGCGCCACTGGTCACGTGAGAAGGGCCTGGATTTCGAGGAGGTGGCCCGCATGGCCGAGATGCACTTCGAGGCCGAGGCGGACGAAGAGCAGGCGGAGGAGCCGGAAGGAGGTGATGCCCAATGACCGCACTGACAACCTTTTCTCCAGAGACTCTGGAAACCCTCCGTCGGCGGCGCTACGCCGGCGAGAGCGTCAAGGCGATGGCTGGCGAGTTGGGCGTCACCTGGCAGAAGCTCGATAAGGCCATCCGAAATGGTTTTTCGACAAAAGACCGTCTGCGAGCCGACCGGAAGACCATCCCGGCCGTCGAGTGCGCCCAGGACGCTGTTATGGCAATCCTCCAGGTTGCACCGGGGACTGGCGCCTTGACGGAGAAGTACCGGCCGCGGACGTTGGACGCCCTGTGGGGCCAGGTCGGGGTGGTCCGGGCGCTTCGCGCGTTCCTGGCCGCTCCGTTCCCGACCGCCTTCGTCTTCGAGGGCGAGACCGGAACCGGCAAGACTTCGGCCGCGATTGCCCTGGCCGCCGAACTTGGCTGTGACCTGGCCCAGAAGCCGCCGGAGTTTGGCGGGTTGCACGTGATCGCCTCGGGCGAGCAGACGGCCGACACCATCCGCGACATTCACAACCTGATGTGGCGCTCGCCCTTCTCCGGCAGCGGGTGGAAGGTTCTGATCGTCAACGAAGCGGACCGCATGAGCGTGGCCGCCGAGACGATCTGGCTCGACCGCCTGGAGAGTCTGCCGCCCAAGACGGTCATCATCTTCACCACCAATTTCCCGGAGAAGTTGTCCCAGCGGTTCCGCGACCGCTGCACGCGGCTGGCCTTCGAGTCCGACGCCGACAGACTCTCTGACACGGCGCGGAACCTCGTCAAGGCGATCTGGCAGCGCGAGACGGGCAAGGCGCCCAAGCCCGACGCGGTTGCAGGCGTCGTCGAGCGGGCGACGGAAGACGGCAAGATCAGTCTCCGCCGCGTCGTGCAGGTCCTGTCCCCGATGCTTTTGTCCGAAAAGGCCGCGAAAGGAGGTGCCCAGTGAGAGAGCTACGCACCATTCGCGGCCACCTGCTGCTGGAGGTGGCCTCGGCCCTCCAGAAGGCCATCCGACGCGGCGACGCCCGCCTGGCCGGATATTGGACTATCGAGTTGTTCGAGAGCGGCTACAGGGAGTACCTGTGGCGACGGCTCCTCACCGTCAGCGCCGAAGACTGTTGGGGTGTCATCACGCACGAGGTCGAGGCGTTGTTCCGTTCCTGGCAGTTCATCGACCGGCAGAAGAAGGGCGCCGGCCGCATCTTCGTTGCCAAGGCCACAATCCTGCTGTCGATGGCGGCGAAGTGCCGCGACGCGGACCACCTGACCAATCTGGTGTACGACCCCGACAAGGTGGACGCCAAGGTTCTGGAGGCCGAGCTTGCCGAGGCACGGGCGCACCCGGAGGCAATCCCCGACTACGCCTTCGACTGCCACACGATGCAGGGCAAACGGGAAGGCCGGACGAAGCAAGAGTTCTTCGTCCAGGAGTACGAGGCACTCAAGCCCCGGCAGAAGGGCCTGTTCGATCAGGACATTGAAGAGCTGCCAAAGGAGGCAGAGCAATGAGACAACCAACACCCCAGCAGCAGGCGGCCCTGGACCGCTTCCGCGTCCAGCACGGCCGACGGTGGAAGGCATGGCTGCGGGCCTCATGGTCCAGTGGCGTCTACCCGATCTACGCCCGCGACAATGGCGACGATACGTTGCTCCAGCAGGTGCGGAACACGCTGGGGCCGTCGTGGCTCGCACGCTGCGAAGGAGGCCGGCCATGTCAGGAATAGCGCCCACTGGACAACTTGCATTGTTCGACCTGCCCGGCGCTGTTCCAGCAGCTGCGCCGGCCTCATCTACGCCAGTGTGCCGGGACGATGATGTTGACCGGCAGGAGCCGGAAAAGCCCAGCGACCCGGCCCGTGCCCGCCTGTGCCATCAGTTCGAGACGTTCCTGTGTGACAAGGGCTGGCCCTACGTCTGCGTCGATGACGCCAAGCGTGCCATCTTCTCCGGCTCGGAAATCCAGTCCTTCGACTTTCTGGTCTACAGTTCCGCCGGGCCGAACCTGCTGGTGCTCCTCCAGGCCGGCACGGGGCCGGTCGCCCAGGCGGACCTTGACGGCATGAGGGAGTGGGAGACCGTGTTCGGCAAAGACTTCCGGGCCGTGTTCGTTTGTCGCACAGGCGCCGGATGGACCTGCCGGATGCTGCCGGACCACGACGGTCAGATGGAAGAGCGGAACATCGAATCCCTCGTGTAGCACACGGGACGCCGTGCCTGTACGGGCGGCGCCCCCTTTTTGGCGTTGCCCACGGCAACATAGGTAAGCGTCGAACATAGGAGGCCGACACATGGCGACAGAAGGCAAGGAAGCTGAGGTTGGACCCCCGACACCACCGCCGGCGGCGGGTAAGTCTGGAGGCCCGTTAAGGCCCATTCCCAGCACATCGGGACCGTCGGAATCCTCCACGAGCACGCTGCGGGACAGACTCGTCCTGCTCCTGGTCAGCGGGATGAGCACGGAGGCTGCCGAGGGCTATTGCGTCCGGCAGGGGGGGATGGACCTGGACACAGCCCGCCGGACCGTCACCGAGGCCCGACAGCGGATCACCGTGGCGGCCGACTACGCGCGGGATGAGCAGTTGGGCAAAGCTGTCATGCGGCTCGATGACCTGTACGCCAAGAGCATCGCCGCCCAGGATGCCCGCACGGCCCTCCAGGCCCAACGGGAGTTGAACCGGCTGCTGGGCCTGTACTGGGCCGACGGCACTGCCGGCGAGACACCGGACACTGACGCCCAGGAGGCCGTCAGGAGGCTGGAACTAATCGCCAGCTACCTTATTCCCTTGAAGTTGACCGACGAACGTTACCCGGTTGAGGAACATGCCAGGCTCGCGGCAGAGTTGATCCGCATAACATCTGCTAGCCAGGATCAGCCATGACGAAGACCGTTCTGCACATTTCGGAGGATGGTCTTGCATTCCTCAAGCGTGGAAACGGCAGTGCTGCACATGTTCCACTGGTGTGCCCCTTGGCCGATGTTCGTATCAATGGTTGCTTGAGCAGATCGGATCGTCTGTATCGCATTATCAAGTTTTCTGGCCGCTTCGGTCAGTCCGTATTCGAGGTTCATGGCCGCCCTTTCTTCGTGTCCCTACGGGGTCTTCAAGAATACTCGACCAGTCGTCACGAGCCAAGATGAACGCTAATCGAAAAGACGCAAAACGCTGCTATGACAAAGCCCGCGAGCGGGCCAAGGCCCGCAGCGCCGTCATCACGCTGGCCGGCCAGGACATCGCGCCCTTGCCGCCGGTGCGTGATCTTACGCGCCGCAACCGAGCCGACGGTGACTTCCGCTTCTTCTGCGAGACCTACTTCCCGCACCTGTTCACGTTCGATTGGTCGCCGGATCATCTGCGCGTCATTGACAAGATCGAGCGGGTGGTGCGCCAGCGCGAGACGCTGGCTGTGGCCATGCCTCGCGGCAGCGGCAAGACAACCCTCTGCCTGACGGCCGTGCAATGGGCGATCCTGTCCGGCCAGCACCCCTTCGTCTTCCTGGTCGCCAGCACGCACGAGGCCGCCTTGTCGATGCTGGCCAACATCAAGAGCCACCTGGCCGGCAATGAACTGCTCCTGGCGGACTATCCCGAGGCCATCTATCCGATCCGCTGCCTGGAGGGTGAGGCGCGGCGCTGCAATGGCCAGCGCTACTATGGCGTGTCCACGCGGATCGGCTGGTCGGTTGATGAGATCGTCTTCCCCACCATGCCTGGCAGCCGGTGCTCCGGCTCGATCATCCGCGTGTCGGGCATCACCGGCAACATCCGGGGGGCACTGCACGTCCGGCCGGACGGCAACTCCGTCCGCCCGTCGCTGGTCGTCTGCGACGATCCACAAACGGACCAGTCGGCCACCTCGCCCCTCCAGACGGCTGAACGCCTGTCGATCTTGAACGGGGCTATTCAGGGCCTCGCCGGTCCTGGTCTCCGCACGGCCATCATCGTGCCTTGCACCGTGATCCGGGGCGGCGACATGGCCGACCAGTTGCTCGACCGCCAGAAGAACCCGCACTGGCATGGCGAGCGGACGAAGATGGTCTACGCCTTCCCCGCTGACGAAAAACTCTGGGCCGAATACTTCCGCCTGCGTGATGAATCACTTCGCATCGACAGCGACGGCCACGAGGCGACGGAGTTCTATCGCCAGCACCAGGCCGAAATGGACGCCGGCGCCGTGGTCGCCTGGCCGCAGCGGTATCTCCGTGACAAGGGCGAGATCAGTGCCGTCCAGCACGCGATGAACCTGCGGCATGACAATGAAGAAGCTTTTGCCAGTGAGTACCAGAATGACCCCAAGCCGCCGTCGTCATTGCGGGCTGACGTGCTGACGGTCGCGCAGGTTCTGTCCAAGGCCAATGGCCGTCCGCGCCTGGAGGTGCCCCTGGCCTGCACGAAACTGACCATGTTCATCGACGTTCACAAGAAGGTCTTGTTCTATTGCGTCTGCGCCTGGCAGGAGGATTTTACCGGGTTCGTGATCGACTACGGCACGTTCCCCCAGCAGCGAGAGCGGTTCTTTGCCGAGGAGTCCGTCAAGCGGACCCTTGAAGCGGCCTTTCCCGGCGCGGGCGTCGAGGGCACAGTCCAGGCGGGCCTGGAGCAGCTCGTCTCGGCGTACCTGGCCAGGGACTTTCGCCGGGGCGACAATCTCATGCGGATAGATCGCCTGTGCGTGGACGTGGGCTGGGAGCCGGCCAGGGGCGTGATCGCGGCGGTCAAGCACAAGGTCGGTGGCTCCGCGATGGTGCTCTACAAGGGCCTTGGAATCAAGGCGGGCAAGAAGCCCATGAGCACCTGGGCGCGTAAGCCCGGCGAGACCCACGGCCACTTCTGGGTTATCCCCAATGTGTCGAGGACCGCCGAGTTCCCGCACGTGGCCGCCGACGTGAACTATTGGAAGAGCTTCGCCCACGAGCACCTGGCCATCGCACCTGGCGACGTGGGCAGCCTGACGATCTTCGGCCGCGAGCGCGACCACGAGCTTTTCGCCCAGCACGTCGCCAACAGCGAGACCTGGACGGAAACCGAAGGGTGGGGCCGCAAGGTCCGCGAGTGGTCGCAAAAACCCAGCAAACCCGACAACCACTGGCTCGACACTCTGGTGGGATGCGCCGTCGCGGCCAGCATGGTCGGCATCAAGGTGCCAGGTGAGACGACGCCCAAACACCAGCGAAAACGCTACACCCAAGACGACTTGCGGAGGAGGCCATGAGCCCAACAACCGACCCACCCGCCAACGTCCAGCACTCCGGCCCTGTGGCCCAGGCCGACAAACGCGGCCTGGAATGCCGCTATTGCGGCTGCAAACACTTCCGGGTCATTTACACTCGGCCTGCGTGGGGCGGCCGGTTGCTACGCAGACGAGAATGCCGAAACTGCGGCAAACGTTTGACTACTTGGGAACACGCCTGACAAATGGATTAGGATAGTATCTCTTGTTATAACAGTACTTACAACATTTTTATCCTATTTCTTAGTGTATTGTGTTGCATATTTAACCATCCATCTTGCAGGATTTCTATTGATCTTGCATTTTCGCTCGCGTATCTTGCATAAACAGACGATATATTGCAGACAGAGCGTGTGGCTCACAGGCATTTTTTTGTAGAAAGCCGACATGGACTACCTGCTGGAACTCTCGAAGATCGTTGATGGCGCTCTTGCAAGGGACCAATCCAAAGTTATCGCGTATACAGAGCAATTGCTCAAAAAAATGCGGACGGATGGCAAGGAGGCAGAAGCGGGTCGGTTGGAACGTAGCCTTCGTCGTTCGCGTGGGCATGAGCTTGTGGCCAGTAAACTTGCAGAAGCTGACCGCATCCCAGTGGATGGTGATTCACGGCTTAAGCTGGCGGATCAATCATGGGTTGTGGCCGGCGACGTTCGCGTCGTTCTTACCGAGCCGGGGCAGCGCGTTGTTGACCGGTTTCTCACCTACGTCCGAAACGCGGATCGCCTCATATCACGAGGTGTGGGAGTGAGTCCTACGATGCTCTTGTATGGGCCGCCAGGATGTGGCAAGACGGAGACTGCTCGATGGATCGCATCGCAGCTTTCATTGCCGCTTGTGACTGCAAGGGTCGATGCTCTTATTTCATCCTTCTTGGGGAACACGGCCAAAAACCTTCGCTTTCTGTTTGAGCATGTGGCCTCGCGTCCGTGCGTACTGTTCCTGGACGAGATGGATGCCTTGGCAAAGCTGCGAGACGACCAGCATGAGCTTGGAGAACTGAAGCGAGTCGTGGTTAGCCTGTTGCAGAACATAGACTCCCTCGATGGTCACACCGTGATGATCGCTGCGTCGAATCACCCCCACTTGCTCGACCCCGCCGTCTGGCGACGTTTCTCGTACAAGTTGGAAATGAGCCTACCCGATCCGGGGCAGCGGCTGGAGATGTTCCGCCTCTTCTTGGGCCAATGGCTCACGGCCGAAGAAGACGCGGCGATCCTTGTCGAAGTGACAGAGGGCATGAATGGCTCAGATATCCGCCAGCTTTCTCAGGACGCAATCCGCGAAGCAGTCATTGCGGGCAACGACAGGATCGATCTCGATCAGTTCTTGTACGAGATAGCCTCCGGGAAGCTGCCTGAACTCACGAAAGCTGTTGATGACAAGTCACGGTTTGTTCTGCTTAGCAAGCTTTCTCATCGTGCATTTCCAAACGTTCGATTGGCAAGGCTGTTCAATGTGTCGGAGTCTAAGGTTTCACGGCATCTAAAGAAGGAGGCCGCCAATGGCTGAAAACCATCGTTTACCCATAAAGATCGTCCAACCAATGGAACAGGACTTTGGCCATGACAAAGGTGGTGGCGGCAATCACGAGCCATTTGTTGAAGTGACCGATGAACTAAGGCAAGAGCTTACGTCGCAGGTTAGCTCGGTCGCTTCTCACTTTGCAGAGGACTTCGAGCAGGAACCCGATGTGCCTGCGGTAGCAGTAGTGACCTTACGACGAAACGCCATTGCCAAGAGCTACCGTCCGACAACACTATTCAATGACGATATCTGCCCGTCTATCGGCGTCGCAGGCTTGGGAAAATTACTGATTAGCGTGAAACCAGTGACCCTGAAGACCCTTGCTGGCCAAATCGCCCACGCCAAGAGCAAGGAGGCAAAACTCCATATCTCCGCGATTGAACAGATTGCGCCCTATTCGGCGGAAATGATGTTTGGATGTGCGCCAGGAGAGTTCTCGCACCTTGTCGATCAACAAAAAGGCAAGTCACTGAAGGTTCGCTTGTTCAGACACTGGTTCTCCGCAGATGACCTGTCTGTTCAAGAAGCTTTTCTCAAACGCGTAGGAACATTCACTGGGGTCAGGGCCGTTCAACGCTCGTATGGTGGACAGATCACTGTGTTCGATGTCAAAGGGCTTACGGGTCAACAGGCTTTATCGCTGGCGCATTTTCCTGGAGTCGCGAGTATCGGTCCTTTTCCTACGTATCAGGTCTTGGTCCCTTCATCCAGACAGGTGGAGCCTGCCGATCCGGCGCGGTTTCCCGGACCTAATCCATCGATTGATTATCCCATTCTTGGGATCATTGACGGTGGCATTGCTCCCGCCAATCCAATTCTTGCACCATGGGTCGTAGATCGGCACAGCGATGTGCCGGAAGAGTTCAGGGACTATGACCACGGCAGCTTTATCGCAGGGTTGGTCACGCATGGTCGGACGCTGAACCATGATGATCCCCGTCTTCCCGCATTGCAGTGTCGCATATTTGACGTAATCGCGATGCCCAAGGAGGGCGCAACCGAAGCTGATCTGCTTGACTCGATGCGAACGGCCTTTGCCAAACGGAGGGATGTACGAGTCTGGAGCCTATCCGTCAACTATGCTAACCAAGCCTGCGCTAATAACGCTTTCTCGGATTTTGCACAGGCTTTGGATCGGCTGCAAGATGAGTTTGATGTACAGTTAGTAATATCTGCTGGCAACTACGACTTGGGTCCGGTGCGCACGAGCATTGGACAAGACCTCGGAGGGGCCGATTTCATCTCGCCGCCTGGCGATTCCGTTCGTGCTTTGACGGTGGGTTCCCTCGCCCACAAAGATCATCCAACGACCGTCGTGAGGGCAGAACAGCCATCTTCGTTCAGCCGTCGGGGACCGGGGCCCGGGTTCATTCCGAAGCCCGAAGTGGCACACTACGGCGGGAATTGCACTGCGACCGGCGAGTGCAGCCAAGCAGGCTTATTGTCGATAGATGGCCAAGGCCACATCCAGGAGTGGGTTGGAACGAGCTTCTCGACCCCGTGGGTCGCGGCGATCCTTGGCCATGTTCACCATCGAATCGAGGCGCCGATAACCCGCAATCTTGCAAAGGCGCTTGTAGTCCACTCAGCAGTGCTACGGCATTCCGGCGTTGACCCGTTGTTGCTGCCGTACCGTGGCTTCGGCGTGCCGGGTGATATTGACCAGCTATTATTCTGCACCCCTCACGCAGTAACCCTGGTATTCGAGCCAGAACTTGAACAGGGGCCGTTCTATGAGAAGCGCAACTTTCCAATGCCAACGTGCCTCTTTCGCGATGGGCGTTTCGTGGGCGAGGTATATATGACCCTTGTCTGCGACCCTCCGCTACATCCACAGGGTGGCATCGAGTATTGCCAGGCCAACGTAGAGGTCTCGCTCGGAGTGTATCGCACCAACAAGGCTGGCAAGAGTGAGTTCCACGGTGAAATCCCACAAGTCGTGACCGAGAGCGAGCAGATGAAGGAGCAGTATCTAATTGAGCACTGTTTCAAGTATTCACCCGTTAAGGTCTTCCACAGAGACTGCTCACGAGGCGAACACGGCCGAGCTAGCAAAGGGGTCTCCGGTAACGAATGGCGGCTCAAAATGCAGGTGCGGCAGCGCGTTGAGTCGAGGGAAATCGTGAATCAAAACGTTGCGCTCTTGGTGACTATAAGAGACCCAAATAGCCAGCAGCCCGTCTATGACGAGGTTGTCCGCAGTATGCAAACAAACGGTTGGATCATCGATGACCTGCGAGTCAGAGACCGCCTGCGCCCGCAAGTCTCCTGACCTCAGCAAGAACCAAGGTCTATGGGTGTAACAATCTGCTCATCTTTTCCCCAAAGCACTTGATCGACTTCAATCCTCTGGTAAAACGGAGATAGACAACCAGGACGCGCGACGCTCCGGCTGATCCCCGGTGCGATGCGAAAAGATACGACGGCCGTGTGGGGCCACACCCCTGCACGGCCGTTTTCTTTTTGCTCGGGCGGACTGGTTGGCATTGCGGGATGGAGCAGCGGCAGCTCGCGTGGCTTTTTCCCAAAAGACCCACGAGGTCGCCGGTTCAAATCCGGCTCCCGCGATTATGGCTGAAGACCTGGACAACGTGATCCGTGACAACGCCGCCGGGCCTGCTAAGGCCAGCAGCGATGGCACCAGCGTCGAGCAGCACACGCTGGCCGACCAGATTGCGGCGGACAAGTACCTTTCTCAGAAGCAGGCCGGGCGGAATCCGGCCAAGGCGCTCAGTCGCGTGAAGATCGTCCCGCCGGGAACGGTGTGACAAGGGCCTGGGAAACCACCTATGTTCGGATGGCTCAAGAATCTCGTGATGCCCGCGACTATCGGAAAACCCGATAGTCACGCATCTCGCGTTCGGCTCCGGGTGCTTCGCGCCAAGTTCGACTCCGCGCAGACCACGCCGGATAATACGCGGCATTGGGCCAACGCCGACTTCCTGTCGGCCAACGCCGCCGCCCGGCCGGATGTCCGCCGGACCCTCCGCAACCGTGCCCGCTACGAGGTGGCCAACAACAGCTACGCTCGCGGAATCGTGCTGACCTTGGCCAATGACGTGATCGGCACCGGCCCGCGCCTCCAGATGCTTTTTGACAAAGAGGGCAAGGGCGACGACGGCGATGACGGTGGCGTCAACCAGGTCATCGAGCGCGAGTTCGCGGCCTGGGCGAAGGCCATCGACCTGAGCGGCAAGCTCCGCACCATGCGGATGTCGCGGGCGCAGGACGGCGAGGCGTTCGGCCTGCTGTTTTCCAATTCCGCCCTTGGGCATCCTGTCAAACTTGACAGCAAGCTGATCGAGGCTGACCAGGTGAGCACGCCGATGATGTCCCTGCCGACGCCGCAGTTCGTCGATGGCATCGTCTTCGACGAATGCGGCAACCCGATCCAGTATCACGTCCTGGACTCGCACCCTGGCGACATCCTGCATGGCACGCCGCTGAAGTACAGCATCGTGCCGGCTGGCGCCATGATCCACTGGTTCCGCGCTGACCGGCCGGGCCAATCGCGTGGCCTGCCGGACATCCTGCCGGCACTGCCGCTCTTCGCACAACTGCGAAGATACACGCTGGCGGTGGTCTCGGCGGCGGAGAGCGCCGCCAACATCGCCATCTTTATGAAGACCGGGACGCCAGCCGGCGGCGAGGCGGCGGAGGTCGAGCCGAACTCCACGATGGAGTTTGAGCCCAACATGGCCGTCTTCGGGCCGGAGGGCTGGGAGCCGCAGCAGATCAAGGCCGAGCAGCCGGCGACCACCTACGAGATGTTCAAGCGGGAGATTCTCAATGAGATCGCCCGCTGCCTGAACATGCCGTACAACATCGCCGCCTGCAATTCCTCGGGCTACAACTACTCTTCCGGCCGGCTGGATCACCAGACCTACTACAAGTCCATCCGTGTCGAGCAGGCCCACCTGGAGTCGGTCGTTCTGGACCGCATCCTCGACGCCTGGATGGCCGAGGCGGTCAAGGTGTACCCGGAACTGGTGGGTGTGGAGGAGTGGCCACACCAGTGGTTTTGGGACGGCCACGAGCATGTGGACCCCGCCAAGGAAGCCACCGCCCAGGCGACTCGCCTGGCCTCCAATACCACCACACTGGCAACAGAGTACGCCCGCCAGGGCAAGGACTGGGAAGTCGAGCTTCGCCAGCGGGCCAAGGAAGTGGCGCTCATGGAAGAGCTGGGGCTGACGGTTGCACCGACGCCGCCGCAGGCCCGGCAGGATCAGCAGCAAGTAACGGATGACACGAATGACGAAGGCAACCAGCGACAATCCGAAGCCGCCTGAGCGGTTGGAACTGACCGCGCAGATGGAGATTACGGCCGCCGCCGAGGGCACTGATCCCGGCAAGGCCCCGCTGCCGCGATTCAGCATGGTCGCCTATACGGGCGGCCTGATGCGAATCGCCGGCTGGCGGTATCCGATGGTCGTGGACCTGGCGGGGTTGTCGATCCCGTCACAGAGCCGCCCGATCCGCTTCGGCCACGACGCCAATAGCGGCGTCGGCCACAGCGACAGCATCCGCATCGCCGATGGCCGGCTCGTTGCTTCGGGCGTCGTCTCCCGCGACACCGCCGCTGCCCGCGAGGTCGTGGTGTCGGCCAAGAACGGTTTCCCCTGGCAGGCGTCCATCGGGGCGTCTGTCGAGCAGTTTGACTTTGTGCGTGAAGGCCAGGCCGTTCTGGTGAACGGCCGGCAGTTTGAAGGCCCGGTGAACGTCGTCAGGAAGGCGACGCTGGGCGAGATCAGCTTTGTCGATTTGGGCGCCGACGGCAACACGTCCGCAAACGTGGCTGCCAAGGCCATTTTGCAGAATTCACAGACTATGGAGACCAACATGGACGGCACGGAAGCCAACAAGACGCAGGTGGTTGAGGGTAGCGAGGGCAAGGAGGCTCTGAAGGTGGAGGCACAGCAGGCGCGAACGGGCATGGAGGCCCAACCGCCTGCCGTACAGGCTGCCGGCGCGACGGGCATCGAGGCTGATCCGGTGGCGGACATGCGCGCCCGGGCTGCCGCCGAGCAGGAGCGGATCGCCGCCGTTCGCAAGGTCTGTACCAAAGACGGCGACGACCATTCCGAAATCTGCGCCAAGGCCATCAAGGAAGGCTGGGACGTGACGCGGACGGAGTTGGAGGTTCTGCGCGCCGAGCGGCCCAAGGCCCCGGCGGTCCAGGCGCCGGACAACACCGTTACCGGCGCGGTCCTGGAGGCCGCGTGCATGCTGACGGCCGGCCTGCATGACGTGGAAAAGCTCCACGACGCCAAGACGCTGGACCTGGCCGACAAGCGGTTCGGCGGCGGCATCGGCCTTCAGGAGCTTCTGATGGAAGCGGCCTGGGCCAATGGCTATACCGGCCGCAACTTCCGCGACACGCGGGCGGTCCTGCGTTGCGCCTTCGGGCACGGCCAGGGCATCCAGGCCGAGTTCAGCACCGTGGACATCGGCGGCATTCTGTCGAACGTCGCCAACAAGTTCCTGCTGGAGGGCTTCTTTAGCGTGGAACGCACCTGGCGGAACATCTGCTCCGTCCGCAACGTGTCTGACTTCAAGACCGTCACCAGCTACCGCCTGATCGGCGCCGACCAATACGAGCCGGTCGCCCCGGGCGGGGAACTCAAGCATGGGACACTGGGCAACGAGAGCTACAGCAACAAGGCTGACACCTTCGGCCTGATGCTCTCGGTGGACCGCCGGGACATCATCAATGATGACCTGGGCGCCATCACCACGATCCCTCGCAAGCTTGGACGCGGGTCCGGCGTGAAGATCAATGACATCTTCTGGACCGTCTTCCTGGCCAACAGCGCCTTCTTCACGGCCGGGGCCAAGAACTACCTGGTGGGCGCCGACACGCTGCTGGGCATCGACGGCCTCAGCAAGGCCGAGCAGACCTTCATGGACCAGACCGACAGCGACGGCAAGCCCATCGGCATCATGCCCGCGATTCTGCTGGTGCCGACGGCGCTGAATGCCCTGGGCACGCAGCTCTACAAGGCCACGGAGATTCGGGACAACACCACCAACAAGGGCGCCTACCCGACCAGCAACCCGCACACCAGCAAGTACCGCGTCGAGGTGTCGCGCTACCTGGCCAACATCAAGTACCCCGGCTACAGCAGCAAGGCGTGGTATCTGCTGGCCGATCCGGGCGACCTGCCGGTGATCGAGGTGGCGTTCCTGAATGGTCAGGAGTCGCCGACCATCGAGACGGCCCAAGCGGATTTCGACGTACTGGGCGTACAGATGCGGGGCTACCACGATTTCGGCGTCGCGCTTCAGGATGCCCGTGGCGGGACCAAGGTCAAAGGCGAGGCCTAACAAAATAGCCGGTGATCCGTAGCCGGTAGTCAGGAATGGCCAACGCTGTTCCCGGCTACTGGCTCCGGGCTACCGGCAACTCCAGGAGAATAGGAAATGGCAACTGCAATCTTTGTACAAGACGGCGAAAGCATCGACTACACCCCGACGAGCGCTGTGGCGGCTGGTGATGTGGTAGTCCAGGGCGATCTGATCGGCGTGGCCAAGACGCCCATCGCGGCCAATGCCCTGGGCAGCCTGGCGGTCTGGGGCGTATTCGACGTGCCCAAGGCCACTACCGGCGGCAGCGGGCTGACGGCCGGCACCACGGTCTACTGGGACGCGACCAACAAGGTCGCCACGACCACCAGCACCGGCAACAAGCAGCTGGGCAAGGTCGTCACCGCCGCGGCGGATGCCGACGCGACGGTCCGAGTGCGGCTGGATGGCATCGCATCGGTCGCCAACAACCCCAAGACCGCCAACATCGCCGACCCGGGCAACGCGGGCGCCATCCCCGTCACCGCCAGCGGACACGTGGACATCGTGACGGCGGCGGCTGAAACGCGAACGCTCGCCGCGCCGAGCTTCGTCGGGCAGGAACTGATCCTGTCCATGAAGACCGACGGCGGCGATTGCGTCATCACCGTGGCCACCACGATCAACCAAACGGGCAACAACACCATCACGCTCAATGACGCGGGCGATGCGGTGTTGCTGGTGGCCAAGGCCAGCGGAACCAACAAGCGATGGTCCGTGGCCTACAACGACGGCGCTTCGCTGAGCACGGTGTAACCGGAGTCGGAGGCGTTGGGATGAAAAGTCGTGGCTAATCTGCTGGAACAGGCCGCCGGATGGCTGGACAGGATGCGCACGGCCCACCTGTCGCGGAATGTGACATACTGCCGTGGCGCCGGTTCTGTGCAGGTTGCCGCGACGGTCGGCAGGACGGTCTTCGAGGTCGAGAACGCCTACGGGATCGTCGAGAAGGCCGAGAGTCGCGACTTCCTGGTCTCGGCGGCGTCACTGGTGATGGATGGCCAGGTGATTCGGCCGCAGCGAGGAGACCAGATCAGCGACGACGGCAGGACTTACGAGGTGATGGCTCCGGGCAATGAGGATGTTTGCCGACCGGCCGACCCGTATGGAATAACGCTACGGATTCACACGAAGTTCGTCAGCAACGAGCCGATCAGTTGATCCGAATATCGTCACCGCAGACCACGATGACGAGGACCGCATCCAAGATCGCTTGGGCAGCAACAAACAGGTATGCAGGCGAACCAGAGAATGAACAGGCAACCAACAGGCCGACCCATATCGCGATGGTAATGCCAATGCCGCGCCACCCCAATTGCCGACGGCCCAGAATGATGATGATCCAGAAGATCAGGAACGGTAGCAACATGGGCGAATTGTATCGCACCGGCCAAAGAACGCAACACGCTTGGAGCATGGCCTGATGTGCAGCGACACCGACCAATACGACCGGATCTGCAAAGGCGAGTTTGCCAGCATTCACGGCAAGCTAGACAAGCTGGACGAGGCGATCCGCGGCAACGGCAAGCCGGGCATCCAGCGACGGCTGGACAGGTTGGAGTCAGCCGAAGCGGTACGCAGCAAACTTCTGTGGATCATCGCCGGCTCGGCGGTGACGCTGGCGGTCTCGGCCCTGTGGAAGCTCGTGATTCGAGGTTGATATGACCAGGCGATGGCTTCAATCGGCGGATGTGGACATCAGCGACGGCGGCGCTTTGACTGTCGGCACTGGCAAGACCTACAAGCGGGCCAGGCTCAACGCCAGCGCCGCCGGTGACAACATCATCGTGGCGGTCGTGCCCGGCAAGGCTATCCGCGTCGTCGCCATCAACGTCACGGCCAAGCTGGCGGTGGATGTGACGATCTGTTCGGGCACGGGCAACACCAAGCCCCTCTCGGCCGTCAAGAGCCTGGGCGACACCGGCGGATGGGTGGACCCCGGCCCGGCCGACCCGGCGGCGTTCCGCTACGGCACCGATGCCGGCGAATCACTGAACATCTACACCTCCGCCGCGTCCAAGGGCCTCGGCGTGGAAGTCGTCTACTACGAGGAATGAGCATGGGCGATCCAATCCTAACGCCTATCAGTCCCAACCATGCAACCCATTCAGGTGGCGGACGGCTCTACGCCGCTCCGCAATGGATTGAGGTGGGCGGGCAGTTCGTCCCTATCTCCGAGGCCGTGACGGTGGAGCATGACGACGCTGACGGCTCTTGGACTGTGCGATGTGTCGATGGCCGATGGATTCGCATGGAGTTCGCCGAGGACTGCCGCCAGGCCGTGCTGGATTCCACGGTGAGTGTCAAGACGGACCCGCGTACAGGTTTTGGCCCGCAGTTGGACCCTGTCCTTGCCCCGGCGTCCGTGACAGTCCACGTGACGTGCAGCGAAGGCGTTGAGCATGACGGTCAATCCTTGATATTCGACGCTGACAGCCGTGTCGGCCTGCACCTGCATCAGTGGTCGCAGCGTTTCGGCGAAGACAAGGTTGCCATCGCTGTCGCCGATCCTGAAAACCAGCGGGCCGAAAGCCAGGCAAGGCTGGTGGAGAGTGACTCGGCGGCAATGACCGTGTTGCCCCCGACGGTTGTCACCCTGGAACTTGCGGATCATGCCGCTGAAATCACTGCCGATGTTGCGGCACGGCAAGCCAAGTTTGATCGTCGTGCTGCTTACAGGGCGGCCAATGGACTTTCGTTGGAAACAAAGCCGCGTCCCGCTGATGCGGTCGTAGACCTCGATCCCACTATCGAGACCACGGCCGCCAATCTGAAGCGATGGTGCCTGGACGGCAGGCCCACGAACAAGACGTGGGCGCAGGTACGCAACGCGGCAGAATGCACAGTCGCGACTCAATCGTGGTTGCCGGGGTATGGTTGCAATCCTAACACCTTACGGGTGGTGTCGGGGACGCAGGGTCATGTTATCGCCCGACTGACGGCAACATTCGATACGTCGAAGGTGGAGGGCACGGTCACATCCTGCAAGTTCCGAGTGAAAGGATACGGTTGTTTATTCTATGTGAAAGCCGGGGTTGCCCTGGGTGCAGGAAACGCCACCTATGGCAATATCCTCAGCAGCGGCGAGAACGTTGGACAAGCGGAAATTAACGAAAGTTCAATGTGGTGGACTAGCCCCGAAATGGTGGGCCACGGTTTCGCGAAGGACGAGGTGTTCACGGTAGGCTTGATGACGATACCCGACTACGAGAATGACCCGGATAGCGCACCATCCTCAGATAGCAATGGCTACAGCAGCCTTTTCACCACTGGCGATGACGCTCCGTATCTGGAGTACGAGGTTTCGGCGGCGGTGGCGGCCGGCAATCGCCGGTCCCTTTGTGGGGTGGGCCGATGAGCCTGGTCGCCGACATCGCCGACGCCGTCGTGGCCGAGTTGAACGCTCACACCTTCAGCCCGGCCTTCACGGCCGTGCGGACCTACCTGCCGGTCTATGACCTGGCGGAGATGGCCGACCTCCATGTGACGGTGGTGCCCAAGGGCGTCACCAGCCAGCAGGCCAGCCGCGATGCCAGCCAGTTCGAGATCAGCGTCGATATCGCCGTGCAGCACAAACTCTCTGCCGCGGACAACGCCGAGATCGACCCGCTGATGGACCTGGCGGAGGAGATCGCCGAGTTCCTGCGGCAGCGCCGGCTCGCGGCCTTCGCGGCGGCGGCGTGGGTGCGGACCGAGCATGTGGCCGTCTACTCCCCCGAGCACCTGGAGCAGTTCCGCCAGTTCACCAGCGTGATGACGGTGGTCTACAGGGCGATGGTGGGCAAATGATCGACTGGAAGATCAAGGAGATGTTCTTCGACTCCAAGGCGGTCACCTCCGCCGTGGACGCCGGCGTGCGTCGCGTGCTGTCGAAGTTCGGCGCGTTTGTCCGCCAGGCCGCCCGCAGCAGCATCCGCAGGCGGAAAGCCGCCAGCCAGCCCGGCAGCCCGCCCTCAGGCCACGTCGGCACGCTCAAGCGGCTGATCTTCTTCGGTTACGACACGGCCAATCGCAGCGTCGTCATCGGCCCGGCGCCGTTTAGGTCGGTGGTCGAGGCGCCGCCGCTGCTGGAATACGGCGGAACAGCCAGCCGCAAAGACCGCCGTGGACGCAGCCGCAGAGTCACCTACAAGGCCAGGCCCTTCATGGCCCCGGCGCTCCAGAAGGAATTACCCAAGCTTCTGCCCATGTGGGGCAACAGCGTGAGAAAGTAAGACCGCTTTAGCCAGGAGGCTAAATATGCCAACCGTCAATTACATCCTGGGCATGAACGCCAAGCTCTACGAAGGCGCCATCTCGGGTACCGACACCCCGACCGCCATCACGGCGATGACCGAGGTCGCCAACGTCCGCGACCTGACGTTGACGCTGGAAGCGGGCGACGCCGACATCACCACCCGCGGCAACAGCGGCTGGCGCGCCACAGCCCCGACGCTTCGCGAATGCACCATCGAGTTCGAGATGGTCTGGAAGCCCGGCGACACCGTGTTCGACGCGATGCTCGCCGCGTTCCTGGCCGGCACGCAGGTCGAGTTGGCCGCGCTGGACGGCGACAAGGCCACCACCGGAAGCCAGGGGCCCAAGGGCTCCTTCGGCGTCACCAAGTTTGACCGCAAGGAAGGCCTGGAGGATGCGATCATCGCCTCCGTGACCTGCAAGCTGTCCAAGTGGGACCAGTGGTTCAAGAAGGCGGGAGCATGATGCACATACGTGGCTGATTAGAGCGAAAGTCTGAGGTCGAAATGGCCCATTTGCGATTCATCGACTGCACCCGCTTGAATCTGGTCAATAGTCTGCCGCTTCTGAGCCTGTTCCTGTTCGCTATTGCGGGGATTGTCAGCAAGAGCAGCGGCCAGTTCTTCGTTGGTGAACCTGTGCGGACGCTCCGCCATCACCTTGAAACCTCGTCCTTCCCAGAAGGGTTTGGGGGGAATGCAGAAATCGAGCCAATCCCAGGGGAACAGGCCGCCAGAGACATCGTACACCTCGATGGTGCTCCAGCCATTCTCCCTGGCCCAGTCGGCCATCATGCCGACCATGGCCTTGCCGACGCCTTTACGGCGGAACTCGTGGCCACCCAACGAGCAGAAAGCCAGGTTGATCACGACCAACACGCCCTCATCGTCTTCCGGCTGGCCAAAGAACTGGCATCCGCTCGCGTGGACGGTTCGGGCTGTGCTCCTGGCCATCCACACAAGGTGCCCCAGAACCCTCCCATCATGCCATGCGACAACTGCACAGTTGCCGAGGCTGTTCTTCTGCTCTTGCAGCAGGTCCCGCATCTTATCGCCGGGAATCTCTGGCAGCCGTCCGCAACGGTCATGTTCTGTCCAGACGACCCCGGGCCTGGGTTTGAACGGATGTCCGCCGGCGCACTGATTGATGATCCAGGAGTCGTCCATCAGGGCGAGAGACACGGTCTTGCCGCCTGCGTCAATAGTCATCGGGCTGGGCATTATCTGTCCCCTGTTCCGCGAATGCAGTCAGTCTAAGTGCTCATGAAAGGAAAGGCAATACCATGAAGACCTTCACCGATAACGCCGGCCGAACCTGGACCGTGTCCGTCAACGTCGGGGCCGTCAAGGCGGTCAAGGACGCGCTGGCCGTCAACCTGGTCGATGGCACGGTCAACGGCAACATGATGGAGCGACTGGCTGGCGACCCGATCCTCCTGGCCGACGTGCTATATGTGCTCTGCCGCGAGGAATGTGAGGCCCGCCAAGTCAGCGACATCGACTTCGGCCGCAGCCTGGCCGGTGACTCCATCGACTCTGCCACCGAGGCGCTGCTGGAGGAGTTGGTCGATTTTTTCCCGTCGTCCCGTCGCAGCCTGCTCAGGAACGTGCTGACGAAGTACCGCAAGCTGGACGGGATGAGGGTGACGGCGATGCAGCAGCGGCTGGACAGCGGGATGGTCGAGCGGGCGATGGAGCAGGAACTGGCGAAGATGGACGCGGATGTTCTCAAAAACCTCCAGACAATGAGCGGTTCTACAAGCTCTGCTGGGAGCTTGCCGGCGTCATCGGAGTCGATCCCCGCCGACTGACGCTGCGGGAGCTGGTGTTGATGTCGGAGAGCCGCTGCCGCTTTGCGTGGTCGCAGACCAGCAGCGTGCTGGCGATGCTGGCCAACGTCAATCGCGATCCGAAGAAGACCAAGCCGTTTATGCCGGCGGACTTCGACCCGTACACCGCCAGGCGGCAGAAATCCAACGCGGTGGTCGTCACGAAGGACAACATTGAGGCGATGCGTAATGCATTCCTCGGAAAGGGCTGATTATGAACAACCCAGGTCGTAGGTCGAAGGTCGTAGGTCGTAGGGACAACAGAATGCCTCTCTTGTGGCTCTGTGTGCTCTGTGTGGTCATCGTTTCTATCACAGGCTGCGGCAACGTTTACCTGAAGGGTGACGCCCTGACCGCCGCCGAGACCTCTACGATGGACGCTTACCAGGCCGCTGATCGGTCCGCCAAGGACCCCAACGTCCCGCCGTGGCTGACCATTTACCAGCAGGAGAACTTCAAGCAGTGGCGGTTCTTCGTCCGCTCAGCCAACAAAGACCCCAACTGGGGCCCCAAGATCGCGGGTGAATAGATGCCCGAGCCGAAACAGTCGGAGCGACTTCTGACCATTGCCCTGGTAACGGGCATCCTGGCCGATCTCGCCCTAGTGGTGGCCATGATCGTCATGGTCCGCTGGATCCTCTTTGGGAACGCTGGAAGGTGACAATATGACCGACATCAATCAACAGGTGGCCGATCTTCTGGCCAAGGTTCCCGACACGCAGCGCCAGGCCGCCGCTGCGCTGCTGGCCCAATACGGGCCGCGGCTGCTGGATATGGCCCAGGCCGACGCCTGGCAGTACCTGCGGCGTCTGATGGCCGGTGACATCGAGGTTGTGGCGGAACTGGACAGCAAGCTCAGCAACGACCAGTTCGTCGCCCAGGTCAAGGCCAACACAGCCCGCTGGGAGGCCGTCGCCCAGTACAACAAGGTCCGCGAGGACCTGAAGAACGAAATCCTGCTCCGGCTGGCGCCCATCGTGCTGTCTCTGCTGGCCGCCCTGGTGGGACTTTAGCTCCAAGGAGTCGAACATGAACGTGACCGGCATCCGTGACTTCCTGCGTGGCAAGAAGGCGTACATCACCGCCGCAATCGGCCTGGCAGGCGCGGTCCTCGCCTGGGCCGACGGCCAGATCGACAACGTCGCGCTGCTGGCGGCGATCTGGGCGGCGCTCCAGGCGTGCTTCATCCGCGCCGGGATCGGCAACGAGGTCCGCAAGCAGGCCGAGGCGCAATAAAAAGGGCCTGGCGTGAGCCAAGCCCTGCTTCGACACGCTTCGCGGGGGGAGACGAAGCGCTTCGTGGAGCAACTGGATGATACCCGTAGTGTGGTATCAGGTCAAGACCCTAGGAAGCAGACCCTAGGAAGCAGAAAGCTGTGACAGATGCCTGGTGGTTCTGGGTCAATTCGCGCTGGTCGCGCCTTCGTCGAAATCTTCGCCGACAATACCATGCTCGTGCGCGGGCTGAACCAGGCGGCGTCGCGGCTCAAGACGTTCGGCGCGGGCATCAAGGCCATCGGCACGAAAATGTTCGCTGCCGGGGCCGGGATCATCACGCCAATGGTCGCGGCGGCCAAGATGTTCGGTGACGCCGGCGACCGGATGGCCGAGATGAGCGCCCGCACCGGCATCGCCGTCGAGGAGCTTTCCACCCTGGGCTACGCGGCCAAGATGAGCGGGGCCGACCTGGAGGATATGGAAAAGTCCGTGAAGAAGATGCAGAAGTTCATCACCGCCGCGGCGGGCGGCACCGCCGCCGCCAATGAGGCCCTGGCGGAAATGGGTCTGACGGCCAGGCAGTTCGTCGGCCTGGCGCCCGATGAGCAGATGAAGCTCTTTGCCGACCGGCTAGCGGCAATCAAAGACCCGACTCTGCGTGCGGCAACGGCCCTGGAAATCTTTGGACGCGGCGGCACGTCGATGCTGCCGATGCTGTCGCTGGGGGCCAGGGGAATCGAAGCCCTCCAGGAGCGGGCCAGGTCGCTGGGCTTGCAGATGAGCACCGAGGACGCCGAGGCCGGGCACGCCTTCAGCAAGGCGCTCGAAACCCTCTGGCTGGTGCTCCAGAAGTCGGCCAAGACCATCGGTGCCGCCCTGACGCCGATGCTCCACGGCATGGCGCAGTGGCTGACGACTGTGGTGGTGAAGCTCAACGCCTGGATCAAGGCCAACCCGGAGTTGATTCGTTACCTGTTCCAGATGGGCGTGTTGGTCGCCGCCACGGGCTCGGCGCTGGTGGTCCTGGGCATGACGATCAAGTACGTTGGCGTGGCCCTGGCAACGATTGCGAGCATCGGCAAGTTCGTGGTGGTTTCCCTTGCGATGGTAAAAGCGGTCATCCTGGGCCTGCTGTCCCCGCTGGGGCTGGTGATCGGTGCCTTCGCCGGATTCGCCGCCTATCAACTTTACGCCACCGGAAAGGGCGGCGAGGCCCTGGCCTGGCTGGGCCAGCGGTTCGGCGACCTGGCCAAGGACGCCACCACGTCGTTCGACGCCATCGGCAATGCCCTGGCCAGCGGCGATGTCGGCCTGGCCGCGAAGGTTCTATGGTCGGCCCTGACGATGGAGTTCCAGAAGGGCAGGCTGGAGCTACAGAAAATCTGGTACGACCTGTGGGGCGGCTTGCAGATCACCGTTGCCGAAACCTGGTCGGAAATCAGGATCAGCATGGCCGACGCCTGGCTGTCGATCTCCAACACTTGGGCCAGCGGCATCTATCTGCTCAAGGTTCTGTGGTCGGGGTTCATGAAGTGGCACCGCGATCAGTCGGAGGGGCTGGCGGGCTACCTGGCCAAGAAGATGGTGGACCAGGATGCCGGCAACAAGATCGTCGAGGAAGATGTGGCCTCGATGAACGCCGGCAAGGGCCACGTCACCGAGCAGCGGATTGCCGAGATTCGTGCCGAGGCCGAGGCGGGCAAGAAGTCCATCGACGAGGATGTCAATGCCACGCTGGCCGCCAACAAGACCAAGCTCGACGCGGAACTTGCCGCCAACGAGCAGGTCGCTGCCGCCGCCAAGAAGCTGGCGCAGGGGGAGCACGACGCGAAGCTGGACGAAATCGGAAAGCTCCTGGCGGCCAAGCAGGATGCTCTCGCGAAGGAAAAGGCCACGGAACTCGCCGCCACCCAGGGCAAGCTCGACACGGCCACCGCCGAGTGGCAGGCGGCGGTCAAGGCGGCGAAGGCGTTGCCGGGCAACCTGGGAAAGTCCGATGCCCTGGATACGAAGCTCGACAAGTTCAAGGGCCAGATCGTCGATCTGGAGGGCCTGATGAACGCGACATCCGCCAGCAAGACCTCCGTCGCGGGCACTTTCAACGCCTCCGCCGCCTGGGGCATGGCGGCGGGCGGCACCGCCGCCGAGCGGACGGCGGCGAACACCGAGCGGACGGCCCTGGCGACCGAGGCCATGAAAAACCGGCTGGCCTACTACCACCAAAACTTCAACTTCGGCAGCTAGGAGTGCAACGTGCCCACAGCATCGTGCAAGGAGCGAGCTGACAGTCCGAGCCTCAGCTTTGATTCAGCCGAGAGGCAGTACATCATCCGTTTCGTGGCCGATCAAGGCGCCGCCTATGACCTGTTGGCGGCGACCTCTGAGGTGTACTTCACTCCTGCCCCCACGGGCCGCATCCTGGTCCGTTCGGGCATCCACGTCGAACCGGTCCTCCAGGAGGGTGAAAGCAGCGCGGCAAACTCCATCTGGAACGGGACAGTCACCTACCAGAAGTGGGCCGACGCGGCGATCACCTTCGACACCACCGGCGGCACGCAGCATATCACGCAGAGCATCGCCACCAAGGGCAGTTATGCGCCGGAAGGCAAGACGGCAGCGAATCACCTCGGCGCCATCGGAGTGACCAAGGACAGCGTGGAGGGCGTGGACATTACGGTGCCCGCCTATGCCTGGAGCGAGACCTACAGCATTCTGGCCGTGAACGTCACGGCCGCCTATCGCGCCACGATTGCCGCCCTGACTGGCGCCGTGAACGATAACACGTTCCGCACGCTGGCGGCGGGATCGGTCCTATTCCTGGGCGCCAGCGGCTCGGTGCGCGGGGGCGAGAATTGGGAGATTACTTACCGCTTTGCCTCGATTCCCAACCAGACAGGATTGACCGTCGGGGGCGTCACCGGGATCGCAAAACTGGGATGGGACTATCTGTGGGTCCAGTACGAGGATTACAGCGACGACACGGCCCACGACCTGGGCAAGAAGGTCAAGGCGGTCTACGTCGAGCAGGTCTATCGGGCAGGGAGTTTCAGCACGTTGGGGATTGGAACCGCATGAGCGACCTGGACAAAGTTTCGGCGGGGCAGCCGATTCGGATCGGGGCACGGTTCTTTAACGACGTTAAGGATATGGTGCGGGATTACCGCAATAACCGGGTCGGTTTCGGGGCCACCTCGAAGGCCGGAGGCGCGCCTGGAGGCACGATCCTGGTGCGGAACGACTCAGGGGAGACCCGCCAGCGTTTCGACATTCTCGGGGTCACTGACACGCTCTACACGGTCGCGCAGAACCCGGACACCTACAAGAATCGCCCGGCAGTGAAGGGCCTTGTGCCGACGACCTCAGCGCACACGGGCCGGTTCGTGGTGCTCCTGCAACCGTTGCTGGCGGGCGACATCGGGCAGGCGTGCGCCGTCGGCGTGGTGCCCGTCCAGATCAACGTCGTGTCCGAGGCCCACACATTCGCTGAGGTGACAAACAGCCAGTGTGGATACCTCACTTCGGGCACCAGCGGATCGGCGGTGATCCTGGCCAAGGACTCCGGCACCGGAACCAAGTGGGCCATCGTCAAGATCGTAGGGGGCAGCGGCGGCGGGAGCGCGGGCGCCAGCGTGTTCCCCGCCAAGATCGTCTCGTCCGTCAGCGGGGCCGCCTACACCGTCCGCGAGCAGTCCTGCACGGGCGTCGGGACATTCGGCGATAAGACCGGCACGTCGAACGTGCTGGCCCACAACCTAGCTGAGTTATCACTTGGGCCGGGCGGGGCCGTCGCCGTCGGCGCCATCGTCCTGGCCACGGCCATTACCGACACCGGCGTCACCACGCGCTACATCTTCGATCACCCCGTTTACGCGAAGTACCTGGACTAGAGCATGGCCTACGATCCTTCCTGGACAAACTCTGCCTCCGGCGACCGCCTCGTGGCCGGCGTCAGCCCCGTGCGACTCTGCGACGTGTCGGAGCTGGCCGCCGCGATCAACCGACGCCGCCAGCTCACCTACCAGGCCGAGCAGGTCTTCACGTCGCTCATCTACAGCGGCGCGGCCGTCCGGCGATCGCTCCTGTCCACGGCAGGTGCTCCGCCCTTCAACAACTTTCGTGCCAACCTGCTGAACAATGTCCTCAGCCCGCCCACCGGCTCCCTGGGCGGCGAGCCACCGACCCCCGCCGCGATGAACTGGCTCTGGCCGGTGTCGGGGTCCGACGAGAACAAGATAATCGTCGCGGGCACACCCTCCAACCCGGCTACCCATGTCAGCCTGCTGAACAACCTCAATGCCGGCCACACCTGGACCGACGGCACTCTAACCCCCGGCGTGACGCCTATCCGCGCCGTTCACGTCAACGAGCTTCGCCAGGTGGTCGAATGGCTCAGCCGCGGTCGATGGGAACTGCCGATATATTTCTGCGCCGGACTGCTCTCCGCGTTGCCCGATGCCTCCTGGTTCGGCGAGATAATTGCCAACACCGGCGATGTGGAACTTCAGAGCGTCGGCTATGCCTGCTTCCGCCTGGAAGGGCCGCCGATCCTGGGCCTGACCGGCGTGACGGTGCGGAGCGGTAGTTACATCGAGATCACCGCAGATACCACTTGCCAGGTGTCCGTGGCCCGCTGCGCGACCCCCGTCGATTGGGAGAACCTGCCGACCTGGAACAATCATCCCTCGCCGGTGGGAATCGGCTCGATCTCGCTGACGGCCGATCAGCCGGGCAGAATCACCGGGTCTGCCGCCGCGTCGGCCTTGCAGGCCATTGTCGATGGTGCCCCAGCGGACTTCATCGTCGCCCGCACGGATACAGGCGACGACACCATCGGCATCTCCGGCCGAATCGTGGTCGAGTTCGATCTGGCCACCCCGCCCAACTGAGACACTCGGCCGGGCCAAACGAATGCCCTGTTTTCTTAACCTTTGGAACCTCTACGGCGGCCCCGCCTTCCGCTGGGCTGGGCGACTTGCTTGGTCACCACCGGGGCTGTCTGCCCGGCGAATCATCCGCTTTGGGGACAAGCTTCAAACTCCTGACGCAGGCTAGGCTGCTGGCAAACAGCGTTTCGCCATCTGGTAATCGGCGAGCACTCCTGCGACCTCTACACTGGCTGCTGCCTCGGCAAGTTCCAAGCCATCGCTGCTAACCACTGCCCGACTGAACAATGGTAATCCTTCTGCCGACGCGGGTGCTGCTGACAGCGCAGCGGGAGGGGTTACATCCATTCTCTTGTACGACAACGGGCTGTGCGGCTTCGTGCCGACCTGGCAATAGCGACCATCGGCAAGCCCCATCACACTTATAGCTTCAGGAGAGCCGCAACAGTCGGTCTTAAGTAGGGCGCTACTACGCGATGCAATAGGTCATCCGCTGAGACCGCTCGCTGGTATTCGCAGAATGCGGCCTTGCACACCTGAAGAAATATCTCGCTGTTAGTCAGGTTCTTCAGCCGCCGCAGATCGAGGCAATCGGTCATATACGTCGGCCTCGCCCGCAAGCCCGCTAGTGACGCACGAGCTTTGCACAACCGTCGCTTCATGCCATTGTCAAGGACGTTCTGGTGCCTTTCTAACTCGTCCAGTCGCGTGGACACGCCGAGCACATGTGAGTCTAAGTGCCCAACATCCACCAGCACCACATACTTCAAGAGACGTTCGATTTCGTCGAGTTGCCTGGCAGCCGACACGAGTGCTCCACGCTTTTTCGACGACGCCCGGCACAGGGCACTCAGGGTGCGGCCGAGCCTGCTTGCTTGTTCGAGGAACCGCTCATATTCGGACGATTCCTCAAAACCATCGCGTCTGGCGTTAGGCTTCACGGTTTCGAGCAAGTGAATCTCACCGACATGCCAGGTGGCGAATCGTCGCTCCGCATAAATAGCTTCTAGGAAGTATTCGTGGCCGATCTCAATGTTGCCCTGCCGTACGCGAATCCCACGCATGGCAGTTTGGCGAGGAAGCGATGCGAGGTACTGCATCTTGGCGTACCAACCCCGACCGATCATCTTTTGCTCACCATCTGCCCACTCAAACAGTTCAACATCCGTCATCCGGTCAGCGCGTCCCTCTCCAAGCATCACTTCGTCCGCGTGCGGCCTGAAGACCTGCTGGCCGTTCACCTCGACATGGTACACGTTATATCCAGGCACTACCGACAGGTAACGAGTCACTTCATCCGCGAATGAAAACCGGCCTCGGTCAAACGGCACAGGTGCCGCCTGCGAGAGGTACTCCCTGACTCCCCGGATGTCCATGAGCTTATCCGAGTGAAACGGCCGTACCCCAAGCATCTGCACTCGGCAAAAACGCACCGGATCACCAGGACGGCTGCGACGGAACTTTATACTCGCCACTCTGCGGACCGCTTCCTCAAGGCTCTCGTCATGCCGCTCTCGCCCGACCGCCTGCTTGAGCGCACGGCCATCCCATTCGACGACGGCAACTCTCTCTTTGGCAGAAACACGGGTCTCGAACCGAAGAAGCTCACAGTATGCCAGGCCGCCCAGACGCCCAATTCCACGAAAGCCGCGCTGTGCCAAACCTTCCTTAAGGCTGCACCCCAGGCTTCCAAGATGCCTGTCTGCCTGCCTATTAGAGATTCCCGCCCCGTTGTCCAGTATCGTTATGGTGCGCGCACATCCGTCGATCTCTATTTGAATCTTGGCCTTCGCCTGACCAACGGCTCCGCCGGCGATGGCAGCATCGATCGAGTCGGCGGCATTCTGAATGTACTCTCGCAATGCCATGCGAGGGTCGTTGTACATGCCCGCAGTCACGACCTCCAAAATCTGCTTGCCGACCCTCGCCATCACGGCGCGCGGCGCGTCTACTTTCGTAGGTACGTGTCGAGCCATGCCTTGACCTCCTTGTCTCTGTCTCTGCACTTGCGTACGGCCGCACGAATAGCGTCGGCTGTATTGGCGGCCACGGCCTCGTGGAACTCTCGGAATACGGCAGTGTTCCTCTTGATGAGGGCAAGAATAAAGGCACGAAAGGCCTCAACCTTGCCCGTCCCAGGTTTGCGGTCTGGCTCTTCAGGGTAAATCCTCAGTTCATGCCGATTTCTGTTGCGTAACAGTTCCTCCGGCATGTAGAGGTTCGCAACAAAGTCCTCGAACGTCTCCCCGATAGTTCTTCGAGCCAGCGTCGGCGTTGGCGAGATTGCGCCATGGGCGGCGCCCTTCATAATCTCGATGCTTCGGACAAAACGCCTCGTCCACACCGGATTCCTAAGCCAGTCCCGGCGTTCATCGTCCTGCATCGCGCAATAGTCTCTGCAACGGTTCGCGCCTGGGCCGTTGGACTCGTCAATGGGCGCATACCGCATTGGATAGCTGTAAATCTCCGTCCTGGCCTTGTCGCCGTTGGCCGCCCACTCCTCATTAAGCTCGATATTCACAACCAGCCTGTCGTACAGGTCTCTGGGCGTATCCTTCCAGTTGTACAGCAGGTAGTTCGAGAACTGCGTGACGCCATATGCACGAGCTAGTCTGACGGCCGAAACGTATGCCTTCTTCTCAGTAGCCCGGTCAAAAGCAATTCGCATCGGCTTTATGTTGAGCTTTGACAGCAGCTTCATTCGTTCTTCGGTAAGAAACGATGCGTCCAGACCTTGGTTGAAATCCACCACCCTCTGCTTGGGGGGCTTCGTCTTTGTCACGTCGTTGCGGCCGTAGCCAAGCTCCAACAGATCGTCCACGATCCGGGGCAAGTCTGGAGACGCCAGCACATTATTGTCCATGAGCTTGAGCCGCGACTTGTCGCCCTTGTACTCCTCGCGTAAGGCGCGAATTATCGGTTTGATGTCAATGTACTGAACATACCCGGGCTCAATGTGCGGCACCCCACACCAGGGACAGCTATTCACGCAGCCACGGGAGCAGTACCCGTAGTAGGTGTCGTTGATTGCGTAAAGCCTGCCATCAAGGATGGAGTAGTCTGGCGGCAAGAGGTCGATGTTCGTATCATCTTCAATGCCTATCTGTCGCGGAGACGTGATTACCCCTGGTATAGGGTAAATGCCCGACTCTTCATGGATAGCCCTCGGCATGAGCGATGCCATTATCCCGCCGACGAAGATTTTGTGCGCGGTGCCTCCGACGGCCGCTTTGTAAAAGTTGATGGTTTCGATGATCTTGTCAAAGTGAAAGGTGAACAGGGTTGTTATGTAGACCCTATCCCAGAGAGGTTCGGCTGGCGCGAACAGCCCGCCGTCTTCGAGCAGACTCTTGCCCCAGCCTCTGACGAACTTAACCTCGTCTTTGCGGTCCCGGTGAAACCGGGCGAGTTTCATCAAGCCGAGAGGGGGATACCACAATGTATCCTCGTTGTTGTCGGCTTCTGCAACTACATCGTCGTCGGGCAGTTCCTCCTCGACGAGCCTGCGCCTCTTGGCGGATAGCTTGCGATAGTTGGGTTCGACCAGGAGCACTCTCATAGACCAACGCCTTTCCTCAACACAGCATGGACTTTGGCCGCGCCCTTTTGCCCTCCGGCCTCGGAGAACATGCCGTCGGACTTCCAGTTGACCCGGCCCTTAAGGCATTGGAGACACTGAGTAAGAGAATCCTCTGTCAGACTAGTCGCGTTGGGCTGTCGAACAATGTCGGCTAAGAGAAGAGTCAGGGAATAGAGGCCCACGCCCTTGGTTATCAGGTGATGGCTTGGATCGCGCCATTCATCCGGGAACATACTGGCGACGGCCCGCCAAAACGCCAGCAACACGGCATACTGGTCCTCCACAGTGCCGATCCTGACATTTCGAGTCAGCCCCAAGAAACGCGAAATCGTCTTCTGCATCATCCGCAAGGAGGTCCTACGCTTGAGGCCGGATGATGTTTCGCCGCCATATCGGATGAGTCGATGCCAGGGAGAGGCTGGGTCATCGTTTAGCCGCCGGGCCAAGTAGAGGTGAGGAGCATCTTGGGCCAAGTTTGCCAGCAGGTTGCTCTCGTGATAGTCGGTCAGGGATGAAGACAGTCCCTTGGCCTTGCTGTTGATAATGACGAAAATCGACATCTCCGCCCGCAAGTCGAGGCCGATGAACGTCATGAACGCGAGCGGCAGGTCGCATTCGTACAGCTCGCCGAGCCGGTGCTGGCAGTCAACCTGGGCCAAGCAACGCACGCCGGCAGCGAGCCTGAGAACGGCGTTGCCGTTGTCGCCACGCACCACTTGCCAAGCATCCTGAAGGTCACGCCGGAGGTTGAACGTCAGCGGAATGGTCGTGCTGCCTTGACGGGTGATATACTGCCGGAAATCCTGGCTATGGCTTCGATTGCGAGGGCGCTGGTAGCCCGACCCTGTGTCTTCATCAAGGATGTCGGCGAACGAGACAGCGTGCAGCAACCTGGCAGGCGCAAAGCCAAGGAAGACCTCCATGCTTCCACAGGTGCCAACCACACCGCTAATCTCCGTTGTTGCAGCGATCTTCTGCATTTTTGCAGAAGAGTACTGCAACGCAGCACCCACAACAAGCGCAAAACCGCCCATCTTGGCCACAGGCGCACCTTCGCCTGCCTTCCCTCGATTGGCACCAACGTCCGGCAGCGTCTAGTGCTCGACCTTGGCCAGCAGGTGATCAACTGCTTGTCTGATCTTGTGCAACTCGAAGACGCACTTCTTCTTCGGACCTGCTTCCATCTCCCGCAGATCCTCTTCCATATCAGGCTCGGTCAACTGAGTCCTGAACTTGTGCAGTCGCTTGCACCACTCATTATCGACCCCGCGCGAGATGGCACGCTCGTAGCACCTATCGAAAGTGCCGGTTTTTTCCACGAACGTGGCCAACACCTTGTTGCCGGCAGCAGCAATCGTCGTCAACTTCTCACGAACATCCACCGCGCGGGCAATCTCGCCAGACTTGATTTTTTGCACCACCACCTTATCCAGTGCCGGTATATCCCGGCGTGCGCGCTTTATGGCATTGTGCTTCAAATACTCGTCGTAATAGCTCCAGCGGGTTACATCATTATCCTTATGGTCAACCATGAATGCGTACACCTTGATAAGGTGGCTGACAGTTTTGGTTGACAGGCCCATCTCCTCGGCCATCCTTGCCGGGTCGATCCCATGTACCGTGTGCCGGCGGTATAGGTATCCCGCCTGTTCGTAAGGCGCCCAGTCCTTCTTCCCGATAATGTGGTATTCACCCAGGAGGGCGAATACCAAGTCCTCGCCGATATTGTGCGGGAGCAACCGCACTTTGGCCATGCCCCACTTGATGGCGTCCATCCTTGCGAGAATTCGATACGCCGCAAGGCGGCTATTCCCCTCCAGCACAACCTTGTCGCCATCTCTGACGATGAGAGGGTCAGTTAATCCTCCGTTCGCCCGAATGGACTGAACAAGCTGCTTTACATGGTCCATCACCGACAGCCGTTTTTCGATCACAGCCTGAGAAGGCTCGTCGTCGCCCGAATGGATGATCGAGTAGAGGCGAGGATTCTCAGGATAGAAGAGCAATTCGGCTTGCGGCAGGATTCCGTTCTTCACCGCAATCTCTTTGCCGCATAAGGTCAAGGTGTCGTTGACCCATTCGCCAGCTTTTGGCATGGTCAAGCTCCTATTCTGTCACATGTCCAAGATACTCTTCAGAACATCGCCAAATGCGTAGGACATCTGGCTCTTGTAGTATTCCAACGAAACATCGCCCTGGGCCAATTGGGCCGCCATTTGCTTGCTGTGTAACAGGACATCGACCCATTCATCCACAGAGTCTTCCATTACCAAGTTGTGAACATGGCATGTCCTCTTCTGAGAAATGCGGTGAATCCGGTCCTGTGCCTGGAGGTAATCGTCCAGACTAAACCCGCGATCATAGAAGATAACATGGTTGGCGACCGTAAGGGTCAGCCCTTCCTTGGCGGCACCGGGCGTGGCCATGAGCAGGCGAACGTCGGGGGCCGCCTGAAACTTGTCTATGGCTCTATTCCGTTCTTCTATGGTCAACTTTCCATGTACCTTGACAGTGCCATAGCCCCGCAGAGTCTTTGCCAGCCAATCCACGTTGTCTGTGAAGCTTGTCCATACAATTGCCTTCTCGCCACTTCTGCTGATACGTTCAACAAGGTCTGTTAGCGGGAGCAACTTTCCAGGCTCGGCGGAATAGCTGGCGTCCACCAGGTGTGGATTGGAGGCAATCTGAACTAGGCGGAGCAGACGCTTCAACACGTCCTCGGCCCTGTCTTCCGTAGGCAAGCCGTCCCGCACCACAACAGCCCGCAACTCGCTACGAATCTGGCGGTATAGCTCGTGCTGGTGAGTCTCCCAAGCTGTGGAGACTGTTTCTATCACCTTCTCCGGGAGCGAGATAATCCCACTGTTCTTGGTTTCCCTGACAGAGAATGGGCTGATCCTGTCGAAAATGCCTTCAATGCAATCCTCAAATCGCTCCTGGGCGTCCGGGTCATGGGCAAGGGTGTTGGAAAGGTCGGCCTTTCGCCGAAACTCCGGGAAGTCCTGCCCCAGGCTTGTTCCGCCGTCAAGAAAATGCACCTGCGCCCACACATCATAGGGGCGATTGGCCACCGGCGTCCCTGTCATGATGATACGCCGCTTAAACAACGGCGAGAGGTCGAGAAAGGCGCTGGTCAACTCCGAGTCCGGGTTCTTAATCTTCGCCGATTCGTCCAGAATTACTCCCACGTCGCGGGTCTTTAGAAAAAGCTTCATTCGCTCCTTCTCGCCCTTGAGAACCTCGTAGTGGGTAAGCACGACCCGCGCCGGGGCGTTGAAGACGAAAAAGTTGGCCTTATGGCTCTGTGTCAGAAGTTTCGGAACGATGAAGGTGTGGCTAGCAAGCTCCTTTTGCCAGTTCCGTACTAATCCCTTCTTTACGACAATCAGGACGGTATCCACAATCTTCTTTTCCAGCCAGTACAGGAGCACATCGACGGCTATCTTGGTCTTGCCCAAGCCTTGCTCGTGAAAGATGGCCGCGTATTCAAGATCACGCACTGCTGTCGCCGCTTCGAGTTGGTACGCGAACGCGGTGTGTTTCGCGGCAAGGTTGGGTTCTTTCCGCAGCCGGATGTGCTGACCCATTATGTGCCCCGTTCGATTCGTACCATGCCTGTCATCCGCTGAGTTTGTCCAGGACCACCGTTCGCACCAATTCACAACCATGTCTCTGCTGCAACGACCGTACGAGAGCCGCCGCGAGCCGCGTTATCGGCCACGGCACGGCCAACACGAGCACGCCTCCTCCATTGAACTGGCACCACCGCAAGAATGCGCCAAGCTGGTCGCGCGTATGCCGGCTTTCCAAGTCTCGCCAAGTCTTTGCCTCACCAACAATCATGAGTTTACGCGGGGCGGCCTCTGCGAAGGCATCCGGCACGAACCCGCCGATCTTCGGTGGTCTGTCCTTTGCGGCAGGAGAATCGACAAGTATGCCCCCCGCATCTCCGGCGAAGTAACTCGTGGCGATCCACGTCACTAGCGAGCCAACTAGATTCGTATGGCAGGCTGACTCCGGCATCGCTATTTCTCGTCCGACGCGATGTCAGTACAAAGCTGGGCAAGTTGATCCCTGGTTTCGGCCAGAACCGACGCTTCCTCGCTGGCGGGATTCCCGCGCAATCGCTGAAGCTCAGAGTAGGACATGCTAAGGATTCTCTTACTGACCTCTCTGGCAAGTTGATCCAGCGTAGCGTCCTTGATCGCCTCGTCCGGCGTTGGGACATCCAGCACCTTCATGGCTTCCTGTGCGCCGTCCTTCAGGAACACCGCCCTGCTCTTCGGGTTCTCCAGAATGCGGGGAAGTTGTCGCACCGTGGCCAAAGGCGCGATCAGTCCATCCTTGACCCATTTGGCGAAGTCGGTCTTTGTGAACTTGGCCGCAAGCAGCGCCTGTTTGATTCGCGATTGCTGGAGTTCCACGAAGGCACTGAATCTGGTCGGATCGAATTGGTCATCGCTATCCAAGAGGGGGCGGTAAGAAGCCTCCATGTCCTGGTATCCGGCAATGTAGTCCAGCACCTCTTTCTTGCGGCCGCCGCAAAAGTCCACGATCTGAGCCAGCGTTAGGTGCTGAGAATTCCGCAGCAGGTCCAGGTACTTGGCCTTCGAGTAGGGATCCCAGGCTCTTGGGCCAACCAGGTGCGCCTGGAGCCGTATGGCGTCGATGTCCTTTTGGCTAAGGCCGTCATAGACCATCGCCGGGATTCTGCCCCAATCGCCAGCCAGCTTCTGCTGCTTAAATTCCCGGTAGATAAGGGTCCGAGTATTGCCCTCGATGACCACCAGGCGCCCGCCCGCCTCCCGATTGACGATGATGGGATGAATAATCCCGCCGTTGGTCTTGATCGACTCACGCAGGCTGTAGAACGTCGTGCTGTTGTCGTCGGATTGCCCGTCCCCGGCGCCCAACGCCAGGCTCATCTGCTCGGCGGAAATCTTGTTGCCGTACATCTCGACCCACTTGGCGATCCGTGGATTCCTCATGTCCAACTCAAGCTGGTCCACCAGTACCCGCTCAAACGCGCTCTTGCACGTCCCGTTCATGTCCATGTTCATGTCCTTGCCCCCCAACGTGTCCGACCTGCCCGAACAAAACAACCAAGCTACTATTCTGATCGCCTGCGACAATGGATGCAAGCACCATCCGTCGCGTGGCGTCAGGCTGGGCGATGGACGCAACCTGGCAAGTTCCGCCCGCACCAGAGCCTGGGTAACAAGCCGCCGATTACCAATCACCGCCGAGGGGGGACCGTTTTGCTCGCCGATTACCAATCGACCAAGTGCCAACGCTGGCTGGGCGGGCTGCTCAGTCATTATTACCGCAAGGCCGGGTGATTGCTCGACCCTCTGCGACCGGCTGCGCCTGCCGCGGAGGTGCTTACGGCGGGAAGATGCATTCTGTTGACACCGGAGTTGCCCTGTCGGAAGGCTCACTCGTCATGCCTAAGGAGCAACCATTATGGTTAGATTAGATGCACGAAGGCATCCGGCCCGTCTGACACTTGGAGTGGCGGAACAGGATAGACCCAGTTGTTGTTCTTGTCAGCCGTATCTTTGTAGACGATCGATTTCACGGAGCCTGCTGAAGCAAACAGCCCACCGAGACCGTCCCAGTTCAGAAGGCTCAGCTTGCCGATCTTTGCCGAGATGTTGCTGTCGATGAAGAAATCTGGCGTAGGTTGGCCAGCTAGAATCTTCCATCCTGCTACCGTGAACGTCTTGATCGTGCCTGTTGGAGTGTTAGTGGTATCACCCACCGCCACGTGTCCGTCCGATTGCAGCAGGTCATAACTGACGCCAGCGCCAAAATCGCTGCCATCACTGGCGCCGATCTTGATGCTGGTGATATCACCACTTGACCGCACGAGGCTGTTCCTGGACGTTCCGGCAACGGAAACGCTGCCGATACTCCCTTGGATATCCCAAAGGGCGGTATCCAAATCGCCAGCGATTGTGACACTTCCAAGGGCCGGCTTGCCCGCCAGTACACCAATACCAGAAAGGATCATGTCGGCATCGAAGCGACCGGCGAGGGCCGTGATGCCAGCGCGTGCGTTGGCCTTTCGGCCCGCGACAACGATACTGCCGATGGACGGAGCACGAAGAATATCGTTGTTCCCGTCGACATCGAGCCACTCTACTGCCGACAACGACTTAACCGGCATGGCAGACACGACGTCCACGTCAGTCACCTGGCCAAGGGTCAACGATGCAACCGCCTTAGGATCGGACGATGAGCCGATAACAATGTCGATGTCACTAAGCGTGGCCGTGTGCCGCAGGCTTGATAATCCGCCTAACGCAACGACATCGGCAAGCACTTGTCCACGGATATCGAATGTATTGGAAAGCCCGGCTCCAACATAAATGCTCGTGTTGTCGTTGGTAATCCCATCTCCATCCACGTCTGCCGCCAACGTCAGCCCGCCGAGAGAAACGCCATTCAGGTCATGCCCAGCCACGCCGCCCTTCAGCGACAATGTGCCTATCGGGCCGCTTGACGCGATAAATGCGAGATCGCCAATCGGACCTTTTCGGCTATCCTTGATGGCGACCACCTTGGTCGCATCGGCGATGACTACTCCAACGCCGGTAAGCGGCAGAGAGCCGACCAACGTAATCGAGGACACCGAATTGTCTCGTCCGAATTTCACAACGACGTTCTTCGCAGCATCTCCTAAGCCAGTTCCAGTCGTGTCAAAGAGCGTGACCTTGGCGGGGCCATAAGGCGAGCAGAATACGAAACTGTCCGCCCCGTTCAGCGCGACATTGTCAACGTCAAAACCTGCATTGCTACTGCCAACGCTGTCTAGGTAGAACTCTAAAGAGACACTCTGCCCCGCATACGCTGATAGATCGATGACAGGAGAGGAGGCAAAGTCAGCCGACTCCGCTCCAATTGGCTGTGACCATACCGGCGTTCCATTTACCCGCACCTGCATCAGATCACCGTCACCTGCCGCAATGGACCGATAATCGAAGGTCAGCGTCGGCGTGATGTCTGGCACTGTGACGACAGTACTTAGGCTGGCGGGTGAACCCTCCCGCAGTCGAGCGAAGAAGTCAGCGCTGCCGCTTCCGGTCCCCGCCAATGTGACGTTACCGTCATAACTGAACCCCGCAAACCCCTGCTCGAATGTGCTGCACACAGATATCGGAAGCCACTGAAGGGTGTAGTCCCCACTGCTCGTCCGTGACGTGCCCTCAATCGACACGTAGTATTGACCGGCGTCTGTTGCTGTAAACGGCACTGTCACTGATCCCACGGACGAGAACACCGTGCTCTGGCTTATCAACCTTTGTTCGCTGTCACGGATGGCAACTACAAACTGACCGGTACTGCCAGGAGTCACAACAAGTTCTTGTCGCTGACCCTCTGCGGCATCTATGACGAACACGTCCTTGTCATTGCGGGCAATGCCTCGCGTATAGGGTGTTGCAGCACATATCGGCGATGCCGTCGTCGCCGTATCACCCACGTCATCAACTGGCTTGAGCGACGCCAAAGAGAAGTCCTGGTCCCACACGGTCAGGACGCCCATATCAATTTCGGCGAATGCGCCCACGTAGACCGTGGTACTGACACCGACGCCAAGGCCCAAGCCCAAGCCAGCGTTGACCTTCAGACTCATCTCGCGGGAGGCTGCTGCCTCGACCGAAGCATGAAGGGTGGAACCATCAAGGACACTTGACGAAAGGATCGCCAATGGATCGTCACCGATGCCCAACGCTGACAGAATGGGGACACCGAACGGTGTGACGGAGCCAAGGCGATCACCGACCCATTCCGTCCAGGAGCTAGTCTCCAATCCGAAGCAATCAAGAACAGCAGAACTTAGAGAGGACTGCCCGGTTCGCAAGAGGAAGTCCTGCCGGGTCATATCCGTTTCGACAGCAACCGACAGTGACGATTTGATCTGGTCGCTGTAGCTCAGCGTCGCAGACAAAGCCTTGTTAATGCCGACCTTGATCTCCGGCGGGCTTAACAAAGAGTACTCACCTGTCAGGCCGATGCCGACCGTGATTGGCTCGGCCGCATCGGTGGGCAGTTCAAGGTATTCTTCTCCTGCCAAAGACAGCTTATCTCCCACAAAGTCCAGGCTGAATCCTCGGGAAATCGTCCAGCTTCGCTCTGCAAAGCTGTACGCGACCGAAACTTCAACGCCCGCACTGGCGATGTCGATATGCGCGCCCTCGCCAGCGAGACCAGACACTTCAAATCCGAATTTGAACCCAGCCGTTACGTCGGGGAGAAACTCGAAGCGATCCGTCACGTAGTCGGTGATCTTGTCCCAGGCAACTCCTGCAAGACCGCTAATGAAAGTCTTGATCTCACTGGCGACGCCGGTGCTGAAATCTATCGCCTCAAAGATCGTTGTCTTCGGGTATCCGGGCGTTGCATGCTCAACAACAGCCGTCTGGTAGTTCCGAGACGCATCAAAGCTGTACACGCTATAGTAGTACGTTGTGCCGTTGGTGAGGCCAGTATCCGCCAAACTCGTACCGTTACCAACATAGACCACAGTGCCGCTGCCAAACGTTGCACCAACAGTGCAAGTTGCGCCGTTGGCAGGCTTGCCACTGGCCGCCTGCCCAGTGCGGCGGACCACGATGACACCGGCAAAGTCGCGATTGCCCGGATTTGTCCATTGAAGGTGATTACTGGAGACACCACCCTCAGCAGTGAGGCCAGTCACGACGTCTGGCGGATTGATATCCTGCCCGGTCTTGACGGCCATGCCCCAAGGCCAAGAATCGCTCTTCACCCAGACCTCATTGACTAGCGTTTGCACCTCGATCTGTCGGTAGTGGGTTCCAGCTTCCCCTACCGTGTCAGTGAACGTAAAGACCCCAGTGCCACCATTAGCAACAAGAGTCTGAATATCGCTTGTCGCGGCGAAGTCATACGGCCCAGCCTTGTCGCGATCCGCCCACAGCAACACACGAACAGAGCGAGCGACCGGGCTGCTGTTCCGCAATGAGACCTCGTATGTGACTGGCGTGCCGATTGTCACTGTGCCGCCGGTGACGGTAGTCGCCTCATCCTTTGCCTGGAAGTCGAACGCATAGGGCTCATTACGATGAAGCGAGAGAGACGTTGTCTGATTCTTGCTAACTACTGCCGCTCCATTCTGTTGATCCCATGCACACGCCCAATACTCGCCATTGTAATATACCTCCAGGTTGTACCCACCGGCATCCAAGCCGGTCCAAGAAGGCGCAACACCGGCGGCATTGGTCGTCTTCCGACTGTCCTCTATCCAGTGCCCAGGGGTATCTTGCCGATACAAGACAACCTGTGCGCCAGACACAGGAGTTCCATCCTGTTGTGTCGCCACAACGGAAAGATTGCCGATAATAGGCATCTGGATACGCACTTGCCGTTCAGAGCTGTCATTGCTCTGGTTGCCTGCCTTGTCCGTTGCGGCGACGCGCCAGTACCACAAATCTTCCCGCAACGTCACCTGCTTGCTGGTCCCTGCAACATCAATCGTCACTTCATCAAAAAGGGAGGCCGTCTCGTAAGTCAATTGGTAGTTGTACACGCCGCTCCCACCCGTGTCCGTAGAGGTGGTCCACTGGAGCGTCGGCGTGAGTGTGCCAAGACTCACGCCATCCGCTGGGGAGGACGGTGCCGGAACCGAAGGAGCTACTGTGTCGAGCGTCCACGGCAGACTAATCTCTCCACTTGGAGTCCCAACCCTGTCCTTGGCCCGAACGTAGAAGGTGTGGCTGCCTTGGCCGCTGACCGTGGGCAACGTGTACGTGGTGACGCTGCCGATGTCGGTCCAAGAGCCTGAATCCAGCCTGTATTCGTACTTGCCAATTCCGCTCTGGCTGTCGGTGGCCGCAGTCCAGGTGAACGTCGGGGTATCGTCCTTGGTGATGTTGTCCGTGTTGGAGTAGCCAGTGTCGCTCCCAGCGGCTAGGTCCGGTGCGCCCGTAAGCGTCGGTGCGCCCGTCTCAGAGACGTTGAGCAATCGCGTGTGCATGGTCTCTAAGGTGCCGGTGCTACGCCAGAACCGATACTCCGGGAATACGTCGCTGCCATCGCTGTCTGTGTTCCACGGCACAGTCCAGGCCACGCGGCCTGTGTCACTGCCGGTGGGAATCGAGATCGTCAAGGGGCCAAGCTGGTCGTCTGACCCCCAGAATCCATCATCCTCGAACAAGTAGACCGTGGCGTTAGTTCCACGCATCATCTGCGTGTCAATTTCCACGTACACAGTGTCACCGGCATTCTTGGTCAGATCGTCCGCCAGTTCGTTGCCCGCCGCATCCTCAAACCGAATAGCGAGAATCTTCGGTTCTACCAGTGTGAAGTCGTACTCTGTGCTCACGCCACTCTGGTTGCCCGCCTTGTCCGTGGCATGAAGTCGCCAGTACCAATGGTCATAGTTCAGCGACAACTGCTTACTGGTTGCGGCCACATCAATCGTGACCTCATCGAAGATCGCTCCCGTCTCATAGGTCAATTGGTAGTTGTACACGCCGCTCCCACCCGTGTCCGTAGAGGTGGTCCACTGGAGCGTCGGCGTGAGTGTGCCAAGACTCACGCCATCCGCTGGGGAGGACGGTGCCGGAACCGAAGGAGCTA
>JBAZTO010000033.1:0-46016 GCA_041661865.1 Phycisphaerae bacterium | reverse complement strand
GGCCAGCGGGTTCCCGCTGCAAAACACATTCGCAACCATCCTCCGCAATCTGCGAGATTGGAGGTGCGTTCCCGCTCCGGCTACCTGACCCCAACACAACTCGATTCCGCCGGTGGGGGTAAGGGGGGAGTTCGCGCCGACCCGCCGCGCGACCACCACAAATCCATCCGCCCACACCCCTCTACCCTCTACATACGCCCTCAGCACCCAGTGTGAAATATGCGGGCTAGAGGCCGGTGCATTATGACTTGCTCACCTCTAACCTCTCACCTGCTTAGCTAGAGCACCAGAATGTCCGGCCGGGGAATGCTGGCGCCCTTCCATCGGCCTTCGATCATCGGCCAATCGCTCTTGCCCCCCAGCACTTCGCAGCCGTCGGCGCGGCAGAAGATCGTGTCCTCGCTCTTGGTGCCGGTGATCGAGGGGTTCCACGCGAAGGCCTGGTCGGCCAGGACCGCGGCCTGTTCGCCGGGGCCGGCCTTGACCTCGCGCGGCTGGTAGCCGCAGGAGCCGCCCTGATGATGCAGCCGCCACTGATCGGGGTATCCCGTCTCGGCGTAGGCGGCCTTGGCCAACTCGAACAGTTCGCCCAGCGACACGCCCGGCCGCGTCGAAGAGATCAACGCCGCATCCACGTTCGCCACGGCCTGGTGCTTGAGGGACAGGTCGCGCGAGAGGGGACCGAACGACGCCAGGCGCGTGCAGGCCGAAAGCAACCCGCCGCGCTCGGCGCAGGTGACGAGCATGAAATACTTCCGCACCTTCTTTTCGGTGGGCAGCGGGTGGCGGTACTTCTCAACGCGGTCGTCACCGGCCACCAGGGTCACCCACGGCTGGCAGGACCGCGCCAACAACGCCGCTGACAGCGCCGCGGCCAGCTCGTACTCGCTCATGCCGGCTTTGGCCGCACGGGCCACGCCTTCCATGGCCGCGACCGTATCGTCGCAAAGCTCGCGGTAGCGGAGGATCTCACTGTCGCTGAGCCTCCAGCGGAGCATGTCGAAATCCCGGCCCAGCACGGCCGCCTCCACGCCGGTGACGGGCGCATCGACGGCGATCCTCATCGGGCCGATCATTTTGCGGAAGACCTTGTCGCGCTCGGCGGCGTCGGGCCAGGCGAAGGAGGCCAATTCGATCTCGCCCAGTTCCTCGTCCTTCAGGCGAGGCCCCTCGATGTTGTTGGTCAGCACGCACGCGCCGCCCTTGCTCACCAGCAGCCAGCTATTGCCGATCTCGCAGGCGTTGCCCACGTAGTTGCGCGCCCCGCAGGTGTACCAACTGAAGTTGCAGCGGCGGCTGAGCAGCACCGCGCCGAGGCGATGCTCTTCGAGATAGTTGGCCACTTGCTGGTGCTTGGCGGCTCGTTCCGGATTCACGGGGTTCTCCCGATCGGAGGGTTTGAAAACAGCGACACACAGAGCAACAGAGAGACAGAGAAACAGCTTCAGTCACATCTTTTCGGATCTTCTCTGTATCTTCTGAATCTAAGGCTTCCTCACAATCCAAAGACTATCGCAAGTTGTTGCTGTTCAGGCTGAAAGCCTGGCATAGCCTAGCTCAGGGCAACGCCCTGGGAAACGGACACATCACGGTCAAGCCCTGAAAGGGCGAGATAAACGCCCACTCGTTATGTCGCCCTTACAGGGCTAAGCCCAACCACGGAACCACGACCCAGGTCGTCACCCTGGGCTCAACTATCCAAGCCCTTCAGGCTTGAGAAATGGCTTTGATCGTCAAATCGTGACAGAGTGTTGTTGCATTAACTACTTCGAGCACAGGTCGATCAGCCTGGCCAGTTCGCTGCGAAGCTCGCCGCGGTGGATGATCCGGTCGACAAAACCGTGTTCGCACAGGAACTCGGCCCGCTGGAAACCTTCGGGCAGGTCGGTCTTGATGGTGTTGGCGATGACACGTTCGCCGGCGAAGCAGATGACCGCGCCCGGCTCGGCGATGATGACGTCGGCGAGCATGGCGAAGCTGGCGGTGGTGCCGCCGGCGGTCGGGTCGGCCAGCACAGCGATGTAGAGCCCGCCGGCCTGGTCGTGGCGGGCCAGGGCCGCGGAGGTCTTGGCCATCTGCATCAGGCTCAGCGCGCCCTCGTGCATGCGTGCCCCGCCGGACATGCACACGATAATCAGCGGCAGGGACGCGGCGGTGGCCTGCTCGATCAGCGCGGTGAGCTTCTCCCCCACCGCCGAGCCCAGCGAGCCCATCAGCCAGTCCCCGTCCATCACGCCCAGGGCCACGCGCCGGCCCTTGATGTAGGCGATGCCCGTCAGGACGGCCTCGGTGTTGCCGGTCTTGGCCTGCTCGGCGGCGATACGGTCGGCGAATCGCTTGCCGGCCCACTTGAACTCCAGCGGGTCGGCCGGGGCGATGTCGGCGAAGAGCTCCTCGAAACTGTCGGGGTCGGTCAGTTGCGCCACCCGGGCCCGCGCGCCGGCGCGGAAGTGGTGGTGGCACTGCGGGCAGACCTCGAAGTTCTCGGCCACTACCTTGCGGTAGAGCATCGCCTCGCAACTGGGGCAGCGCATCCACAGCCCATCGGGCACCTCCCGCTTCTTGCGAAAGGAGGGTCCTTCAAAGGCCCAGGAGCCATAAGGCCCCACGATTTCCTGCTCGGCATCAGCCATTTTACTATCCATTTGATAAGGAACTTCCATCCACGTCGCGGCGTCGCCAGGCGTCCAGGCCGCCGCAAGCCGTCCGTTGCACCACCGGCCATGATACAGCCTGGAAGGCCCGGAACCAACAACCCAGGGCCGTCTTTGCGCTTGGGCCTTAGCCCTGTCCGCCGACAGGTGCCACGGCTGCGTCGTGTGCAGCCGTGCATAACGCCGACACTGCTGCAAACACCGCAGCAGTGGCACCTAATCCATCGTTTCTAGCCCTGCCCGCACGCCTCCCGCAGCGCCCGCACGGCCCGCGGAATGCCGGGCGAGCCGAAAATATTCTCGCCGGCCACCAGCACGTCGGCGCCGCAGCGGATGCACTTGGCCGCGGTGACCGGGTTGATTCCGCCGTCGACCTGGAGACGCTGGTCGGGACGGAGCATGCCGCGGATTTTCTGGATCTTGCCCAGCATGTCCGCCATGAAGGCCTGCCCGCCGTAGCCCGGCTCGACCGTCATCACCAGCACCAGATCCACCCGGGCGATCACGTCGGTCAGGCTTTCGGCGTCGGTGCCGGGCTTGAGCGTCACGCCCGCGCCGAGCCCCAGCTCGTGCAGGCGGTCGATGAGCTTGATCGGCGCGTCGGTGGCCTCGATGTGGAAAGTGATGGAGTCGGCCCCCACGTCGGCAAAACGCTCGATGAAGTAGGCCGGGTCGGTCACCATCAGGTGCACGTCCATCGGATGGTCGGTGTACTTGCGGATGGACTTGGCCACCGGCGGGCCCATGGACAAGTTGGGCACGAAATGCCCGTCCATGACGTCCACGTGCAGCACGTCGGCGCCGGCGGCGATGACCTGGTCAATATGCGCCCCGGCCCGCGCGAAATCGCACGCCAGCAGCGACGGAGCGATCAGCACGCCCGACGGCAACTGCTTCCACGGATTGCCACGCTTGATCATTGCATTCTCCTCGCCGCACAAACAGGCGGGGGCGGTTTACCGCTTGTCGAGAATCTCCAGCGGAGGCATCGCGCGGCCTTCGAGGTATTCCAGGCTCGCGCCGCCGCCGGTGGAAATGTGGGTCATCTGGTCGTCCAGGCCCATCTCCTCGACCGCCGCGGCAGAGTCGCCGCCGCCGATGACGCTGATGGCGCCGCCCTGGGTGGCCTTGGCCACCGCCTGCGCGACGGCCTTGGTGCCGGCGGCATATTCCGCCCGCTCGAAGACGCCCATCGGGCCGTTCCACACGATGGTCTTGGCGGCCAGGATCGCCGCCTCGAAGGCCTTGATCGTCGCGGGCCCGATGTCCATGCCCATCAAGTTGGCCGGGATGTTCACGTTGTCAACCTGGGCGGGCTTGCCGCCCTTGAAGTCGTCGGTGCCGACGTGATCGCAGGGCAGCAGGATCTTGTCGCCGGCCTGGGCCAGCAGCTTCTTCATTTCCTCGACCTGGTCGGCCTCGACGAGGCTCTTGCCGACCTCGACGCCCCTGGCCTTGAGCAGCGTGTAGGCCATCGCCCCACCGATGAGGACGCGGTCGACCTTGCCCAGCAGGCTGGAGATCAGCTTGATCTTGTCGCTGACCTTGGCCCCGCCCAGAATCGCCACGAACGGGCGCTTGGGCTGGGAGACCGCCTCGTGCAGGTACTTGATTTCCTTCTCGACCAGGTAGCCCGCGACGGCCGGGCCGCCCTTGGCCTGGATGGCCTTGGCTGCGCCGTACATGCTGGCGTGCTTGCGGTGGCAGGTGCCGAAGGCGTCGTTGACGTACACATCGCCCAGCACAGCCAGGCCGGCGGCGAAGTCGTCATGCACCTTCTGCTGCTCGGCGGTGAGCTTCTTGTCGGGGTTCTTCTTGGCGCTGTCGGGCATGGTCTCGCCGGCGTTGAAACGCACGTTCTCGAGCATGACGACCTCGCCGGCCTTCATGCCCGCCACCAGCTTCTCAGCCGCCGGGCCGACGACTTCCTTGGGCCCCAGCGTCACCGGCTTGCCCAGCAGCTTTGAAAGCTGGTCGGCCGCCGGCTTGATGGAGTATTCCGCCTCGAAGCCCTTGCCCTCGGGCCGGCCGCAATGGCTCATCAGGATCAGCTTGGCCCCGGCGTCCAGTACCGCCTTGATCGTGGGCAGCGCCTGCACGATCCGCCGATCGTTGGTGACCTTGCCGTCCTTGATCGGAACGTTGAAGTCCACCCGCATCAGCACTCTCTTGCCCGAAACGTTGATGTCCGCAATCGTCTTGGTAGCCATGATGTTCATCCTTCCTTATCTTGTTGGCCGGGCGTGCAATTCATTGCACGCGAGCCTGGACCGCACCCATTCCCTGCGTGCAGCCGACTTCCGCCTGTCGGCAGACGGGTTGCACACCCTACGAGCCCCGAATGATAAATGCCGCGGCCCCAGGACGCAAGGCCGGGAGATTTCTGTTTTCCAGATTGAAGGACCACTTGCCCTTCACCTCCATCAGGCTGGGCGGAGGACTTGCACCTCCGAACCATCGAACATGCTCGGCATACAATGAAACGGGCCGAGCAAGACTGCCCGGCCCGCGGCTCCTGGTCGATCTGTATGCAGCTTGCGATCAAACCGATGACAGTTCCTTCTGGCGTTTTTCCAACTGGTGCCGCAGCCGGCCCAGGATGGCTGAGTGCATCTGGCTGACGCGGCTCTCGCTGAGGTCCAGCGTCTCGCCGATCTCCTTCATGGTCATCTCCTCGAAGTAATAGAGGATGATGATCAGCCTCTCGGCCCGGCTCAGGCCCCGGGTGACCAGGTCCTTGATGTCCTTGCGCTGGGCGCTCCGCAGCGGGTCGTCGCTGCGCTTGTCCTCCAGCACGTCGATCTCCCGCACGTCCTTGTGCGAGTCGGTCTCGAACCACTTGCGGCTGAGGGACACCAAGCCAGTGGCGTGGGCGTCGCGCTGAATCTTGCGGAACTCCCGCAGGGACATCCGCATGCGCTTGGCCAATTCGTTGTCCTCGGGCTTGCGACCCAACTGGGCCTCCAGCTCGTGGGTGGCCTCGTTGAGCTTGTGGGCCCGGCTGCGGACCAGGCGCGGCACCCAGTCCATGGAGCGAAGTTCGTCGAGCATGGCCCCGCGGACGCGCGGCGCGCAATACGTCTCGAACTTCACGCCGCGGTTGTGGTCGAAGGCCGCCAGGGCGTCCATCATGCCGAAGATGCCCGTGGAGATCAGGTCGTCCACGTCCACTTCGTCAGGCAGCTTGGAGTAGAGCCGGTCGGCTGTGTACTTCACGATCGGCAGGTAGTGCTCCAGCAGGTGGTTGCGGGACTCTTCGTCCTTGTTCTTGCGATAAGACTTCCACCATGCTTCCACCTGCTCGGGTGCAGCCTTGGTCTCGCTAAGCTTCATGATGTTTCCTTTCATCGAAGTGGCGGCCTGCGCCATATGCGATCCGTCGCCTATATGTCCACTGCATCGCGAGTTACTGCTTAAAAACAACCTACTCTATCTATAGTCGCTAGTTTACTCATATTCTCTATCTTGTCAACCCGAATTTTTGCATTTTTTATAGATTTTTTCTATTTCCTTTCAGGCAAACCAGTTAGCCACTCGCCTGAAAAATCCTTCGGACTGCATCGCCAGCGACCCGCCTCGGGAAAGCTTGGTCGCCAGGGCCGCCAGGCACCGGCTGGCTGCGCAGCGCGGGAAGGCCAGCACGAACGGTTCCCGCCGGCGGACGGCCTCCCTGACTTTCGAGTCGGACAGGACATAGCCGGCATCGTACAGGATGGTGCCCAGGAACTGACGGGCGACCGACGAGATCCGCTGGAAGGTCACGCGGGCCTCGTGGCGGTCGGAGGCGAAGTTGACCAGCAGGCTGATGTGGCCGCCGTATCCGCCGCGGACCAGGACCTTGGCCATCGCATAGCTGTCGGTGACGGCCGTCGGCTCGGGCGTGCTGACAATCAGCACGTTGTCGGCGCTGGCACAGAGATGCACCACGTCGGTGCCGATGCCCGCGGAGGTGTCGATCACGATGATGTCGTTGTCGGCCTCCAGCTTGGACAGTTCCTGGAGCAACTGGGCCCGCTGGAACTCCGAAAGCTGCGCCAGCTTGGCCAGGCCGTTGGCGCCCGGCACCAGTTGGACGCCGCTGGGCAGGTCGGTGATGATGTCCTCGAGCTTCTTGCTGCCGCCGATCAGGTGCGAGAGATTGCCCCGCACGTCCACGTCCACCAGCACGTCGATATTGGCCAGCCCCAGGTCCGCATCGACCAATGCGACGCGGTTGCCGGCGGCCGACAGCAGGATCGACAGGTTCAGCGCGACGTTGCTCTTGCCCACGCCGCCCTTGCCCGAAGTGACCGCGATCGTGCGGCACCGCCGGGCCTGGTGCATCAAACGACGAAGCTTGGTAGCCTGGTCCTCAACTGACATAACTGCCCTCTCTTACGATCATGTTGGCCAAGTGCCGCGGCGATGCGGCGGAGATATCATCCGGAACTTCCTGGCCGGTGGTAACGTAGCTCAACGCCATCTTGCTGGTGGCCGTGACGTTAAGCACCATACCGAAAGTCCCGGCCTCGTCAAGCTTCGTCATAATCAATTGGCCCGCGCCCAGGGGCATGAAGCTCTCGATGATGCGCGTCGCGGTGGTGCGGCTGGCCGTGGCGGACATCACCAGGTGAACCTGCTCGGGCTGGGCGGCCACCAGGAAACTCCGCAACTGGTTGAGCCTCAGCCGGTCGTTCTGGCTCCTGCCGGCGGTGTCGATCAGGATCACGTCGCGGTCGGACATCGAGGCGATGGCCTCGACGATCTCGGCTGGGGTGAGCACGGTCTTGAGCGGCACGTCGATGATCTGGGCGTAAATCTTGAGCTGGTCGACCGCGGCAATTCGATACGTGTCAATCGTAATCAGGCCCACGCGCTTGTTGTGCGAGAGCTTGAACTTGGCCGCCAGCTTGGCAATGGTGGTGGTCTTGCCCACGCCCGTGGGGCCGATCAGCGCCACCACGCAAGGCCGCGACGGCGAGGAGGCCGTCATCTCCAGCGGCGCGACGGGAATCCGCGCGGCGATCAGGTCTTCGAGCTTCCGCATCGCCGCCTCGCGATCGGCGAGCATCTCGGACGGGCATTCGCCCTGCATCTGGGCCAGCAGGTCGTCCACGACCCACTCGGCCACGTCTTGCCCCAGCAGCAGCGTCTGCAATTGGCCCAGGACTTCGGGATAAGTCCCCTGCGGGGTGCGGCTGTGGCGGGCCAGCAGTTTGTTGAGCATCTGGTGGATCTCGGTCATCTTCTCGCCCAGACCGTTGGCGGCGGCGTCGGGCGGCGCCACCGGCGCTGCCGGCGCGACGACCCGCACGTTCTCCGCAACGCCCAGAGGCCCCATCGGCAGGTACGTGCCCGCCGGCAGGCGCGAAGGGACGTTGATGCTGGTGGCGGCGGTCACTTCCCAGATATTCCGTCCGCCCAGGCCCAGGAAGCCGCCCTTGCGGAAGTTGCGGGTGTGAAGGATCACCGCATCGCGCCCGAGGTCCTTCTTGACCTGCGTCAGCACGTCGGACATCGTCTCAGCCTGGTAAGTTTTCGATTCCATAGATTAGGTTCCCACACTTGCGATGCTGTCGACTTCAACCGATTCGATCTCGTTGTATCCCAGGACCACCGCCTCGCTCAGCGAGGCTTCCATCAGTTTCCGCAGCGAGAGGCGAAGCTGCGGAGCACAGATCACCACGGGGCGGCGCCCCTGCTCGCGGAGGCGAGCCACCTGCGCCGTGACATCCTTGAGCACGCGGGCGCCCACCTCGGGCGGGATGCGGGAAGCGGTCCACCGCGATCCCTCAGCCACGTAAGCGCCGAGTTCTTCTTCCAGTTCGCCGCTGAGGCTGATGCACCGCAGGCGGCCTTGCTCGTCGCAGAGGCCCTGGCACATCGAGCGCCCCAGGGCGGCGCGGGCTTCCTCGGTCAGTGCCTCGACCTGGCTGGTGTGGGCCGCCGCCTCGCACAGCGATTCGAGGATCGTCTCCAGGTCGCGGATGGAGACCTTCTCGCGCAGGAGGTTCTGGAGCACCTTCTGGATTTGCGAGTAGGTCAGCTTGGCCGTGACTTCCGCCACGAGGTTGGCCTCGGTGGCCTTGAGGTTGTCCAGCAGACTCACCACCTGCTGCCGCGAAAGCAGCTCGGAGGCGTGACGACGGACAATCTCGGCCAGGTGCGCCATCAGCACGTCGGCACTGTCGAGCACGGAGTAGCCCATCCGCTCAGCCAGCTCAGCCTGCGAGGGCGTGATCCACAGGGCCGACGTCCCGGAGGCCGGCTCCGTCGCAGCCCGGCCCATCAGTTGGCCGCTGGAGCGTTCGCCGCCCACGGCCAGGAGTTGGTTGGGGTAGAGCTTGCCGCCGGCGACCTTCGCGCCGCGGATGAGAATGACGTACTGCCGGGCCTCCAGGTCCATGTTGTCGCGAATGCGGATGGGTGGCACGAGCATGCCCAACTCGCCGGCGATCTGCTGACGGATGGCGGCAACGCGCCCCAGCAGCCCGCCCTTGCGCGTCGGATCGACCAGGCCCACCAGGGCAAAGCCCAGTTCCACCCGCATGGTGTCCTGGGCCAGCAGGTCCTTGATGTTCTGGGTGGCCTGGGGAGCGGCAGATTGCCGGGTTTCCGCATCGGCCGCCTGGGCCGCCACGTCGGCACGCTGCCGCCGCGACAGCAGCCAGGCCAGTCCGCCGCAGCCGATGGCCAGCAGCAGCATCGGGCCCTTGGGCAGCGAGGTGAAGGCCAGCAGCCCCAGGAAGCCGGCCGTGATGGCCAGCGCCACCGGCCGGGCGGTCATCTGCGAGACGACATCCTCGCCCAGGTTGCTCTCGGAAGTGCTGCGCGAAACCATCAGGGCGGTGGCCACCGAGACGATGAAGGCCGGGATCTGCGTCACCAGCCCGTCGCCGATGGTCAGGCGCGTGAACAGGTCAGCCGTCTCGGCCGGGCTCCAGCCGTACTGCACCAGCCCGACGACCAGGCCTCCGACAATGTTGACGCCCAGGATCAGCAGGGCCGCCACCGCGTCGCCGCGAAGGAACTTGGACGCACCGTCCATCGCCCCGTAGAAGTCGGCCTCGCGTGTCACAGCCGCCCGCCGCTGCCGCGCCTCGTCCTGGGTAATCATCGAGGAGGAAAGCTCCGAGTCGATGGCCATCTGCTTGCCCGGCATGGCGTCGAGCACGAAGCGGGCAGCCACCTCGCTGATGCGCGTGGCGCCCTTGGTGACCACCACGAACTGGATAATCACGATGATGAGGAACACAATCGCCCCGACGGCCAGCGAGCCGGAAGTGACGAACGAACTGAAGGCCCACAGGACCTGGCCGGCGCCCAGTTGGGCCTCTTCCAGCGTGCGCCCGTCGGCGCCGCTGGTCAGAATCAACCGGGTCGTCGCGACGTTCAGAACCAGCCGCATCAGCGTGACCACCAGCAGCACCGAGGGGAAGACGCTGAACTCCAGCGGGCGGCGGGTGTAGATCGTCGTCAGCAGGATGACGGCGGAGACGGCGATGTTGGCCGAGAGCAGAATGTCCAGCAGGGCCGGCGGGAGCGGCACGAGAATCACCAGCACCATGGCCGCAGCCGCGATGGGCAGCAACAACCCGCGGTGATGGTGGAGCCATCCGCCCAGGTCGTCCATTCTTTCTGCCGCTGTGGCCATTTCGCTTCCTTGCTTCAGGTATCCCAGCCGTCCCGGCTGTGTACTCTCAACTTATCGCCAGTGCTCTGTCACATCTGATCTGATAGGTGCCACTGCTGCGTCGTGTGCAGCCGTGCTTGACGTTCACACTGCTGCAAACACCGCAGCAGTGGCACCCGCGGGTGGGCATGTCCAGCGTCCACATGCCCATGCGAACCACAACAACCGCATGGGCATGGCACCCAATCCGCAGTTTCAACACCGACAGATCGCTAGTCGCCTTGCCCAGCCTCGGCCCTGCCAATCGCGCCGACCGAAGCCTGCATCATCCGCCAGCCCAGCTTTCGCCGGGCGTTGCCTAACTGCTTGTCGCCGCCGCCGCGCCGGGCCTCGTCCAGCACCTCGCGCCGGGTCATCTTCAAATCCACGCGGAACTGCCATCGCTGGTAGAGCAGGTCCGCCACCGCCAGGGCCAGCAACACCCCGCCGACGGCTGCGGTGACTTTCGCCGCCGCCCAGCCCAGTTGGCTGATCCACCGCTCATCCCAATCGCCTCCGACCAGTCGCGGCAGGCTGCCGCGGATGGCCCAATACCCCGCCGCCGAGACGGCCAGGATCTTGAAGGCAGCCAATCCCGCCCGCACCCACGCGCGACGGGAAAACATCCTGCCGATTCCGCCGACAACGGACAACCGGCCCAGGTCCGGCTTGATCGTCTCGGCCGTGGCCAGGAAGCCAAACTGCACGACATTGGCCGCCACCGCCGCCACCGCCAGACCCGCCAACAACGGCAGCAGGCGAACGACCAGCCGCCAGGTCACCTGGGCAAGCTCCTGGGCCAGGGCCGATCCGCCCTGGACTCTCCCGGCGTCGCTGAGCATGGAGGCGATCATGGTCCGCAGTTCGTCGAGCAGTCCGCCGCCCAGCACGGCCAGCAATCCCGCGCCCAGCAGGATCACGAGCACCGACGTCAGGTCGCGGCTTTGGGCGACCCTGCCGCGGCGCCGCATCTCCGCCAGGCGCAGGGGCGTTGGCATCTCGGTTCGCTGGTCGAGATCGTCTGCCCTTTCGGCCACTATTTATCCTTTACCTTGAAGTACCTGTGCCCAGGACGGCTGGGAGGTTACTGAAAATCGTTCCGACGGCTGATTGCATCAGCGGCACGACGCTCGCGACCGCCACGGCCAGCACCACCAGCCCCAGGATCGCGCGGGCCGGCAGGCCGGTGGTCAGGAAGTTGCACTGCGGCAGCGCCCGGGCCAGCAGGGCCATCGCCGCGGTCGCCAGGAGCATCGCCGCCAGCACCGGCGCCGCCACCTTCAGTGCCAGCACGAAACTGGCCGCCAGCAGCGCCGCGACCATCTTGATCGCGCCCATCCCCAGGGCCAGTCCCGCCAGCGGCACGGTCTGGAAGCTGCCCAGCAGCGAGGCGATCATCACGCGATGGCCGCCGATGGCCAGGAACACCACCACCGCCAGCAGGTTGTAGAAGTTGCGGATGCTGTCGCCGCTGGTCTCGCGCAGCGGGTCGATCACGTCGGCCATCCCAAGGCCCATCTGCTGGCTGATGTAGGAGGCGCCCAGTTCGACGGCGGCGAAGATCACCACCGCCGCGTAGCCGATCAGCGCCCCGACGGCCAACTCCAGCACCAGGCCCAGCACGAAGTCCACCTCGCCGGCCAGTTCCACCGGGCGGGCGATCTGCGCGGTGGCCGCCAGGCCGATGACCACGGCCATCAGCACCCGCAGCCGCACCGGCACCGCCGCGTGCGAGAACACCGGGGCCACGAGGAATATCCCCATCGCCCGGGCGATCACCATCGCCAGCGTCGGCAGCCAGATCACTTGTGCCATGTATTCAGTCATCTTTTCAATCAGAGCCTTCAACAAATCGCGAGTCGCGAGTCGCAGGAACCTGCAGCATCACACAGAGACCACAGAGCCACGGAGAAAGACAGCGTCGTTCCATTTCTTCCATTCTCTGTTTCTCTGTCGCTCTGTGTGGCATTGTGTTCTTTTCATTTCGCAATTCGCGACTCGCGATTCGTCAAGGCACTTGCCCGAACATCTGCCGGCTGAACTCGATCAGCCGCGTCAGCATCCACGGTCCCAGCATCAATCCGGCGATCACCACAGCCAGGATCTTGGGCACGAAGCTCAGCGTCTGCTCCTGCACCTGCGTGGCCGCCTGGAGCACGCCCACCACGGCTGCGACGATCAGGGCCGTCGCCAGCACCGGCGCCGCGAGGATGAGCGTCAGCATCATCGCTTGGCGGGCCAGGTCTATGGCGGCATTGGCGTCCATCGCTCGTCCTTATCCAAAACTTTTCATCCGCGTCCCTGGGCACTTCACCACCAGCCCGAGGCCCTGGGCTATCCAAAGCTTTTCATCAGCGTCCCGACCACCAGGTGCCAGCCGTCGGCCAGCACGAACAGCAACAGCTTGAAGGGCATCGAGATCAGCACCGGCGGCAGCATCAGCATGCCCATCGACGTCAGCACCGCCGCCACCAGCATGTCGATGACCAGGAACGGCAGGAAGATTCTGAATCCGATCATGAAGGCGATCTTCAGTTCGCTGGTGACGAAGGCCGGGATCAGCGACAGCGTCGGCACGTCGCTCCAGGACAGATCGCGGCGGGCCGCGACATCCTTGGCCAGGAAGAGGTACACGTCGTCCTCGTTGCGCCCGCCCTCGATCTGGCGGATCATGAACGAGCGAATGTGGCGCTCGACGCCGCGGAGGGCCTCGTCGGCCGGCAGTGTGCCCGACAGGTAAGGCCGGACGCAGTCGCGGTTGACGTCGCCGTAGACCGGGGCCATCAGCACCAGCGTCATCAGGATCGCCAGGCCAAAGAGAATCTGGTTGGGCGGAAGCTGCTGCGTGGCCAGCGCCTGACGCAGCAATCCCAGCACAACCACGATCCGCGTGAAGCATGTCACCAGGATCACGATGGCCGGGGCCAGCGAGAGCACCGTGGCCAGCAGGATCCATCGCACGATCGTCGCGGTGCCCGCGGGGTTGGTCAGGTCCGGCAGCATCTTGCCCAGGTCGGCCGGTCGCGAAGAGGCCGCCGTGGCAGCGCCCGACGGAGCCGCCGCGGCGCCAACGGGCGAGGCCGGCACGCCCACCACGCACACAAGGATCGCCAGCGCGGCGACACATCGCAGGGCCCTGGGGCCCGCGTGCCGTCGGCTGATCCATTGTCGCGACAAGTGCCTCACGCTCGGTCCTTCTGCTGCGCCAATCGCGCCTTGATATTCTCCGCCGCGGCAGAGAGCCTGCTCGCGGCCAGGTCCTCTGATCGCCCGGCAGCGTCCGCTGCCGCGGCCAGGCCTCGGCCGGTAAGCTTGAGCAACTCGGCCACTTCCGCCTCGCCGGTGATCTCGCTCAGCGTTACCGGCCCGTTGGGGCCCATGCCGATCAGCAGCAGCCGGCTCCCCAGGCGGACCAGCGAAAGCTGGCATCGCGGGGCCAGGTAAGACTGCGCCAGCACTTCCACCACGCCTCGCGCGCCGACCCTGCCGCCCGCGCGGCCCATCCGCTTGAGCACAAACCGCAGGACCAGGATCATGCCCACCACGATCGCCAGCGCCACAGCCGTCTGGCCCCAATCCTTCAAGGCGCCGGTGTTCTTCCTGTCGGGGCCACCGTCGATCTTCCTGCTCTCGTCAATGGCCCGCGCGCCGCCGAAACTCGCCGGGGCCGTCGTCGGCGCCGCTTCGACGGAAACGGCTGCGGTGGTGGCCGGCTCGCTCTGTGCCAGGGCAACGCCATCAGCACACAGACGAGAGGCCTGTGCCACCAGCAGAAGCGTCCCTATCGCCATCGCGCTGATGCGGGTGAAGTTGCTCATGGCCTACGCTCTCCCTCCCGCCGCCGGCAGCACCTGCTCGATTCGCACCGCGAAGTTGCCCTCGGCCACCACGGCCTTGCCTCTGGCGTACAGTTGCCCGTCGACATAGACGTCCACGCCGTCGTCGGCGAAGGCGTCGAGCTCCAGCACGCTCCCGACGGGCAGTTCGGAGGTGTCGCGGGCACTGAGGTGCCCTCGGCCCAGCTCGATCCGCACTTGGACGTTATCATTCATGGGGCGGTGCCCTCATTGTTCTGGTTGGCCGCGGCCAGGGATCGCGAGGCGTGCAGATCGTCGCCGGCCTTGACCTCCTGCCGCGCCTGCTGGGCCTCCTGCTGGGCCGCGAGACGCTGTCGCAGGCTGTCGGCCACCTTTCGCTGCCGCATGGCCGCGACCATCTGACCCTGCCGCAGCGCGAGTTCCTCGCGCGCCTTGGCCAGGCGCTCCGAACTGCCCGCCAGCGAGCGGCGGATTTCGCCGATGGCTGCGCGGTAGGAGGCCAGTTCCGCCGGCCCGCTGGAGGCCAGCAGCGTCAACCGGGCCAGGTGATTCTCGTCCATCAACTGCGCCTGGATCGCGTCCTGCTCGGCCTGCACCTGCCGCGATCGCTCCTGGGCCGACGCCAGCGCCTGGCGAATGGCCTGCTCGCGCTGGCGCCGCAGCTTGACCAGAAGCGTGATGCGGTTGTGGTTCTTGTCTTTCATGTTCGCTGTTCCGCCGTCGTCGAGCGGCTGCGGCCTTCAAGCTCCGCCTTCATCCGCGCCAGTTGCCGGTGGAGGTCCAGCAGCGTCGCGATCGTTTTCTCCAGCCCGTCGGCCTCGTTGATGCCCTGCCGCAGGAACGCCCGAATCATCGGCATGGCCACCAGCGCCAGGTCATAGTCGGCGTTGGCCCCGGCCTGGTAGGCGCCGATGGTCACCATGTCCTCGATTTCGTCGTAGAGCGCCATCACGCGGACCAGTTCGCGCGAGGCGGCCAGGTGCTCGGGCTCCACCAGGTCGATCATCACACGGCTGACGCTCTGGAGGCAGTCGATGGCCGGGTAGTGGCCGCCCTTGGCCAGCCCGCGCGAGAGGTGGATGTGCCCGTCGGTAACGGCGCGGACGGCATCGCTGATGGGCTCGGACGCGTCGTCGCCCTCGGCCAGCACGGTGTAGAAGCCCGTGATCGAACCGCTCTCGGTCCTGCCGCACCGCTCGAGCAGTTGGGGCAGCAGGTTGAAAACGCTGGGCGTGTAGCCCTTGGTGGTCGGCGGCTCGCCGGCGACCAGGCCGATCTGCCGCTGGGCCGTGGCCAGGCGAGTCAGCGAGTCCATCAGCAGCACGACATTGCAGCCGCGGTCGCGGAAGTACTCCGCCACCGCCGAGGCGACGGCGCCGGCCTGCACGCGGACCAGCGGCGGCTCGTCGCCGGTGGAGGCGATCACGACGGCCTTCTTCAGGCCTTCGGCGCCCAGGTCCTTTTCGATGAAGTCGCGCACCTCGCGCCCGCGTTCGCCGATGAGGGCGATCACGGCCACGTCGGCGGCGGTGTGGCGGCTGATCATTCCCAGCAGCACGCTCTTGCCCACGCCCGAGCCGCTGAAGATGCCCATTCGCTGGCCGCGCCCCACCGTCAGGAGCGCGTCGATGCAGCGGACGCCGGTGGAGAGCACCTCGCTGATGCGCCGCCGCCGCATGGGGGCAATCGGGTCGGGCCAGATGGGCATGCCCCTGCCGGCGGTGATGGGCCCAAGGCCGTCGATGGGCTGCCCCGCGCCGTTCAGCACTCGCCCGAGCATGCCTTCGCCCACGGGCACCATCTGGTGCGTGCCGGTCAGCAGGACGCGATGGCCGCGGCAGATGCCCGCCATCGTCCCCATCGGCATGACCAGCGTCTCTTCGCCGGCGAAGCCCACCACGCGTCCCTCGACGCTGCACGAGGCCCCCACCAGTCGGCACGAGGCCCCGATGGGCGCGGGAAAATCGCTGACGCTGACGGTCAGGCCGCGGACGGAGTTCACCCGCCCGCTGACGCCCAGCGGTTGTATGCGTTGCAGCATCTGCTCGTAGGGTTCAAGCAAGGTCATGTGTGCTCGCACCGGCCAGCCACTTCCTGGCCTTCGGTCACAATGGCCGAGAGGCTCTCGCCGTCCCGGCCGTCGATTGCTTTCCTGCCGTGCGCAGCCGACTCCGACAGGTACGTCCCGTCGGCCACTGGCGCGCCGGCTCGCGACGCGCCCGTCAAGGCCGCCACGATCGCGTCAAGCTGCGTCTCGATGGTGCCGTCGATTTCGCCGGCGCGGCTGAGAATCTTCACGCCGCCGGGCCCGATCTCCGCGTCGGCCACCACTTCGATGCGGCCGGGCAACGACAGCGCCGAAGCCACCCTGCCGCAATGCTCCTGCAACGAGGCTAGTTGGGCCGGGTTGACATGCACCGACAATTCCGAAAAGCCGCAGGCCAACTCCAGCACCTTTTCCAGGTTGGCCTTGGCGGCAGAGACGTCTGAAACCGCCACGACCCCGACGACCTTGCGCGCGATGGCCAGGGCCAGGTCCAGCGATTCTTCCCCGGCGTCGCGCAGGATTCGCGCCCGGGCGGCGGCCAGTTCGTCGATCACGCGCCGGGCATAAAGTTCCAACTCCGCGATGCTAGCCGTCTGCTGGGACCGGGCCGCCTCCAGGCCTTGACGCTGGCCGTCGGCGTAGCCGTCATTCTGGCCGCGGGCGAAACCCTCGTCGTACGCAAGTTGGCTGGCCGATTCCACCATCGAGTCGGCCTTGGCGCGGGCCTCGGACACGATGCGCCCCGCCTCGGTGCGGGCCTCCAACACCAGTTCTCGCGCCTGCTGGGCGAAATCGGTCAGCTTCAGGACCGCGGACCGCTCCGCGCCCTCGCCGCCGCTCTCAGTTGTCTTGATGATCCGTGCCATCGGAACTTTCACTCATGCCAGCAGTTGCCTGCTCGCCTGCGTCGTGCTGGAAACGTATTGCCCCATTTCCATCCGCCGGGCCGCCTCGGCCACCCGCTGCTGGGCGGCCTCCACCTCGTTCAGACGCACCGGGCCCATGCGTTCCATCTCCCCGGCCACCGCCGCGGCGGCACTCTTGGGCAGGGCCGACAGGACTTTCGCCGTGACTTCGCCGCTGGCCGTCCGCAGCGCCACGGCCAACTCTTCCCCGGCCACGCCGGCCAGCACCTTCCCCAGCCGTTCGGCGGGCAACTGCACCAGGTCGTCGAAGGAGAACATCCGCCGGCGAATCGACTCGGCCAGCGCCGGCACCTGCTCGGTCAGATTGGAAAGGACCGCCCGCTCGGTCACATAGCCGGCCTGGCGGAGAATCTCCGCCACGCGCTCCTCGCCGGCCAGGTTCACGCCTCGCCCAGCCGCCAGGTCCGCCGCACGCTGCGCCATGGACCGCTCCACCTCGCCGACCACCACCGGGTCAACCTGTTCCAGGCCGGCCAGCCGCCGGGCCGAGGCGACCTGCAACTCGCCTTCCAGGCTCGACAGCACCGCCGCCGCCCGCGACGCGCTCAACTGCCCCAGCACGATCGCGATGGTCTGCGGGTGCTCCTGGCCGATCAGCGAGACGATCTCCTCGCTGGAAAGTTCCTCAAGAAATTCAAAGGGGCGCGGCGACCGCGTCGCTACCGCCTCGGCGCCGCCCTTGGACGTCGAAGCCGGACCCGGCCGGGCGTCGGGCTCCACCGCCCTGCCGCTGCGACGGACCTTGCGGGCGCGGAGGCGAACGATCGCTATGCACAAGGCCGCGCCCAGCGCTGCCCACAGGCCTGCGATGACCGCGTCAAACCCGCCGGCCCTGCCGCTTCCCGATGCCGCCGACGCGGCGTCATCCTCGCCCGACAGGCCCGCGTGGGCCACATCGTGATACCAGTCCACGTTGATGTTGCTTTCGGGAATGCCGACGATCCTGGCCACGTTCTGGCGGATCCGCGCCAACTGGGCTGCCACGGCCGCATCAACGCTCCCCGCATCGGCGGGGCCCATGTTCCCGTCGCCTGAATGCTCGTTGGCCGCCCGGAGATAACTCCGCGGCACGGCGATCGAGACGCTCATAGCCGAGTTGCCGTCCTTGCCGGCCAGGCTCACGCCCACCACCAGCTTGTCGACGTAGCGAAGCGCCTCGTGAATCTTCTCCTGGTAGTAGGCTTCCAGCTCGCGCCGCTGCCGAAGATCCTGATCGCCGCCGGAGGCAGAGTCGTCAAAGCGGAAGCTCTGCCCGGAGGAGTCGATGATTCGCACGTTGCGCGGGCTCATCCCCGCGATGCTCCCGACCACCAGATCGGCGATGGCCATCGCGGAGGACCGCGTCAGGGCCTGGCCATCCTTCATCGTCACGCGCACCGCCGCGGTGGCAGCCTCGCCCCCGCCGCCCAGCCGGTGCTCGCTGCCCGGCTCGTAGATCACCGTCGCCGAGGCCACCGACGGGAACATGCCCACCAGCTTGCTCAGCGTGGCCATCTTGGCCGCCTGCCATCGCTTGTCGTTCTGGGCGGCTGTCCGCCAGATGTCGTCCTGCCTGGCCAGGTCCTCGAAGGCCGTCGTGCCCGCCGCCAGGTCGGACTTGTCCGCGGCCAGGATCGCCCGGGCCGACCGCAGCCTGCTCCGCGGGACCAGCAGCTTGCCGCCGGCGGACTTGCAGGGGATGGATTGTTCCTTGAGAGTTGCCTGGGCGGCGGCCAGATCGGCCGAAGGAAGCGCCTTGCCGTCCACGGCGGCGTAGGGATCGCTGCCGCCTCCCACGCTCAGCCAGCACACCCCCGCCAGCGCCGCAGCCAACAGCATCGCAATGACGATCCGCCGGCGCGTGCCCAGCGACCTGGCACGGCTCAGCAGACCCTTGAATATGTCGCGCCCGACTTCTGTCATGCCCGGTCCTCCTTGACCGTGGCCCGTGAAGCTTTTCGTCGCGGCCCCTGCACCGGCCACGGCGGCGAACTGCCGCAAGACTTGCCTCTAGCGCCCTGTCACATCTAACGCTCTGACAGGTGCCACGGCTGCGTCTTGTGCAGCCGTGCATACGTCCGTCAACACTGCTGCAAACACCGCAGCAGTGGCACCCGGCCGCAAGACTTGCCTCTAGCCTGGCCCCTTGCCGGCTGACTGTGCGGCATCTTCCGGCGCAGCCTCGGCAGTGCATTCCAGCTTGACGAAATACTCCCGGATGTCCTGCAAAGACTTGTTGGCGGCCTTGAACTCTTCGATCTTGTCCAGCCGCTCAAAAACCGTCTCGTCGTAAAGCCGATGCCCGCCAGCCGTCCAGCGACTCTCGTGCAGCAGGCCCATCGTCGTGTAGTTGTGAATGGTCTGGCGACTGACGCCGCAGTAGTCCACTACCTCGCCAATGCGGTAGAGTTTGGGCGGCCTGCCACGCTGCGCCGGGCGCGCCTTTGAGGCACGTTCCGACACGGGCCCGGCATTGCCCGCCACGGCTGCAACTCCTGATGCCGACGCACTCGGGCCGGCAACTTCCGACGCCTTTGAATCTGTAACACGTTCAACCACTTGAGTGTCCTTTTTACGTTTTGTAAAACGTATAAGTAACCATAGGCGGCTGTCAACCGCAAAAAGATGTTTCTTTGAGAAAAAAACTTATCTCTCGCCCCACCTCTGGCCGATATGCGTGTGTTTGTTCGCCGGCGCCGGGTGTTCGCCGGCGCCGGGTGCCGTGGTCGCGGCGTTTGCGACCACGACGAACCTAATGCGAGTCCAACGGTCCCAATTGTGGAACGGAGTTTCGATCAATTGGAATCGGCTCGTCAATTCCTGTCTCCCATGCACTTGCGCTTGACCAGGTCCATAATTGGGGCTCCGCAACCAGTCCACGTCTGACAGGGTTGGCGTGCATGTACCGAATCTTTTCGTGAATGTCGCTCGTCGATCTCATGTTGCGGTCGTACCCGCCGCCACGCTGCCAAAATCGATGGGTAATCTCCCCATTGGGTTGCCGATCAGCCATTTTCGCGAGAAACTGCGGGCGATTGTGTTCAACCCAGGCCAGCGCTCGGCGGGTCACCGGCTGCTTGATGGCCTTCAAGATAGAGGAGATTGTCTCTCCCTCGTGCGGCAAGATCAGCAGATGAATATGTTCGGGCATGATGACATAAGCCCAAAGATCGAACATGCCCTTGTTGCGGGCTTGACCAAGCGACTCCAGAAACCACACCGGCGCATTGGGGCCGCGGAAGAAGGGCTGGCGGCCAAAGCAGGAAAAGGTCAATGCATGTGCATCCCAGGGGATGTCCCAACTCTTGCGGGGGGGCCTCTTGTCATGCATGGGTGCATGATAAGAGATCATCGAGGCCGGTCAAGTTCCTCGTGGTCGCAAACGCCGCGACCACGGCACCCGGCATTGGGACGGCAAGGTGCGTCAGGCCAGCGGGCGGCGTGACCTGTGCCGGCAGGCAGGCCGCACACGCCGCGACGACGTTGACCGACCATTGATAGTGGTTTCACCCAGCTCGTATCTCGGGAAGTGTGGTTAGTGATTAGAGGTTGGCTCCGCCAGATCAGGCTTTGCCTGTTCTCAAAAAACCTCTAACCTCCTCCCTCTGACCTTTGCTACTACAGGCCCCGCCGCCTTCGGAGTAACCCTGTTCCGCCCAAGACGAGAAGAGCCATTGAAGCCGGCTCGGGAATCAGGCTGAATTCCGCGGAAACAGGAGCAATCGTATGCCACGACGGAGAGGTTTGAGTATACGGCCCCGCCGCATCCGAGAAGAATCCGGTCGTCCATCCCAACGGGGTGACAAGGATGTCTCCGAATGCGACCGGAGCACCGGCATTGACTATCAGGGAATCCTGATAGTACGTAACGCCATGAGTCACGGTCTGGACCAGCGACTTGGTGATCCCGTTGACGGTGATGTCTCTTGTCAGGGTGTACACGTTCGACTTGGTGTCGGTTTCGATCATGTCACCCGTCCAACCGATCTCGAAACTCAGGGGGTTGACCACGACGGTCTGGGGCACATCGACAGCCAATTCCAGGCTGCCCGAGGCAACGCCCAAAGTGACCTTGTCACACTGAGTATCAGCCTGGTCCCAGCGATTGGAGTCGGCCGGAAAGATACTGAATGCGGTGTGGCAGGTGTTGCCAAGGTTTTCCATGTACGCGCCGCCCGTGGACCAGTTCACCGCGATACCTGCGTGAACACCTGTAGCCGCCAGCAACACCGCCACCAAGCCCACCACCGCAATCATTGAACGCTTCATCTTGAGGCTCCATTTTCTCTGGGCCCTGCTCGGCCCTGTACGTCCGCCCAGATGAAGGTCGTTGACCTTCATCGCTCCCAGGCGGTTTTGCTCGCACTGCTCCCACGTACTCCTCGGCCGAGACAATTCGACCGGGTTGCTTCACATCCGTGCCCTCCGGTGGTCTGTCCACCTCCGGCGGGACATTTTCAGAAATCGCGTAGTGTTAATCAGCTTGCAGTATACCTCGACAGGGCGTTTAAGGCAATGGTAAATGTCGATATCTACAAGGTACATGCAGCGTCGAAGGCCATGCCGCCGGCCTTGGCGCGATTGTCATAAAAAAAAGGGGGCGAGCCGCAATCCTTGCGGATCGCGGTCATCGCCCTTCGCCTTGGCAGTAACCGGACGCCTCGTTAGAGGATTCCTGCATGTCCCGGAGGAGGAGAAGCCGGGGCGTTCCAGCGGGCGCTCATCTCCACTGTTTTGCAGGAGCGTCAGGTACTTACCGTGAGTCATCTCTCGGGTCCGATCAAATTGCCCCAGGAGGAGGAGGATAGGCAATCGCAAGAGGGCGCTTATCTCCGCTCGCATGATCTTTCCTTGAGACTTCTCATTAGACTCCCTCACATTTGTCTGGCGACTCTAAGTCTGGTCAAGCCGCCATAGGCTCCCAGGCCAACGGATGGCCTGTACTACGTTTCCCGCCCTAGCGGAGCGGGAAGGCCCTAACGGGGGGCCGCTCCCTCCTTCCTAAAGTCTGTCTTTGACGGGAGTGTTGCGTGAGGATTGCAGTCCACTCTTCCGTTGTGACCGGCCGGGTAAGGAAGTTCGCGCTGTTCCGCCGCGCCGCCATCTCCAGCCCATTGCATCCGACATCACCGATGACGGTTATGGAGCAACGGGGCCAGCGGTGGCGAATCCACGACAGAGCTTGGCCCATGATGGACGGGCCGTCTGTGGTCGCTACGATGACCGAGACGACTCGACCTGTGGGGAGGTTGTTCATCAGGTCGACAATTTTCGTGTAGACCTGCAAACAACCGCTTTCGACTTTTGAAAATTCTTCTTCAATCCTGCCCGTTTCTTCCTGGTCTCCACAGACCATCACGATGCAGGACCGAACCGGGTTCGGCCTCAACGCCGATCCCTCGCGTGCTCCAGTCGCTCCCATTCAGGCTCCTAGCTACTTGCTCCCGCCTAGTACATAGCAAGCATGGTGCCAAACGGAGAATTAATTGAAAGATTGTCGCAAGTCGTTGATATGGAGCCACTTGAAGGAGTGAGGAAAAAAGTGGCATGCATCGGGCGCGATGTGACGCTGTAGCAGAGTGCTACAGCAGGCTGTGGCAGCACGCGTCAAAGTGCATCACGAGGATGCATCAGGCCCATACTCATGCCATCTGCAATGTGAGGCTCAGCGTGGAGAATACGATTCAAATTGTCCATACGGCGACCCAAAATCCCGGATAGGACATATTGGTGGCCGGCACAGCGGTTTGTTCGACGCTACGCGGCAAGGCGGGCCGGTCTGGGGGTTGGGGCAAGGTCATGTTGCGCCGGCGGCGTTAAAATAGGCCGTTTTTCGCCTGGTCGCGGCGCGCAGCGGCAGAGGGGGTGGATGGCGTGAAAAGGGCCGGCGGGGGCGATCTAGGCGTCCAGGCCCAGGAGGCGGATCTTGCGCAGAAGCGTGGTGCGGTGGATGCGGAGCAGCTTGGCGGCGGCTGACCGGTTGTAGCGGGTCTGCTCCAGGGCCCGGCGGATCATCGTCGCCTCGGCCTGGGCCAGGCTCAGAGAGGCCTCGGTCTGGTGGGCGTCATGGACATGACTCTCAGCCATCGAGGCCGCCACCGCCATCGCAGGAGTCAATTGCGGCACGCCCTGTCCAGGCAGGAGGTCTTCCTCCAACTCATCCTCGGGGGCCATGGGAGGCAGATTGGTCGCGTAGAGCCGCTCAACGTAGCCGCACAGCTCGCGAACGTTCCCCGGCCAGGGGTACTTCAGGAGGCAGTCCCGCAGATACGAACTGAGGTTGTACCGCGGCATGTCGTACTGCTGGGCGTAATAGTCCAGGTAGAAGTCCAGCAGATCGCGGATATCCTCGACCCGCTGCCTCAGTGGCGGCACCTCGATACGGACGATATTGAGGCGATGGAACAGGTCGCGGCGGAAGTTGCCCTCAGCCACCTGCTTGACCAGGTTGGAGTTGGTGGCGGCCACGAATCGCACGTTCACCGGGACAGGCCGGGCGGCGCCGACGGGCGTGACTTCTCGTTGTTGCAGCAACCGCAGGAGTTTAGGTTGAAGGTGCAGCGGCAATTCGCCAATTTCGTCCAACATGAGGGTTCCGCCCTCGGCGGCCCGGACGATACCCAGCGTATCGGCGGATGCACCGGTGAACGATCCGCGAAGATGGCCGTAAAACTGGCTCTCGAAGAGAGTATCGCTGATGGCGGGACAATTGACAGGTATGAAGGGCCCCGCCGCTCGCTTGGAGCGGCAGTGGATTCTTCTGGCCAGGAGTTCCTTGCCCGTGCCGGACTCTCCTTCCAGAAGCACCACGCAGTCGTTAGCGGCCACGGCATCCGCAACTTTGAGCACCCGATTGAAAAGGGAGCTCGAGCCGATGATTACCGCTTCTACTGCGAGGTCGCCTTGCAGGGAACTACCCTCAAGGCGAAAACGAACTTCTCCTCCATCATCCATCATTTCAAGCGTGCCTGTGCGAGATAAGACCTGAAAGCATCTACACTGGCATCCGAGATAAGCGCCTCGATTGGATGTAGTATACCCCGATAGGGTGTTTTATGCAAGAGGAATTATCAATATTCATAACCAATTGCCACGGAAAGGGTAAACGTTTTTTGCCCTTCCGGATCTCCTGAAAATTCCCTCCAGATCGGCAGAGAAATGATCTGCAAAAGGTGAAAAGTGGCCGCCGGTTCTGACCGATAAATGTCCCTAGGACAAGGAGTAATTGGAAAGGACCTCGCTGCATGACGTATCCCCGGCAACGAGTACGAGTCAGCCTACAGGCCAAGGTCACGCTGATCGTCGCCCTGCTGATTATCAGCGTGGCGGTGGTCGGCGGCTGGTTCTATCTGGAAGCAGCCACTTCGATGCTTCGCAGCCAGGACCAGCAGCACGCCTTCCGCCTGGGGCAGGCCGTCGGCCTGCTCTGCCAGCAGGACCTTCTGGAGGGTCGGCAGGAAGAATGCCGCCGTCTGATCCGCAATTTCGTCCGCAGTCCGGGCCTGAAATACGCGGCCGTGCTGGACGCCCAGGGCAAGGTCGTCGCCTCCTGTTCGAGCGAGGCCAATCTCAGCGGCTGGGACGGGCTGAAGATTCCGGTCACCCTCTCGTCCACACAAGTCCTGCCCAAGGATCTGCTCGTCTTGGCCCAGCCGATCGTGGGCGACATGGACCAGTCCCAGGCCCGCCTGGCCGGGGCGGTCCGGCTGGTTCTCGACACGCATACCACCAGCGACAAACTGGCCAGGACGCGCCTGCGGGTCTGGGTGATCGCATCGGCGCTGGTGATTCTGGCCATCCCGCTGGGCTACCTGCTGGTCTGGCGCGTCTTCATTCAGCCGTTGCAACTGCTGGTGGCCGCGGCGCGACGATTGGCCGGCGAGGATTTCTCCACCCGCACCGGCATGCAGCGAAACGACGAAATGGGCCAGTTGGGCCTGGCCTTTGACACGATGGCCGAGCAGATCGCCCAGTCGCGCCAGCGCCTGGTGGAAGCCAACGAGCGGCTGGAGAGCAAGGTCGAGCATCGGACCGAGGAGCTGGAGATTGCCAACCGTCGCCTGCGGGACGAGATGGCGGAGAAGGACGATTTCCTCCGGGCCGTCAGTCACGATCTCAATGCCCCGCTGCACAACATCGGCGGGCTGGCGGCCATGACCTTGAGGAAGTGGCGCGAGCAGTTGCCGCAGGAAGTCACGGCCCGGCTCGAGCGCATCCGCGCGAACGTGGAGGCCGAGAGCATCCTGATCTCCGAGTTGCTGGAGCTGTCGCACATTCGTTCCCGGCCGGAACGGCGCGAAGCGGTCGATTTCGCCCATCTCCTGCGGGAACAGGCCCTCTCCTTTGAATACGCGTTGCACTCGCGGAACATCGAACTGAAGATCCACGGCGAGATGCCGACCCTGTACGTGGAGAAGAACCGCGTCCGCAAGGTCTTCCAGAACCTCATCGACAACGCCATCAAGTATATGAACCGCACCGAGGGCGGGCGGATAGAGATGGAATACCGCCGCGGCAGGACGTTCCACGAGTTCCGCGTCTGCGACAACGGCCCGGGCGTTCCACAGGGACAGGAGCAGGCCATCTTCAACATCTTCCGTCGCGGCGAGTCGCAGGAGTCCTCGCGGGTCGAAGGCAAGGGCGTGGGCCTGGCCGTGGTCAAGGCGGTGGTCTCCAACTACGAAGGCCGGGCCTGGGTCGAATCGCATGAGGGCATCGGGGCGAATTTCTGCTTCACGCTGTCGGCGACCAACACGGAAGTGCCCGTGGACCTGCTTTCAGGCCAGCGCATCGCGCCGGGGACCAGCGCACGCTTCCGCAGTTCGCCCAGGCCGGCGAGCGTTGCAGCCGCCGACACAGAGCACTGCACAAAGGAAGGGCAATAGCCGGTGGATGTCGAAAAGAACCCAGCGATAGAGCATCCCAAGATCCTTCTGGTCGAGGACGACCCCGACCAGCGTCTGTTGATCTGCGAGGCCTTGAGCGTCTACTACGGCGACCCCGAATGCCGGGACATCGTGGGGGTGGCCACGGCCGCCGAGTGCCTGGAGATGAAGATCGAGTCCTTCGACATCCTGTTGCTGGACTACCACCTGCCCGACATGTCCGGCCTGACGCTGCTGGAGAAGGTTCTGGAGCGGGCCGACGTCCCGATCATCTTCGTCACCCGCGAGAACGACTGCGTGATCGCGGCCGATGCGATCCATCGCGGCGCGATGGATTACATGGTCAAGCTGGGCGACTACCTGTTCGGCATCCCGGTGCTGGTGGACAAGAATATCCGCCTGCATCGCATCAAGAAGGACAACGAGCGCCTGAGCAGGGAACTCCAGGCGATGCTGAGCGAACTGCGCGTCAAGAACATCCAGTTGGAGGAGTCGCTGGAGAAGGTCAAGACCATGGCCGTCACCGATCACCTGACCGGCGTGGCCAACCGGCGGCACTTCGCCGAAGAGTTGGAGCGGTCGTTCGCGGAGGCCTCGCGATACGGCTTCGACCTGACCTGCTGCATGTGCGACCTGGACGACTACAAGCAGATCAACGACTCGCTGGGCCACCAGATGGGCGACCGCGTCCTGGTTATCACCGCCGACGTGATCCGCTCGTCCCTGCGAAGCAGCGACCTGGCCGCCCGCTACGGGGGCGACGAGTTCGTGCTGCTGCTGCCGCACACCTCGGTGGATCGCGGCCTGGCGGTGGGTGAGAGAATCCGCCAGCAACTGGCCCTGGAGAGCGGCAAGGCGGCGGGACTTGAGCAGCCCGTGACCCTGTCGGTGGGCGTCGCCTCGCTCCATGCCGATCATCCCACCAGCGCCGATGCGCTGCTGGCGCTGGCCGACCGAGCGCTCTATGCGGCCAAGGAAAGCGCCGACAGCCCCATCGTCGCCTTCAGCCAGATCAACGCCCGGCCCGCCACGCAGGTCTGAGCGTAGGTCATGCATACCTGCACGAGGGTTGTGGTAGCACAGGCGTCCCGCCTGTGGCTGTCCTGACACGAAAGTGTTCCGCGTGCTGGTAAGCATGCCCTACCCAAACGGCGCCACGGTTATTCCAGTTATCCTTGCCGCCGGGAACATCATGGACTCTCTCCCCGTGGTCCGTTAGAGTGGTGGGGCGGTTTGCGGGGCGCTGGCGGCAACAGCGGCGTCCGGCCGCACGGAGAACTTTGCTTGATCCGAACGCTCAGCTTTTTCTTGTCGCGAGAGTTGTGGAAGGTGACGAGTCTGTCGCTGGTGGCCTTTACACTGGTGATGACCGTCTTCGCCATCATGGAGCCGCTGCGCAAGCAGGGCCTGGTGGCGGCCCAACTGGCTGCGCTGCTGGCCTACACCGTTCCGGCGATGCTCTCGCTGACCCTGCCGGTGGCGGCGCTGTTCGCCTCGACGATCGTCTACGGGCGTTTCGCCCAGGACAACGAACTGACGGCCTGCCGCGCCAGCGGACTGTCCACGGTCCGGCTGCTCAAGCCGGCGCTGGTGCTGGGCGGCGTGGTGACCGTGATGTCGCTGTTCCTGAGCAACTACGTCACCCCGGTGATGATCGGCATGAGCGCCCGGTCGGTCCGGTCGAACATCATGGGCATCGTCAAGCACAAGTTCCAGGCCGAGAACTCCATCGAGTACAACCGGGAGTTCCTCATCCACGCCGACGAGGTCGAGCAGGCCGGCGACACCCTGACGCTGCGGGGAGTGGTGGCCGCCGACCAGCGGAAAAAGAGCAGCGGGCGATTCCTCACCGCCAGCACCGCCGTGGTCACCTTCGATAACGACCAGGGCGACACCTACGTGACGATATCGCTCACCCGCCCGACTGTCACGCGAAGCGAAAGCCACGACATCGTCGAGCTTTCCTCCATGCCGCTGCCGCCCCAGTCGATGCCCGATGACCTGAAGGAAATGAAGGATCAGGCCAGTTGGTACCGGTGGGACGAACTGCTCCAGACGCTGCGCCTGCCGCTGCTCAACAAGGAAATCCGGCGGGATCTGACCAAGATCACCCGCCGCATCGCCGACGATACGCTGGCCACCGCGATCGTCGATACGATCAACGGCGGAAAGGCCTACGACAAGCTGACGCGGGAAGGCGACACCATTGTTATCAGGGCCGCCCGGGCCGAGAAGGAAAAGGAAACCGTCCGGCTGCTGGCCGAGGGCGACAGGCCCGTCCAGATCGACGTGCGGTCGGGCGGCAGGGTTCGGCAGATCCTCAAGGCCGAGAAGGGGACCGTGCGAATGAGCTGGTCAACCCGCGAGAACGCGTCCACGGCCACCGTCGATCTTCAGGACAATGTGACAGTGTCCAATCCGGAGACGAGGGGCGGCGAATTTCAGCGTCGCACCGAGTGGGAAGTGGAGCAACTGGCCGTGCCCGCCGAGATCAAGGCCAAGGCCGACCAGTTGAGCCTGGAGGATGTCTACTCGCGGCCGGAGTCGCTGACGGCCAACCCCTCCATCCTCGAGAGCATCCGGAAGCTCAATGTGTCGCGCATCCCGGAGGTCACTAATCGCATCAGGTCCGAACTGCACGGGCGCATCGCTTACGGCGTCAGTTGCTTCCTGATGGTGGCCATGGGGGCGGCGCTGGGGCTGATGTTCCGCGGCGGGCACCTCATCAGCGCGTTCGCCCTCTCGGTGGTCCCGGCGGCGATCGTGATCGTGCTGATGCTGATGGGCAAGCAGTTGGCGCGCAACCCCGGCGTGCCGGTGATCTACGGGCTGGTGTCGATATGGGCGGGCATCGTAGCCTTAATGGTGGCGGACTTCTTCGTCTACGCTCACTTGGCTAGAAGGTGACAAGCAACCGCGATGAGGACTCTCGACCGCTACATTGTTCGCAGCTTCCTCTACTCAGCCCTGCTGTGGCTGGTGGTGCTGATGTCCCTGCGTATCGTGGTGGACCTTTTCGTCAACCTTGACGAGTTCGCCGAGAAGTCCCAGACGGCCTGGGTCGTCATCCGCCACATCTGCACGTACTACGGCTACCAGTCGCTGACGTACCTGGCGCAGTTGGGCGGGGTCATCATCGTCGCCTCGGCCACCTTCACGCTGGCCATGATGGGCCACACCAACGAACTGACGGCGATGCTGGCCTCGGGCGTCAGCCTCCACCGCGTGATCTGGCCGATCGTCATCTGCGCGATGCTGATGAGCGGACTGATCGTGCTGGACCAGGAACTGGTCATCCCGCCCCTGGCGCCCAAGCTGGTGGTCTCGCGGGACGACGTGGATGGCAAGCGGCCTTACCGCATGCCGTTCATCACCGACGGCGGCGGGGCCGTCTGGCGGGCCGATACCTACACCAAGCGCGACAGCAAGATGAGCCGGCCGGTGGTCTTCATCCGCGATGAGGACTTCCGACAGGTCGCGACGATCTTCGCCGCCGAGGCCTCCCCGGGCCAGTGCGCCGGCTTGCAGGGATGGTTCTTCAGCGGCGAGGCGGTGCTGCTGCGGGCCGACCAGAAGGATCGCGTCTGGGCGCACGTGCCGTCGGCCAACGAGATCGTCACCTCCATCGAGCCCGACGCCCTGGCCCTCTCTGCCGGGGCCAACGGGGCGGTCAAGATGGAGGACTCCGCCTACCCGATGCTCCTGGAGGCCCGCGCGTTCGTGCCCGCGGGCACGCTGGGGAAGGACCAGTCCGCGCGCCTGGAGCAGCCGCGGTTTACCTTCTTCGGCGATGCCGGGGCGGGGGGGCAGAACATCCTGGGCGTTTTCACGGCCGACGCGGCGATCTGGCAGAATTCCAGCGGGGCGTGGCAACTGGTCGGCGGCCGGCTGTTCTATCCCACGGACTTAACCGCGCAGGACCTGGTCCTTCGACAGTCCAGCCACTACCTCGAATACATGTCCAGCAGCCAGCTCGGCGACCTGCTGGATCTCAAGCGGGTCCCCGACCCCGACTCGGCCCGCCTGGCCAAGTACATCCGCCTCAGCGAGCCGTTCAACAACCTGGTGATGCTCCTGCTGGCCCTGCCCTTCATCCTGTCCCGCGAGCGGCGCGACATCAAGGCCTCGGCCTCGTTGTGCCTGCTGATGGTGGGGGCCTTCTACGCCTTCATCTACCTGGCCCGCAGCGTCGGCCTGCCGCCGCCCCTGGGCGCGACCCTGCCGGTGTTGCTCTTCGGCCCGGTCTCGGTGGTCATGCTCGACTCCATCAAGACCTGAGACGGCTGAGGCACGCCCGGCCCTTCGCCGGCACAGGGGGCGTTTGAAAAAGCCTTAGTAACTATCTCAAACCCCGTAGCACGGGCGTCTCGCCCGTGAGTCGCATGGCCATCTTGGCCATGCTCTTCGCAATTTGCACGGGCGGGACGCCCGTGATACTCATGGGCAAGATGCCCATGCTACGTTCTGAGATAGTTTCTTAATAGTTTACTCATCAGGACTTTCATCAACATTTCATCATTTTGTTTTTGATGTTTTCATCCATCGCGCTAGCATAATAATTGCTTCGAGGCCCACCCCTGGGTAAGAGGCGAGGTTGCCGCGCTTGGAGGCAGGGAGTTTTTTCTCTCGTTTGTGCCTGCCTCAAAGGTTCCGCGGTCGGACAGAGGGAGACATTTCGTTCCTGATTTTGTCACTGCACGGTTACCTTGGCGCGGTCGGTGCCGCGCGGCGCGTCTTTCGGTTTCATCCGTACTTCATAGTTGCCGGCAGACAACGATGAAAGGATAGACTTGCCATGCGAGCGAGGAGAATAACTGGAATCGTGGCAGGGCTGTTGTTTGCCGGGATGGCTCAGGCGGATGTGTTCAATATGGGCGGCACGCGCGACGCCAATGGAAACTGGACAGGGCTTGCTAGCCTGGAGACGGTCCACGTGGGCGACGCGGGCAATGCGGCGGATATGCATGGCGCCGGTTACGGCGCGGTGTCCTACGAGTACGACATCGGCAAGTACGAGGTAACGGCCGGTCAGTACACCGAGTTCCTCAACGCGGTCGCCAAGACCGACGCCTACGGTCTGTACAACACGGGCATGGACACGGCGGTCGATACCTACGGCTGCGACATCAAGCGCGCCGGCTCATCCGGCAGTTACACCTACAGCGTGGACGCCAACGGGGGCAATCGTCCGGTGAACTACGTGAGCTACGGGGACTCTTGCCGCTTTGCCAACTGGCTGCACAACGGCCAGCCGGCAGGCGAGCAGGACGCCAACACGACGGAACGGGGCGCCTACACGCTCGACGGGTACGACGGACACGACGGCCGGGCCATCCAGCGTAACACCGACGCGAAGTGGGCGATACCCAGCGAGGATGAGTGGTACAAGGCGGCGTACTACAAGGGCGGCTCGACCAACGCCGGCTACTGGGACTATCCAACGAGTAGCGACACGGCCCCGGGTCGAGACATGGCCGACGTCTCCGGGAATAATTCAAACTACTACAACAATGGCAATGGTTACCTGATCGGCAGTCCGTACTACCGTGCGACCGCCGGCGAGTTCCAGAATTCCGACAGCCCCTGCGGCACGTTCGACCAGGGCGGCAATGTGTGGGAGTGGAATGAGGCAATACCCTATCAAGATTCGACTTGTGTGTATCGCGGCATGAGGGGGAGTGCATTCAACAACTATAACTACTACCTGCTCGCGTCGTTCCGCAACTACAGCTACCCGTACTACGAGTACGGCAGCCTCGGGTTCCGTGTCGTCGAGGTTCCTGAGCCGGCCACGACGGCGTTTCTCGCCTTGGGCGGGATAGGACTGCTGAGAAGGCGATGGGGCCTGTAGTAACAAAGGTTAGAGGGTTTTTGAGAACAGGCAGAGCTTGGTCTGGCGGAGCCAACCTCTAACCTTTGACCACACCTTGCTCCTCAGCGACCACGATTGAGTCGTAGGTCGTGCCTATCTGCACGAGGGTGTCAAGCCACAGGGTTGGCAATGGCGTGCCGCGAGTATAGAATGCTGCCGGTAAGGAGAATAACCTCATGGCCGGGCTGGGCGTTAACATCGATCACGTGGCGACGGTGCGACAGGCAAGGCGGACGGTGGAGCCCGATCCGGTCTGGGCGGCTGTGGAGGCCGAACTGGGCGGGGCTGACTGCATCACCTTCCACCTTCGCAAGGACCGCCGCCACATCAACGACCGCGACGCCCGGCTGCTCAAGCAGACCGTCCGCTGCAAGCTGAACATGGAAATGTCGCTGGACGAGGAAATCGTCCAGATCGCCCTGGAGCTTACGCCCGACCAGGCGACGCTGGTCCCCGAGGGCCGGCAGGAGATCACCACCGAGGGCGGGCTGGACGTGCTGGCCCACGCACAGCGCGTGGCCGAAGTCACCGAGGCCCTGACGCAGCGCGGGGTGATCGTCAGCGCGTTCATCGATCCGGTGGCTGCGCAGGTGCGGGCCTCACGGCAGGCCCGCTGCCAGGCCATCGAGATCCACACCGGCGCCTATGCCAACGCCCGCGGCCCAGCCGTCGCCTCCGCGCTCCAGGCCATCCAGACCGGCCTGAAGACGGGCCTGGACGAGGGGCTCATCGTCCACGGCGGCCACGGCCTGACGTACAACAATGTCATGCCCGTCGCGTCGATGCCGGGCTTTGGCGAATTCAATATCGGGCATTCGATCATCTCCCGCGCGGTCTTCGTGGGCCTCCGCCAGGCGGTGGCGGAGATGAAGCACCTGCTGGACCAGGCCGCCGCGGGCAGTCAAACGCACTGAGAAAACTGGGGCAGGAACCATGAAAACACTGGTGGTCTACTACAGCCGCAGCGGCATCACTCGCACCGTCGCCCAGGCCATCGCGGCCGCCCTGGGGGCCGACCTGGAAGAGATCATCGACACCAAGGACCGCAGCGGGGCCTTGGGATATCTCGCCGCCGGGCGGGACGCAATGAAACGCAAACCGGCTGACATCCAGCCGCCGCAGAAAGACCCGGCCGCCTACGACCGCGTGATCCTCGGCACGCCGGTCTGGGCCTTTACCATGACCCCGGCCATCCGCGCGTATGTTGAACGCTTCCGCGGCGGCCTCAAGCGCGTGGCCTTCTTCTGCACCCAGGGCGGCTCGGGCGACCAGCGCACCTTTGCGCACCTGGCCGAACTGACGGGCCTCCAGGCCGAGGCGACGCTGACGGTGCTGGAAAAGGAAGTCAAAGCTGGCACGCACGCGGCCAAGGTCAGCGAGTTTGTCGCCGCCCTGCCGGCGACCTGACGGCTGGAAAACGCCGGACTTTCCCAAAGGGGCCTTGAGATTCCGCCCGCATGGTTTATATTCTTCCCCGGGCCTGCATGCCGCGCCGCCGACGGAAAACCGCCGACCGGCCGGGGCGGGCCAAGTTCACCCGCAATTGAGGTATCGACAGATGGCCGAGAGAATGAGACTTGAAGGTTCGATGGTCGCCCTGGTCACGCCCTTCGCCAACGGCGAGGTGGACTATGACGCCCTGGGCCGGCTGATAGAGTTCCAGATCGCCGGCGGAACGCAGGGGCTCGTGCCCTGCGGCACGACGGGCGAGTCGCCCACGCTCAGCCACGCCGAGCACGACAAGGTCATCGAGTTCACCGTGGAAAAGGCCGCCCGGCGCGTGCCCGTCATCGCCGGCACCGGCAGCAACTCCACCGCCGAGGCCCTGCGCCTGACCCGACACGCCAGGGAGGCCGGCGCCGACGCCTGCCTCGTCGTCAACCCCTACTACAACAAGCCCACGCAGCAGGGCATGTTCGAGCACGTCCAGGCCCTGGCCGACGCGGGCCTGCCCATCGTGCTGTACAACATCCCCGGGCGATGCGGCGTGGAACTGACCTGTGAGACCATCGCCCGCATGTACGACCAGATCGAGCTGGTGGTGGCCGTCAAGGAGGCTACCGGCCGACTGGACATGGCCAGCGACATTGCGGCCTCCTGCGACATCACGATCCTCTCGGGCGACGACAGCCTGACCCTGCCCATCTGCTCGGTGGGCGGCAGCGGCGTCATCAGCGTGCTGGCCAACATCCTGCCCGCCGAGGTCCGCAAGCTCTGCGACGCGATCGTGGACTTCGACATGGCCGAGGCATGCACGCAGCACCTGCGGCTCTTCCCGCTGATCCGCGCGATCTTCGTGGAGACCAACCCCATCCCGATCAAGGCCGCCATGGCGATGGCCGGGATGATTAAGGACGAGCTGCGCCTGCCGATGACCTCGCTGTCGGCCCAGCACCGGCCGAAGCTGGCCGAGCTGCTCAGACAGTTTGGAGTGCAGGCGAAGGCTTAGGCATAAGTCGGTGCCACGGCTGCGGTGTTTGGCAGCCGTGCAGATCGTAGGTCGTGCATACTTGCACGAGGGTATTCCGCGTGCTGGTAAGCACGCCCTACGGAACTTCGCCCTCTCTAACGCTCTATCCCCAACAGCACACAGGCGAGACGCCTGTGGTACCAGAATGGCTCACAGGCGAGACGCCTGTGGTACCAGATTGCGCTCAGACAGTTTGGAGTGCAGGCGAAGGCTTAGGCACAAGTCGGTGCCACGGCTGCGGTGTTTGCAGCCGTGCTTCGCCCTCTCTGTCGCGGACCATCCGTACACAGGCGAGACGCCTGTGATACCAGAACAGGACACAGGCGAGACGCCTGTGGTACCAGATTGCGATCAGACAGTTTGGAGTGCAGGCGAAGGCCTAGGCACAAGTCGGTGCCACGGCTGCGGTGTTTGCAGCCGTGCTTCGCCCTCTCTGTCGCGGACCATCCGTACACAGGCGAGACGCCTGTGGTACCGGATTGCGATCAGACAGTTTGGAGTGCAGGCGAAGGCTTAGGCATTTCCGCCACGCGGCGGTAGACCTCGGTCAGCGCCGCCACGACACGGGCCGGGCTGTGATGGGCCCGCAGGTGGGTCAGCGCCCGCTCGGCGATTTCCTTGGCCGCGGCGTGATTGTCCATCAACCCCGTCAGCTTGCGTGTCAGGTCGGTGGCATCGCCCTGGTTGAATCGCGTCACGATCTTGTCGCCTGCCAGGAAGTCCGACGCCCCTTCCGCCGCCGCCAGAACCGGCACGCCCGCCGCCATCGCCAGCAGGCAGGCCATGTCCAGACCGCGGTTGGCCACCGGGGAGATGTAAATATCCGCCGCCTTGAAGATGCCCGGCAGCGACCGCGCCGGCTGCTGGTCCACGAAGGTCAGTTCATGCCGAATGCCCAGCCGCTCGGCCGAGGCCCGCAGGGACTTCTCCGCCCGGCCGTTGCCCAGGATGAAGAACACGCAGTCGTACTTGCGGTCGCGAAGCTGCCCGAAGCATTTGACCACCGCGTCGAAGGCGGCAAAGTCGTCCAGGTCGCCGCCGGCGATGATCGAGACACGGTAAGAAGGATCCTGAAAACACGTGGCGTGACGGACCTGGTAAACGCCGGGGCGAAGAAGCTGGATCCGCTCAGGGCGGGTGACGCGATGGGCCGCCAGCGACACCTGGATCGGGTCGGAAGCCGCCAGCACGGCCGCCACGCCGTCGCCCAGGTGCCCCAGGCGCCTGGCATCGTCCAGGCTGTAGCTGCTGAGGATGCAGTGGCGTCCAGCCAGGCGGGCCAGGCGCGCGGTCATCGGCCAGGCGTCGCAATCCAGGGCGTGCAACAGATCGACGCGTCGCCGCTGCATCTCGTCGGCCAGCACTTCGATGGGGTTGGGCGACAGCAGCCGCCATCGCCTCTTGCCATACCGCAGTATTTCGATGGGCGGGCTGGGCAGCTCCTGCACGTCGCACTGCTGGGGACAGAGAGCCGCCACGTCGATGACCTCATCCAGCAGGCCGATGGCCAGCGGCTGGAGCGATCGCCCGTAGAGGTCGAGCGTCTCAGGCCCCGCGACCCATCCGACGCGCAGGCGCCGATGGGACTGTAGGGCGGCCGGGACCAGTTCCGGCTCGTCGCCGGCCGGTGGTGCGGGCTGATTCTCGGGATTTGACTGGCCTTGCTGTTCCACTAATCCAATTCTAGTAGTCCTTCACAACGGATTTTTCTGGTGCCACGGCTGCGTCGTGTGCAGCCGTGCATAGCGTCAACACTGCTGCAAACATCGCAGCAGTGGCACCTGATCCATCGGTTGACGAACGACGGAATACTCGTGCGACGGTCACACGCTTGTCGGTTCGCCGTTGAGCGAGGAGTCGCCGCTGTGATCGGCCGCCATCGACGCCTTCATCGTCCGCCAATCGTCCAGCGTGATCAGGCACTCGCGGGCCTGGCTGCCCTTGTAGTCGCCCAGCAGCCCCGCCTCGGCCATCTGATCGATGATCCGGCTGGCCCGGCTGTAGCCGATCTGCATCCGCCGCTGGAGCAGCGAAACGCTGCCCCGCTGGCTGGCCAGGACGATCTCCACGGCCGGGTCGAACAGTTCGTCCTTCTCGCCGCTGTCCTCGCCGCCGGGGGCGGTGTTAAGGCGCATCAGTTCGCTGTTGTACTGCGGCTCGCCGGCGGCCTTGAGGCTGTTGACGACGGTGCGAATCTCGCCGTCGTCGATGAAGGACCCCTGGGCGCGGATCAGGCTGCTGGTGCCCGGCTGGAGGAAGAGCATGTCGCCCTGGCCCAGCAGGACCTCCGCGCCGTTCTGGTCCAGGACGATGCGGCTTTCCAGCCGGCTGGCCACGCGGAAGCTGATGCGGCAGGGCATGTTCGAGCGGATCAGGCCGGTGACGACGTTGGCGCTGGGCCGCTGCGTGGCCAGGATCAGGTGGATGCCCACCGCACGGGCCTTCTGCGCGATGCGGATAATGTGGCCCTCGACGTCCTTGCTGGAGGTCATGATCAGGTCGGCCAGCTCATCGACGATGATCACGTAGTACGGCATCTGGAGCGGGATGAGCTTTCGCTCCTCCTCGGTGTTGGCCCCGAACCGCTGGTAGAGCTCTTCCTTGCCCAGGCGGTTGTAGCCGACGATGTTCTTGACGCCGGCCTCCTTGAGCACCTCGTAGCGCTCGTCCATCTTCGTCGCGGCCCACTCGAGGATGTCCTCGGCCCGCTTCATGTCGTTGACGATGGGGCACAGCAGGTGCGGGACGGACTCGAAGGCGGCCATCTCGACCATCTTGGGGTCGATCAGGATCAGCCGCACCTGCTCGGGCGTCCGCGTCATCAGCAGGGCCATGATGATGGAGTTGATGCAGACGCTCTTGCCCGAGCCGGTCGTGCCGGCGATGAGCATGTGCGGCATGGAGGCCAGGTCGGCCACGATCGGGGCGCTGCCGGCGTCCTTGCCCAGGTAGAGCGGCATTCGCATGCGTTTGTCGGCATCGGGGGCAGCCGACATCAGCTCGCGGATGCGGACGATCTCCTTCTGGAGGTTGGGCACCTCGATGCCGATGGTGTCCTTGTTGGGCAGGGGCGAGACCACGCGCACGCCCGGCACGGCCAAGGCGCGGGCGATATCGTTGGCCAGGTTGGCCACCTGCGCCACCTTCACGCCGGGGGCCAGCGACAGCTCGTACATGGTGATGACCGGCCCGGTCATGTGGCCGACGACCTGGGCCTCGACGTTGAAGTCTATGAGGGTCTGCTGGAGCACGGCCAACTTCTCGATGGCCACCTGCTCGCGCGACTCGATGTTGTTGCCCGACGGCTCGGCCAGCAGGTCGGTGGAGGGCAGGACGTAGCCCTTGCCGTCGCCCTTGGGCGGGGAATGGTCCTCGCCGGAGTCCTTGCTCTTTTCGACGGGCTTGGGCAGCGCCTTGGGCAGCACGGCCCGGATGGCTGCGACGGCGACACTGGCCGGGGCCGGGGCTGCCGGCTTCTCTGCCGCCGGCTTGGCCGCCGGGGCGGGCTTGGCCTCGACGACCGGCTTGGGCGCGGGCGGCGGGGCTTGTTTCGCAGGCGTCGGGCGCTCAGCCTTGGGCGGCTTGGAGGCCTTGGAATCCCTGGCGTCCTCCGCCAATTCGCCGATGCCGGGCAGGGGAATCTGGGCGCAGATCGCGCCCACGACGGCTGGGATTTCGCCGCGCTTGTCCCAGGCCTTTCGGCCCAGGCGCGGCAGTTGCAGCACCAGATTCTCCGCCGCCAGCAGCAGGCCGATGCACAGCGAGATAACCAGGATCAGCCAGGCCCCCGGCGGGTTGAACCGCGTCACCAGGAAGCCCCCCACCGCCGTGCCGAGAATCCCGGCAGGTCCGGTGGTAAAGCCGTCCGGCGTCATGGGCTTGATAAGGTGAACCGCGGCGCTGGAAGCGGTGACCAGCAAGCCCACGCCGATCCCGCGCCACAACAATGCGGTGATCCGCCCGCCCAGTATCCAGATGAACGCGGCCACGGTCGCGAAGACCAGGCCCATATAGACGCCCCCGCCCAGCCAGTACCGCAGTGTGTGCGCGACGTAGGCGCCGACGATGCCGGCGGCGTTATCGACGGGGTTCTTGGGCGGGTAGATCGCCTTGGAGGGCGGGTCGGCCGGCGAGTAGCTCAGCAGGCTCAGCCAGGCCAGCGCCACCGCCCCCGCCAGCAGCACCACGAAACTGTACCGCATAAAGCGCAGGCCCCTGCCTGACCCGGCCCCTTGCGGTTTGGACTTGTCCCTGTGCTTCCTTGCCATACTCTCGCCTGTTCCTATCCCTGGAAAAGACTCACCGGCAGCGGCATTCCGCGTGCAACAAGTTGCACGCCCTACGGCAGCTTCGCCGGCCTCGAACGATTATACACACCTCGGCCGTTCGTGCAGCAGCATTCCGCGTGCAACAAGTTGCACGCCCTACAGTCTGCAATCACACGCCCGTGTGGCCAAAGCCGCCTTCACCGCGGGCGGTGGCGTCCAACTGCTCAACTTCCACGATCCCGGCCCGCTGGATGGGCGAAATCACCATCTGGGCGATCCGCATGCCCCGGCTGACGACGAACTCCGCCGGGCCGATATTGCCCAGGATCACGCACACCTCGCCGCGGTAATCGGCGTCAATCGTGCCCGGCGAGTTGGGCAGGATGATCCCGTGCTTGATCGCCAGGCCGCTCCGGGGCCTCATCTGCGCCTCGAAGCCCACCGGCACGGCCATGTAAAAGCCGCACGGAATGAGCTTGATCTCACCCGGCGCAATCGCAACATCCGACACACACGCGGCACAGACGTCCATGCCCGCCGCATGCTCAGACATATAGCAAGGCAGCGGCACATCCTGGCAGCCGTCCTTGCGGCGTAACTCTATATTTATCGGACGCGACATTGTCAAATCTCCAATGTAACCTTGTGTCCTGCCGGGTACCACAGGCGTCCCGCCTGTGTCTTGCCGGGTACCACAGGCGTCTCGCCTGTGTCTTGCTCCCACGGCTCACTTGCCGACAACTATTCGCACAATCTCGGCCGCCAACGCCTCCTTGGATCGCTCCGCCCACGGCAGGACCACCCCGTCGGCAGAGAGAACGCAGGCCAGGCTCTCGCCCTGCGCGATGGCCGAGGGAGGATTGGCCACGATGTAGTCGGCGCCCTTGGCCAGCAGCTTGGCCTGGGCCTTGGCCTCAATCTCCGGGGGCGTGCCATCCTCCACCGCAAACGCGACGATCCGCTGCCCCGGCCGCCGGGCCTTCCCGCATGCAGCCAGCAGGTCTTCGGTCGGCTGAAGTTGCAGACTCACCGGGCCCCGCGACCGCTTGAGCTTGCCCCCGGACAGGCGATCGACAGTGAAGTCCCCCACCGCCGCGGCCATCACCAGCACGTCGCAGGCGGGAAAATGCTCCGCTAGCGCCCCGGCCAGATCACCCACTGAAACGAACGGAACGGTGCGGCAGCCGGCGGGAGGCTTCAGGGCCACCGGGCCCGACAGCAGCGTCACCTCGCAACGGGCCGCTGTCGCCGCGGCGGCGAGGGCATAACCCATCTGTCCGCTGGAGGCGTTGGTGATGAAGCGAACCGCGTCGATGTACTCGCGCGTCGGCCCGGCTGTGATCAGGATCCGCATGCCAGTACGTTAGCGAATCTACAGCTCGGGGTAAAGCGGGTACCACAGGCGTAGGTCGTGCATACCTGCACGAGATAATATTCCGCGTGCTGGTAAGCACGCCCTACGCAAACTGCCCGCCGGGGCAGGTCAGCCCTTGCCGACCTTCTTGGGCGGCCTGGCCAAGAGGATGGTTTTGGCGGCGGCGAGGATATCGGCCGGCTCGGACATCCTGCCCATCCCGACGGTGCGGCAGGCGAGCTTGCCCTCGGCCGGGCCAATGAACTGCACGCCCCACTCCCGCAGGCGCTGGATATTGGCCTGGACAGGCGGGGCATTCCACATGCGGGTATTCATGGCCGGGGCGACCAGCAGCGGGCAAGTCCCGCTGGCGGCCAGGTACATGGTGCTGATCAGGTCGTCGGCGATGCCCGTGGCGAACTTGGCCAGCACGTTGGCGGTGGCTGGGGCGACGATCATCAGGTCGGCCTTCTCGGTCAGCGCGATGTGATCGGCCCGGTAGTCTTCGGGATTGACCCACATGCTGCTGAAAACGGGGCGCAACGTCAGGGCCTGGAAAGTCACCGGGGCGATGAACTTTATCGCCGCCTCGGTCATCGCCACGCTCACGCCCGCGCCGCAGCCGACGAGCTTGCTGGCCAGGTCCGCCGACTTGTAGCAGGCGATGCCGCCGGTGACGCACAGCAGCACCTCGTAGTCCGCCAGTGACGTGTCGTTTTCCGGCCCGGCCATGATCGCGCTCCCCGGGGCCCGCTACTTGTAGTCTTCGGGCCTGATAATGTGGGACTTCTCGTAGTCGATGGCGATCTTGTCTTCCAGGATCTCCTGGATGACCACTTCCATCTCCGTCATGCCCCTCTTGCGTTCCACCAGCGGGCGCGAGCCCTGCATCAGCTCCACCAGCCGCCGCTGAATCAACGCCGTCAGCTTGAACTTGCCGCCGACCTTGTTGACGATGTCCTCGCTCTTGAGTGCTTCAATCATCTTTTTGCCGACTCCTGATTGATGATCCCGACAACCTGACGGATCGCCGTCTCCAGGTCGTCATTGACCACGTAGTGATTATATACGCCGCTGCTCCGCGCCTTGGCCAGTTCTTCCCTGGCCTTGGCCAGCCGACGCGCCTTCGAGGCATCGTCCTCGGTGCCTCGGCCATTCAGCCGAATTTCCAGCATCTTCTCGTCGGGCGGCTCGATCAGGATGAACCGCGCCGCGGGGCACTTGCCATGCACCTGCATCGCGCCCTGCACGTCGATGTCCAGCAGGATCGTCCTGCCCGCCTCGACCGCCTGCCGCACCGGGCCGGCCGGCGTCCCGTAATAATTGCCGAACACCTCAGCCCATTCGAGCAACCCGTCGGCCTGGATCAGCCGCTCAAACTCCTCGCGGCTGACGAAGCGGTAATCGCGCCCGTCCACCTCGGCCGGCCGCCGGGCCCGCGTGGTGGCCGAGACGCTGAAGTCCAGGCCCATGCGCCCGAGCACCTCCTTGACGATGGTGCTCTTGCCCACGCCCGAAGGCCCGCTGATCACAATCAGCCGGCCGGGCCCGCTTGTTTCAGCCTGGCCGCTCAAGGGCTGTCCCAGCTCCGCCCGCCGGGGGCACGGCGATCATTCCACATTCTGAACCTGTTCCTTGATCCGGTCGATGGCGGTCTTGATCTCCACCACCGCGCGGGCAACCTTGGTCTCGTTGGCCTTGGAGGCGATGGTGTTGGCCTCGCGGAGCATCTCCTGCGAGATAAAGTCCAGCTTTCTGCCGGCCGGCTCGGGCGAGTCCACCGCCTGCTCGAACTGCTCGACGTGGGCGCGAAGGCGGGCCATCTCCTCGGCGATGTCGCACCGCTCGGCGAAGATCGCCACTTCCCGGGCCAGGTGGTCCGGGTCGATCTGCACGTTGCCCGAGGCCACCAGTTCACGCACCCGCGTCACCAGCCGCTGGTGGTAATCGATCACCAGTTGCGGCGCGCACGCCTCGACGATCTTGAGCTGCTCGCCGATCATCTTGCAATGGGCCATCAGTTCGACCTTGACCGACTGGCCCTCGGTCGTCCGCATGGCCAGCAGGTTGCTCACGGCCTTGTTGACCAGCTTCAGCAGGCCCGCGCGGGTCTTCTCGAAGATCTCCTCCAGCGGCGCCGGCTCGCAGACGCCGGGCAACTGGAGCATCGCGCCCAGGTCGATGCGGAGGCTCGGATTGGCCTCGACCTCCACCAGCCGCAACTGCTCAAGGTAGCTCTGTAGCGCCACCATGTTGACCCGGCAGACGGCCTGGGCATCGGGCACCTTGACCTTGATCGTCGCGATGATGCTCCCGCGCGACAGGACGGTGCGGAGCACCTTCTCGATCTCCGGCTCAGCCGCCGAGAGGCTTTCGGGCAGCTTGATGGTCGCCTTGTAATAGCGACTGTTGACCGAGCGGATCTCGACGGCGTATTCCACGCCCTCGACCAGCCCGGCCGCGGCGCCAAAACCTGTCATCGATCGAAGCATTCTTACCCTTGCTCCCAGGTCGGGACCGTTATTACAGGGCCGGCGCGGTGGTCGGCATCGTCGTGGCCTCCGCGGGCTCGCTGGCCGAAGGCTGGGTTTCCGCGGCGGCGGGGACCGGCGTCGGCCAGACCGTCACGGGGCTGGGCAGATACCCATGCCGCATGCCGCGGGCCTTGAGTACCTGTCCCGACTTGACCAGGATCGGCATCTTCTCGTAGGTGGCGGAAGTCGCCACCGGATCGGTGCCGTCCAGGGTGTAATGAATGACCGCGTCCTTGGTCGCTGCCGCCAGGCTGATGAGCGTTCCGTTATCGGTGGCGGCGGCGGACACCTCCGGCCGGGCGACCGTCGGTGACGGCGGGCGGAAGGCCAGCACGTTGATCGACGCCAGCAGGAGGAACACGCCGGTCAGGATGATGGTGACCCAGGTGAGCACGTCGCCGGTCTTGGTGCCAAACGCACTGCTGCCGGCCCCGCCGAAGGCGGCGCCCAGCCCGCCGCCGCGCCCCTTCTGGAGCAACACGACGACGATCAGCAGGAGGCAGATAACGACGAACAGTCCGCCCAGGATGATCTGCAACGTACCCATCTATTCATTCTCCCTTACAAAACCATCTCACCCGGCGGCCTTTTGGCCCGCCAGGAACCGATCCTGCCGGACCGGTCTTTCCTTATTGTTGTGCAAACCTTATCAGTGCCTACGGTTTTGGCAAAGCAAATTCGCGTCGGCCGACTACAGCCAGGCCTTGACGATCCCGACAAAATCCGACGCCTTCAGGGCTGCCCCGCCCACCAGGGCGCCGTCGATGTCGGGCTTCTTGAGCAGCTCGGCGGCGTTGGAGGGCTTGACCGAGCCGCCGTACTGGATCCGCATCGCGTCGGCGACGCCGGCGTCAAACGTCCTGGCCACCAGGGCGCGAATCGCCGCGTGGACTTCCTGGGCCTGCTCGGGGCTGGCCGTCACGCCGGTGCCGATGGCCCAGACCGGCTCGTACGCGATGGTGATCCGCGCCGCGTCGGCCTTGCTGATGCCTTCCAGGCCGATCTTCACCTGGCGCTCGACCACGTCCATCGTGCGATTGGCCTGCCGCTCTTCCAGCAGTTCGCCCACGCAGAAGATCACGTCCAGGCCGTCGGCCAGGGCCTTGACGATCTTGCGGTTGATCATCGTGTCGCTCTCGCCGATGACGTGGCGGCGTTCGCTGTGGCCCAGGATCACGTAGCGGCAGCCGGCGTCCTTGAGCATCGCGCCGGAAATCTCGCCGGTGAAGGCGCCGTCGTTCTCATAGAACATGTTCTGGGCGCCCAGGGCGATCTTGCTGCCAGCCAGGGCGGCCTTGACGGCCTGCAGGTAAACGAACGGCGGACAGACCGCCAGGTCGATCTCGCCCATCTGCCCGATGGAGGCGACCAGTTCCTTGGCCAGGGCCACCGAAGTGCCCGCCGAGGTGTTCATCTTCCAATTGCCCGCGATAAAAAGCCTTCTGGCCATTCCTGTCATTCCTTTCAAAAATCACGTTTCAAAAAACATTTTGGACAACACAGAGCCACAGAGAAACAGAGGTTATTCAACTCTCCTCTGCACCTGAATGGTTCCGCAATTTGCACTCAGCCGCACGTTGTTGTCAGCCCGAAGGGCGTTTGAAAATAGCCCCGCCCGCAAGGGCGGGGAAGCCGTCGCCGTTCTGTTCGAGCCCTTCAGGGCGACTGAAATCACAGCCATTCAATCGCCCACAAGGGGCTCCGTCACCTGGCGGCCACGGGTCCACGGGCTCGCGCCCGTGGCTACTATCAATCACCTAAAGGCTCTCAGACAACAACAAATCACACGCACTGCACCGAATCAGCCAAATCCAACACATCGCTTCAGGGGACAGAGGATGCTTCTTGCTTCTTGTCTCTTGCTTCTTGCTTCTTATCTCTGTCTCTCTGTGATCTCTGTGTGGGTCGTTGTTGTCTCTTCTCGTCGCACTAAACCGGCTCGACCGCCCGGGGGAAACTTCCCAGCACGTGCAGTTCGCCGCAATGCTCTTTCGCCTCGACCAGCGCCTGGGCGAAGTTCTCGTCCAGGTAGTGGCCTTCGGCGTCCACGAAGAAATAATACTCCCAGTTCCGCCGCTTGGACGGCCGGGTGTCGATGTTGGTCAGGTTGATGCCGCACCGGGAGAAGACGTTGAGCACTTCCACCAGCGCGCCGGCCCGGTGGGCCGTGGTGAACATCAGGGCGGTCTTGTCACTGCCGGTCCGCTTGGTGGGCGTGTTGGAAATGACGAAGAACCGCGTCATATTGTTGGTCGCGTCTTCGATGTTGGCAAAGACGATCTTCAGCCCGTACAACTCGGCGGCCAGGGTCGATCCGATGGCGGCCAGGCCCTCCTGCGAGGCAGCCATCTCGGCGGCCTTGGACGAACTGGCCACCGGCAGCAGGTCCACCTGCTTGAAGGACGTCGAGAGCCAGTTGCGGCACTGGGCGAAGATTTCCGGCTTGGAGGCGATGGTCTTGATCTTCTCCGGGGCGCAATTGGCCAGCAGATTGTGGTGAACTTCCACCAGCACCTCGGCACAGACGAACACGTGGGCGTCAATGAAGCTGTCGAGCGTGTCCACCACGCCCCCGCCGACGTTGTTCTCGATGGGAACCACGCCCAGGTCGCAATGGCCGCGTGCGACTTCCTCGAAGACCGCGCGGATGTCCGCCAGCGAGCGGTAGTCCACCGAGGCGCCGAATTTCCGCTGGGCAGCCAGGTTGGAGAAGCTCCCCTCGGGCCCCAGGAAGCCGATCGTCAGCGGCCGCTCGAGCGCGAACGAGCCGCTCATCAGCTCGCGGTAGATGGCCTGGAGCGTGCGGTGCGGTAGCGGGCCCTTGTTCAGCTCGGCGATCCGCTTGAGGACGGCCTGTTCGCGGTCAGGCGAGTAGATCGGCGTGCCGTCGGCCAGCTTGGTCTTGCCCACCTCGACCACCACCTGCGCGCGCTGGTTGAGCAGATCGACGATCTGGTGGTCCAGCTCATCGATCCTGCGTCGCAGCTCGGCCAGCTTCTCGCCGCCGCTGTCGTTGTGGGTCTTGGCCATCTCTCGCCTTGTCGCCTTCGGCGCAGCAAAACGCCGGATGTGCAGAATGTGCTTTTGTACCCCCGCCAAGCCCGCCGGTCAAGCCTTTTGAGGGGCCGATTTGGGGGGCGGCCGACCCGCAAGGGTGTGCCCAAAGATTCTGACACTGCCGTTTCTTATTCCTAGCTCGAAGAGCGTCTGAAAATAGCCCCGTCCGGAGCGCAGCGGAGGGCGGGGTGGACGGGCGCCGGCCGTTGGAGCCCTTTACGGGCGACTGAAGTCTTGGATGCAGGCGGGCATCAATCGCCCACAAGGGGTTCTGGTTTGCGGGTACCACAGCCGTCTCGGCTGTGGATCTCCAAGACACAGGCGAGACGCCTGTGCTACCGACCCGGACTGCGCTTCGCTCCGCCCGGGGCTACCACGACAGCGCTAGTTTAGCTCAAGAGAACCGCGAGAGTTGTCCGATAGGCTTTCTGGAGCAAGGATGCTCCGGGAGAATCACGGATGACCGGCGAGCAGATTGCCTCATTGCAGGCGGAATTGGCG
>JBAZTO010000032.1:0-48762 GCA_041661865.1 Phycisphaerae bacterium | reverse complement strand
ATGGAACCTGCCCAACGCCGAGGCGATGGCCGCCCTGGCGTGCGTGGACCAAAGCAACATGCTGGAGGCCTACTGGAGCCTTCAGCGACAACGAGTTGCATAGTGCCAGAAACTTCGGGCACACCCATCAGATGTGACAGAGCACTAGCCCGTTGATTGGCGGAGGCCCAGGCCTTATCATGGTCCTTTGGGTCGCGATGGACTTTCCCGCGGCCGCTTCCACGAAGGGAATTACGATGGCAGGCATGACTATTACGGAAAAAATCCTTGCCACACACGCGGGCAAGAAGAGCGTTCAAGTCGGCGAGAACATCTGGTGCAACGTCGATGTCCTGATGACCCACGACATCTGCGGGCCTGGCACCATCGGCATCTTCGAGGAGCAATTCGGGAAGGACGCCAAGGTTTTCGACCGCGAGAAGGTCGTGATCATTCCCGACCACTACATCTTCACCGCCGACCCCAAGGCCCACCGCAACGTGGAGATTCTGCGCGAGTTCGCCAGGCGTCAGGGGCTGGCGCATTTTTATGACCCGGACTTTATCATCGCCGGCCGCGACGGCGTGCCGGCCCCCTATGCCGACCCGGCCAAGACAAGCTACAAGGGCGTCTGCCACGTTGCGCTGCCCCAGTGCGGCCACACCCGGCCGGGCGAACTGCTGCTGGGCACCGACAGCCACACCTGCACCCATGGTGCGTTCGGCGAGTTTGCCACGGGCATCGGCAATACCGACGCCGGCCTGGTCATGGGCACCGGCAAGCTGTGGCTCAAGGTGCCGGCCTCGATGAAGTTCACCTTCACCGGCAAGATGCCGTCCTACCTGATGGCCAAGGACCTGATCCTGCACATCATCGGGCAGATCGGCACTGACGGCGCGACGTATTGCGCGATGGAGTTTGACGGCGAGGCGATCATGAGCCTGGGCGTCGATGAGCGGATGACCATCTGCAACATGGCCATCGAGGCTGGCGGCAAGAACGGCATCATCGCGGCCGACAAGACCGTGCAGGACTATGTCCGCGCCCACACGAACAAAAAGTTCACGGTTTACCAGTCCGACGCCGACGCCCCATACGCCAAGGTCTTCACCTACGACGCGAGCAAGCTGGAGCCTACCGTCGCCCAGCCGCATTCGCCCGACAAGGCCGCCACGGCGCGGCAGCTCAAGGACGTCAAGATCGACCGCTCCTACATCGGGTCATGCACCGGCGGCAAGACGGCCGACTTCCTGGCCGCCGCGTCGATCCTGGCCGGCAAGAGCGTCAAGATCGACACGTACATCGTTCCGGCCACCACGGAAGTGGACATGGACCTGGACCGCTGCACCTTCGGCGGCAAGAGCCTGCGTGCGATCTTCCAGACCGCCGGCTGCAAGATCGGCCCGGCCAGTTGCGCCGCCTGCCTGGGCGGACCGGTCGACACCTTCGGACGCGCCAACGAGCCGATCTCGGTCATCTCGACGACCAACCGGAATTTCCCCGGACGAATGGGCCACAAGAGCGCCGGCATCTTCCTGGCCAGCCCCCTGACCGCCGCGGCCAGCGCGCTAACGGGCAAGATTACCGACCCCAGGGAGTTCCTGGCCTAGTAAACGGTCTTCTACAAGATCGCCGACCCGCGGCTTCCGGGCCTGATCAGGTGCATCCGTTCGACCTGCAACGCCAAACCCGGCCGGGCCTGAGAGGCCCCAAGGAGTTCCAAACGTGTCACAAGAGAAACATAACGAGATTGTCGGTTCAGACACAGCCGAGACGGCTGTGGTACCCAATAAAAGCGTGTCACAAGAGAGACGCATCGTGATTGTCGGCGGCGTGGCCGGCGGGGCCTCGTGCGCGGCCCGCGCCAGGCGGCTGAGCGAGACGGCCAGCATCACCCTCCTCGAACGCGGCAGGCACATCTCCTTCGCCAACTGCGGCATGCCTTACCACATCGGCGGGCAGATCGCCGATCGCCGGCGCCTGCTGGTCCAGACGTCTGAGGGCATGCGGACGCGGTTTCGCATCGACGTGCGGATCGGTTGCGAGGCGACGGGCATCGACCGGCAGAATCGCACGGTGGCGGTTCACGACCTGGCCAGCGGCGTGCAATACTCTCTGCCGTATGACGCCCTGGTCCTCAGTCCCGGGGCCGAGCCGATCCGGCCGGACATCCCGGGCGCTGATCTTCCGGGGGTGTTCACACTTCGCAGCCTGGCCGACATGGACGCGATCAAGGCCGCCGCCGAAGCGTGCAAGTCGGCCCGCGCCGTTATCCTGGGCGGCGGGTACATCGGCCTGGAGATGGCCGAGGCGCTGCGCGATCGGCAGATGGAAGTGAGCCTGGTTCAGCACAGCGGCCAGGTCATGACGGCGCTGGATGCGGAGATGGCGGCTCCGTTGAACCGGGAGTTGGCGTTGCACGGCGTCGATCTGCACCTGGGCGCGACCATCACGGCCATCGGTCAACACGAGGGCGGCCTCCGTGTGACGCTGAGCACGGGCGAGTCGATTGTGTGCGGCCTGGTGATCCTCTCGGTGGGCGTGCGGCCGGAGGCGAAGCTGGCGCGTGACGCGGGCCTGGCCATCGGTTCTCGCGGCGGCATCGTGGTCGATGACCACATGCGAACCAGCGACGAGGCCATCTTTGCCGTCGGTGACGCCATCGAGGTCAAGCACTTCCTCGGCGGGCAACAGACTCTGCTGCCCCTGGCCGGTCCGGCCAATCGTCAGGGCCGCATCGCCGCGGACAACATTTTCGACCGCCCCAGCGTCTACCACGGCAGCCAGGGCACGGCCATCTGCAAGGTGTTCGGCCTGGCTGTGGGACTGACGGGCCTGAGCGAGAAGGAACTCCGCCGCCTGGGCCGACCCTACGACAAGGTCTACGTGCATCCGGCCAGTCATGCCAGTTACTACCCCGGCGCTTCGCCGTTGAGCCTCAAATTGCTCTTCGACCCGCAAGACGGCAAGATCCTGGGAGCCCAGGCGATTGGCTCCGAGGGCGTCGACAAGCGGCTTGACGTGCTGGCGGTGGCCATTCGGGCCGGCCTGACCGTGCGGGACCTGCGGGACATGGAACTGTGTTATGCCCCGCCGTACGGCTCGGCCAAGGACCCGATCAACTATGCCGGATTCGTCGCGACGAACGTGCTGGACGGCGATGTCGCCAGTTGCCACGCCCAAGCATGTATGAAGCCCGCCGGGGACCAGGTTCTTCTGGACGTGCGGACGCCGGAGGAGGTCGAAGCCGGGACGATCCCCGGGGCCAGGAATATCCCGTTGGATCAACTCCGCGAACGCCTGGGCGAACTGCCGCGCGACAAGGAAATCCTGGCCTTCTGCCAGGTCGGCCTGCGGGGCTATCTTGGCTGCCGGATTCTGAAGGCAAACGGCTTCCGCTGCCGGAATCTCAGCGGCGGATACAAGACCTACAAGGACTTCGCCGCAGCGGAGGCGGCAAAGAATCAGACGATCAAAGCGGCGCCGGCCAATGAGACGACGCCCGGCGGCTGCACCGCCCAGCCGGCCAGTGCGGAAAAGGTCTGTGTCACGCGGGAGATCGACGCACGCGGATTGCAGTGTCCCGGGCCCATCATGCGGCTCAAGGAGGAACTGGCCAAACTGACCGACGGACAGGCGGTGCGCATCCTGGTGGGCGACAACGGCTTCCCGGCTGACGTGGCGGCCTGGTGCCACAGCACCGGTCACCAGTTGCGCGAGATCGTCGCTGACGGCGGCCACTTCCGTGCGACGATCGTCAAGGGGCAGGCCCAGCCCGCTGCCGCTCCAGGCCCCGCCAGCGCCGAAGCGTCTCGACCCACGAGCATCGTGGTCTTCAGCGGCGATTTCGACAAGGCCATGGCCGCGTTCATCATCGCCAACGGCGCCGCCGCCATGGGCAGCGAGGTGACGATGTTCTTCACCTTCTGGGGGCTCAACATCCTTCGCAAGGGCCAGAAGGTGCAGGTGCGGAAGAACCTCGTCGAGCGGATGTTCGGCTGGATGATGCCGCGCGGCCCCGAGCATCTGAAGCTGTCGAAGATGAACCTGGCCGGCTGCGGCACGGCGATGATCAAGGGCATCATGCGGAAGAAGAATGTCGCTTCGCTGGGCGAGCTGATCCAATCGGCGCGCCAGGCCGGGGTGAAACTGGTCGCCTGCTCGATGAGCATGGGCCTGATGGGTATTCATCGCGAGGAGCTGATTGACGGCGTGGAAGAAGGCGGCGTGGCGAGCTACCTGGGCTCGGCCGAGCGCGGCAACGTGAACCTGTTCATCTGATCGGTTCCCGGGCCGATTCAGCCCAGGCCGAATTCGTCGAGCCACTTCTGGACCTGCTCGGGAGAGAGGCCATCGGGCTTCTTTTCTTCTTCGCCGGGTTTGGGTTTTTCGCCCGCGCGCTGGGCGTGGAGCAAGAGCCTGGCGAACTCTTCACTGAGGGCGATCTTGCAGCGTCGTCGGTGCGCGGCGCGGCGGATCTCGTGGTCAGTGCTGACGACGGTCAGTTGGCGCGGAGCGCTGTCGGCGGCGATGAGCTTAATAATGATCCCGTCGGCGGGCCCCTTGCCCGAGAAGGTCACGCGGACGCCCTCGGCCACGACCGGGTCGGCCAGCGGGCCCGATGGCGGGGGACCGTCGAAGACGACGTGGACCCTCTCCTGCCTGGCCAGCACCCGGCTGAGCAGGCGGGCCAGGCCCTGCCGCTCCAAATCGCAGCCGGCGCCGCTGAGGGCGAAAAGAAGATTGTTCCCGTCGATCAGGACGCTCACACTGTTATCCTACGATTCCCCGCCGGGCCGGGCAATGAATGCTGCGACCTGAATCCAACACGCAGTTTCAAGACGGACGGAATAACTATTACTCGCACATGGCCATGACGGCTGAGAGCAGCGCCACGGCCGCCGTCTCGACGCGCAGGACCGTGTGCCCGAGGCGGACGGGCAAGAAGCCGGCCGCCACCGCCGATTGACGCTCTGCATCGGTCAGGTCGCCTTCGGGCCCCACCAGCAGGCAAATGTCCTGCCCCGGCCCGCGACGTTCGAGGGCCGCCTTCATCCCGAGGGCCCGCTCGCCCAGGTCGCCCAGAATATTCAGGGATGTTGCCGCCGTCGCCGATGCGAGGAATTGCGACAGCGGCAGGGGAGGTCGAAGCTCGGGCAGAAAGTTGAGCCCGCACTGCTTGGCCGCGGCCAGGCAGTGCACCAGCCACTTCTGCGACTTGCTTTCGGTCATTTCGTCCCCGCCGGCGACGCTCCGCTCGAAGATCACCGGCTGCAGGGCGGCGGCGCCCAACTCGGTGGCCTTCTCCAGCAGCCAGTCCAGGCGCTTGCCTTTGGGGACGGCAAAGCCCAGGCAGACAGCCGGGCCGGCGCGGTGGAGCTGTTTTCGCTCCTGCGCCGCGACGATCATTTCGCCCCGCCCGATGCGAACGATAGGCCCGGTCGCGACCCCGCCGCGCCCGTCAAAAAGTTCCACGATTTCGCCGGCCTTGAGGCGCAGCACACCCGCGGCGTGATGGGCCTCGGCGGCGGCTGCGGGAATCTCCGCCGCAGCGAGATCGGGGGCAAAGAAGCGGTGAATGTTCCCAGGCAACGTTCTTGTCCTCATATAAAGCAGTCAAGCATGACCGCTGGTCCTTGTTTACCTTCTGTTACTCCCCAGGCAGAAACATTGTAATGATTCCGGGGCGGCTTGCTGCGAAAATCACGCGAAGGATTGCGACAGGTCCGCAGCCGTTCGGGAGGACGCGATTCTCCGCCTCACTTCGACCGTGAAGTGACGTCTCCCTCGGCAGGCCTGGGGCGGTCCATCCGCCGGAACATCAGGATGAACGCCGGCACCATGAGGGGACGGACCAGGAAGGTGTCGATCAAGAGCCCGATGACAAACGCGACGCCAAGCTGCTGGAGCAGTCGCAGGGGCGAAGTGGCCAGCGAGCCCAGCGTGGCCGCCATGATCAGCCCGCAGTAGCTGATGACCGAACCGGTGCGGGCGATGGCCGATTGGACGGCAGGTCGCAGCGGCTCGACTCGCCGTTGCTCCATGATCCGCGTCAGCATGAACAGGTTGTAGTCCTGGCCGACGGCCACGAGGATCACGAAGAGGGAGAAGTTGACCTTCCAGTCCAGGCCGACGGTGCCGAAGGCCAGGTGAAAAACCCACGCCGTCAAGGCCAGGGCTGCGCCGTAGGTCAGGATGGTGGCCAGCATGACCAGGAGTGCGGTCGGCAGGTCGCGGATCAATATCGTGACAATGACGACGATGCTCACGACCACCATCGGGGCGACCAGCCAGAAGTCATGGTCGGTGATGTGGCGGAGGTCGCGCATCAAGGCCGTGTCGCCGGCGATCAGGACACGGGGCGAGGCACTGCCGATCGGCAACGCCTGTCGGACCGCGTCGCGCACGGCGGCATCCAGCGCATCCAGCGAGTTCAGGGCCTGGTTACTGTAAGGCGGCCAGGGGAGGGCCACTTCCCACAGTCCAGCCGTCTTGTCCCGGCCCATGTATCGCGGCAGCACTTCTCCCTGAAACCTGCTCCGTGCGTCCTGGAGCCCGCTGAGGTTTTTCATCGCGCCGGCCGGGATATCCAGCAGCTTGCCGGCCCCTGAAAGCAGCCCCGAAGGCTCCGTCGCCGGAACCGTTGTGCCCGCAGCCGGGGCCGTCAGGAAGGACACCTCCTGTGGCGAAATCTCGGGCCCTTTGAGTCCCAGCGGGTGCGAGAGGCTGCGGACTGTCTGCACCTGGGGCATGGCGGCGAGCCGGCCGTCCACTGCCAGGGCCACAGCCGTCCATTCCGCTTCGCTGAGGGGGCGAGGCAACTGCACCATGATTCGGACCGGGGACATCTCCCCGATCGGGAAATGCCGCGTAAACATCCTGGCCCCGCGGATGGACGGATCGCTCTGGGGCAACTGGGTCAGCGTGTCATAGACCACCTGCTGGCGCCAACCGCTTACGGCAAGCGGAGCCAAAGCGATTAACCCGATGATGAGGATGGGAACATGGCGGCGCACCGCGAAGGCGGCCAGTCGATTCCACGGCCCCCGCGAGGAATCGGCCCCATTCGGCGTGGCCGGAATGCGCCTGGGCCAGAAGGTGCGGGAGCCGAGCAGGCAGACCAGCGCCGGCGCCAGCGTCAGGCTGGAGATGCAGGCCAGGGCAATGCCGATCGCGATGGCTGGCCCGGTGGTGTGAAGTACGCGGAACGTCGCAAAGTACATCAGGGACAGCCCCGCGGCCACGGTGCCCGCCGAGGCCACGATGGCCGGCCCGGTGCCTTCCATCGCCCACGACAGGGCCTCGCGTCGGTCGGCCTGGGTCTGGTCGCCGCGGCACCGGCCCAACTCTTCGCGGTATCGCGACAGGAAGAACAGCGAAAAATCGGTGCCGGCCCCGTAGCCGACGACAATGGTGAAAATCTCAACCAGCACGGTGACGGACCAGCCGTGGTTGCTCCCGATCCCCAGAATCGAGATCGAGACGACCACCGCCGCCGTGACCGCCACCAGGGAGATGCCCGCCGCCGGCAAGGCGCGATACGTGATCACCAGGATCAGGATGACCGCTATGACGCAGACCCAGGTCGTCCTTTTCAGACTGATCTCGGAGGCATTGTTCGAGTCGCGGCCATAGCTGGCCGATCCGGTGACCGCGACGTTCAGGCCCGTCGGCGGCCCGGCCTCCGTGACGGCCCGTTCGATCCAGTCCACGGCCTCGAAGGCGTCACGCGACACGAAACCACACGGCAGGTCGATCTTGATGACCGCGGCCCGCTCGCTCGGGCTGACCAGGACGCTGCGCAGCAAATACTGACATGGATCGGCCGGCGACAGCAAGGCCCAGTGCGACTGTCGGGACCGTTCCTGCAACCTGGCCGTCAGCCTCACGAGGTAGAGCCAGTCGGAGTCCGGTTCCACTCCTTGCATTGCGGCCTGCGGCAGACCCGTCAGTCCCCCAACTCGCTCGATGACGACCGCGGCAACCGACAGGGCTGGAGGCCTGTCGAACTTGGACTCGATGGCCTCAACCGCCCACCGGCTGGGAACCGACTCGGGCAGAAACGCGCTGTCGTTTTGACTGCGGACTTTGCCGGTTGGCGGGGCAATGAGAAGCATCGCGACCAGCACCGCCATCCAGGCCGCCAGCACGGCCGCCCAGTGACGCGCGACGAACTTGCCCAATGCGTCAAACACGTTGTCCTTTCAGAGGGACTCGCCCGGCCGGAAAGCGATGGGGCCTGACTGGGCAGATCGACGCCCGCAAGGCGACCCTCGGGTACATTCTAGTGCTCTGTTACTCGTCAAACGATGGATCAGGTGCCACTGCTGCGATGTTTGCAGCAGTGTCGACGCTATGCACGGCTGCACACGACGCAGCCGTGGCACCTATCAGATCAGATGTCACAGAGCACTTGTCCATCTGAAGTGCCGGCATGGGGAGCAAGGCCGGGCGACGGCAGGAGGGGTGGAATTTACTTCCCGGTCTTTTGCGTCGCCGCTGTTGTCGGCTTGGGCAGTCTCATGCCGTTGGTCTCAGGGAGAAAGTCCTTGGCGCTGAGGTTGGCATCGAAGTTGACGTCCGCGTAGCGGTAATGGCCTCGCTGGACGCCCTGGGCGTCCCAGGTGTCGACGGCGATCGGCAGCAGCCACTGGCGGTCGAGATAGACGCGGACATGGGGAAACTCAAATCGGCCCGTCGGTTTGGGCTCGGCGATCCTGGCCTCGTAGACAATCACGCTGCGGCCATCGAGGGTGGCGGTTCCCAGAAGCTTGGAGGTCAGGAGGGCCTCTCTCCGCGCCGCCTGGTAGCTGCTGATCATATTCTCGACACTTCGCTTGAAGCCGAACTGGTCGATGAACCGCAGGGTGACGGCCCGGGCCTGGGCGCTGCGAGGTTCCACCAGCAGGAACCCCAGGAGAGCCCCGAGCCCCGCCGGCTGGACCAACATTCTGTTGCCCCACTGGCCCTCGACGTACAGGGCCTTCTTGGCGCCGAGGGGGTTTTCCACGGTGTCGGTGCAGACGGAAAACGGCTGGTCCATGAATTTGCAGACCAGCTTCTGCCGGGGCCCCATAGGCCCTTTCGGATTCACACGCTCCTGCTTGTACAGCGTGCAGGTGTAGGACGTTACCTGGCGGTTGTACCGGTCCAGCCCCTCCTGCAACACCGCGACGGGATCCTTGGCGATCCGGCGGGCCAGTTCGTCCTCTGGCGCAATTTTCTCGAATTGTTCGACTCCAGCGGGAGGAGGCGCTATCGGGGCAGGTTTCTGGACGCAGCCGACCAGGCTGGTCGCCAGGATCACGCTGCCAATCCACAAAGCGGTGAGCTTCATAGGTTGTTCCTTCCCAACCGGGAGCGAAAGAGGGGTCGTCAACTTCTTGCAGGCGCGGCGCCGGTGCGGGAGATCCCCAATCCGGCTGTCTTCATCTGTAGCGCCCGCCCCGCCCATGCCACGGGCATCCCGCGCAACGCCGTCAGATGACGCCGTACTTGTGTCCGAGCTTCTCCATCGTCTCGATGACATAGTCGAGATCCTTCCGCGAATGGCCGGCCATCATGCTCATGCGCAGGCGGCACTTGTTTCGGGCCACCGCGGGGGAGGCGACGTAGTTCATAAAGACGCCGGCCCCCACCAGGTCGCGCAGCATCGGCTTGAGCGTGGACTCCTCGCCGACGATGATCGGGATAATCGCCGACTGCGTGTTGCCCAGGTTGAAGCCGATCTCGCGAAGTTTCTCGGTCATGTAGTGTACGCCGCGCCAAAGATCCTCGCGCAGTTGGGGCTGCTCGTCCATGATATCCAGGATCGCCAGCACTCCGGCGACGACCGGCGTGGGCACCGCGCCGCTGAAGAAGTACGACCGCCCGTAGAATCGCAGGTAGTCCACCAATTCGGCCGAGCCGGCCACCACGCCGCCAATGGCGCCCAGGCACTTGCTGAGCGTGCCGACGGTGATGTCGATCTTGCCCTGTAGGCCGTACTGCTCGGCCGTGCCTTTACCCGTAGGCCCGATCACGCCCAGGGCGTGGGAGTCGTCCAGCATCACGCGGGCGTTGTACCGGCCGGCCAGGCGGTGAATCTCATCGAGTTGGGCCACATCGCCGTCCATCGAGAACACCCCGTCGGTGATGACCAGTGTGCCGTGATCGTCGCCGCAGGATTCCTCCAGCACGCGTTCCAGGTGGCTCGTCCGGGCGTGGGCGAAGGTCTGGATCTTGGCGCCCGAGAGTTTGCAGCCGTCGAAGATCGACGCGTGATTATAGATATCGTTGATGGCGACGTCCTGGTCGCGAAGGACCGCCGCGATCGTGCCGACGTTGGCCGTGTAACCGGTCGGGAAGATGACGGCATCCTCGCAGTTGTAGAATTTCGCCATCCGCCTTTCCAACTCGACATGCAGGTCCGTCGTGCCCGAGTACAGCGGCACCGACCCGGCGCCATAGCCGTACTTCCTCGTGGCGGCAATGGCGGCCTCGACGACCTTGGGATGCGCGGTGAGGCCCAGGTACGAATTGGACCCCAGCATGATCACCTCGCGGATCTCGCCGGTGTAGGGGTCGGCCATTTTCACGCGGTTGGTATTGGCCGAGCAGACGGTCCTGCGCAGAAAATGCGGAAACAGCAGGCGGGCATGGTCGGCAGTCCCGGCGAACTTGCGAACCTTCTCAAACAGGTCGGGGCCGGGAACGTCATAACAGTCCGACCAGGACACCTCGCGCTGGTCACGGGCAGTCTCGTTTGCATCGAGCATCACGATTACCTCTCAAAAGAATCACGAAAAACCATCGCCAAGGCTCCAGCATCGCCCGCGATGCAACTCACAACTCATTCATCGGCCGGGTAACTGTGCATGACACCCAATCTATCAGGTTAGGCGCGGCGCGCATGGAAACCATCTATATTCCCCGTTTATTGCGTCGATGTCAAGCCGATGATTAGGCTGTTTTGGGAAGTGTTGGGCAGGATCCTCCGCTGCTTTGGGCCGCCTATAATGGCTGGGCATTTAACATGAGGACATCATTATGGTCAGCGACTACGAACAAGCGGTGGATAACCTCAAGCGGGACGTCAAGGAACTGCGCGAGGACTTGCGGGCGGTGGTCAGTGCGTTCAAGGACGGGGCCAAAGACCGGGCCGCCGACGTCCGCGGGCGGATGAAGGAATCTTCCCAGAAGGGCGTCGAGTACCTCAAGGAGGCCGTCGAAACCGTGCAGGAGCACGCGGCCAAGTGCCGTGCCCACGCCCACGAAATGATCGAGAAGAAACCCGCGACGGTCCTGCTGGCGGCCTTGGGCGTGGGGATCGTCATCGGCAGCCTGATGGCGCGGCGGGCGAAGGCGTAAATCGCTCGGCACGGCTGCTGACACCTCAGCCGGCCCTACTCTTCCAGCGTTTCGAGGATGCGCAGGTAGCTCTCGAAGCGGCGCGCCTGGATTTGCCCTTCCTCGACGGCGAACTGGACGGCGCAGCCCGGCTCGTGGGTGTGGGTGCAATCGTTGAACTTGCAGGCCGGGGCGAACTCTTCGATCTCGGGGAAATACCAGGGCAACTCGGCTGCACGGAGGTTGATGCCCAGCTCGCGCACCCCCGGCGTATCGACGATGATGCCCGGCGCCTGGCCTTCCTGGCCGGGCAATTCGTAGACGACCGTGGCGGCGGTGGTGTGCCGGCCCCGCTGGTCGCGCATTCGGATAGGCCGGGTGGCCGCCCCGGCCCCGGGGATCAACGCGTTGATCAGCGTGCTCTTGCCGACGCCCGAGGCCCCCGAAAGGACGCTGCTCTTGCCCGCCAGCACCGCCAGCAACGGCTCCAGCCCCTGCCCGCTGACGGCCGAGCACGGGATGATCGTCAGGCCCAGTTCGATGAACCCCTCCAGCTCGTCCGGATCGGGAGCGGCGAGGTCGATCTTGTTGACCACCAGCACCGGCTGAAGTTCGCCGCGCTCCGCCACGATCAGGAAGCGGTCGATCATCGCATGGCGCATCCGCGGCTGGACCGTGGAGGTGACAATCAGCAGCAGGTCCATGTTGGCGACGATGACCTTCTCGACCGCATCGGTTGCGTACTTGTCGGTCCGCTTGGCCGATCGCGGACGCGGCCGAACCAGGGCGCTTCGCCGCGCGTGGCGACGGAGAATCATCCCGTCGGCGCGATCCTTGTCCTCGCCCTGCGCGCTGGCGTGCTCGGTGCGGGTCAGCGCGACGGTGGCCAGGTCTCCCACCGCCAGCGCCGCGGTCCCCTCGGCGGCACGGAAGGTCTTGGCGATGCCACAGAGCACCTCCTGGCCTTCGGCGCGGACCAGGGCCCCACCGGGAAACAGGCCCACCACCATGCCCTCGATCTTGGGCAGGTTCTCCAGGCTGGCGTCAGGCTCTTCCAGGCGATTGGCGGGCAGCTTGACCTTTCGCTGCACGATCTTCTGGCGCCCGGCGGTCCGCTCGGACTTGTTGCCCGCGCGGGTCTCCTGCTGCCAGTCCTGCATGCGCTGCGTGGCTTTTCCTTTTCGCCTGGACATTCGATTGTGCCCGAATCCGCCTTTAGTACTCTGTCACAGATGAAGCGATGGGTGCCACGGCTGCGTCGTGTGCAGCCGTGCATAGCGTCAACACTGCTGCAAACACCGCAGCCGTGACACCTGATCCGTCGTTTGACGAGCGACAAAGCACTAGAGTTCCCTGAGTTTCATCGCAAAGTCTATGCCAATATAGCCGGCCACCAGCAGCACGAGAATCGCAAATCCCCGGCGGAGCCGGCCGGCGTGAAGTCGCTGGCACAGCGCGGTGCCCACCTGCACGCCCACGCTGCTGCCCACCAGCAGCGGCATGATAATCCACAGCGTCGCCTCGCCCTTCATGCCGTAGATAATCGCCCCGGTCAGGGAGCAGAACAGCATCACGCCCAGGCTGGTGCCGATGGCCAGTCGCACCTCCAGCCCCGCCAGCAGCATCATCGCCGGGACGAAGAGCACCCCCCCGCCGACGCCGAAAAAGCCCGCGACCACGCCCACCAGCAGCCCCAGGGCGCACAGGCCCGGCAGGCTCACGCCGCTCAGGTGCGCCGAGGCGATGTCCACGCGCGGCGGCAGCGGAAGGCGCTGGAGGAAGACCCGCCGCCCGGCCAGGTCGCCGGGGGCTCGCCAGATCAGGCCCGCGATGCTCAGCAACAGCAGGATGAACAGGGCGTGCATGATGAGAGTGAAGACCTTTTCCCCGCAGGCGGCGTTGAGATGGGCCTGCACGTCGGCCCCGAGGATCGTGCCGCACGAGGCCGCCCCGGCCATGATGAGCATCATCTTGACCGACACGTTGCCCAGCCGCATGTGTTTGGCCCAGGCCCCGCTGCTGTTGCCCAGCACGAAACCCAGACTCGATCCGGTCACCAGCGGATAGGGAATGCCCAGCACCGCATTGAGCAGCGGGTTCATCAGGAAGGCCCCGCCCACGCCAAAGAGCCCCGTCAGGACCCCCAAGATCAGGCCTAGTCCCGCCAAGCCCGCCACCAAGGCCGGCCCGTTGAGGTGCGAAGGAATTTCGTTCAGGTCCATCATTTTGAACCGGATTCCTTCTTATGCCGCGCCCGGTACAGGCGGACGCGCTCGAAGAGAAACTCCACGCCCAGGCCCCAGGCCAGCGGCAGAACGATCAATAAAACTACTTCAGCGGCTTTGTTCATGATTCACGGAGACTCCAGCCATCCACAATAGTGAAGTGAGCGGCGCGGAACAAGGTTTACCGGCCAAGGATTGGCCAGCCTGGCGATTGGACTCCAGCGTGGCCGGTTGTCAGGCCTACTTGGATTGGGATGAGGGAGGCGGGGTCTGATCGGGCTTCTTGTCCAGGTCGATGACGTCCTTTTTGGAGTTGAAAACGTCGTCATCCTGGAAGCTCATGGGGCGGTCCTTGGCATTACGATAGACGGCCTTCTCGGCCCCAAACCGCACGATGCCCAGCTTCCTCAGAAGGTCCAGCAGTTTCATGGCGCCATTCCTTATCGCAGCACCGCTGCGCGGCGAGGCTCAATACTCGTCCTCGTCGCTTTCCATGGTGTCTTTCCAGAGTTCGAGGTTCTCCAGATAGACGGCTGTGCCGCGGGCGACGCAGGTGAGGGGATCGTCGGCGATGCGGACGGTCAGCCCGGTGGCGTTGGACAGGACGGTGCCCATGCCGCGGAGCAGCGCGCCGCCGCCGGCGAGCGTGATGCCGTTTTCGACCAGGTCGGCGGCCAGTTCCGGATCGGCCCGCTCCAGCGTGCGCGTCAGGCAGTCGATGATCTCGCCGACGGGCTCCTTGAGGGCCTCGCGGACTTCCTCGGAGGAGACCATGGTCTTTCTCGGCAGGCCCGATATCATGTCGCGCCCGCGCACCTCGATGGTCATTTCCTTTTCCAGCGGGGAGGCCGAGCCGATGTCGATCTTGATTCTCTCGGCCGTCTGCTCGCCGATCATCAGGTTGTAGGTGCGTTTCATGTGCCCGATGATGGCCTCGTCCATGTCGTCGCCGGCCACGCGGAGGGACTCGCTCACGGAGATGTCGGCCAGGGACATGATGGCCACTTCGGTCGTGCCGCCGCCGATGTCGACGATCATGGAGGCGGTGGCCTCGGTCACCGGCAGGCCGGCCCCGATGCCGCAGGCCATGGGCTCTTCGACCAGGTAGACGCGGCGTGCCCCGGCCCGCTCGGCCGAGTTGAGCACCGCCCGCTTCTCGACGGCGGTGATGCCGGAGGGCACGGCAATGACGACGCGCGGCTTGACCAGGGTGCGGCGGCGGTGGACCTTGCGGATGAAGTAGCTGAGCATCGCCTCGGTGATGTCGAAGTCGGCGATAACGCCGTCCTTCATGGGGCGGATGGCGCTGATGGAACCGGGGGTCTTGCCGAGCATTTCCTTGGCGACCAGGCCCACCGCGTTGCCGTTCTGGAGGACACGGTTGGTGCCCTTCTTGACGGCCACCACGGAGGGCTCGTTCAGGACGATGCCCTGCCCGCGGACACAGACCAGGGTATTGCAGGTACCCAGGTCGATGCCCATGTCCATTGAGAAAAGGCCCAAGAGCGAGTCGAAGATCATGGTTAAACCGTTCCTTGGCCGGAATAGTCCCCGGCGTCAATCCTTACGGCCTGAAGCGGCGAAATGCTTCCTATGGGTTCCATCCTGCAACCCGGACCGGCCGACCATGCCGCATCTCGTCCCGGCGGGCCTGGCCCGCCAAGCCGCCCTCCGGCGGCAGGTGCAGCCGAACCTACTTGGCGCCCAGGGCCTTGACGTGCCCGACGAGGTCGCCGATTTTCAGGCCCGCGCCGGTGGGCGGGGCCGACAACAGGAAATACAGCACAGTGCCCAGGGTAATGGCCAGAGCCAGGATGGCTACCAGGATCAGCAGCGTGTAGACATCGGGCTGAGGCTTTACCTGTATGACCGGGCCCTGAAAAGGTGTCTGCGTCATCATCGGCTCCTGCTAATCCATGCTGTCGGCAACTTTGTCACCCTGGGCCACGTCCAATAGCTTGTTGAAGGTCGTTCCGGCCGCCGAGCCGACATCCACCTGCTCGACCCGAAGCATGCCCACGTAGTTGCCGGCACGATAGATGATCAGCCGCATGCCGGCCTTGACGCCCTTGGCCGAGCCGACATTGATGCTCACCACGTCGCCCTTGACGGCGGTGACAGTGCCGTTGATGCGGACCTCGGACGCGGCGGCAGCGGCCGGCTTTTCAGGCGCCGCCACCGTGGCCCCCGGCGCACCGCCACTGCTGCCCAGGCGGCCTTCGAGGGACTTGATACGATCCTCGCGGTCGACCAACTGCTCGCGAAGGGTGCTGACGATCTGGCTTTGACGATCCAGATCCAGCGAGGTTTGCTTGGACAGTTCTTCCAGGCGCCGGTTTTCCGCGCTGAGGGCCTCGATTTTCTTGAGGTCCTTGTCGCGTTGGTCGGCCAGCGTCGCGGTCCGCTTGCTGTTGTCGGCGTTGTCGGCCCGCATCTTGCTCAGTTCAGCGTTGATGCTGGACAGGTCGTTCTCCAGCTTGGCCGAGCGGCTCCTCTCCCCGGCCAGGGCGGCCTTGAGGTTGTCCATCTCGGTCTGCATCGAGCCGGCATCCTGCGTGAGCCTGGCCGCCAACTGGTCCCGGTCCAGCTTGACCTTCTGAACTTCGAGGTTGGCCAGCCGGACGGCCTGCTCGAGAATCTGGGCCTGCATGTCCTTGGTCTGATAGCCCTGTAGGTACGTCGGGGTCAGCATGGCTTGGGTGATAAACACCGGACAGGCCAGAAGGATAAGCACCAGCAGGATTACGATGGAAATCTTTGTGAGAATGCCCAAAAGATATCTCCTTCATGCAGATCGCACAACGCCCCTAAGGGCAAACTCCAGTGCATACCTTCAGGCGGGCCGGTACACGCCCGCCGGTTGAGCCGATTCTATTTTCGTGAACGCTCAAGTCAAGCAAATTTCAATTCCTGCGGCCCTTTTCGCGGCCCGGTTTTCGGCCCAAACGACTGGTGTCGCCAGAACCGGCTTCATAACCTCCGCGGGACGCGTTGCGATCAAAACAGGGCAGATGCAAGGAAGGCCGACGTTGGCAACCCTTGCCGGGTTGTCGAGGAGGCCTGACGCAGCAGATGCCGTGTTTTCATCGCAACCCTTCGGGACGAGGCATCCTATGTCGCATGCCGTCGTTGTTCGGCCTCGACGACCCAACCGGGGTCGCCGTCGGCCTCACGCCTTAGCCTGCACCATAACTTGCCTCGTCGCGACCCGTGCAGGTTATGAAACCGGTTCTAGTCCTTTCCGCCGGCGGTCTTAAGCTTCAGCTTTTTGGCGGCGGGCCGGGTGGTGCTGGTGGCTGAGGGAGCGGCGGCCTTTTCCCTTGGGGCCACCGAGGTCGGCGGCGCAGCCGGTGTCGCCGGAGATGGCAGAACCGGGTGAGGTTGCGGCGCCGCTACGGGCTCAGCCGGCTGGGTAGCCGGTGCCGAGGGCGGAGCGGCGGACACCACCCGCGAGGGTATTATCACCCGCTCGGCCGCCGCGCGGGGCACGGCTGGGGCGGGGGCAGCCGTCGCCGCCGGGGCCAGCGACTGCTGGTAGCCCGAGAGCAACCGCATAATGCTCATGGCCGCCGCCACGCGAACCCCGCTATCGCCGCTGGTGAGCAATGGATGCAGCGTATCCACCGCATCGGGGTTGTTCGCCCACCCCAGCGAGATGGCCGCCAGACGCTGGAGCGAGCTGATCTCCAGGTTGTTGATCGCCGCGTCAGGGCCGCCGATCTTCCGCATCAGGCCCTCCGGGTCGCGAGCGGCAAACAGACAGAAGTTGTAGCCCTGCGGATTGGACTCCCCCAGCATGCCCAAGGCCCCGGCCGCCGCCACCCGCACGCGCGGCGGCTGGTTGGACCCCAGCAGCTCGCGAAGCACCTGCGCGGCGGTGGCCGACTTGACGCGGGCCATCGCCGGTATGGCCACCAGGCGCTCGTCGAGGTAAGGGGTCTTCTTGGTATAGGCCTCCAGGCTCAAGGCGCTGGCCGTGTCGCCCAGCATCGCCAGGGACTCCATCACCTGCAACCGCACGCTGGGATCCTGCTCATCGCCCAGGCGTGTCCGAAGCGGCCCGATGGCCGAGGGCTCGCCCATCTTGCCCATGGCCAAGGCGGCGTTGGCGCGAACTTCCTTTTCCGGGTCGAACAGCAACGTATAGAGGTCGCCGGCGTAGGTCTGGTCGCCCAGGCGATACAAGGCGTAAACGACGGCCGGCATGACGCGGCGGTCGGGCTCGACCTCCTTGTCGTCGGCCATTTTCCGCAGGAAGTCCTTCGCCGGGGCATACCGGGTGTCACCGACGGCCATCGCGCCGGCAAATCGCACCGCCGGGCTGCCGTCATGCAGGGCACGCAGATAGTGTTCGCCGGCCTGGGCGCCAATGGTATCCCCGAAACCCTCGATGGCGTGGCTGCGCGTGAAGGGGTCGCTGTCGTCCAGGGCGCGGGTCATGGTCGCCTTGGCATCGTTGAAGGCCTTAAGAGGGGCGATTCTGGCTTCGGGCGCCGTCGCGCAGCCCCCGACCAGACCGGCCAACAGAATAAGGGCAAACCCGCTTCGCCGGTTGTGAGACATCATTGCTTGTCCTTTTTTTCTGTTCGTTTCTTCCAGGCCAGCCAGAGGGCCAACACACATCCCCCCCCACTGACGGCCCAGGCGAACACATCGCCCACAAGACTGTACAGGCTGACGCGATCATCGACAAGTACCTTGGGGCCGTGTCCGCTCAACCATTGTCCGTCGCCGCCTCGCGCCCCGTCCAGCAGCAACGTCCCAATGACCATCGCACGCTGGCCCTGCGACTGGACGGTCGCCTGGATTCTGCCGCTGGAATCCACCGACGCGCTGATGCCGGTGTTGACCGCGCGGATCACAGGCGTGCGGGCCTCGACGGCGCGGAAGCAATATTGCGAAAGGTGCTGGGCGTGCTCGGTGCTGCCCCTGAAGTGCGACGAGCCCCAGTCGTAGACGAACCAGCCGTCGTTGGACATGTTGGCCAGGATGTCCACCCGCTTGGCTCCCTCCGAGACGACCATCTGTCGGCAGATGTCCGCGAAGGTGCCCTCGAAGCAGATCGGCGTCGCCAGCGACCATGTCTTTTCGCCGCGGCGGAGACGAAATTCCTGGCAGGCCAGGCCCGGATCCAACTGCTCCATGGCCGAGGGCACGAAGCCTCGCAGGAACTTGTGCAACGCCGGCCAGCCTTGCTTGAACGGCACGTACTCGCCGAAGGGCACCAGGTGCATCTTGGAGTACATCGCGGTGGGCCGGTCCGTCGCGTCGAACCACAGGGCGCTGTTGCGAACCGTCAGCAGCCTGTCACTGGTCATGTCGGGATTGAGATGGTAACTGACGCCCCCCGCCAGGATCGGACAGCCCAGGCGCTGCGAGAGTTGGCCCAACTGCCTGGCCATCCCCTGCACCCCGGGCAGGTAGGCCTGGCCGTCGGGGGATAGCTGCGCCGGGTCGAAGTCCAGGAACTCCCGGTTCATCCCGCCCGGCAGCATGGTCTCAGGCCAGACGACCAGATCGCAGCCGGCGCCGATGAAGGCCTCGCTGGAGCGCAGATGGTGGTCGAATATCTCCTTGGCCGGCGCCTCACGTCCGCGGAGAGTGTTGGGATAGGCATGCTGCACCAGGCCGATGACAGGGCCTTCGTGCGTGGTGTGCTGGCCCAGCCGAAAGGCGCCGTAGCCCAGGATGAAAAGCCCCACCCCCGCGGTCGTCAACAGCCCGGCCACGGCCCAGCGGCACATCCGCGCCCCGCCGCCGGCAACGCGCGCGAACAGCGGAAAGGTCAGTAGGTCCATGATCGCCCCGTTGACCATCGCGACGAAAAACGACAGGCCGTATTGGCCCGTCACGTCGGCAATCTGAATCAGGTGCGTCCGGGCGTACTGGCTCTGTGCGAGGAAAAACCACGGGAAGCCGCTGATGACGTAGGTCCGCAGAAACTCCAGGGACACCCACACCACCGGCAGAACGAGCCATAGGGGCAGGTTGCGCCGACCGGCGGCGCGAATGATCCATCCGGCGACAAGCCAATAGAGCGAAAGGTACAGGACCGTGGCAACATAGCCTTCGATAGTAACCCACGTCAGCCAGTACAGGTTGGCCCCCCAGAACAGCAGGCCCGCCAGGGCTGCCCACAGCAACGTCCAGCGCCGGCTCATGCCACCCTCCAGCGCCATCAGCCACGGAACCAGCGCCACGTAGGCCAGGTACCATTGGTTGAAGGGCGCGAAGGAGACCGACAGCAGCACCACCGACAGGATGCTCAGCAGGGCCACACTGGTGCGGCGGGCCAACTGGAGGCGTCGCAGGAAGATCTCCGGCGGAGGGGGTTCCTTCGTCATCGCGGCTCGCGCCTTTTCCTCAGCAAGGGTCATTCGATTGTTACGTCCGTAAAAAGCCCGTAGGTCGTAGAGCCAGCCGCGATGCTGACCGCTTCCCAAAGTTTCGTCACTCTTGTCCGCAGCCTGCTGCCCGGCCGGATCGTGCAGCCCCGGCCCCTCGCTGGGGGGTATTGTCGGCCCTGGCGGGCGGAGCGTCAAGCGCAAGGCGTCCCGGATAAGTTTCGGCCGCGGCGGAGCCTGCATTGCACCTGGGGCTTTACTTTGCGTTTTCCGCACGTACTATGAGCGGTATGAGCTTCGTCGAAAAGCACCGTCACTCCCTGCTGAGCGTGGTCATGTTGGCTATCTTCGCCGCCAGTGTGCTGACGGCCTGGTCGCTGGTCAGGACGCGAGAGGCGCCCGTCACGCGCGGCGCAGCCATCATGCGGCAGATCCAGACCCGGACCCTTTCGCTGGTCATGCCGCGCGAACTGGTCAGCCGGTGGTACCTGCTGCGCGACCGCACCGGCGTCAATCTCGGCTTCACCGCCCATGCGTCCATGGCCATCGACGGCGCGTATGCCGGCTTCGCCATGGTCTATCTGCCCAGCAACGTCATCTACGAGCGATGGCAGCTGAGCAAGGATGCCAGGACCGGCAGCTATGTCGCGCCCACCAGCGACGGCGCGGAGGACTTCATCATCGTCCTGAAGGAAGGAAAAGTGGCCATCGCGTTGCAGCACTCCGGCAGGCGCGTCAAGCTGGCACCCCAGGACGCCCCGGACAACTACATCCCCGAGGGCCTGATGCATCCGGTTATCAGCCTGGTCGCCCGCGAGGGGCAGAAGGCGATGTTCAAATCCATTTTCAACGTCGAGAGCGTCGTCAAGGACCGGTTCTACTTCACCACTGTCACCCTGACGCCGATGGGGCCCAACAAGGTGCGCCTTGAGGCGGAGCTTCCTCTCTCGGGCGATCGGCTCGATCAGGTTTACAAGCTCGACGCCGGGGGGCAGATCATCGAGATCGACGACATCCAGACCGGCCAATCCGAAAAGCTCGTCGCCTTCGATGACTTGCTCAAAGTCTTCCCCCAGGCCAGGCAGTACAAACCCAAAGACATCCCGCTGGCCGAACCCGACACACAGAAGGGCGCCGTGAAAGAACCAGCCTCCCAGGACGAAGAACCCGCCCCGCCGGTTGCGCCCATCTGAGACGCTCCCGCAGCACGAGTCGGTAGCACAGGCGTCTCGCCTGTGTCTTGGAGATCCACTGCCGAGACGGCTGTGGTATCCCCAACCAGAGCCATCTTGCGGGCGATTGAGAAGCGGCCTGCGCCCATGACTTCAGTCGCCCATAAAGGGCTCCAACGGCCGGCGTCTGCCCACCCCGCCCTTCGCTACGCTTCAGGCGGGGCTATTTTCAGACGCTCTTCGAGCTAGGAAACGGCAGTACCGGAAACTTCGGGCACACCCCGACCGCCCGCCCCACCAGAGGTGTGTTACTTCCTGACCGGAAGCTGCGTCTCTTCGCGGAATTCCCTGGCTCGCTCGATGAGTTGCTCGTTGGTCGGTGCGACGGCCTTGTTGAGCTTGAAGTCCAGGTAGCGGCGGTCGCGGTAGGTCCACGGGGCCAGCTCGCTCAGCAGGTCGAAGGGCGGGATGGCGTAGGCTGGGGCGTTGATGTTCGCGTGCGTCTTGAGCGTCTGGTGGCCTTCCAGCCGCACGATGATGTCGTAATCACCATACCAGGTGAAGGGGAAAGTCACCGGCGTGCGGCCCTTCTCGACGTCGGAGACGACCACCATCGCACCAGGCGGGTCCGAAGTGATCGTCATCTGCCGTTCAAGGCATCCGCTTGCCGCGAGCATCAGGCCGGCCAGGGCCAATCCCGTTAGCTTCCTCATGGACGGGGAGTTTATCCAGCCCCACTCGCGGGTGACAAGTGCAAAATTCCCGTCCGCCGCTGGAGTTGTCCCACCCTGGCCCCCTACGATGCATCAGGTACGACACCAGGAGTGACATCAGGAGTCGCGACGGTGGCCACAGAGACCAAACCACGAACCGGCCGAAATTTTCGGGAAGCCTGGGCGGTGGACTTCAGCGTGTTCCTGCCCAACCGCGTCGGGCAGCTCAAGGAACTGCTGGACATGCTTTCCTCCGCGGGACTGGATATCCTGGGCATGTCCATCGTCGAGTCCACCGATTGGGCGGTCATCCGCCTGGTCTTTTCCCAGCCGGACCGCGCGCGGTCGGTGCTCCGGGAACGCCCCCTGCCCTTCACCGAGAGCGAAGTCCTGCTGGTGGAACTGGCCACCAGCAAATCCCTCTCGGAGGTCTGCACGCTGCTGCTGGCTGCGGAGATCAGCGTACACTTCGCCTTCCCGCTGATGGTCCGCCACGACGACCGGCCGCTGATGGTCCTCCACGTGGACAACAACGACCTGGCCCGCCAGGTGCTGGCCCGCCACGGCGTGGCCACCGTCGGCGACGAAGACCTCGACGAAATCGCGTAGACTACCCCAGCCGCCGCGCCCATCCGGCCGTCAACCGGAGGAGATGTAGTTCTCCAACTGTGAGATGACAAAGTCTTTTGCCGTCAGCACCGAACGCACCACATCGCCGATGGAAACGATGCCCACGAGCTTCTCGCCATCCACCACCGGAAGGTGTCGGATGCGCTTGTGCGTCATCAAGGACATGCATTCTTCGATGCTCTGATCCTGCGAGACCGTAATCACGTGGGCCGTCATCACGTCCCGCACGAGCGTTGTCTTGGCGTTCAGGCCCTCCAGGATCACCTTGCGGGCACAGTCTTGGTCCGTGCAGATGCCCCTCAAGTGATCGCTCTCGACCACCAGGAGCGAGGACACGCGGTAAGTGTGCATCATGTCGATGGCCTCGAAGACCGTCGTTTCGGGCTTGGCCGTCCACAAGGCGGAACTCTTGGCCGCGAGCATGTCCCGCACGGTGCGGGCCTGGGCGAACCTAAGGTCCATCTCGCCGCGCCGGCGCAGCAGTTCCTCCACGGTTGCGATGAACACGCCCGGGTCAATCGGCTTTTCCATCACCCGGCTCACCGGCAGCCAGGTCTCGTCAGGCTCCAGGCGAAATCCCAATTGCATCTCGCGGCGGACGCCCGTCACCAGCAGCACCGGCATCGTCCGCAGGTCGGGACACTCGGGGATTTTTCTGGCGACTTCAAACCCCTCGGTCTTGGTGGCCATCATGACGTCCAGGATCATCAAGTCAGGCCGCTTTTTCCGGGCCAGTTCAAATCCCGCCTCGCCGTCATGCGCGGAGAGGACGGTGTAACCGTGGGCCTCCAGAAAGTCGGTGGTGGACTTGACAAAATCCACGTCGTCGTCAACCAACAGGATTGTCTGCTTTCCACTCATCGGTGTCTCCTATCTTCGAGACATGCTCTTGGCGTCTCGATGCTCAGCCAACACGATTGGATTCTTCCTCAACCCGCCCCGAAGGCCTGGCTGCCGCCGAGCCGTCGACGAGGGGAAACATGCATTGGAACTCGGTCCATTGTCCCACTTCCGACTCCACCCGGATGGTTCCTCCGTGGGATTCGATGATCTTGCGACAGATGAACAATCCCAACCCGGTGCCGCGCGCGGCCCCCCGCGAGTCGCCCAGTTCCACGCGCGAGAATTTCTGGAACAGTTCGCCCAGCTTGTCGTTAGGGATCCCCTCGCCTTCGTTACGAACACGGCACTGCGCCCACGGCCCGTTGGCCTGGCAACTCAGCGTGATCCGCCCGCCGGGCCGGCCATACTTGATGGCGTTGCTGAGCAGGTTCTCAAACACCTCGCGCGTCATGTTGAGGTCGGTGTGGAGTACTACGTCGGGGCTGACGAAATCCTCCACGTGCAGGTCGCGGGCCTTGAGGTCCGAACCCAGCGACGCCAGCAGCGGAGAGATCACGTCCTCGCGGAGTTGCACGCGGGTGGGCATCGGGTGCATCTCGCCGCTTTCGATCCGCGCGAGGTTCAGGTAGTGGCGGATCATCTCGAGAATCCGCCTCGAGCTGCCACTGATGGCGTCCAGGGCGCTCTGCTGCTTGTCGGTCAAGTCGCCCAGCCGCCGTTGCCGCAGCGTGTACGTGTAACTCATGATGGACGACAACGGGCTGTTGAGTTCATGCGAGACAAACTGGAGCGTTTCCATGTAATGCGCGTTGACCGCCTTGAGCGATTCGTTGGCCTGGCTGAGGCGGTCGTTGGCCTCCTTCAATTGCTCCTCTCGGCGGGCCAGCGTGTCGGCCATCTCGTTGAACGCGAGAATCAGGCTGGCCGTCTCGTCGCAGGTGTGCTCTGCCTCCACCGACTCGTGCGGCTGGCCGCTTTGCATCTTCTTGGCCTCCTGGGCCAGGCGGTGCAGCGGGCGGGCAATGCGCCCGGCAATGAACATGGCCAGGATCAGGGCGGGCAGCAGCGCGATGCCCACCAGCACCGAGTAGTGCATGATCATCCCGCGGCTCAGATCGCGGAAAGGCCGCTCCAGCGTGCCCACGTACAGCATGCCGATCACGCTGCCTCGCGGGTCGCGGATAGGGTCGTAAGCCGTCAGGTACCAATCCTGCACCACGAACGCACGATCCACCCAGCTTCCGCCATTGTCGAGCACGCGGTCCGCCACCTGCTGAGAAACCCGCGTGCCGATAGCGCGGTTGCCGTTGGCCAGCCGGACGGTCGTGGCTACGCGCGTGTCGGCCAGGAAAACCGTTACCGTGCCCGTCGGCGCGCCCTGGTAGGCCTCCGAACCAAACACGATGCTCTGAATGCGGTCGACAAAGGCCTGGTTGCGATTGAGCAACGTGCCGGCATAAATCGCCCCAATGACCTTGCCGTTCTTTTCAATCGGAGCGGCGGCCAGCATGACCATGCCGCGGTCTTCACTGGCTTTGGGCGTCGGAGGAGCGTGCGGGGTCTCCTGGAGCGTCAAGAAAGCGCGATCCACCAGGCCGTCGGCCTCTTGCGCCAGTTCCTCCCGCGAAACGACCACCGTGCCTGAAGCGGCCGTCCCCGAAAGTGCCTGTGCGACAATCGGCTGCGACGAGCGATAGTCGCCCTGGCGATAAGGCGGGCAGGCCCGCACGACCACCTGGCCCTCCGGCGTCACTACCGCCAGAAAGTCCAGGTTGAAATCCAGCTTTACCTTGCCCAGCAGGCCGCGGACTTCCTCCCAGGCGGCCGAATCCTGCCACTTCTGGCCGTTGCAGGCCTCGACCAGCGGACCGCGCACGGCCGTAAGCCTGACAATCGTTTCCATCGAGCGCAGCTGCGACTGGTACACCGACCAGGCGCTACTAAGGTCGTAGCGAACGCGCGTCTGGGCCTCCTGAACAACGCGCTGCTCGATCATCCGTATGCCCAGGAGAGTCGACATCGCCCCGAACACCAGCACCAGGCCCACGAACCACTTTATGAGTTTGAACTTCAGCATTCGCCTACCTTTGATGGCTATTCTAATGTGTCGAGCAGGACACGCACGGATCGTACGCCCGCACCAGCATCTCCAGCATCAGCCGAACTTCGGCCTCGCCGCGGTCTAATATTTTTGGCAGGATCGCCTCGAAATCCTTCTGAATGTTCCCGTGATTCTGGTTGGTCGGGATGCATATGTTGGCGGCCACGCATATTCCGCGTTCGTCGAAGGTGTACTTGTGGAACAGCGTGCCGCGAGGGGCCTCCACCGCGCCGGCGCCCGTGCCCGCGCGCGGACGAACCTTTCGCGGCGACTCGGCCCGCAGCCCGGCCGTCAGCAGCGCATCGATCATCTCGATCGAGGCCTCCACCACTTCCACCGCCTCCACCACCTGCGCCACACTGTTCATGTAGGGGTTGCAGCAGTCGCTCGCCAGGCCCAGCAGCCTGGCCGTCTGCGCCGCCAGCGGATGCAGGTGCGCCGAATTGAGCTTGAACCGCGCCAAAGCGCCCACGGCGTACGAATCGCGGTGCCACTTGGCCCACTTGGCCGTGGACTGCGCGACGACGTACTCATTGGCAATTTCCTCAAAGCGATCCACCGGCAGCTTCTCGCGGGTGTCGGTGCTGGCGATCTGGCCGTGATAAAAGGTGTATGTGCCCGGGTGCGACAGGGCCACGTACTCCGTCGGCCGCTGGAAGTCCGGCAGCTTGTGAGCCAGGCTCGCCACCGTCTGCGCGATCAGCGCCAGGTCGGGCACAATCTTCCGCAGGCGATCCTGAAGCTCGCGAAGTTGCGACTCGCTCGGCAGGCGGCCCAGGCCCCCTACCCGGAACGAAACCGGGTGCGTCCGCCTGCCCCCCAGCATTTCCATCCAGTCGTTGCCCAGGCGGTGGGCCCGCATGACCGCCCCCACAACCTCTGGGTGTGAACTGACCAGTGGTATCACCGACTTGACGCCCAGCAGGTCCGGCGCCGCCAGGTAGCCCACGTGCAGCACGTGACTCTCGAGTTGCTCGCCGCCATAGGCCAATACGCGAAGAAGATCGCTCTGGGGCGAAACCTCGACGGAAAATGCGTGCTCGACGGCCTTGATGGCCGCCAGCGAGTGCGCGAACGAGCAGATGCCGCAGATGCGGCACACCACCGTCTGAATGTCTTCCCAACTTCGGCCGCGGACCATCGCCTCAAAGAACCGCGGAGCCTCCGGCACCTGCACTCCACCTTCCGCACCACGCCGTCGACCGCCTGGACGTGAATGTTCCCGTGGCCCTCGATGCGAGTAACATGATGGACGTCGATATTTATAACCTTGGGCACGGATGGACCTCCGGGTGGGTATTGTTGAACAATTGCATCCTGCTTCTCAGATCGTCCACCGTCTTGCCGTATTTGTCCATGATGTCCTTGGCCGCGTTGACGTTGGGGTCGTCCACCAGTCCCCGGCAGCCGAAGCACCACAGCCCGCCGGCGGGGCAAGGCGCGTTGCAGCCGGCGCGTGTTATCACGCCCAGGCAGATCTCGTTGTACTCATACCGGCACACCGTCTCGCGCATCTTGCACTCCACGCAGACAGGGTAGTTGGGCGTGACCGGGCGCGTCCCCATCACCAGGCACTTGATTGCGTAGGCAAACTCCCGCCGCGTCATCGGGCAGCCCTGCACCTCGAAGTCCACTGGAACCACTTCGCGAACCGCCTTGGCCGGATAGATCGCGCCGGCCAGGTGCGGCATTTCAGAAGCCTTGCCGTAGACGCACCGGGCGGCCTCCTGCAAGTCGAAACTGTTCTTGAGCTTGTTCACTCCGCCCAGGGTCGCGCACGCGCCGATGGCTCCCAGCACCTTGGCGCGCTGGCGGATCGCCTTTACGCGGGCCTCGTCTTCCGGGCGGGTAATCGAGCCTTCGATGATCGCGATGTCATAGTCCTGGCTCTGGTCGCTGATCGCCTCGCGCCACTCCACCGGCTCCACCAGCGACAGCAGTTGGAGGATTTCCTCCTCCATGTTGACGATCTGGAGTTGGCAGCCTTCGCAGCAGGCGAAGTCGAAAATCGCCACTCGCGGTTTGCCCATCAGATGGCCTCCTGCACGTGCAGAATGTCGGCGTACTTGAAGACCGGGCCGTCGGTGCAGGCATAAAGCCCGTTGATCTGGCAGTGGCCGCACTTGCCCACGCCGCATTTCATCCGCCGCTCGAGGGACACGTAAATGCTTTCGTCGCTCAGCCCCACGTCATACAAACTGAGGATCACGAACTTGTACATGACCGGTGGGCCACAGGCGACCACGAGGGTCTTGGCCGGGTCGATCTTCACCTTCGGGATCAGCGTGGTGATGACGCCCACCGTCCCTTTCCACTGGCCGTCCGAGCGATCGACCGTCTCCAGCAACTCCACGTCGTCGCGACGCGTCCAATGGGTCAATTCGTCGACAAACAGCCGCTCCGACGGCATCCTGGTGCCATACAGGATCGACACCCTGCCGTAGTCCTTACGATGCTCCAGCACGTATTGGATGGCCGACCGCAGCGGGGCCAGTCCGATCCCGCCCGCGATGAAGACAACGTCGCGCCCCCGCATCGCGCCATCGACGGGGAAATGCGTGCCAAAGGGCCCGCGGATGCCCAGCGTGGTCCCCTCGGGGCAATCATGCATCGCCGCCGTCACCCGGCCCGTCTTGCGGACCACCAAATGGAAACCGCCCTTTCGATCCGGCGAAGAGGACACCGAGATCGGGGCCTCGCCGAAGCCCGGCACGGTCACTTCGACAAACTGCCCAGGCCAGTGGTCGAGTTCCTGGCCGGAATCCAGCCGCACGTCGAAGAGGGTCTCCGTCGATGTCATCATCTCCCTGGAAACCACGCTGGCCGGCCGCGGCAGATACAGGTCCTTGACTTTGGATACGTCAGCCATCGTTGTTCTCCAACAGCCTGTTGTACAAGTCCACGGGGTCGGCAATGTGGGTGGTGCAGGCCGTCGCGCATCGGCCGCACCCGACGCAGGCGACGAACCCGCAGCGGTCGCTCAAATACTTGCCCTTGCGGTAGAAGCGATGGCGGTATCGCTCCGCCCGGTGCTTGCGGAAGTTGTGCCCCCCGGCCACCCTCGCGAAGTCCGCCAGCATACAGCTATCCCATCGCCGGCTCCGCGTGCCACCCTGGGTGTCCCAGTTCACTTCGTCCTGGACGTCGAAGCAGAAGCACGAGGGGCAGACCATCACGCACGAACCGCAGGAGTAGCACATCTTGGACTTCTCCCGCCAGACCGGATGCTCGTAGGACTTTTCCAGCAAGGCCGGCAGTTGGTCGAGCCGGCAATTGAGGGCACGCCGACCCAATAACTTGCCCGCATCCAGCCAGAGTTGATCGCGTCGGGCCAGGTCCAGTGCGTCGGCGTCCCGCAAATCGCCCGCTTCAGCCAGCAGTGCGTCGCCGGCGGGCGTGCGCGAATCCGCCAGATACACGCCGCCGATCCGCGTCAGCAGCAGGTCGAATCCCTCTTTCACCGTGGCCGTGCCCATGCTGGCGGCAAAGACGTTGGCTGACGGGTTCTGCACGTCGCACGCGACGAGTGTCGTGCTCTTCCGCCGCTCCAGGTAGTGGGCGTCGGGGTTGTCCTGCCCGAAGTACTTGTCCATCTGGGCGATGGCGGCCACGTCATAGGGATGCACGCCGAAAAGCACCATCGGCCGGCCGTCGAACACCGGCTGAAAGTCGCCCGCTCGCGTGAAGTGTGATAGCGCCTCGCAAGGCGGGAGCAGGAATTTCCTGGGCGGCAGGATCGTCACGTCGTGGTCGAGGCGCAAATCCGCGGCGGCCATAAGCAACTCATAGACGAAACGATTGGACTTGGCCTGCGGGCCAAAAACGCGGTGGCGATGGATCAGGGACTGCACCCATCGCTCCAGTTCGGGCGGTGAAAGCTTTTTGACGCTCATTCACATCTCCTGTGCCGCCAAGCCGTTGAAACGGCTCGCATCCGGGCGCACGATGATATGTCGCTTTTCAGCCTGGCCGCCGGTGCATGCCCGCGGGCCGCTACCTCAACCGCTGCAACTGGCGATGAAGCATCGTCAGATGGCTCATTTCCTCCTTGAGAATCGCGTCCACCCGCGACTGGCCCAGGGAGGCTGGCACCATGTCCTTCATGCCCACATAGAAAACGATGGACTCCTTTTCCATCCCAATGGCGAGGGTCAGGATGTCCCGAAAGTCGGGCTTGGCCCCCAGCCGGGCAGCCACGTCCGCTTTGGGATCGAAAACTTTCGTGTCCGCCAACGCCTGAAGGTAGAGAGCGGTCTCGTCGTTGGGATCGAAGACGCCCGAGTCCTTCTCGCCCTGCGAGAGGAGCCTCCTCATGTCCGCGAACGTGCGTTCGTGGGTTTGCTCCCAGCGCGCCAGTTCGTTTAGCAGATCGCGGGGCTCACCTGCCGGCGCCAGTGTTGCCGCATGCTCGTAGAAATGGACCCCGTTGATCTCAATGATCTGGGCGACAGCCAGCACCTCGTCCGCGCTGAAAAGAATACCCATGATCGTGGTCCCTTCATCTCGAACGCTTGAAGCCGGAATCCAACAGGTGCAGCTGAATCGCTTGATAGACGCCGCGCGACGGCCTCGATAGGACTGGACAGGCCACGGCGTCCGATCGTGTACCATTCTATCGCTTGGGTGGCCGGCGAGTCCATGTAACTTTTTTTCAGCCCTAATTCTGCCCACTTCCTTGCCCTGCTCGCGAGGTGCGACGTCGGATTGTGGCACATCTCACAGTCGCCCCGCAATAAAGCCCCTGCATTGCAGTGGGATAGTCAGGAAAATCCCAAGGGCTTAACAGACAACCGCCACATTTTCCGATGCGCCCTTGCCCGCAAGCCCGCTGACGGATTACGCCTCGCTACAGCGCCGACACTATGCACGGCTGCACACGACGCAGCCGGTGGCACCCATCGCTTCATTTGCGACAGAGTACTAGGTGGCAATCTTTACGACTTTGTTCCCATGCCGGCCCTGTTCGGCTGCGAATCCCATCAGGTGCGTTTCCAGCGTCTCGAGGGGGCCCGAAGAGACCTTCGACGGATCATTCGACGCCACGGCCTCCACGAAGGATCCCATCAAACCGTAATCACCTCCGCCATGGCCGGAACGTATGCCGCCGTCGGGCGTCTCGGTGTCGATGACGTTGGTTGCGTTGCTCAGGAAGTCGAAGTGCTCAATGTTCCTGCCGTCGCCGGCGAGGTAGCCTCGGGTGCCGAATATGCGTGTCTGCCGGCCGATGCCGGGGCTGAACGCGGTCATGGTGAAGTTGGCCGTCGTGCCGCCCTCGAATTCCATGCAGACGACCTGGTTGTCCACCACGTCGTTGTCGCAGTGATAGACGCATCGTCCGTAGGGCCCCGTCAGCAACGCGGTCCTGACGCCCTCGACATTCTGCTCCAGTTTGCCGGCGGTATCGGGCAGGCTGAACAGGGCGCAAACGGGCCAGTCGAGGTCTCCCTTCTCCGCCTGGTTGAGATAGATCTTCCGGGCTGAGTAGGGGCACTGCGACTCGATCGAGCAGTCGGTCAGGCACCTTGTGCCCGCGCCGGCCGGGGCCTTGTCGGAGCGGAAATGGAACAGTGAGCCGAAGCTGGCAACCTTCACGCAGCGCCGGCCCATCATGTACCTGATCCAGTCCATATCGTGGCAGCTCTTGGCCAGCAGCATGGGCGTGGATTCCTTCTCGTTGCGCCACTTGCCGCGGACATAGGCGTGGGCTTGGTGCCAGAAACCCACCGGTTCCAGGTGCTGGATGTTGACGACCTCGCCGATGGCGCCGCGGTCTATGATGGCCTTCATCTGCCGGGTGTACGGCGTGTACCGCATCACGTGGCCGACGGCAAAAATGATCCTGTTGTCAAGGACGGTCTTGACGATCCGCCGGCACTCAGCCGGCGTGGGGGCCATGGGCTTTTCCAGCAGCATGTGGTAGCCCTTTTTGGCCAATGCGATGGCCGGGGCGGTGTGCATGGCGTCCTGGGTGGCTATGACGACGGCGTCAGTCAGCTTCTTGCGCCGGGCCAACTGTCGCCAGTCAGCGAAGATATTCTCGGCCGGTATGTTGTGCAACCTGGCCAACTCCATCCGGCGATGTTCGATCGGGTCGGCCACGGCCAGCACGCGGGCCTGATCGGGGAACTGCAGGGCGTAACTGGCATAGGCGACCGTTCCTCGGCCTCCGGCTCCTACAATCGCGAGTGTTACAGGCGGCATGTTATTTATCCTTCTATCATTTGCAACCCGCTGCGTCAGTACCGCGTCGGGGGCGCGGCGCCAACATGCGCGGGCGTCTGACAAATCTCAATCCGGCGCCTTGTCGCCCTGGACAAGAGAGCCGGGCGCGGCGCAAGCTTCAGGTTGTGTTCCAGGCGCATCGGTCACTGCCGGTTCATCCGACGCCAAATGATGCGCCACAACCCGGCCGTCGTCGCGGGCGTCCCGCTTGAGCGTCTTGAGGCGGGTAAAGAACTGGGCAAGGTTGACAACGCCGCCAAAGCCGAACCACACGAAGGTGACCGCGGCGATGAAGAAAGGCAGGAGGATGCCGACGATATACCAGTAGTGGACCCACCACTCCTGCGGCCAGGGTTTGACGGCGTCAAGGATCGAGCCGCCCAGGCCCAACCACCGCATGAGGGGTTGCCACATGTTCCAGATCGTGCCGACAATCACCAGCAGCGTCCAGAAGACCGACCAGATGAAAAGACCGGCACAGATGACCTTGTCCCAGAAAGAGAAATCCGCATCGAAGCCCAGGATCTTCGCCAGCGTCCAGCGGCCGGACAGGGCCTTGACGTCTTCTATCTTGTGAGCCTCCACGCGATACTTGCCGCGGTGCAGCATGCGGTCCATGTCAAAGTCCTGTCGGCACGTCAGCAGCGAGACGATGACGTAAACCATCGCCGCCACACCGCAGACGATCGCGCCCATGTACATGCCGTTGAGTGGAAACTTCTCCGGCAGCACCCATCCAAAACTGCTCATCCATGGCACCAGCCAGTCCCTGACGCCCTTGGTCCATTGGTTGCTGGTGATAATGCCCGCCAGCGCGAGTGTCGAGCCCACCAGCACTGCCGACCAGGCCCCCGGCGTGGTGCCTTTCTTCCAATACAGCCCGCCGATAATGGCGGCGCCGGCCCCGGAGACAAAGATGGCCGTGGTGATGACCCACCACATCATGATGTACTCGCGCAGCGTGAAGAAGATACTGAAGAAGAACGCGAAGACCGCCACGCCCGTCAGGCCGGCGCGAAGCACCCAGATGTGCTGCCGCGGCGTGAGGGGGTTCTTGCGGAGCGGCATCACCACGTCCTGGATAAAGATGCTGCCCCAGGAGTGCGTGTGCCCCGCGTCGCCGGCGACCAGGCCCAGCAGCATCATCGCCAGGAACAGGCCCTTGATGCCCACGGGCATCAGGTGCCCCAGGGCCACCGGAATGGTCGCTTCCTTGACGAAATCGGGGTTAAGCGAAGAGATTGCGGATCGGGCTGCGGCAGAGGATTCGTGGAACTGGGGCTGGTTGAGGAAGGTCATCGCGCACATCGCCAGGACGACCATCATCAACCCGCGCGCAAAGTTGCGCCAGCTTCCCAGGATGCCTCCCATCCGCCCCTCGTGGGGGCTGCTGGCGGCGGCATTGAAGCCGTGCTGGTTCTGCCATGCCATGGTTCCGTAGATGCCCGTCAGCATCCCCACCACCACGTACCAGAGATTGAAGTCCTGCACCGCCCAGGCGTCGTAGGGATTGACCATCGAGTGATTGGGCTCGGCGGACATCAGCCACGCGCTGATCTGCTCCCAATTGATGATGGCAAGAGCCGCTATCGCGATGACGATGTAGATGCCGTGCGAGATAATGCCTTCGATGCAGTCGGTGACCAGCAGCGTGATCTGTCCGCCGATGAGGAGCATCGACAGGGTCAGGCTCTGGTAGGTCAGCATGATGAGTATGAAGGTTTGAATGTGGAAACCCAGGATCTCCACGGTGGCGGGCAGTTGCAGGAAGTAGACGAAGAATCGCGAAGAGACGGCGGGGAAAATCCCGTAGTTCATCACGCCGGCCAGAAAACCGAGCATCCCCATGAACAGGCGGAATCGCCGGCTGTATCGCATTTCAAAGAACTGTGCCAGCGTCAGGGCCCGCGTCTCGCGGTAGCGATAGAGAACGAACCCCGATACTCCCAATATGACTCCCACGGGCATCGCCAGGCTGCTCCACCAGGTCATGACGAAGCCGGCCACCATCAGCGTCTGGAAGAATCCCATCGTGTTGGCCACCCCGGAACCGGCCTCGCCGCGCGCGTTGCAGATGATGTATCGTCCCGCGCATCGCCCGCCGGCCATGAAGTCGGCCACGCCCTTTACGAAGCGCCGGGTGTAGAGGGCGAAGGCTGCGACGACTACGACCGGTATGAGGGCCAGGAGCCAGTCGAGTTGCGACATCCCGACAATGGCGAGTACGTTGACGGCCAAAAAATTCGTCATGATAGGTTGTCCGTCTGCCTTTCTTGCAAGCCGCCACATCGCCCCGCATGGGCGGCCAGCAGTCATGCTGTTGCTGTCAGTGCGCTCCATGCCGGTTTCCCACTGGCAGGGAGTCCATCAGCACTTCACGGAGTCAAGATATTACCGCGGCTTGCCGGCAGATCAAAGCAAGAGCTTGGGATCTTTATGGCTCCCAGGCCCCTGGAGTGGAAAATTCCTCGCTTCCGCAAGTTCCGCCGGGCGTGAGGGTCAATCCGGCCTTCCTGCGATCCACGCTCTCTTGATATAATGCCGCCCATGAGCGAATTGGTCGTCAACGAGATTTTTCACAGTCTCCAGGGCGAGGGCACGCGAGCGGGCCTGCCATGCACCCTGGTGCGACTGGCCGGCTGCAATCTCCGCTGCCTGTGGTGCGATACGAGCTATGCCTGGTCGGATGGCTCGGCCATGACCGTCGAGGCGGTGCTGGCGCGCGTGGAGCAGTTGCAGTGCCGCCGCGTCGAAGTCACCGGCGGCGAGCCGCTGACCCAGGCCGCCACGCCGGACCTGCTGCGCAGGCTCTGCGACGGCGGCTACCAGACGCTGCTGGAGACCAACGGCTCGTGCGACATCTCGGGCCTGGACAAGCGGGTGATTCGGATCGTCGACTTCAAGTGCCCCTCCAGCGGTGCACAGGGGAGCAATCTCTGGTCCAACGTCGAGCATCTCCGGAGCACCGACGAGGTCAAGTTCGTCCTGGCCGACCGGACGGATTACCTCTTTGCCGCCTCCATCGTGCGGCGGCACAAGCTGCTGGAACGTTGCCAGGTGATCTTCTCGCCGGTGGCGGGAAAGCTCCCGCCGGCAGACCTGGCTGAATGGATACTCTCGGGCGGCATGGACGTCCGGTTCGGCATGCAGTTGCATAAGATTATCTGGCCGGGAAGGCAGCGAGGCGTCTGACGACCCCCGCACAGCGCAGGAGCGATCATGGAAGCTGAAGTCATCAAGACATTCCGGTTCGACGCGGCCCACGAACTGCCCAACACGCCCGAAGGCCACAAGTGCCGCAACCTCCACGGCCACAGCTATCGCCTGGACATTCACGTCACCGGGCCGGTCGATCCGCACAGCGGATGGGTGATCGACTTCGGCCGCATTACGCAGATCGTCGAGCCGATCGTGGCCGAGTTGGACCACCACCATCTCAACCGGATTCCCGGCCTGGCCAACTCCACCAGCGAACTGATCGCCCGCTATGTTTTCGACCGCGTCAGCCCGCAACTGCCGGGCCTGGCCGCCGTGACGGTGTGGGAGTCAGACTCCTCCCGCGCCATCTACCGCGGGCGTTAGGAACGCCGGCTCAGGTCGCGGAGTTCTTTGAGCGTGTTGGTGAAGTCCGCCGGCCAGGGGGCTTCGAGCTTCATCATTCTGCCGTCGCGCGGGTGGTGGAACTCGATGGTGTGGGCGTGCAGGGCCTGTCGGGTAATCAGCGGGCCGACGGCCTGATCGGGGTAACCCTCCAGTTGGCTGCGATAGAGCGGCCCGCCGCCGTACATCTTGTCGCCCACGATCGGGTGGCCGATGTAGCTCATGTGCACGCGGAGCTGATGAGTCCGGCCGGTCTTGGGGTACATCTCCACCAGCGAGAACGCCGCCTGGCTGGCCCCCACGTGGGTGAGCCGCTCAAGGACTTTGTACCGCGTGACGGCCTCCTTGCCGGCTGAGGGGTAGGGCTTGCCGGTGAGGCGATGGACGGCGTACTTCTCACGGATCTTGGGGTGGTGGCCGATCGGCGCGTCGATGACATCCTCCTCCATCGCCAGCAATCCATGCACGATGGCGGTGTAGGTCTTGTGCACGCGGCGAAGCTCGAACTGCCGCCCCAGCCGCCACAGGGCCAACTCGCTCTTGGCGATGAGCATGATGCCCGTCGTGTCGCGGTCCAGGCGGTGAACGATGCCGGGACGGAAGGCCTCGCCGCTGGTGGGCAGCTCGCTGATGTCCCGCCAGTTGAGCTTGAAGTAGTGGGCCAGGCCGTTGACCAGCGTGCCGGTCCAGTTGCCGCGGGCGGGATGGACGATCAGGTTGGCCTGCTTGTTGATGGCCATCATGTCGTCGTCCTCGTAGATCACGTCCAGCGGGATCGGCTCGGCGGGGATTTCCTTGGGCCGCGTGGGCGGGAGCATCATGTCGATGGTGTCGGAGGTGCGGATGACGTAGCTGGGCTTGACCGTCCGTCCGTTGACCGTGACGTTGCCCTCGCGAATGTACATCTGCATGGCCGTGCGCGAGGTGGTCTTGCCCAGCCGGCCGGAGAGGTACTTGTCCAGCCGGCGGTCGGGCAGCGCGCGGCGAATCTCGATGCGGAGATGCTCCAGGCCGTTCTCCTCGGCCTCGATGGGCGTCTCCACCACCTCCATGCCCTCGGCCTCGCCGACGGGCTCCGAAGGTTCGCCTTCGTCGATGATGTCTTCGTCCTCACGCATGATGATCCTGCGCCTGCCGCCTGATCCCGATCATACCAAAAACAAGGCCCGCAGCCGGTGACGGGATTGAGACCTCCGCCGCCGGTTGCGGGCCGACTCGATCATGTTGCGACGATTTACAGCAGGCTCTTGGCCAGGTCCACCGCGCTGGCGGCGTCGGGTGCGTAGCCGTCGGCGCCGATTTCCTTGGCGTAGCTCTGCGTCACGGGCGCGCCGCCGATCATCGTCTTGACCTTCACGCCGGCGTCCTTGAGGCCCTTGACCACGGTGGCCATCTGCGGCATGGTCGTCGTCAGCAGGGCGCTCATCGCGCACAGCTCGGCGCCGCTGGTCTTGCAGGCCTCGACGAACTTCTCGGCCGGGGCGTCGATGCCGATGTCCACGACCTTCAGCCCGCCGCCGGTGAGCATCATGCCCACCAGGTTCTTGCCGATGTCATGCAGGTCGCCCTTGACGGTGCCCAGGACCACGGTGGCGATGGGTTTCACGCCGGCAGCCTTGAGCTTGGGCTCGAGAATCTCCATCCCGCCCTTCATGGCGCGGGCGGCGATGAGCACCTCGGGCACGTAGACCTCGTTGGCCTTGAATCGCTTGCCAACTACGTCCATGCCGGCCACCAGGCCCTTGTTCAGCACTTCGCCGGGGCCCACGCCTTCGTTCAGTGCTTCCTGCGTCAACTTCACAACGGTGTTGCGGTCGCCCTTGATCAGGGCATTCGCCAATGCTTGTAAGTCTGCCATGCCGAATAGGCCTCCTGCAATTACGGTCCAATACCTTGTTCAACTATCCCGGTTCTCCGGCCACCTGGCCGGGGTGTCACGATAACCTATCTTTCAGACGCGTCACTGTAAACTGCTAAGCTGAAAAGTTTATGCGTATAATTGGCCCGCCGCGCCGGGCGGTCCCATTTAATTCTTGGACGGCTTGGGGGCCGGGCTTGCCGGGGCGGCTGCGGGTTGAGTCGTCGCGGGCTTGGCGGGGGCGGTAAGGTTCGATGCGCCGGCCGGCTGCGTCGCCGCTGATTTTGCCGCTGCCGGCTGTGTCGCCGCGGGCGCCGAGGTCGTGGTGGCCAGGCGGACAGGGCTCTTGAGCAGGTCCAACTCGGTCAGGCCCTTCTGCGCCTGCGCCGCGACGGGTTGATCGGCCAGGTCGGTCATCTCTTTGACGGTCTGATACTCGCTCGCAGCGACGGCGAGGTCGCCTTGCCGTTCGGCCAGGCGGGCCAATCCCAGGTGCGCCTTGGCGACCGTTACCCGCTGATCGGCGTAGCCGGTAGTCACGCGGCGGTAGCTGCTCATGGCCTGGTCAAGCAGGTCCACCTGCTCGGCCGCGGAGACGCGCATGAGGTTTCGCGTGTAGAAGTCGCCAAGCTCAAGGTTGGCCATCGCGGCCAGGGATCTGTCCTTCTCAACCGACAGCGCCTTCATGCCGTCGACGAATTGCTCGGGGCTGACCTGTCCGGTGCGCTGCCCCATCACCAGGCTATCGAAGCGGGCCTGCCGCTCGATGCGGCCTTGCTGGACGCGATTGACGCCAAACCACACCGCCAGCACGGCCGTGAGAAGGATCAGGGCGCCCCAGGATATCTGCATCTTGTACTTCCGGTAGAACGCGATGCCCTTGGCCAGTTCGGTGTCCAGGACGTTATGCTGCAGCTCGTGGCGGCGATCTGATTTCATCGGATACTCTTAACGGTTTTCCTCGGGGGGCGTTCCCAGCGGCGTGGCGACACGCCCGGACGTCCACAACATTACCTTGACGACCGTCGGATGGATCAGGTTGCCATCCGACACGACAATATGGCAGCGCTCCGTCTGCTTCTCGTAATCCAGGGTCACACAGCCCTGGGTAAACATCTCGGTCACCAGCGTCCAGCGGTTGATGGGCATCTGCCGGCGATAGAACCGGGACACCGCAAACTTGTCGTTGCCGCCGTTGTACAGGTGGTCTACCCACCGCATGCCGGCGGCTGCGAAGTTGCGGCTGCGACTTTCGTCCAGCGTGAAACCCATCGGCAGCGGCAGGTCCGCTATCGGCGGGCGGGGCTGCGACTTCAATTCCACCGGCGGGCTGCTCGGCTTTGCCTCTCCGTTGGCGTTGACCGCCGTCGCGTTGTTATTGTTGCAGCCCGCCTGCACAAGCACTGCCGCAAGCACAAGACACAATAAGCATAACCGGGTCATTGCGACCTCCCTGCCGCTCGAGGCGGCTGGCCGGCTCTACCGGCAAGACAATCCATTGGGTGCCTTGACACGCTAAGGTCTTGAATCCGAGCGGGTTTGTCAAGCAGATTTCAAGCCCGCTCACCTGGCATGTATTATCGGCCCAATGCCTTCGCCAGCATCAGGCCGCTTGAGTTTTGCGGAAACAACCCCTCTCGTCCTGACGCACAGGCCGCCGAATCGCCCACCTGGCAGGGCCGACGCCCCCCGGCCCCGGCGTCGCCCAACTGGCCTATTGTCAAACCTCCCTCCGGCTAGTAGTGTGTTGAGTGCCCCGTCGGCCGGCACGTAGCCTGCCGCGGCGGCTGTGGAAGGTGGCCGATTTACCCGTTGCCTTGAGAGAACCAACGTGATTGTCGTACTGAACCTTTTCGACCTGATCCCGGGCAAGGAAGCCCAATACGCCGAGTACCTGCGCCGCGTCCAGCCGATTCTGGACCGTTTCGGCGCCAAGTGCCTGCTGTACGGCCTGACCAAGATGGTCTACATGGGGCCCTGCACCCAGCAGTATTGCGGGCTCATCGCCTACAAGAGCCTGGCCGACCTGCGAAAACTCTCCCACGATGAAGAGTTCGCCAAGATCCGCCCTCTGCGGGACAACTCGACCCAGAACTACATCCTGACGGCCATCGAAGACTTCCAGACGATGCTGCACGCGGCGGAGTACCTGGAAAAAGGCGGAAACAAGTCAGAGCCGCTTGACGCCACCTCCTGAGGTGGGTCGTGCAACTGGTTGCACGCGGGATTGGCCACAATTGTAGGGCGTGCAACTTGGTTGCACGCGGGTTTGAGACGACCATGTAGACGCGCGGCGGAGTTCCTACTCCGCCGCGAAGATGTTCAGGACGAACGAAAAGGAGGTGGAGTTGGAACTCCACCTCCCCAAATATGGGTCCGGGAGATCGGTTGGCCATGTGCCTCGCGGACGCCGCCCGGCACGTGCGAAAAAGGCGCAGGATTCCGCGTGCAACGAGTTGCACGCCCTACCGAAACTGTCGCAGACGCGCGGCGGAGTTCCTACTCCGCCGCGAAGATGTTCAGGACGAGCGAAAAAGAGGTGGAGTTGGAACTCCACCTCCCCAATATGGAGACATCCATGATTATGCGAAGTGACGCGGTGAAGAAAGGCAACGAGCGGGCTCCCCATCGCAGCCTGATGAAGGCGACGGGAATGACCGACGCCGACATCCGCAAGCCGCTGATCGGCATCGTGAACAGTTACACCGATATCGTCCCGGGCCACGTGCACCTCGACGCCGTGGGCGAATACGTCAAGGCCCAGGTCCGCGCCGCGGGCGGCACGCCGATCGTCTTCAACACCATCGCCATCTGCGACGGCATCGCCATGGGCCACGAGGGCATGAAGTACTCGCTGGCCTCGCGCGAGCTGATCGCCGACTGCGTCGAGTCGATGTGCCAGGCCCATCAGTTCGACGCCATCCTCTGCATCCCCAACTGCGACAAGATCGTGCCGGGCATGTTCATGGCCTCGCTGCGGCTGAACATCCCGACCCTTTTCGTTTCCGGCGGCCCGATGGAGGCCGGCAGGGTGGCGGGCAAGGACGTCGACCTGATCGACCAGTTCTATGCCGTCGCCCAGCAGAAGATCGGCAAGATGTCGGCCCGGCAGGTCAGGGAGTACGAGGCCAACACCTGCCCCGGCTGCGGATCGTGCAGCGGGCTTTTTACCGCCAACAGCATGAACTGCCTGTCCGAGGCCATCGGCATGGCCCTGCCGGGCAACGGCACATGCCTGGCCACCAGCCCGGCCCGGATGGACCTGTACAAGGCCGCCGCCGGGCGCATCGTGAAGATGGCCTACGACTGGTCGCGCGGCGGATGCAGCCCCCGGTACGCCCTGCTGCCGCGGAACATCATGACGCGCAAGGCGTTCGAGAACGCCATGACGCTGGACATGGCCATGGGCGGATCGAGCAACACGATCCTGCACCTGCTGGCGATAGCTCACGAGGCAGGCCTGGACTTCACGCTGGCTGACATCGAGCGGGTCTGCAAGCGCACGCCCAACATCTGCCGCGTCGCGCCGTCGTCCACGCCCAAAGGCCGGATCTACCACATTCAGGATTTGCACCGCGCCGGCGGCATTCACACGCTGATGGGCCAGTTGTGGTGGGACAAGCCCAGCCTGATCCACAGCGGCTGCATGACCGTCACCGGATCGACGGTGATGGGGAATCTCGAAAAGTGGTCCCTCCGCAGCAAGAAGGTGCTGCCCGCGGCCAGGAAGCTATATCGCGAGGGCAGCAAGGTGACCGGCCGAAGCGTCGCGTCGGTCCGGGCCATGCTTCGCGGCCAGAAGCCCGAAAAGCTGCCCGTCCGCAATGTCGGGAAACTGGACCTGCAGGATGTCATTCGTCCGCTGGCCAAGGCCTTCACCGCCAAGGGCGGGCTGGTGATCCTCCGCGGCAACATCGCCCGCAGCGGCGCGGTGGTCAAGCTGGCCGGGGTGGACCCCAAGATGTACCGCCACAGCGGCCCGGCCCGGATCTTCGAGAGCCAGGAAGACGCCTGCGCGGGCATCCTGGGCGGCAAGGTCAAGCCCGGCGACGTGGTGGTCATCCGCAACGAAGGCCCGCGCGGCGGCCCGGGCATGCAGGAAATGCTCGCCCCCACCAGCTACATCAAGGGCATGGGGCTGGGCGATCGCTGCGCGCTGATCACCGACGGGCGATTCTCCGGTGGAACCGCCGGCGCGTGCATCGGCCACGTTTCCCCCGAGGCCGCTGCCGGCGGCGAGATCGGGCTGCTCAGGAACGGCGACACCGTCGAGATCGATATCCCCGCCGGCACGCTCAACGTGCGCCTCAGTGCGGCCGAGCTGGCCCGGCGACGCAAGGCCTACAAGCCGCGCCCGCCGCAGATCACCTACGGCGCCCTGGGCCGCTATGCCGCCCAGGCCACCAGCGCCGACACCGGCGCGGTGCTCTCCTGGCCGGGAAAAACCATCAAGGGATGATCGGCTGCGGACGGCAATATCCGATCTGATAGGCGCGGCGGCTGCGGTGTTTGCAGCCGTGCATCGCGCCGACACTGCTGCAAACACCGCAGCAGTGGCACCTAATCCCTGCTTCACTGACCGCCGGCGTGTTTCATCTCGTCGAAGAACGTGTTGAGGTCGTTGGCCCACCGCTGGGCCTCCCCGGCCTCGACCACGCCACTGACCACCAGTTGGGCCAGGTGCTTTTCCATCGTCGTCATGCGCTCTTCGGGGATGTCCTTGGTGCGCGACTGGAGGTGGCTGTAGATCTGCTCGATCTTTCGCAGGCGGATGAGGTTGGCGATGGCGTAATTGTTATTGAGAATCTCCATGGCCACCACGCGCCCCGAACCGTCGGCCTTGGGCAGCAGCTTCTGGCAGATCACGTACCGCAGGCCCAGCGAGAGTTGGGAGGCGACCTCGTCCTGGCGATTGGCCGGGAACATGTCGATCAGCCGCGTGATGGTGCCGCGCGCGTCGCGCGTGTGCAGCGTCGAGAAGACCAGGTGCCCCGTCTCGGCCGCCGTCAGTGTCCAGGCGGCGGATTCCATGTCGCGCATCTCGCCGACGAAAATCACATCGGGGTCCTCGCGCAGGCAATCGCGCAGGCCTCGCTCGTAGCTGGGCAGGTCGCGCCCCACTTCGCGCTGGCTGACCAGGCCCTTCTGGCTGGTCAGGCGGTACTCGATGGGGTCTTCCATCGTGATGATTCGACAGGGGCGCGTCGCCAGAATGCGGTCGATGAAGGAGGCGATGGTGGTGCTCTTGCCGGCCCCCGTGATGCCTGTCACCAGGATCAGCCCGTGCTGGCGGCCCACGATATCGCGCCACGCCTCGTTGGGGAAACCGATCTCCTCGACACCCGGAATGTCGCGCTCCAGCGCCCGGACAGCGATGGCCAGGCCCTCGCGATCGTGGAAACAGTTGAGGCGGAACAGCAGGTTCCCGTTGGCGCAGGAGCTGTCCACCGAACCCTCCGCCGCCAGGGTCTGCAGGTTCTGCTCGCTCAGCACGGTGCGGGCCAGCTTCTCCATCGTCGCCTCGTCCAGCGGTGCGCCCTTCATCCGGTCCAGCCGCCCGTCAATGCGATACGTCGGCGGGCAGCCGACCTTCAGGTGCAGGTCCGAGACGCGCATGCGGCCGCGGGTTTCAAAATAGTCCAGCATGTCCTTCATGCTCAGCAGCAGCTTCTCGCTGGCCGCGTACAGCTTCTCCTGGAACTCAGGCTGATTGTTCATGCTTACTCCCTGCACAGAGGAAACTCCATTTCGTAGCACTCCGGGCAGAGCCGCCGCCCTCCGGGTGGATAATAGATTTTCTCGTAGACCTTCTGGCACCGCTCGCACAACCCGCGGCCGGCAGGCGGATAAGGCTGCCCGTCCGGGCGGAAGTGCTCACGCTGATGCTCCTGCTGGGCCTCCCGCACGCCTGCCTTCCAGCGGCACCAATTGCGGAGGGTCAGAATGGCAGTGATCAGGATGATCACCACGATTGCGGCCACCACGCCCAAGAGGAAAGCGAAGAAGACGATGTATAGACTCACCATGAGCAAATGATGCATCGGCATCGCCGCCACTCCCGCCGACAAGACCCAGTGACTCTCTGGGAGTCCGGGCCACCCAGATCGCCTCGGCCGCTCCCGAACATCCACCGTCGGCCGACTCACCACATTATCCCGCCCCACCGCCCGCGTCAATTGCGTCATCCGGGCTCCACGCCTGCTCGCCCTCCATCCTGCGGCCAATCAGTTGGACTTGCCGCAGCCAAGATTACCTCCCCGTCTCGTTGACATTTGGCATTGACGTGCTATGCTGCCCCCAGACACCGACACATCAAAGAAAGGAGTGTCTGACTGATGAAGCAGGGCATCCGAACAATACAGGTATTGGCCTTGGGGGTACTTTTGCTGGCTTCGTTCGATCTGCACGCGGAGGGGCTCCTGTCCTCCAACCAGATGCTGCTGATTGACGGGAAGCCATCGTTTGTCCTGGGGCTCTACCAGAATCCCAAGGAGGACGCCGCACTACAGGCCGCCGCCCGTGCCGGGTTCAACCTGATTCAGTCGACGCCCGACATGGCCGAGCTCGACCGCCTACAGAAGGCCGGGGTGCGTGCGTGGATCAATATCGGGATGAATCTCGACCTCAGCACCAACGCGGAAACGCGAAAGGTCGCCTTGCTTCAAGCCGTCAACCAGTTCAAGGATCACCCCGCCCTGTTGCTTTGGGAGGGGCCCGACGAAGTCCTGTGGAACGAAGGGGCGGAAAGCGGCGCAAGCTACTTCCAAGCGACAGAATTCCCCGCCATGGAGAAAGCCGTAAAAGAGAGCTCGCCGGAAAGCCGTGAGGAACTGTCGCGTCTTTCCAGCCGGTGCAGGGAGTTATTCGATCGCGCCCTCTGGGCACAGTTCGACGCGGCACGAGCTGAGTTCTGGAAGCAGGTTGGAGCGGAACCGCCCCGGTCGGGCTACACCATGGCCTCGCGTCAGGCCATCACGAACGCTCTTGGAGAAGGATTGGCGCTGGGGATGGAAACAGTCCATGCGGTCGATCCAAAACATGCGATCTGGCTCAATCACGCGCCGCGGAACAGTTTGGCCTCCTTGGCGCTGTTCAATCGCAACGTCGATATGGCTGGGTGTGACATCTATCCGGTGCCCCCGGAAATAGGCCACAGCGACCTGGGCACAAGTTGGATTACGTCGGTGGGCCTGTACACAGATCGCATGCGTAAGGCCGCACCTGGCAAGGCCTGTGCAATGGTACTCCAGGGTTTCGGCTGGCGCGATATTGCAGCTCAACAGCCCAAAGAGGCTGCTCCCGGCACTCTGCCATCCGGCCGCCGGCCCACGCTCGAAGAATCCCGGTTTATGGCATTTAATTCAATCGTTCATGGGGCTAATGCCATCTTGTATTGGGGAACGGCCTATGTAGAGAAAGATTCCGCTTTTTGGAAGGATCTGCTCAGAATAACCAGAGAAATACGGGCGCTCGAACCGGCACTGGTGGTCCCCTCGGAGCAGGGCGTAACCGTGGTCAGTGATGAAAATCCCGCCTCCGTGGATGGCAACGGCGTGGCGGCAGTGTGCAAGAAGGTGGGCAAGGACTATGTGATTATTGCGGTAAATGAGGCCAACGTAGGCTTGTCATTTTCAGTAAAGGGGCTGCCGGCCGAGATGGAGAACAAGGAACTCTACCGCTTGGGGACCGGCGAAAAAGTTGTCGTCAAGAATGGCCAAATGCGCGACGGCATTCGCCGGTTTGATGTGCATGTGTATGCGACAACCCGCGCCTATGAACCTGCTAAGCAGCCGTGATGGCGAGACATTACCGCCTCCGCGTATCGAGAGACCGGCAACGCCTTCTTGTTTGCGGATAGCAAGTTTGATTCGATAACGGCATGGAGAGTGAGACTGTGACCAGAACCATCGGAATGGCAGTGATCGCGATTGGAATCACCTGGTCGGGTCTGGTCGCCGGCGCCTCGGAGCCGTCGTCCCGGCCTGCAACACAGCCGACGACGCTGCCCGCGAAGGAACTAAATCTCGACCTGGGCAACAACGTGACGATGAGGCTGGTCCTGATCCCCGCCGGCAGTTTCACGATGGGCAGCCCCAAAAGCGAGACCGGCCGCTCCGACAACGAAGGCCCGCAACACCAGGTAACAATCAGTAAGGCGTTCTATATGGGGGTGTACGAAGTGACGCAGCCGCAGTACACGCAGGTGATGGGCAGGAATCCCAGCCGGTTCAAGGACGCCAACAACCCCGTCGAGTGCGTGCGATGGGAGGATGTGAATGATTTCTGCGCGAAGCTTTCCCATAAGACCGGCCGCACGGTTCGCCTCCCCACGGAGGCGCAGTGGGAATACGCTTGCCGCGCGGGCAGCATCGCCAAGTTCTATTTTGGCGACGACGATTCAGCGCTTGGCGAATACGCCTGGTATACCAACAACAGCAACCAGGAGCCGCATCCTGTCGGCCTGAAGCGTGCCAACAACTTCGGCCTCTACGACATGCATGGCAACGTCTGGGAATGGTGCTCGGACTGGTACACCGATTCGTATCCGGAAGGTGATTCCGCGGACCCGCGGGGGGCGTCCTCGGGCTGGGAACATGTCCAGCGCGGCGGCAGTTGGACAAACGGCCCACCCCGGAGTTGCCGCTCGGCACGCCGAAACTGGGTCGATCCGGACCTTCGGCAAGCTACGGTCGGATTCCGTGTTGTCGTCCTGGATTAAACCCGGTGTGAAACCGCGATGCGTCTGGTCTTTGACATCGCGCGTGGCGCTTACGGTTTCTCCTTGACCGGGCCGATCTGTTCCAGGGGCAGTGCCTGGAAACCCAGCTTGAATGCAGGGGAGTCGGGACGCAAATGGAAGTCTTCGCCGGCGACATCGACAAAGAGAGGATCGACGTTGACGAGATTGTCGCGGATCGTCAGCATCTCCGGCTTGGCAAGCCATGTGATATTCATCCATCTGCCGCCGACGCAGATATTACGTTCGACAATAGTGCCTTCAGTCGGCACGCCTTTGTCGGTGGCGTAATACTTCTCCAACTCCGCCAGTTTGGGATATCGCGTGCTGTAGGGAGGGTTCCGCCAATTCATGTCCTCCAGTCGCTGCTTCAATGCCTTGTAGACCATGTCATGCCAGACCGGGCTGGGATCCAGCCCGCGAGAATCAATGTACACGGCCGGCGAGCAGCCGACGAACACGTTGTTGGTAACCTCGTTGTTTCTTCCGCCGCCGATGAAAATGGCCCGGGGCACCTTGTAAAACAGGTTGCCATAGATGGCGGCGTTCCCACTGCAATCGTCCATGTACACGCCGTTGCTGCCTAAGCCTGCTCCGGCAGTGTGATGGAGATAGTTATAGCGGATTATATTTCCTCCGTAAGTATAATCACGCCCGGTGTAGATCGCGCCAACATCGCCTGTCTCCAGGCAAACATCGTGGATCTCGTTGTACTCGATAACGTGTTCGTTGCCGTTGAAGAGCACGGCGCAGTGCGGGTGATCGTGTATGAGGTTGTGGGAGACCGTCACTCCCACGCCGCCGGCAAACACGGCGGGGACGTAGCACTTGCTCCATCGCCCGATGTGATGGATGTGATTGTTGTAAACGCGGTGTCCCGACGGGGTGAGCGTCTTGCGGTCCCCACCGGAGACCTTTACGCCACCGTCGCCGGTTGAGCAGATTTCGCAGTCTTCCACCGCATGCGACCGCCCCCCCTCAATCACAACCCCGTTGTTGCCAATGTTGCGGATCAGGCAGTATTGAACACGGTTGTCTTCTCCGCCCTCGATGGCCATGGCGCTGCCGCGTGTGTACTCCAACGTCAGGCCGCGAATCCGCACATGTGACGCGCCGCGCAGACTGATCAGCGGAGACTCGATGACGGATACGGTGGCGCGGGCGCCGTCCAGCCCCTCCGGAGGCCAGAAGTAGAGGATGCCGCTGGATCGATCCATGTACCATTCACCGGGGCTGTCCAGTTCCTCCAGGATGTTGAGGAAGTAAATCCGCTGGCCCTTGCGGAATCCATACAAGCCGTGCGGCGCGGCCGGCTTGATCAGGTGATTGTCCAGGTCAATCGACTCGATCCGCTCATAGGAGTTAGCCCAGTCGTATGCCCAGTATCCGTGGACCCAGATGTCGTGGAGATCCTTCCACTGCCTGGGCCGGTCTCCGCTGTAGTGGAAGCCGACGTCAAGGGGGCCGAGATCGGCGCCGAATGCGTCTTTAGTGAGCGTCCGTTCCGGGATGCCGGCGATAACGGAGAAATCATCGTTGGGCCAACGAGCCAGCGTCATGGGCTTGTCATTGAAGAACAGTTCCAGGGCCGCAATTTCCGTGGGCCGGAACCCTCGCGACCGCAAGGTGCCGTAATCCTTGATGCCCTGGGCCTTCAGGTCAGCCTGATAGACCTGGCCGCGGGCCTGCGGCGACAGACGCTCCAGCACATTAGGGTCGGTAACGGGCGACCAGGCGGTGACCTCCCGCCCACCGGACAGACTGACCGGCTCGTTCTCATAAGCCTGATACACGACAGGCGCCTCGGCCGTGCCGGAGTCCTCGGCCGTCAAATCAAGCGTCTGCTCCAGGATGTACCTGCCCCCACGAATGTTGACCGCAATACCTTGCGCGGCGGCGTTCTGGCCTTTGAGTTGGCGCGCCAGATCGCGAGCACGGGCCAGCGTGGCCAGCGGCCCGTCGGTTCGCTCGGCATTCGGAGCCGGCAGGCGGCCTGACCATGCGTCGTTGCCGTCGGGAGAAACGTAGAGGGCCGCTTGCGGCGCGGACAAACCTGTGGCAGAAAGTTGTGTGGCTGAAGTCGATGTCCCTGTCAGCAACAGGGCACCCATTAGGATCCAGGAGATCATCTCTGTTTAACTCCGCCCCTCGCTCGTAATCATCCAACGGACGGCCCGTATCATAATCTTTGCCGTGGACAGTGCCATACAATTGTTTGCCGCCCAGGAGAATCTCGACCCCAGTGGCCGCTCCCTGGAAAATCGACTTTGTCCACCCACTGCCCTCGCCTCGCTCATTCACCCCAGCCTCGCACCCCTCAACGAACGCATCCAGAATATTATCGTGCAGGCCCTTGAACCCGGACACCACATCACTGCCGATGAGGCCGGGATTGCCGCCGTACTCATAGATCCGGCTGGACATCGCTTTACCCATGTCGTTGACCTTGCGAATAGCCCCGATGCTCATTCTGAAGGCCGTATCCGAGGTAGTCAAGGATCCTGGGTAGGCGTACCGGGGGCCTGACTGGTCATAGCCCGGATTGTAGAGGTCAAGCGGCTTCTCTCGCTCCGACTGGATGTAGTCGGCCGCGATTTGAGCCAACGCAGGCGAGGAAGGCGACATCGGCTGTTCCCAAGGTGGCGTGTATCCAACCATCAATGGGAACTTGCTGCTGCTATAGTCGCTCGTCATCGACGACGTATTGGTAACAGGCGCCGGGGTCGAAGGTCTGAAACCCGATACCACATTGCTGGCGTAGCTGTAGGCGGAGGTCGCCGTGTTGCTGAGCCAGTTGACCGCACTTCGTGCCATCAGTCCATCGGGGTCGGTGTAACGTAGCGGGTTATTTCGGACGTAGGCGTAGAGGTTCATCCCGTCGCCGTAGCCGGCGGGGTCGCGGGCCAGGAAGCGCCCCAGGCCGGGATGGTAGTAGCGGTTGCGGTAGTTGTGCAGCCCGCTCTCGGCGTCCCATACCTGCCCGGTGTACAGCACCGCCGTCAGGCCCGGC
>JBAZTO010000031.1:0-48791 GCA_041661865.1 Phycisphaerae bacterium | reverse complement strand
TCGGAGCCGGTCGGCAGCCCCGCCGGCATCGTGGTCGTGTCGACCGTGGCGATGATCGCCTCGGACTTGATAGCGGCCTGGGCCGCTTCCATCAGCTTCTCGGCCTCGATGTTGAGCGCCTTGACCTGCTCCGGATCGGTAGCTGCCGTCGCCTCGAGCGCCTTGGCCTTGGCTGCAGCCAGCAGTTCCTGAGACTTCTTTTTCACGTTACACCTCCTGAGCTAAAATGTTGATCAGGGTCAGCAAGGCCGCTGCATGAGCCTTCGCCTCCAGGCAGGACGCCCCCGCGTCCTCTTCGCCCAGATCCGGCACAGACTCAGTTAGCGGAAAACTCTTGAGTGGAACAGCAGTATTGAGAGACTCGCAGGGCGTGGGCGTCACCGACGCGTCCAGCCCCAGCATCCACGTCTTGAGCCAGGTGGTTGCGCCGGTCGTTACCCGCTCGGCCAAGTGGGGAGCGGTGCCGCTGCTCCAGCCCATCTTCTTGGCCTCCACGCGCGAGAGAATCCAGCGTTCGTAGGCGTCGCGCAGGGCCAACTGGGCCTTGATCCAGACGCCAATATCGTCGATTCCCAGCTCGGCGCCGGCATCCAGGATGCGCTTTTTGATCCGGCCGTCCTTGCCATGGTGGAAAAAGACGAGGGAGGTCCGCAGCGGGCCAAAGTCGGTGTCCTTGGTAAAGTACTCGCCCGCCAGGTCCGGATGCTGCGGGTCGCTGAAGCGAATCAGGTAGCCGCCGATGCGGCCGTCGCCCAGCGCCTTGATCTCGCCGCCCATGGTGATCATGGTGTCGGGGTTGGGGAATTCGCCTCGCGCCGTCGGGGGAGCCAGCGGCACCACCTGGGCCCCGCCGGTCAGCACGAGGAACCGGTCCCCGCTCTTTTCCCAGAGAGACAAACTGGTCCGTACTTGCTCGATGGTTTCCCGTCTAGCGTCGGCAGGCAGCACGATCGCATAGCGCGTGTCGGCCGCCAGGGCAGCCGTCGCCTTTTCCTCTGCCTCTTCGGCCGTGAGCAGTTTGCCGGCATCGTAGCCGGCGTCGACCAGAATATCGCGGATCAGGCGAAACGCCGGCACCAGCCGGGCCACGTTGCGCGAGGCCTGCACCCGGCCGGCCTTGGCTTCCTCCTCGACTCCAGGAGCGGAGGCAACCGGCTTCCATTGCTGCTCGACCGCCACCGCCTGGCCTAGCGTCACCTGGCCGGTCGCCTCGTCAAAAGTGTAGTCGACGCGGTAGTTATTCTTGCCCTGGCTGAGGATGACGTAGGTCTCGTAGACATCGCGGACCCACCACTCTTGAATAGGTACAGGGTTGGGCGACCCAGCCGGCCGCAGCTGCGCATAGATGGCGTCGCGGATCAGGCTCGAACGCTGGTCCAGGCTGATCTCTTTCACCTGGTCGGCGCTCGCCCCGGGCACGTCCACCCACACCCGCTCGACCCGCGTCCAGGCAGCAGGTTCGGCAAACGTCAGTCTGTCAGGAGTCTCCGTGTAGGGGCAGCGATAATAGGCGCCGGCGGCTGAAACAATGACCGCCGTGGCCAGGACCGCCCGCGCGTAATACTCTTCGTCCCCCGTATCATCGCTCGTCGGGGGCAGGCCGGGAACCCGCGGCTTCCGAAACCATTCCCGAAAGGCCCGGCGGACGCGCATGGCCTGTTCTTCCAAGTCGTCGATCATCTTTTCCCACATCGCTTCCTCCTAGGCTCGCTCAGCCGGAAAACAAAATTAGCTGTTATGTTCCTATTTCGCCTTGTTTTCTACTGCCGATAATGGTCATTATGAAAAGCAAGGCCGATGTCTATCCTCCCAGCCAGCCCGTGCACAACTGCGCCCAGGCCTCGTCAATGTCATTGCTCTTCTCGGCCTGGTCGACCGCCTGCTCGTCGGTGATCCAGCCGGTGTTGCGGTGCATCGGCTGCTGGTTCTCGGCGCCTTGCACCCACCCGGCGTAGCTGACCGGGTTGCTCACGTAGCCGACCTGGTCGCCGGTAATCCGGGTCACCCAGTGCAGCCGCAGCCGCTCACTGGTCGACGACTGGTCCCGGTGGTACGGCTGCTCGATCTCACCCTTGCGCCAGGCGATGAGCAAAAATAGCCGCTGCTTCTGGCTGGCGTAGACTAGCGGATAGCGAGGCGGGCCCGGGTTCACGGCCAGGTAGCCGCGCAGGATCTCCCCGGAGGCCAGGAGCAGGTCCCGCTGCAGCTTCACGATGGGTCCCGCTGCAAACAGGGCCAGGAGCTCCTTTTTGCCTTCGACCTCAATGACCAGCGTCTTCGCCATGAGCCGATTCCTCGTCGAGCGTAATCCAGCCGTTGCGGGTGAGCAGATCGGCCAACGCCATGCCCAGGAGGCCCACCGCCTCCTCGTTATCTGTAAGCGCTTCGATCTTGAGCTCGACCGCGACGACGTGGATGCACTCGTGCAAGATCGAGTCCAAGATCTCGACGATCTCAAAGCCGGCCGGCGCGTAGATCCGGATGCTGTGCGTCCAGTGGTCGACCTGCCCCCACAACGACTTGTAGCCGTGAATGTCGACGTCCGAGGGCCGCTCGACGTACGAGACGGTATAGGTCTTGCCCAGGATGTTGATCAGGCCCGGTTTCAAGTTCATGGACTGTTCCTCTTGACCTTCTTCACCCGCAGCGTTTTCGAGCAGCGGCAGGGTCCCGCGTGCCCGGGAGGCCCACCCGGAAAGACCTCTTTCCAGGAGCGGCCCCGCCAGAACGACCGGCCCCACGGCGCTTCGTCGGCGGCCGTGATCGGCTCGTCTTGACCCTTGCCGTTGGCCGGCCCGCAGATGTAGCAAACGTGATCGTCGTTGGCGGTGTGCCAAACTTCCTCCATCTGCACCCCGGCCTCGGCCAGCAGTTCCTGGTGCATGGTCGTGCCCTGGGACATGGCTCGCGTGACCTCGTTGGTGGCGATGCTGTTCGCCCGGGCCGCGCCAAAGGTCGGCTCCAGCATACCGACCAGGTCGCCCTGGGTCATTCCGGGCGTTTCCAGGTAGGTCGAGATAACCGTGCGCAGCTGCTTGAGCGTCGTCTCGGTCAGGCCCTTGACCAGCTCGAAGGTGTACTTTTTGGCCCACTCCACTGCCGCCTGGTTAATCGCCGCGATGTCGAAGGCAACCCCGACTTCCAGGGACTGGGCCGCGATTTGATCGCGGACGGCCTTGGCCAGTTCCGGGATCAGCGCCGCCTGCAGCTCGGCGTCGAGGCCTTCCAACGCCGCCTCGTAGTGCGCGGGGTCCTTGGTGACGCGGGCCATGCGCGCCTTGAGGATGACCTCGATCTTTTTGCGCAGCGCCTCTTCCGCGGCCCGCTCGGGCTCTTTCGCCTTGGCTGCTTCCGCGGCCGCATTGTCCGCCGATATAAAGCGGGCGAACACGTGCTTGACGGCCTCTTCGCTGCCGGCGTCCTCGAGCGCCGCGCGGAGAATCTCCATGGTCGCGCCGGGGATCCTCTCGCTGGTAAACTCGCGCGCCGTCGGCGCCTTCCCCTGGCGCACGAGCCGCAGGGCCAGGCTGCGCCAGCGCTTCAGGTCGACCCGGGCCGCGGCCATCGTGGCCTCACCGGCGGGGACCTGGGCGGCCTCCTGGGCGAGCGTGGCCACCTGGGCCGCAAACGCCGTCTGCAGAATCGCCAGCGGTACCTCGTCGTAGAGCGTCCCCTCGAACGGCTCTTTGCCGATATCCGCGCGGCACTCGTTGACCGCCTGGACCTCCCAGTATTTGGTCCGCTCGGCCAGGATCTGGGCCCGGTCCAGGATGCGGATATCCCGGAAGACGCCGAGCTGGCCGGGTTCGTAATAGCGCCGCAGGATCTGGGCGGTGATCTCGTCGGCGATCAGGCAGAGCAGCGGCCAGACCTGCACGTCGATGGCCACCGCCTTGGCCGCGTCCGAGTTGGCCCTCGTCGCTTCCTTGGCCCACAGGCCCGCGGGAATGCCAAAGATACGGTCGATCTCTTCCCGGTTGAACACCCGGCTATTGAGGTATTCCGCGTCCTTGGGGCTGACGCCGAACTGCTTGATGTCGACCTGGCCGGTCCGGCTGATGATGTAGCGGGCGTGCTCCTCGACCAGGGCCTGGCGGATCTCTTCCCGAGCAGTGTTGTAGATGGGATCGGGCATTTCCTTGGGCAGGAAGACGCCGGTCCGCACGGTCATCTCATTCTTGTAGGCGTCGCGGTTCCACTGCGCCGCCGAGCGGTCGGTCTCCATAGCCAGCTTGAAGGTGTTGGCCAGGCCCTGCCCGCGATACAAGTCAAAGAGGTTGGGCCGGCGGAAGTAGCAGACGTGCTCGGGCGGGATCTCGATCGTGCGCCCGGTCGTCGGCAGGGTGTAGCCATAGGCGCGAATGTAGTGGCCGCTCTTGCGCTCCGGGTCGGGGATGGGCGCCATGGAGTCGGAGGGGATGGGCCACAACTCCGTCAGATCGCCGGCCTGGTTGGGCAGCAGCCACCAGTAGGCCTCCCCGCGCAGCAGCAGCCAGCCGAAAAGGTACTGCCACAGGTACGAGGACCCCATGTCCTGGTTGGGCCACTTGAGCAGGGAGGTCATCGGGTGGTCCTCGACCTCCTGCTTGTTTTCCTCGACGTAGAACGACGACTGGCTGGCCTCGTTGACCAGAAACTGGACGTCGGAAAAGACCCAGCTGCAGACGAGGGCCTGGCGCTCCGTGCTCGCCGAGGGCATGGTATCGTCGCCCAGGAGCGAGCTCGCGCTACTGCCGCCCAGCACGACGACGGGGGCCCCGCCGGACGGCTGGCCCTTGGCGTACCCCAGGTCCTGAATTCGCTTGTCGAGCCAACGATCCAAAATACTCATAGCGCCCTCAGCAGGTCGTTACGTTCCAGGTGACCCCGCCGTCCTGGTACATCACGGCGTAGCGGGTCGTGTCCATGCCGTGGTCGTTTTCCTTGACCGGTTCTTCCTTGGTGCTCTTGTTGGCCCAGATGTACCCATCGTATTCCTGCTCCGTGCAAAGCGGCAGCCGTTTATCGTCCAGATCCCGGTCGACCTCGACCAGGCTGTCCCGTAAGTAAAAGAGCCGCGGTTTGCCATCCCCGGCCGGCTGCAGCCGCTCCTGCACCTTCTGGATCCCCACCGATACGCGCTTGTCCGCCGGCATTACCCCCAGGCCGTTTTCATCCAACGTGGCCCGGTCCTCGGCGTCGTGATCGCAGACGGCGACCTCGATGCGCTCGCGCTCGGGGCTCATCACCCGGTGGGCCTCGTCGACGACGGTTCCTTTCTCGTCGACGTAGTCGCCGTCCTCATTGGTCAGGTACCAGCGCTCGAGCCGCTTGATCTGCTCGCAGTGGGCCCGCACCGTCCGCTGCGTGTGGTAAAGCTCCCGGTAGCGCCAGAGCCGGCCGTCGTCGTCGACCGCCCACCACTGGCACACGAACGGATTCGTGTAGCCAAAGTCGACGACGCGAAAGCGGCGCCAGCCGAGCGGGATCTCGAAGCGGTCGACCAGGTGCACGGCCTCGTTCCAGTCTTCGTAGATCACCCCCTCGGCCTGGACCCACCGGCCAAAGCGCAGACGCTGCAAGCGCACCCCGGTCAAGCGGTCGAGCTTGGCGATGTACTGCTCGCCGAAGGGCGTCCAGCAGCTCCGCTCGGCATCCCAGAGTTTCGGGTTGTCCTCGTGCCGGCTCTCGGTCAGGAAGGTGATCCCGGCGTCGCAGCGGCGCTTGAGCGGGTGGGTCGCCGAGGACGGGTTGCAGTCCATCAGCAGTTGCTGGAACGGCACGATCCCACCGCGCAACCTGGTCGTCAAGCGCTCGATCTCGTCGATCGTTAGCTCGATGGCCTCCTGGGCATACACAAAGTCGTACTCGGTCGACATGACCTTTTCGGTCGTGTCGCGCCCCGAGGTCTTGAGGCCGGCGACGATCACCTCCGAGCCGTTGGGATACCGGTAAGAGTGCCGGTTCTGGCGGTTGGGCCCCTGGCAAAGCGGGTGCTCGGTCCCCAGGACGTCGCGCTCGTAGGTGAGCAGCGCCGACTCGGTCAGGGACTCCCGGGTCTTGCGCACGATCAGGGCGCGCATCCCCGGGTAGTGGTTGGCCAGGAAGTGGACCTTTTCCAGGCACGCCCGACTCTTGCCCGTTCCGGCCGGGCCCGCGATCAATTCTTCTGGTAAGGTGCCAACCAGGGCGCGGGCAGCGCCGCCCCTGGGCGCAAACTTACGACCCGGGTTGATCGTCCCCTGCAGGACCGCGTCGACCAGCATCGCCTCGTAGCCGCTCAAGGATGCCGGCCAGGGCCAGTGCTCGTTCAGCGTCGCTAAGTCGTGGCTCATGCAAGGCTTCCCCGCCGGTCGTCACGTCCATCTTCTCCACGGTTACAATTCCGGCCCGGTCCAGGATGTCGTCGGCGGCCGCCTTCTGCACGCCGGCCCCCCCGTCGCCCAGCTGCCCGGCGAGCACGTCGACCGCCTTGCTCGCCGCGGCCGCCAGCTTCTGCCGGGCCTCCTGCATGTCCTGTTTGGCCTGCAGTTCCTTGCGCTGGCGTTCGAACTCGTCCCAGGCCTCGGCGCGCACCTTCCACTGATACTCAAAGGAAATTCTGCGCCAGGCCCCCGGTGTGTTGCATGACCTTTTTTGACCTTTCTGGTCCCGCATCTCATTGACGGCGGCGAGCAGGGAGCGATCTGGGCCCATCTCGCGATACCGCGTAAACCGCGCGTACCAGCGGCCCGACTCTCCTGGCATTTGCTCCCAGACCTTGCGCTGCTCGTCCACATTGAAGCTCCTACGCGTGCCCCGCCGGGCCTGCCCACAGGATAGGATTCGTCACCGTCTCCCGAACATCGCCGCTCGGCGGGAGCGTGCGCGCTTCGGACGGTACCAGCTCAATCAGCCGCGCCCAACGTGCCTTCAGCTGCGCCTCCAGCTCGGCGATCTCCCGGCGCAGCCGGGTCACCTCGTCTTCGGCCGGGTAGAGCTTGGCCCACTCCGTCACCGCCTCGATCACGGCGGAGGCGTAGCGGGTCGGCTGGTTGAAGTCGGGCGGGCCCGCCGGCGCGTAAAACGGCGTGATCTGCTCGATCTCCTTGACGCTGTACTTGTCCATCACCAACACGGCCCAGCACTCCGCCGAGCGGATCCACTCGCCGCCCTCGACCTCGCCCGGCCGCGGACGAAAGACAAGAAAGCCTTTCTCGTCGACGTCGTCGGCGTAGCCCTCGCGTAGGGCCCACCCTGAGCCTATCTTCTGGTTGCCCCAGCCGTGGGTGCGCCGGGCCCGGCCCTTGGTGCCATAGGTGGACTCGTGCTGATAGAAGCCCAGTCCCGTGGCCGGATCCGCGCCGCGGCGGGCAATGGCGTCATAGCAGCCGCCGGCAGCGATCGCGGCCGGGCTCTTGACCCGCTGCAGGACCTGGGCGAAACCCTCGCGGCTCATTCGCGGAGCGACGTCGACACGCATCGCGATGACCTCTAGCCTTTCAGGGCCGCGTGGAGGGCATGGACCACCGTCCCCGCGCCAAAGGCGACAACTCCGTTGCGGAACGCCTGCCAGGCCGCGACCAAGACGGTCCACCAATCCGGCAGCCCGACGCACCCGGCCAGGAGGGCCGCCCCCCAGGATCCAAAGCCAATCCCGAGACAGATGGCCAGGTAGACGAGCTGCTTTTTCTTGGCCGGCCAGTCGCCGAAACCTGGAAGGTACTCGAGGATAATCGCCACCAGGGCAGCCAGACCCGCGCCAATGCCGGCCTCATTCCAGCCCTGGCTGAGAAACTCACAGAAGCCGGAAGGCGGCTCGCCGGCCGGCGCAGCAGCACAGGCCAGGCGGGGGATAGCGAGCACGAGCAGAGCGACGAGCACAGCGACGAGAGCGAGCGAAACGGATTTTCTACCCATGGGACTCCTCCTACTTTTTCTCCAGGCGATCCATCCGATCACACATCGCGGCGATGACGCTCTTCAGTTCCGTCATCGCCATCGTATTGCTTTTAATGATGTCGGCCAGCTGGGTTAGCCACTGCGCGGTCAAAGAGGTCCACTGTTCCTCGCGCCGCTGATCTCGGGACGCCCCCTCCTTTTCCCGGCGAGCATTCTGGGCCAACAACACCCCGGCAACGACCGCCGCGAATCCAAAGTTAACGCCCATCCACATGACCAGTTGCGGAGTAGTAAAGGCTTCCACAGTCAGCTCCTGAAACGCAAAAAAACCGGGGCCACCTCGAAAGGTGTTTCCCCGGCTTCAGCTCGGTAGGTGTTATTCGATTTTTCTAACAAGCTCAGTATAGCATGTTTGTGCGACTATGTCAACGCCTTCACTTTTAAGGTTGATGCTGTGCTGCACGAAAATACGCCGGGGTGTATTATTCTCCACGACGATGCGCAGCTCGCCCCACTGGATGCCACGCAACGCGTCGATGATGTCTTCTTCCCGCTGCGACAGCTTTTTCTCTTCTTTTCTCAAAACAAACGACCTCGCCACGTGGCCTGCCGAGGTCGTAAGCATTATATCAGCGTTAGAACGCGTGTGCAACTACGGAAAACGGAAGGAGGTAGTAGGGTGTTTGCGCGCAAACAGTTTATTACAATTGGTTTCCCAACTCTAGCAACGCTACAGCCCCATCTGCTTTCCCTCCTCTTTCACCCGCCGCGCCGCTACTTCGCTCCCGCCCTCTCCAAGTTCAATGCCAGCAGCCGCTCCAATATTTCCTCGTCGCTCAGCTCGTGCGGCCAGCCGTAGGCATCCAGCACCGCCTCGTCGAGCTTCTGGTGGGCCAGTTGCAGCCAGGTTGGGCGCTGGTTGTACAGGTTGGTCAAGGTGCGCTCTTTGAGCACCTCTGGGCTGGCATCCGGCGGGTTGAGCCAGGCGTCGCGCTTCTCGACCAACTCTTTCGCCGCCTGGGCAATGGCCTGCACGCGCGGGTCGTCGAAGGACTCCTGGCCGGGAGGCCAGGGGAAGGGGAAGGTCTCGAAGGTAGTGGTGGGAGTGTAGCGCGGGCGGTCCTCCAGCGACGTGCCCTGCCGTAGTGCCCACAGCTCGTGCGGGCGTGAATGCAGCACACCGAAAAAGTAGTCGTCGGCGCGGGCAAAGACATAGATGCCGTCGTCAGGCAGAGTCTCTGGAGGCACCCATGTGAAAATGCGGTATTTGGAGATGCGCGGAGTGGCTATGTAACGCTTGAGTTTGGATACAGCTCCTCGCATATCGACGGCCGGGCGGCGATGCTGCCACCACTTTATACGGGCGCGTTCCTCATTGTTGAACTGCCGCTCTGGAAAGATCTCTCTCCGAACATACTCAAAGGGGTTTTCGTACAGCGACGCTTCTTCCTGCCCCATCTCGCTGAAGTAGATAATCCAACGCTGGGGCTCCCGGCCGACAATGGCCTTGCCATTCAGCCAAGGGAGCACAACGTCCGAATTGGGCCGGCCGTTTGGGTTAAGCGAGGCTAGCAGCAGACTCTGGGCAAAAGCCGCGTCAATGTCGAAGGCCCCAGCTTTCTTAGCACCAATAAAGCATATCAACAGATTCTCTGGCAGTGGTTGGGCCTGCGTCAAATCCATACCTGCGGTCAGATCGGCATTGATCTGAATCACCGTTCTGCCATCGAGAGTGCGCGTTTTCTCTAAGCCAGCGTCGAATCCCACCATCGAGACATTGACTGCCGCACCCTCCAATACCCAGTCGCGATCCGATTGAGCCCAGAAAATGTCGCCGGTCTCCTTGATGCGCTCCAAGACCTTCCGGTTTACTCCCCCGCGGATCGAGTTTGTCGCCAGCAGTCCCGCTCGGCTTGCTTTCCCTTGTTCAATCTGCGCCCGCGCCTTTTCAAACCAGTAACAGACCAGGTCGGCAAAGGCGGGCACGCGGTCCTTGTACAGGGCAAAGAGGTCCTCCACGTACTTGTCCCCCATCTCTTGCCTGATCTTGTTTCCCCCCAAAAACGGCGGATTGCCGATAATCACGTCCGTCTCCGGCCACTCCGGCTCGACCGGCCGGCCCTGATCATCGTAGGCCAGGATGGCGTCCATGCGCCGGATGTTGTTCAGCGGTTTCAAGATTGGCCCAGGCCGGATCCCGTACCCATTCTCTGAAAACCACTGCAAATACCCGATCCAGATCGTCGCCTGGGCCAGCTCGTAGGCGTACTCGTTGACCTCGATCCCATACAGCTGCTCCGGCGAGACGGTGGGGATGAGCCGCGTGAGCCCCAGGCCGACCGCGAACGTCCCGACCTCCTTCTCCAGGTCCAGGAGCAGCTTCAAGGCGACGTACAGGAAGTTGCCGCTCCCGCCGGCCGCATCCAGGACGCGAATGCCGGCGATCTCCCCGGCAAAGCCGATAAGCAGTGCCTGGATCTGGCCTTGCAGCTTGGTCCTTTGAGCTCCCTTGACCTCGTCGCGCCTGGCCGCCAGTTCCAGCGCCTGCTGCTTTACCTCGGCCCAGCGCCGGCGCAAGGGGGCCATCAGCACCGGCTCGACGATCAACAGGATATCGTCTTTGCTCGTATAGTGAGCCCCCAGCTGCGCGCGCTTGGCCGGGTCCAGGCTGCGTTCGAACAGCGTGCCGAATACGGACGGCTCGATGCTGCTCCAATCCAACTCGCTGACGCCGGCCAGGAGATCCAGGCTGTCGCTGTCCAACGGGAGCACCAGGTTGCTATCGAAGAGGCGCCCGTCAAAGTTGCGGATCTCGTCGAGGCCAAAGTACCCACCGGTCGCCATCGCCGCAAAGAGCGGCTGCAGCTGGGCTGCAAAAGCGATGGGGTTGTAGCGCGTCCGCCGGATCAGCTCGCTAAAGAGGCGTTTCGGCAAGAGGCCGATATCCTCGGCAAAGAGGCAGAAGAGCAGGCGGATCAGGAAGTGGGCGATCTGCCGCGGGTCGTCCCCGTACTTACGCCGCAGCTCGGCGATCCGGCCGAACTGGGCCGCAGCGGCCACTGTTGCCTGCTCGGTGGTCAGGGGCGACTTGAACGCATAAGGATTGAAAAAGACGTCATGGAGAAAATTCAGCCCTTCGGGCCGCAGCAGGTCGTCCAGGGTAATTGTGACCACCCGCTTGACCGAGTCCGTAAAGTTGGAATGGATCCTGATTATCTCCATGTCCGAGACGATCAGGAGCGGCGGGTTTTCGAGGGCCTCGCGGTATTGCAGGAGCTGCTGGTAGGCCCGGTCCAGGTTGCCGTGAGGGCCCTTGTATTCCCAGGCAAAGTGGTTGCGGTACCAGACGTCGGCGAATCCCTGCTCTCCACCTTCCTTGGTGACGCCCTTCTGAAAGGTAAAGCTTGCGCCGGTTGGGTCGTGCTCGGCCGGCGTCGCGTGGCCCACCAGCCGGCAGAGGTCGCCGAAGTGCTCCTGGTAGGCCGCGCTTTCCTTCAAGGTGGAGCGACGCCATTTGTCGACGAAATCATGTGGCGAGAGGGCAGGTCGCATCGGCTAGTCCTTTCTGCTTCAAAGAAAGCGCCATGGCGGCGGGTGGCAGGTTGCTTTTACGCTTCAGCTCGCTTGGCAGCAAGTTCTTCAGAAATTAGCCGTTCCAGTTCTGCGAGGAGCTGGGGGATCCTGGTTTTTTCTGGATCCCCCGCACAGTATGATCGGATTATTTTGAGATACCCTGTAGCTACATCTAAGGGAGGGCCTCCCATACTTGTAGATTTCAACACTTCCGGTATTATTGTGTTAAAGGCACAGATTGACGAATTAATACGCCCTGCTTGCGAAATAAAGCCCTCTAGTGCAGCAATGATTTCTCTTGGGAGGCCTATCTCTCCAGAGAAAACAACATCGAAAGGAGACAAGCGAAACTCGATAAAGTCTCTTGGTACATTGATGCTTTCTTCTGGTTTAGCAATCTCGGCATTGTGCTTGGCGGCTTGCTTGGCCTGCGCTACTGCTAGTTCCAAGGCAATAAGGATACGAACGGCGCGTTCCTTCTCTTGTTTCCTGGCAAATCTCTCGGCGGCCTTTTGGCCCGCAGTGTTGCCGAATATCCAAGCGGCTATGAATGAAGCAATCACGCCAATTCCTGAAACTATAAGGCTAATGACTGATAGGTCCATAATCTCCTCCCTTTCTTGGGGATTCTGCTTCAGCCGCCATCCGCTTTTGCTTCGACCAGATATCGAATCTAAGCAACTTCTGTACCACTTCCTCATACTGTTTGCGTGCAAACAGTAGCAGCGCTAGGCCTTCCCCCACACCACCGCCCTCGCCCACAACCCAAAGCCGGCCGCTGCGCACGCTACCCCCACCACCGCCTGCAACACGAGGAACCACGGCGCCCAGTGCCACTTTATCATATTCCCCATCGCCCAGCCGGCGGCGGCCAGGCCGAAGGGGACGGCGAGGGTGCCGAGAAGGGCAAGGGTAAGCCAGCGCTTGATATTTAGCATGGCCGGGTGCTCCAATATAGCAGCTTTGCTATGATCGGATTCCCGATCGAAGCAACTGCCCTACATCATCATCTGCGCCCGCATCTGGCCGAGCTGCCCGCGCATAGAGACAATCGCCGCCTCTGTCTTCGCCGCCGCCCTGGTTGCCTTGCCCCGGTCGATGGACGTCAGCACGAGGGCCAGCAGGGAGGCGACGGCCAGGACGGCCCCGCCCATCGACCACAGTCCGGCCAGGAAGAAAAAGCCGACGACGCCGGCCACGAGGCCCACGGTTGCCCAGGTCAGACACCCGCCCTGCTTCCTGGCATCTTCCCGCCACGACTGCAAGTCCATCTCCGCTTGCGCCAGTTGCGCCTCGAACTGCCCGATCTGCGCCGCTAACTGTGCCTTGTCCAACGCCGGTGCTACCATGTGCGCCTCCTTATTCCGCCCCTACGATCCGCCATGTCCTGGCGCCGGCCGCCGGCGGCATCCGGTCCACCCGAGCAGCTCATTTGACAAAGTCGGCAAGTTGTCCGACAGAAAGGCCATGTTTGCGTGCAAACGTATTAATTCCCGCTCTGTTCGCTGCCTCAACCGCAAGATTATTTTCTCATAGTTGGGTTGGATTTCGTCAAGGGTGAAATCCAATCGGGCCGCCACACTTGCGCTCTCTGTCAACATTCTACGATCGTACTATTGACGGTTTTGTCAACCTCTCCGCCGACTCGGTGGAGCAGAAACCATCTCACTTCCTCCCTCCGCTCATCGAGGAAAGAAGCTTCAACACTCCCGAATCGCCGCCCGGACCGCCCGGACCGTAGACTTGCCAAACCAGGCAAGTTACTGAATCGACGGCGTATGTCGCGTGCAAACCATATAAATTCCCGCTCAGGAGCATGCCCCGTTTCCCCGTTTATTTTCTCGTGGTAGGGCCGGATTTCGGCAAGGGTAGAATCCGCCCCCAGATGGCTCGTCTCCGCCGGCGGCCGCCGCTGTTGCTCGACTCGTCAAGTTGCCGGCCAGAAGGGGGGAAAGAGGGATGCGTGATATAAATTCCCGCTCTACGCATAGCCTCGTTCCCCGGTTTGTTTTCTCATTGTTGGGTTTCATTTCGTCGAAGGTGAAATGAAATCCAACCGATACGGTTGCGTTCCCCGTCAACATTCTACGATCGTACTGCACGTTGAGTTACGTCGCTCACGAGGTCTCCTGCTCCCGCTCTCTACCCGCCATAACGCCCGCGATTTTAGAGACTTCCCAAACGAACCACTTGATCAGCACCAGACCAATTCCCACACTGCCCGCAAAGGCCAAGAACAGAAACGCGGACGCCAGTGCGGTCGTCATGTCGCCTATAAACAGCTCGTAGCCACTGCGGATCGCCATGAACAGCGCTAGCGCCGCTGCGGCCGCTAACAATGCAAGAAACCCCTTGAACAGCTTTTTCGAGAGTCGAATGGCGGTCCAGAGATCTGAAAACCACCTCGTTTTCTTGGTCACCACGGCGTTATTTTCAGCAGCAATCTCCCCGGCCATCTTGAGCGTATCGTCAACTTTGCGACGGGACTCCACGACCAGGTAAAACAAAAGAAGGAGACCAAAAGCGGAGATGATCCCGGCTGCATAGCTTACCCCGAATACATAGGCGCTGCTCACTCGCTTGGCATAGGCGCCAAGCAGACCGAATATTGTCAGGGCAGCCAACAGTTCGGCGAAATGTGGAATGCTGGCCCTGGTAACCATCTGCCAAAACGCCATCTTTTTGTACTGTGGGATTTCATTCGTCGCCATTACCACTGCCTCCGATCAGTCGTGGACTGCCCCAAAGGTCCGGTTCGATTTCAAAGGACACGATGCGTACCTGCACCCGGGCGCCAAACAACGCCGCCCGGGCGACGAGCTGAGCCGTCTCGTGTTCGATGCCCACCAGCATGATCAGGGCCAGGGCGCCGGAGAGAAGCGAGCCGAGCAGCATGCTGAGCAAGTAGTGAAGCGGCGAAACTTCGGCACATACCAGAACGGCCAGGGCTATGTTGACGAGTGCGTAGAAGGCAAACGGGAGTGTTACGGCAGTGCCGAGACGGTCTGCTCCATCACGTTGAACCCGCCGGAGCAATGCGGCGGCGCGGTTTGGTAGCGGCTGCATCATGGTCCTCTTTTTGTTGGTCCTGTTCTCCCTTTTCTAGAAGTTCATCCATTGAACGAGCGAAGGCAAGAAATCGGGAAACCTCGCCGGGGTGATCTCGGAGAAACTCAACAATCTCCGCTGCCTGTGGGTTGGCGGCCAAAAACTCGGCAAGGGCTTCTTCTGCGTCGGTAGGTTCTTTGCTGCTGGTATACCCAGCCTTGCGCAACAAACCCTCTGGCGGAATGTTTAGGAACTTGGCAAAGGCTACGATAAACCGCCAGGATGGTTTCCTTGCGCCCGTCTCAATCCGGCTTATGTAAGCGCGGTCGAAATCAAGCGCCTCGGCCAGCCGTTCCTGGCTATACCCCGCATCTCTCCTTAGTTGCGCAATCATAATTCCCATTTCGCTCATAAAAGCATGATAGCGGTTGTGACCGGAAAGTCTACGCCCTGGCGGTCACGGTTTCCGTGTCCTATTTGCAACAACCTCACAACCCTTATTGTGCTACTTGCGCATCCGAGCGCGTATCCCCCTACCCCCCTCCGGTACATTATTGCCCTACAATATACCCCCCGCAGGTATTTCTTTGTGCTATTCACGGCACAGAAGTTGTTGACAAATGGTCAGGGAAGTAGTACTATGGTAGTGCAACGGGTCCACTTAACTATACAGGAGGTGTCTCTTGGCAATTGAAACCGGACTGATTCAAGTAAGCGTCTACTTTCTTCCCGATTTTCTCGCCGACGTCGACCAGTACCTCCTGGACCTCTCCCGTCGGCGCCGGGCTCATCTCTCCCGCTCCAACCTGGTCTCCCTGGCCCTCAAGGAGTACCTGGCCAACCATCCTGTCGAAGCGGCCGCGCCTGTCGCCTGCGCCGAGTAGGCGCGAGGAGGGTAGAAGATGGACCACAACTATTCCTCTACTTGCCCCGGCTGCGGGAAAGATTGCAGCAGCACCGCCCTGGTGGAACTGGTCTACACCTTTGAGGTGTGTCATTGCGAACCCAACGAGCCCGGCGGTGGTCATCTGGTAGAGACGACCTGGCACAAGGATTGCTACGCTGCCCCCATCGTCAAGTCCACTACTGAGGCAATAGAAGCACAACTGATCGTCGCTATCGCGAAGGGGTGAGACCCATGCTACGAGAGATCTGGTATACCCTGAAAGACACCCTGCAGTCCGGCGACCTGGTCGGCCACCTGCGCGCCTTCCGGCGCGTGCTCTCCGGCCAGGTCCAACCCGACGACCCGGCCGGGTCCCCAACGGAGCGGCATAACCCGCCTGCCGAGGCCTGCCGTGCCGCTCCGTTGGGGGCTGCCATCCCCCAACCTCCTTTCTCTCCTTGTTCCACCCCCGCCGGCGACGCGCCGGGCGCTGCCGGCGGGGACCCGCACTTTCTCGCGGCGCGCATCATTGATGCGACACCGCTGATCGTGATCTGGCCGTCCGGCCAGGCCGAGGTGGGCTGAGATGGACGACCGACGCCGGACCTACTGCCGCCATTGGAGTGTGATCGACCTGCGCTGCAAGGCCGGCCGGCCGTGCGACTCCAACACGCCGTACACGTGCAGCGAATACGGCGACGTGCTGGACGCCCTGCGCCGGACGCCGGCGGCCCAGCCGAGGCAGGATCCTCCCGCTCCTGCCAAGCGGCCGAGCTCGGTGCTCTGCCCGGAGTGTGGGCAGAAGCTGGAATACCGTGACGGTTGCGCGGTCTGCGCCGGCGGTCACTCCTGGAAGCTGCGCCGCGGCCGCCGGCATTGCCCCGTTTGCGGCGAGAAGTATTCCACCTTTGGCCTTCCGCAGCCGGGTCACGAGCAGCTCTATCGCAACGTGTACCAGATGTGCACTTGCGGGTGGGCCCACCTGGACGTGCGTTACGTCGGCCCGGCCGAGCCGCGTGGCTACGGCGGACAGCGCTGGAGCCCGCGCACCGGGCGGCTGCTGGTCCACCGCAGCCGGCTGACCGGAGAGCTGTACCGCTAGGTTGGTAAGGTCCTTTGAGTATTGTACCACGGGGGGGCAGCAGATGGGACACGGGGGATACGCAATCCTGGCCGCAATTTTAGCAGCAGCATTCCTGGGCTTCGAGCACTATTTCCCCTGGCAGCGGCTGCTGAGCGGGCGCGATCTGCCTCGTCTGGCCGCCTACACCCTGGGCGTGCTGGCCCTGGCGATCCCCTACACCATTTGGGGCCTGTGCTTCGACTATGCCGATGCCGTGATCGCCTGCTGGGTGATCATCGTCGTCGGGGGATTCTCCGTCCTGGCCTGCTACGTTCTCGATAGCCTGCTGGACGGCCAACTGGCGAAAGCAAGCCGCGATCGCCTACGGGAGAGGCTCAATGACTCGGTTCGTGGAGGACCCAACGATCGAGAAACTGGAGCAGGGACTGATTGCTTTGAGCAACTCCCTCCTGGCAATGAATGAGGCCGTCGAGTTTACCCGCACCGGCGGCCGCCACGAGTGGATTGCCCGGGAGCTGGCCATCGCTCAGCGGTACGCGATCCGGGCCAAAAGAATTTTTCAGAATGTCCGGTGGCACGATTCACGGTATTCGGCCCAGCAAGTAGAAGAAAAGGAGGACGACGGTGACTGACGCAAGGACGCTCGCGGTACAACAACAGCAGGGAGGGGCGCACGTGATGCCCCTCGGCGCCGACCTCATGGAGAAGGTCCTGGTGGGTGGGGACCTCTCCGAACTGAGCCCGCGCCAGCGGCTCGACTATTACCTGGCCTATTGCCAAAGCCTGGGGCTAAATCCCCTGACGAGGCCCTTTGGCTACATCCAGTTCAAGGGTGACGATGGGGAAAGATCGCGCCTCGAGTTGTATGCGAAAAAGGACGCCTCGGAACAGCTGGGGTACCGGCACCAGTTGAACGACGAAATCCGCTCGCGCGAATTGGACGAAGACGGCGTCTATACCGTCCAGGCCCGCATCTCTGATCCCCTTTCCGGCCGCTTCGTCGACGCCACCGGCTCGGTCTCCCTGACCGACAAGGGCGGCAAGCCGATCTACGGCACCTACCGGGCCAACAAGAAAATGGTCGCCGAGACCAAGGCGATCCGCCGCGGTACCCTGCGCTTCTGCGGCCTGGGCGTCCTGGACGAGTCGGAGATCGAGACCGTGCCCGGGGCGCGGATCGTGCAGGTGGATCCACAGACCGGCGAGATCACCCACGTCAGCGACCCCGTCGTCGCGGACGAAAAGCCAGGCAACGGGAACGGCAAGACGGCCGTGAGCGAGGAAGACAAAGTAGCGGCCGCGCAGCTGTGGGAGGCGGCCCTGGGCGAGGCCCGGGCGGCCGGCTGGCCGGACTGTTCGACCAAGGCGCTGAAAACCGCCCTGGGCGACGTCAGCCTGGTCCAGATCGTCCAAGGCGGCGCCGATCCCGCTCTCGCCTTTATCGAGCGCTGCAAGCAGCTGGGGCGCGAGCACCACGAGCAAGCTCGGATGGGGTGGCTGGGCGAGCTGCTGGCCGCCGTGCAGAAAGCCGGTGCGGATCCGCTGCCGATCGACCGGGCCAAGACGACCCGGATCGTCCTCCTCTTCAACGAGATCTTTAGCGACGTCGCCGACGAGGACGTCGTCGCCAACCAGCGCCACCAGTTCCTCTCCCTCGTCAACGACGGCAAGGGGTCGACCAAGGAATGGTCGCTCGCGCAGGCGGCCGCGCTCAACGTGCGACTCGCCCCCGAGGGGCCCCTCGACGAGGAAGCCGCGCAGTTCGTGCGCGAGACGATCCTCGCCGCCAACGTCGCCAACGGGCAGCAGGAACTGATCCCGGCGGAAACGCCGGCCGCCGCTGAGCCCGAGGAAAAGGAAGGGGAGGGGACCAATGGCTGAGCTGACAGTTTCTCTCCTGGAGGAAGATCAGCAGTCCGCGCTTTGGGAAGAAATCCTGGGACCGGGCGATCCTACCGCGGCCGTTGAGCCGGTCGACCTGTCGCCGCGGACCGAGTTGGCCCGCTGTTACCGCGAGCTCGTCGACACCACGGCCGCCGCAGCGCTGGCCGAGGCCACGATGAAAGAGGCCGAGCGGATGATGCTGGAAACGGCCTCCGGGCGGGCTTACCTGGCCGCGAAGGCGGCCAGCGTGCAGGCCGAGGCCGATCGCATCGAGGCCGACTGCGCGGTCCGCGGCACGGCCCTGGGCTGCTACCAAGCGGATCCCGATAACAAGCATCCCCACCACCAGGTCTCCATCCGCGTCAACCTGGAGATGCAGGTCCTGAGCTACGACCGGGATGGCGCCAATGTCAACCTGCTGGGGTGGGCCGAAAAACACCCTGACCTGGGCCTGATCGCCCCGGCCAGCGTGAACATGCGCAAGTTCGAGAAGTACGCCCGGGCGGTACGCGAGGTAGCGCCGCTGGAATTCGTCGAGTGGCGCGAGGTCCCGACCGTCGCCATTAGCCTGGAGGAATAACATGGAACCGACCTGGGCCATTGTCGAACTGATGGGCCGCAACGTCATCGCCGGCCGGATCTCCGAGGAAGTCATCGCCGGCGTGGCCATGCTCCGAGTGGACGTGCCGGCCTGCAAAGAGCAGCCCGAGTACACCAAGTTCTACTCTGGGTCAGCCGTCTACGGCATCACGCCGACCGACGAAGCGACCGCTCTGCGGGCGGTCGACCGGTTGCAGGTCGCGCCGATTGCTCCCTATATCGTCGCTCCCGTGAATGACACGGGCTCGGAACGGCAACTGACGGCGCCGGTGGTCCCGGTCTGGCAGTCCGATGATTGCGAGCAGTGTGAACTTCTGGACAGTGGGACCTGTCCGCCGAAGAACGGAGCCGGCCCGTGCCCCTTCGAGTATGCCGAGCTCGAGATCGAGGATGAGGAGGAGGACTGAGATGCGTGAAGTCAAGGTCCATAAAGCCGGCGACATCGGCGATCATCTCGTCCAGCCGACGACAATCCTGATCAGCGAGGACTTTGGCGCCATCGACCGCGAGACCCTCGACGACACCAAGCGGGCGATGTTCTACGACGCGCTGGACATCGAGGCTGCGCTGTCCAGCACGCTGCCCCAGGGGGTCCTGGAGCGGGTGGCCATGCTGCTGCTCGAGCGGATTGCAACCTGCTACCTCGGCACGATCCGGACCCTGGAAACCGGCGACCGCGCCGTCGTCGAGGCCGCCCTGCACAGATATATTGGCCTGTGGCACAGCAACGCCTGCCGGGCCCGCGAGGCCAAGGACAGCAGCAAGATCAAGTTCTGCGATCGGGCTTACGAAGATGCGGTCGAGACCTACAAGCGGCTGATCGGCCGCGAGCCGACCGTTTGACCCTCACCGCCTGGCCACCACGCGCGTATGGTTCACGCGTGGTGGCCAGTAGGAGGGGGCCAAGAGGCCCCGAAAGGAGGAAGACCGTGAGCATCCAGGAAGAAGCACAGCAGGCCTTGACGGAGCACCAGGCGTTCCTGGCGGAAGACGAGCGCGAGCGCCAGGAACGCGACCGTGAGCGCAACCGCCGCTATCTGGTCGGGCTGGTAGAGCGAGTGCTAGAGATCCCCCGGAACGAGCAGTGCCTGGCCGATATGGCCGGCGAAGAGATTGTCATCGACGGGCTGATCTTTCGCTGCTACGAGTTCCACGGCGATGAATGCGGCGCGAAGTTGCAGGTCCAGCTCCCCTGCCACCTCTGCGGCGAGCCGTGCTGGGAGGATGTGCGCGACCTGGTCGACCTGGGCGGCCTGCTCGCCGATCCGGCCGTCGTCGTCCACCTGGGCTATAGCTGCCAGCGGAAAGAAGAGAGCGAAGAGCCGGAGGGGCCCGCGGCGCCCAGGCCGAAGCGCTGCCCGCTGGTGCGGCCGAACGACGGCGACGACAGCCTCCTGTGCCTCGGCGAGCGCTGCGCCTGGTGGGACAGCTCGTACGAAGTATGCGCCATACTGGTGCTGGCCATCAACCTGAATGTCATCAGCCACAATAGATTAGGCGAGTAGTACACAGCACCTTTAACAACTGATGGCAGTACGCGCGGCGGTCTGCGCACGGTGGACGCCACCGATACCGCGCCGCGCTGCTGATAGCCTGTCCCGCGCGGCGCGAATCCGTAGCACCGAAAACGGCCTTGTTGCGGCGGGGCGGGCAGCCGAGGTGGTGTAAACGGGAGCACAGTTGAGGCGCAAGCCTCTTCAAGCCCGGCGTTCAAGACGCCGGCCTCGGCTCTTTGCCGGTGAAGGACAAAAGCGCCGGGCTCCGAGGGACGGGGCTGGGCCTTAGACGAAAGGATAAGACGATGGGTGCACTACTAGGGTTCGTTTTTCTGGTTGGAGTTTTCTTCCTGGCCTACTGGGTCATGTGCGGTCACGGATAAAGGACAACTGCTCGATGACGACCGACTTGGTACCCGCGCAACTGAATGCCCTGGCCGAGCTGAGTGGAGCGGTCGAGTTTGGACCGCTGGGCCTGACCTTCCACCGCGACCTCGAGTACAGCGCGTGGGAGCGACTGGGGACGGCCCTGCAGTACATGGACAGCGCCGTGCACTGGTGGATCGGCGACTGGATCCGCTACGGAGAGCGCCGCTGGGGTGAAAAATACGCCCAGGCGATCCAGGAGACGCCCTACAGCTATGGCACGCTGCGCCACGACGTCTACGTCGCCGAGCGCGTGGATCCGTGCCGCCGGCGTCCGCTTCTCACCTGGAGCCATCACCAAGAGGTTGCCTCCCTACCTCCCGAAAAGCAAGACGAGTGGCTGGACCAGGCCGAGCAGGAACACTGGAGCCGAGAAACGCTGCGCCAGCACATCCGGGAAGAGCGGGCCCAGCGGCAGGACGATCCCGCCGTGGCCCCGGTCCTCGATTTGGTCGAGTGCCCGTTCTGCCACGGCACGGACCTGGACACCAGCACCGAGCCGCCGGCATTCGAACTCTGGCGCGTCGTCTGCCGGACTTGCCTGGCCCGCGGACCGCTGGCGGCCGGGGCCCGGGGCGCCCAGGTGGCCTGGAATAGGCGCGAGGAGGCGTGAGATGGAGATCGGCGAGCGCGTACGCGTGGTAGCACCCAATCGGCGACGAAACAACCAGGAGGGACTGGTCGTGCATATCAGCCGTCTGGCCAGCAACCCTGACCCGATCGGCGTCAAGTTTACCTCCGACCCGTACGCAAAGAATTCCGCGCGTCCCGTCGAGTGGTACAGCGCCGACGAGCTGGAGAGGATCTAAACCATGGCCACGTGTCACTTTTGCGGAGAAGAAGGCGCCGATCAGCAGCACCACCTGGTCCCCCTCGCCGACGGCGGGCCGGAAAGCGGGACCACCGTCCCGGCGCATCGCAGCTGTCACAATCAGCATCATCGCGACAACGGCGACTATAGCCGCTGGCGCACGATGGACTACGCCGCCAAGTGCGCGACCTTTGGCCGGGACGAGGTCAAGCGGATCCTGGCCAGCTGGGGCCGCAAGGGCTGGCAGGCGCTGGTGGAGACGAGGGGAGAGCAGTATCTAGCCGAATTTCACCGAAAGGGCGGCCAGGCGGTCAGCAGCCGGCCACGAGACAGCAAAGGGCGCTATATCGCCCAGCGGGGATGACCAATGTCTGAAACGACCAATCGCGCCGCGTTAATCAAGGAGCTAGCCAGCCGGAGGATCTCCTACTCGCCCGCCTTTGCGCGCATCGGCGGAGGAGTGACCGCCGGGGTCCTGCTGGCGCAGCTGCTCTGGTACGCCGGCGGAGAAGACAAGTGGACCGAGCTGCGACAGCAGGACATTGAAGAACAGACCATGTTGACCCGCGACGAACAGGAAACAGCGCGGCGCAAACTCAAAGAGCGCGGAATCCTAGAGGAACGGCTCTGTGGCGTGCCAGCCCGACTGCAATACCATGTCATGATTGACCGCGTGATAGAACTGCTGGCCGTCGTTCCAGTTTGCGGGAATCCCCCAAACAAGATTGAGGAAAAGCCCCCAACTAGTATGGGGGAAAGCACCGAACAAGTTAGCGGGAATGCACCTAACAAGGATGGGGAAACCCCGCAAACATTATTAGATTTAGGTTCAGATCCTGAATCAGATTTACCAGCAGAAGGAGTGGGAGAGCGGCCACAGCCGCCGCCGACTGCCGCAACCTCCTATCATTACCTCGAAAGCGATCCTGAAGCAGGAGACGCTTTCACGGCCTATAAAAACGAAATCGGGGGGATTACCCCCGCCATTCGTGGCTTTATTCTCGACGAGCTCAACAGCGGCATCCCGGGCGATTGGATCGTCGCCGCCTGTGCGGAAGCGGCCGCCTACAGCCACCGCTCCTGGATCTACGTGAAGCGTATCCTGGACCGCTGGAGAGTAGAGGGCTTCCAGGCAGCCAAGAAAGACGGTAACGGAACCGAGCCCCACGTCGACGACGCCATGCGCGCCCGGGCCCAGGCCCTGCGCGAAAAGGAGCAAGTCCATGCCACAGCGGCAACCGGATAGAAAGCTGACCTACTACAACCTCGAGGCCGAACGCGCCGTCCTGGGGGCGATCCTCCAGCACCGCGACGCCATTATCGTCGTCGCGCCCATGCTCAAGGCGACCGACTTTTACCGCGACGTGCACGGCCTGATCTACGCCGCGGCGCGCGCCTGCTACGATCGCCGCGTCCCGCCCGACCTGGTCACGGTGGGGGCGGAGCTGGATAAGCGCGAGCAGCTGGAGCACGTGGGTGGGATGGATTACCTCTCCGGGCTGAGCGAGGCAGTTCCTACCGCCGTCCACGTCGAGTACTACGTCGGCATCGTGCAGCGGGAAGCGCGCCTACGTCGCTTTGTCTCCGCGGTGGCGCAGATCGGCCCGCTGGCGGCGGCCGACCCCGACCAGGTGCCCGACCCCTTCGCCGCGGCGATGGAGATCCTCAGCCAGGCCGCCGAAAGCGCTGAGCTGCTCGCGGCCAAGTCGTCGGCCGAGGTAGCCGGGACGCTGTTGGACGAGATGCGATCGAGCAACCCGGTCTGCCTGCCGACGTTCGGCTACCGCTACACCGTCGACGGCCCCGATGGCGAAAGCGAAGTGCGCCAGGGGCTGCCGGTGTGGGACGAGGTCGTGATGATGCGGCCGGGCGCGCTGCTGCTCCTGGCCGCCCGCCCCTCGATCGGCAAAACCTCGGCCGGCGAGTGCATCGCCGACGCCAACGCCATGGCCGGCCGCCACGTGCTCTTTACTTCCCTGGAGACGCTGGCCGAGGACCTGGGCCGGCGGCGGCTCTGCCGGTTGGCCAACCTGACCTGGGGCGAGGCCTGCAACCTGCGCGACCTGGGGCCCAACAAAAAGGCGCTGGTGGCGAAAACGCTGGCCGAGGTCGAGGACTGGCCGGGATCGGTGTCCTACCTGGACACCTCGGCCGACCTGGCCGCCCTACGGCTGGAGTGTATGGCCCGCCTGGCGGCCGAGCGGCTCGATCTCCTGATCGTCGACTATGTGCAGATCATCGAGGAGAACGGGCGCAACCTGGTCGAGATCAACACGCGCATCTCCAAGGCGCTGAAGAAACTGGCGCGCGACCTGGAGATACCGGTCTTGGGGATCTCGCAGCTCAACCGCGGCAAAACCGAGAACGGCGAGCCGGACCTGGAAAACCTGCGCGAGTCGGGCCAGTACGAGCAGGACGCCCACGCGGTCATCTTCCTGTGGAGCGAGAAGGACAAAGAGGGCCACTGGGTGGAAGAGGCCGGCTATCGGATCGTCCACTGGCGGGTGGGTAAGAACCGCAACGGCCCGCTGGGCAAGGGCACGATCTTTTTCGACGGCCCTCGTTTTCTCTTTCAGGAGTGAGGCCATGACCGACTTTGTGCCGATCCGTGACGTCATCGAGCAGCTCAAGCGGCAGATGGTCGAACAGCGCAAGGCGCGCAACAAGCCGCAACGGGAAGATTGCAAGGTTGCTGCCGTTAGAAAACCAACGCGAGCAAAGCCGAGAGAAGAGCAACGAAAGGGGACAAGATGAACGCGAGGGAAGCGAAAGCATTTCTGGACCTGTTGGAAACGAACCGGAAACTGGTCGACCTGGTGCTTCATCTGACCGGCCGGATGATGAGCAGCGCGTGCAGTACACGCGCCGCAGGAGCTGCCGATGTGGATCTACCTGCTGACCTGTCTGATGGCCGCTATGCCGGCCTCAACCGGGACCGTGGTGTACTACGCGGAGAGTTGGAATTGGCAGCAGATAGCGGCCAATCAACAAGTGATGATCCCGCCGCAGACGACACCGATCGCGGTGGCGGACTGCCTCAACTTGGGGAGAATGGGGTACCTCTCCCTGAATGGAGAGACGCCCTTCCCCATTGTAGTGGCGGACTGCACGGCGAGCCGGGACCTGGAGTTGATCCGGTTGCGGAAGATCATCGCGGAAGTGCCGTATCCGACAGCGCAGCAGTACCGCTTCCTGGGGGAGGGGAAGACGACAGGCCGGCTGTGGCTGGCGCCGCCGCGGACCTCCACGCGGCCGCCGAGCGCGTCATCGCCCCCGCCCGGGCGTGCCGAGAACTGGCCGTCCCCGAGGGAATGAAGTGCTGCAGCCACTGTCGGCAGATCAAGCCGCTCGAGTCCTTCCCCCTCTACAAAAAGGCGCGCGACGGTCGCAATTCCTGGTGCAAGGCCTGTCAGTCCGAGGCATCCCGGGCGCGCAACGCCGCCAAGCGGCAGCAGAAACAGGAGGCCGCGGCAGTCGTCGAAGAGCCGCCGGCCGGCGTCGCGGTCGAGCCGGAAAAGACCTGCGTGCAGTGCGAGAAATCCAAGCCGCTCGGCGAGTTCGGTCCCTACGCCGGCACGCTGGATCGCCACGATTTCCTGTGCAACTCCTGCCGCGGCCGGACCGAGGAAAAAAAGGCCGCTCGGGCCACGGCCGGGGCGCGCGGCGCGGCTACGCGGCGCATGAATGCGCGCGGGAGGAAATAAGCCGATGAGCGGAATCTATCCCCTGGGGAACGTGACTCATTGTCCGGTCTGCGGCTCTCCGGCCGTGGTCCAGACCACCGAGACCGGGGTGGACGTCCAGCACGTGGCGGTCGACCCGGCGGTCCTCACCCGCGCGGCCGAGGCTTGCCGCATCGTCGCCCGCTCGGTCGCCGGCGGCACGTCGACGACGACCCGAGTGGCGCAGCTCGTCGCCGACGAAGAAGCGCTGCGGGCGGCCGCCGCACTGGCGAGGGGGGAGCGATGATTGTCAAGCTCTCCCCCCGCGACCATTCGCCCTTGCTCCAAGGCCTCTTCGCCGAGGACCTGGGCGCCGACGCCTGCATCAGCGGCCGGCACCGCGTCAAGGTGCGGTTGGGACAGTACGACTACGAGCTGTACTTTCACCCGGACGAGCTGCTGCCGGTGGAGGGGAAGCGATGCGCCGACTAACCTGGACCCAGCGCGCCGTGTGGCTGGCCTTGGTGCTCGCCCTGGCTGGCAGCCTCCGCCACGTGGCATGGTCGTTTGCCAGCATCGAGCACGGCAACCTCATTGCCGGGTACATCCAGGCGGCGGGCGTCGACCTGGGGCTGCTGGCCCTGGCGCTGGGCATCCAGGAGCGGCGCCGGATGCGCCTCGATGCGCGTCCGCTGTGGGCAGGCGTGGCCCTCTTCAGCGTCATTAGCATCTATGCGAACTTTGTCTTCGGCTGGGTACACGCCGATGCGGTCGATGCGCCGCTATCCGCCGCAAGGCCGGTGGTACTGTCCGCAGTACTGCCGGTGCTGGTGCTCTTCCTCTCCGAGATAGCCGGACAGGATGCGCAGCGGGCTATCGCCGCTTCCGAACGGGATGCGCGGAAAGCGGAGAGGATGCTAGATGATGCGGAGCAACCGCGCATCGTCGTGCAGGCACAAGCAGCGTTGCCTGCACCATCTCCGCTTGCTTGCCCCATCTGCGGAGCAACTTGCGGAAAAGACGGAAAACCGTTTAGTAAGCCCGAGCAAGTCAATGCCCACCAGGCGCGGGGCCATCCGAAGGAAGGTGCATGATGATGCCAATTACCACCTTCTTCTGGAGCTATGAGGACATCCGCGCGGCCATCAATATCCTAAAAGCCGATGGGCCGGCCGAGCCGGAATACGACCGGGCCCTGGATAGCGTTCTCAGTACGATGCGCGCCGGCAGCACCCGTACCTTCGGTCGCGACGACCTGGTCAATTTATGCCGCGCCCTGGCGCTAGCCCGGGCCAAAGCCATCGGAAAACCGGCCGACTATTACATCGCTGCGCTCTACCTGCTGCTCCTGGTCCTGGGAGCGGTCGACAACCTGGGCCCCGGACTGCTGCTCCAGGGCCTGCGCTGCGAGCCGGCCGTGTTCGGCCTACTGGAGGGCTGAGAATGAACGACTGGCGTAACGCCCTGATCCTGGGACTGCTGGTGCTGGCCATCCTGCTGGCCATTGCGCTCGTCTTCGGAGCAGAGGCGTTGCGGCTCTTGGGAGGTGTGCAGTGAAAGAACAGCACGAGCTGCACGTCATCGGCTGGTCTGCCCTGGCCATCTTCTTCGCTGCGGTCAGCGTGCCCCTGTGGGGTATAGCCCACGATGTCTTCAATCCCGTGGTGGTGCTCTGGCTGGCCTGGGTCGGCTTCCTGATCAGCGCCACGGCCGCGCTAATCGGCCTCGCCACCGCCTGGAACATCTTCTGGCATACCCGCGGCCAGCGCCAGGCCACCGGAGAAATCCTGGACAACAAGAGCGAGCAGGAGTTCTTGCGGACGATCCGCGAGGCCCGGGCCGCGCGCGTCTCCCCGGCCGGCCTGCTCAAAGTCCGCTACGGCTGGGACGACGACGATATCGATCTGCTCGAGCTGGCCCTGAACGACGACTTGAACGACGACGGCCGGGTGGGCGGAGAGGCCAAGACGCGCGAGCGCATCGTCACCATCCGCGATCGGGCCAACTGGGCCCACGAGCTGGGTTATAGCACCATCGTCGAGGTGCTCCAGTGGGCCTACGAGCGGCGCGACGCGGGGCTGGAGTTCGGCCAGGTGGACGGTCGCCGGGACTGTGGCCACGACGAGTACGAGTACGCGCTGCAGGCGCTCCAGCTCATGGGCGTCGTCGCCGACCGCCGGAAGGGCAAGCCGGGAATGCTCAAGCCGCGGACGTACGAGGAAGCGAAAAAGATCGTCGACACCGAGTGGAATGCCGGGGGCGGGTATGTCCCCAAAGAACAGGCGTCCACCGAAAATCAGGTAGCGGGCTAGGCTAACTAGGCTTGGCTAGGCGGAAAAGTGACATATGAAAGGAGGACAGCCGACCCCCAAACTGGACAGCGGAAATGTTTGCGCGCAAACAATAGGAGGAGATCGTGGCCACACAGAAGAGCGAGCACGTAGAATTGTCCCTGGATATGATTCTCCCCAACCCGTGGCAGACCCGGCAGCCACACGCCGACGATGCCACGCACATCGCCGACCTGGCCGCTGATATCAAGGCCCATGGCCTGCTGCAGATCCCGCTCGCGCGGGTCGTCGAGAAAGATACCGGCCGGCCGGTCGACTATTGGGCCAAGGACGTTCCCTATATCACGTCCGGCTACGCCGTGGATGTCTTGGTGGTGCAGCTCGCGTTTGGGCACAACCGGCGGGCAGCCTGGGCGCTGCTGGCGGAGAAGGATCCCGAACGCTGGCGCTTTATGCCGATTCGCCTGGCCAACCTGGACGATCAGGCCATGGCGTTGGCCGCCTGGGGCGAAAATTTCCAGCGCAAGGACCTCTCGCCTTGGGAGGAAGCCTTGGCGTTGCAGCGGCTGGCCACGGAGTTTGGCTGGCCGCAGGAAGAGATCGCCAAGCAGGTGAGCATGGCCCGGTCGACCGTGGCCAACAAATTAAGGCTCCTGCGCCTTCCGACCGAGCAACAGCAGCAGCTGCACAACGGAACCCTGAGCGAACGCCAGGCGCTGTCTCTGCTGCCGCTCTACGATCTGCCGCCGGCGGCTGTCGCCCGGCTGGAAGAACGGCGCGCCCGTAACGACTACAACGTCCGTGCTTTGGACAAGGCGCTGGAACATCCGGAAAAGGTGTCAAGCTCCGAACTGCGCGACGCCGTGCGGGAGGCTTTGGACGCCGCCTCGTTGCCGCTGTCCACCGACGAAAACAACTATTCCCGCTCCGACTTTCCGGTCGACCGGGCGATCGTCGGTGTAGGAGCGCCGCCTTGTACGGAGTGCCCGCACTGCTTGCGCGGCAAGCGCTGCGCCGATCCGGATTGCTACGGGCGCAAAGAAGAAGCGTTTGAGCGCAACGAACTGGCTTTTGCCCTGGCCGCCGCAGGCCTACCCTTGCTCTCCGCCGCGGAGGCAGAGAAGCTCAAGGGCTACAACTCCAAGGTCTACTTCTACCCCGACGCCGAGGGCCAGGCCGGCCTGCAGCATGCTCTGGAGCACCAGTGTCCCAACTTGCGGCTGATGTATGAGCGCCCCTCCACCAGTACGTACCGCGCCATGAGCGTCCCCGACTACCCGGCGGCCGTGTACGTCTGCATTGTCGGCCGGCAATCCTGCTCATGCAAGGAAGGCGACAAGAAAAAGCGGGAAGAGGAAAAGCGGGCCCGCGAGGAACAGCTGAAAAAAGCGGCCGAGCAGCTGCGCGAAGCGACGATCAAGGAATTGTCGCTGGCGATCCAAGACCGGGACATGGGCGCCTGGCGCGCCGTGCTGTGGGCGCTGAAAACGATGGATTACTCTAGCACCCATGGGGGCTCGGTCAAGGGAGTCAAGACCCTGCGCGAGTTGGGCAACCAGCTTGCCCGCAAAGTTATCAACCGAGCGGCGCACTGGGAATATCCAGGATCCTACGACATTGCCGCCGAACTACTGAAGTGGCGCAATGATGTGGGCTGGCCCTTGGCGGCCGCGGAAGAGCCGCCGGTGGAGGCCTCGCCAGCCAGCGAGGGGCAGGAGGATCTGGCTGAGATCGAAAGTAAGCTGGCCAGGCTGGAGGGTTGGCTGGCCCAGGGCCTCCCCGCGGACCTGCCGGCCGGGGCCATTCAGGGACACCTGAACACTCTGGACCAGATGGCCGGCCAGCTTGAACTGAGCAACCATGGGGAACAGTTCCAGAACTTGGCCGCGCGGATCCGGCAAGCCCGGGGGATGCTGGTAGATACCCAGCAGGTCGTCGACGTCGCCGGCGACGAGCAGAGGAGCTTGCAGCCCTGCAACATCAACTGCATCGGTTTCCAAAGCGTTGGCTCCGGCCGCTACTACTGCACCTTATGCGAGGCTGATACCACGCCGGGCCTTCCCTGCCCTGACTACCAACCAGAGGACGTCGTGGCCATCGTGGCCGGGGTCGACGACGAGGAAGAGTTGTAAGAATTGGCCGGCCGGGGCGGCCCTCAAAAGCCGCCCCGGCCGAGGGGGATCCCATGGGCAGTGTCCGCGAGTTCTACGAACGCATCGGCGACGTCGGCGAGGATCTGTTGACCGACATTCTCCAGCCGCTAGCCCCGGTCGAGCGGTCGACCAACGGCGCCGACCTGCTGTGGCGCGGCCTGGAGATCGAGGTCAAGACGGCCCGCTGCCGGCACTACAAGCCCGGCCGGACAGGTTATCAGTTCTGCCTGCGCAAAGACGGCCACACCGACGTCGGCCACGCGGACATCGCCTGTTTGATCTGCCTGCCCAACTATCCTAAAGACGAGGGCTCTTGCTTTTTCTGGATCCCCGCGGACCGGCTGCCCGGCCTGCACCTGACGATTCCCAGCGACCCCCTGCACTATCACGGCCGCTGGGCCGAGTATCAGGATCGCTGGGACCTCCTGGAGGAGATCGCCCTGCGGAAGGAGGCGCAAGATGCAGCGACTGCGGAACTGGTTCTGCCGGCTGTTCAACAAGCTGTGCTGGCGCAGTAAGGAGATCGAGCTGTTCGGCCAACCGTTTATCTATCGCTCGCACCGGCTGCGTACCGAGATCGAGCTGAAAAAACCGGGGGACTCGCAATGAACCACCTGCAGCGCACCATCGCCCTGACTCTGATCCTGATCGTGGCCACCTTGGCGCCGATCGCGCTGCCGGTGGAGGGCCCACCAATGCCGCCCTACACAACCACGCCCAAGGCGAGTAGTACGCCGACCATGTTCCCCAGTCCGTCGCCATCGACCTTGACCGCCACGCCGCTGCCGACGCCGGAAGGCACGCCGTACCCGTTCCCGACGCGGAGGGTGCCGCCGACCGTGACGCCGACGCCGCCGGTATATCCCTACCGGCAACAGTGGTTGCCCTGTGTATTTGTGAGGAGCGGACAATGAGCGAAGAAGAAAGAGAGTTGCCGTGCATGAACAAAACTTGCGACTGCTGGATAGATGACCAGGAGGCTCTAAACTGCAACGGAGAGGTATACGGTGGACCCGCTCTGCCCGAATGCAAGGACTATACCACAACTGAACTGATAGACATAGGATCACACTGTCTTATGCCGTCATGGTGTCGGGGATTACAGGCCGAGACAGACCGCCTCCGCGCCGACGTGGAGCGCCTGACCGCCGAGCGGGACGCGGCAGTACAACGGGCGAAGAGGGCCGAGGGACTGTTGGCCGGGTTGCCCGAATTTTTACTTCGGCGTTGCGACCTGATCGGCTTGTCCGATGCTGACCACCATATGCTAAACCGCCTGCATTCCGCCCTGCGCAGGGAGTGGGAATGATGAAACTCTCTGACTTGGAGGTTGTCGAGTACCAGCTTGACGAGGATACCCTTTCTGGCGTCGATGTCCGCCTGGTCAATCGGCGCAACATGCCGGGACGGCCCGACCGGTGGGCAATCGTCGAGGGTGGCAACTGCTACAACTGGGAAGGCGAGTGGGAGTACGAGCCGATGCTGGGCAGCCGTGATGATGAGTTTTTCCAGCGGTGCCGTTACGCTTCCCCTCAACAGGCGCTTGACCATTGGGTGAAAAGCGGCGGAAAAAGTTTCCGGCGGCGGTGCGCTGAAAAGAGAGCCGCCCGAAGCGGGGAGGAGGAGTGATGTTGCCAACCTGCAAGGCGTGCGAGTACTTCAACTTCAAGGTATCGACCGTGCATTCGTGGGGGGAGTGCTTGAACCCCACCGTGATGGATGCTCAGTGGATAAGTTATCATCCGAGCCGCGACGTTGGTTGCCAAGATTGGGCCGCGCTCTTGAAGGATATACGGGAGTACGGTCACATCTACTACCGCGAGGACGAGTTTGGTTGCCGGTTTCACGCGCCCGCCACCGCCCTGCGCGGGGAGGAGTCTCTCCATGCTTAACCTCCTCCTCTCCCTCTTCCTGGCCATCAGCGGTGGAGATTCGTGACGATTGGCTCCACGAGGAAACCCGATAGCTCCCGAGTGGGAGAAAGGAAGCTGCTATGCCGCCAGCGAAAGTATTCTTGAGATCGATCCGTTCCCCGCTCCTACGCAACAATCCGGAAGCGGTCATGCAGTATCTGGACAGATTGGTCGGGGCGCCGGCCGCGGATAAGGACGGTAATGTCATGGGCCAGATCGTAGACGTGCGCGGCTGGGATCGTTTCCAGGACGCGCACGGCATCACTATCGTTGCCCTGTGCGTGATCGCTGCCCCCAACCCGACTGCCGGGTTGATCCTGCCATAGTGTAAAAACAGGATAGGCGCGCGGAGGTGTCAGCATGTCGATCAAAGTACAAGCAATTCGAACCCTTTACGAGGGGACCTGCTTTCGCTCCCAGACCGAGGCCGCGTGGGCTTGCTGGTTCGACCACCGCGGCATCGCCTGGGAGTACGAGCCCCAGTGCTACTACCTCCGCCGCCTCTCCGCCGGCTACTTGCCCGACTTTCGTCTGCCGGACCTGCGCCTTTGGGCCGAAGTAAAAGGGCAGCCGCCGACCGAATTTGAACAGGACAAGGCCAGGGAACTGGCCGCCTTGACCGGCCGGCCGGTGGTGATCCTCGTCGACCATCCGCGGGAAAGCCAATTCTATCGGATGGTGCGACCATCCGGTCGGTGGACCACCTACCGCTTTTCCCGCCCGCGGCCCGGGCTGCAGCTGGCCGCTTTGGCGCTGGCCACCATCGGACTGACAGCGCTGCTGCTGGGGCACTGGGGGCCCATCCCGTGGCTGGTGCTGGCCTTTGCGGCGCTGGCCTGGGCAATGGCCAGGAGGGGGAATCGTGGCTGAGATGTTGGATGTAGAAACCAAGTCAGAGCAAACGAAAATGACGCCGCGGTTTCGCCCGACGATGTTTGCTGCCCTGGCAGCCCGGCTGCTCCTGGAAGAGGTCGCTGCAGGCCGCTGGCAGAAACTATCTGATGGTCGGCTCGTGCCAGTTGACGCCGCTACTGACACCATGGTAGAATCAGAGCACGGAAGCGTGATTCCCCTAACGAGAAAGGAAGGTAAACGAAATGCCGCGCTATAAGGGGCCTCCGCCCATCGCCGACCCGGATACGTTTGGCCCGGGCACCGTGCTCGACATCTACCTGCGTGCCAGTCCCGGCCGCAAGCAAGAGAAGAGCGTCCACGAACAGCTCGCCGAGATCCGGCTATTCTTCGCCCAACACAAATGGACTATCGGCGAAACCTTCTGTGATGATAACCGCAGTGGCGCCGACGCCGGCCGGAAAGATCTCAATCGGCTGCTAACCCGCTATCGCGAGGGACGCTTTGCTCCCGCCCGGGGCCTGGTCATCTGGTCCTACTCGCGCATGAGCCGCGAGGGCTCGATATCTTTCGAGATCCTCGCCGTCACCAGGGCGGCCGGCGTGCCGCTCGTCGCCGTCGTCGACAAGGTTCCCCACGAGCTGCGCGACTTCATGGAGCCGTTCTACTTCATGAGCGCTCAGCAACAGTTGCAGAAGATCCGGGAAGATACGGCCCGCGGCATGCATGCCATGATGGCCGAAAACTACGCTCCGGGCGGGTTCCCCCCGCGCGGCTACAAAGTCGAGTACGAGCAGCATGGGGTGCATCGGGATGGCTCGCCTTGCCTATGGCCGCGGTGGGTGAAGGATCCAGATCTGCAGGTGGCGACGAAACGGGCCTGGGAAATGAAGCTGGAAGGATCCTCCCTACCGGCGATCATCGCTACCACCCACCTCTTTACCAGTCGGGGCAGCCTGGTCACGTTCTTTCGCAACCCGGCCTACTGCGGTTTTCCGGTCTGGTATCTGCACTATCGCAGGCTCTCCGTCCTGGACTGCCTGCACAATGCTCCGGTGGTCGAGCCGTATGTGACCGTGAGCCAGTGGCTGGCCGTACAGGATATGGCCGGCAACCACAGCGGCGATCCGCGCCGGGAATTCGGCGGCTGGCCGCTGTCCGGCATGGTCACCTGCGGCTATTGTGGCGGCGCCGTGATGGTCATGGCCTACTCGGATACCCGCCACTGCGACGTCTGCGGCCGGCGCTGGAGTTGGGCGACGCCCACCTGCCGGCATTGCGGCGCCGACTATACCCACCGCGACGGTATGTATCGCTACATTTGTGGCACCCATCACCGCCAGAAAGAGCGCTGCTTGCAGAGTCGCTACCTCAATGGTCGTACGCTGGACCTGATCCTGCTAAAGGAGCTCGTCCAGCGCTTCACCGCCGAGGCGATGGCCGAGCAGGCCGAAGAGATCAACCGCTCTCTCCTGGCCATGGAAGAAGAAGCCGCCTGTGAGCGCAGAGAGCTCGAGGAAAAACTGCAGCGCAGCCAGGAGGCCAGCGCCAACCTGCTCAAGGCCGTCGAACGGGGCAATGCGACTGACCTGCTCCTGGGCCGTATGGGCGATCTTGAGCGGGAAACACTGGAATTGCGCTCCCGGCTGGCCGTCCTGCCGCTGCCGGGAGCGGTGGCCAGGATTGCGCCCGATCAGGTGGAGGAAGTAGCCACTCTTTTTCGCAAGAAACTCTTTACCCTGCGCCGGTTCGACCTGCGCCAGTTGTTTCTATCGCTAGGGATGAAAGTAACTTTGTGGAACGAAAAAGCGGAGGCCTCGGTCGACTGGCCCCCGCTCTCCCTCTTCCTGCCTCTTTATGTCGTACAACTTTGTCAGTACCCCCAGCGGGGCAGACTCATGATGTTGTGCGACATAACGGATCAGAAAGAGGCGGCCTGAAATACTTCGCCCTGCCGGGCCAACTGTCCGGCAGGGCGAATGTTTGCGCGCAAACAATCAGCTGCGCTCGGCCGGTTCCGCCGGCGGCGCTTCCTCTCTCTCTTGCGGCACCAGGGCAATCGAGCCGTCCCGCAGGCCTTCGAAGCGGTACACCTGTTCTGCCGGCAGCCCGGCCCGGACCGCGTACATAGCGGCCAGGTAGGCCAGGGACGCCTCGATCTCCTGCAACGCCTGGTTGGCCTCCTGGACGAGGCGCTCGCGGTCGCCGACCAGGGCGCGGACGGCCCGGGCCTCGACGGGAGACAGGGCGTGCAAGGCGGGTGCTACAGTTGTTTCCGGCGCGTGATTCTTCGCTCTACTCAATTCAATCCTCCTTCAAGCAAGTGAATCCGCTGGTTGGCCTGGCGCAGCGCTCCGACCATCAGCATCATCATTTTTGTCGTATTCACCATCGCATGGCCGGGGTTTTCCCGGTCAAAGTGGACCAGCCCGAGCTGTTCCAGTTGCGTCTTGTTGTCGTCCAGCCAGGCGCTAAACTCCCGCTTGACCGGGTCGCGCTGCGCCAACATCGTCTGCTCGACAACGTCCAGGAGCGCCAGGTCGTCATGCTCGTCGAAGGTCGTCCATTCCACGTCGGCGTGGGCCGACCCTTCCGCGTCGAAGATAAAGCGCGTAGTCGTCAGATTTCTGATCACGACCAGGTTGGCGTCGGACCCGGCGACCGCCATGGCCGTCCCGTTCTTCTTGGCCGCCCGCAATTCCACGTACCCGGCCCCGCTGGTGCTCTTAGTCGTATTGTCTGTTACCCCCACCCCTCGCAATCCCAGCCCCAGCGTCGCCTCACTGATACCGTCGATCCACAGGCCGCCGGCTGTACTCGAACACAGCTTGATCGACCCGTAGGTGTCGGTTTCGGTGAGGTCCGTAATGCCGTGCGCTACGGTGCTCGACTTTAGCGCCAGGATCTCGTTCGTGTTGGCGCCCTGATTGAGCGTCAGCCCCAGCGTCATATTGGCGTTTTCTGACTCGTTGAGGAAGACGTTGTCTGAAAATGCCGAGTAGGTCGTGTAGACGACGAGCGTATTGTCCACTACATCCGGAGTCCCCGTGTGCCCCGCGCCGATGGTCACCGACCCGGCCGCATGACCGTAGGCGTAGATGCCTAGCGTGTTCTGGTAGGAGGCATCACGCGCAATCAGGCTCACGACGGAGGTGTGGGTTACGTCGTGGTCGCAATAGGCTTTGAGCGTACCGATGATGTCAGCCCCGGACAAAAAGCGGTAAGCCTTGGTATCGTCGAACGCCGTGCCGACGTTGATGATGATGCCGTTGCTGTCCAGGTCGACCGGTCCGGCCGTGAGCGTCCCGTCCGTGGCGATCTCCAGTTGCATGGTGGTCCCACCGCGAAACTGGAGCTTGCCGGCGGATTTGTCCCAGAAGACGTTGGCCTTGCCGGCGGAGTTGTCGCCGATCAGAAAATCACCGGCCGAAACCACCTCACTGTTGTAGGTCTGCGCCGCCGTGAAAATAGCTAGGTTGGTGGTCGCCGCCGCCGCCGTGTTTTCCCCGATCAGCACATCGCCGTCCGCTTGCAGGTCGACGTGCACGGTTGTATTCGTGCGCAGCTGCACCCCACCGCTGGCCAGGTATAGGTTGTCCTGGTTCGCCGCGGCCTGGCCGATCAGGATGTTGCCGGATATGTCCCACTGCGCGAGCTGGGTCGAGCCGCGCATGATGCGGATGCCGTTGGTGGCGTCGGCGGCCAGCCAGGAGGTCGTGGTCGAATACTTTCCGGCGGCGAACCCGTACAAGTTCGTTCCATAGCCGTAGACGCCGTTTAGATTCCCGATGGCCCAGTGCTCGGTCCAGTCGTTGTAGGTCGCGCTGTTGCGCACGTTGCCGACGATCGTCGGTCCGTAGTTCGTCGCCTCGTGCAGGCCGTGGACGCTGTAGAGGTCGATGAATCCGTCGCCGGCGGCCCCGGTATTAAAGAGAGCGTCGCCGGCATACCAGTCATTGGACCCGGTGCCGTCCAGGTCGCGTTTAACGGTGCAGAGGTAGGTGGTGGTGATGCCCTCTACCTCTTCCCATCGCCAGACGGATTCACCACTATCATCGACATGCTCGATATGGTCATATCCCGTCGGCCTGACCACCACCCCCACGTCGGCGGCGAGCACCTCCATAAACTCGATATAGCCGCCCGCCTCGGCCACCAGGATGTCGCCGGCGGCAAAGTCGTTGTACTTGACCTCGATGGTAGAGTCGTGAAGGGACACGTCATCGACGTAGAAGTACGATGTATTGGTGTCGGTGCAACGGAACAGCAAGGTCACGCTCGTACACCCCGCCGGCACGTCGAAGGTGGTGTGTGTGCGGGTCCACCCCCCCGCCTTGCTCCCCACTGAGGTGAGCGGGATGAGGTAGGTGCCGTGCTGAATGTCGTAAACCCAGTAGCGTCCAAAGGCGACGGTATCGCCAAAGGTCCAAAAGGACAGAGTGTAGGTGTGAGTTGCAGTCACCGCGATCGACTGAGACACGTAGGAATTGGTCCCGGCCCCGGTGACGATCTTGCAGCTATAGGAACCGCTACGGTACTCGACCCCGTTCTGGGTGATGGCCCCATCCCCGGCCGATTCGGACCAGTTCAGGAATACGTCCGCTCCCCCGGCCCCCGCCGTCTCGAAGCCCGGGTTCTGGACCATGTTCGTTCCCGATAGGTCCGCTGTGAGGACGTTGGTCGGCCCGACCAGGATCCGCCCGCCGATGGTGGCGATGGTGTTTTGCGCCACCAGGGTTTCCACCCACAGCTCCGCGGCATGGAGAGTCAGGTATTTCTTGGAGAGGCTGCCGATATTCAGGTCGTACCCGGTCGCCGGCAGCACGTCGTTGCCGGTCGGGTCCAGCACCAGGTCGCCGGTGGGGGCGAGCGTCAGGTTGCCCCCGCTGCCGACCGTGAACGAGGCGTAGTTCGAGACATCGTAGGCTAACCGCATTTGCTCGGTTACGGCCAGGGCGTGCAAGGGAACGGAGGGAGCAACCCCTGCCCCCAGGCGCACCAGCTGCAAATAGCCATTGGCGTCGCTGGCCAACAGGGACGCGGCCGCGCCGGGACTAGCGCTGGAGGTGATGGCGTGGTAGTGCGCGCCGGCCGAGCTGCGCTGGTTGGTCGTGGCCACGGTCAGGGTGCCGGGGGTGATGGCGTAGATCGTATGGTCGTCGTCGCCCAGTCCGTCCAGGGCCAGGCCGTGGTCGAGTTTGCCGCAGGTGGCCGCGTTCTGGTGGGTGTGGTCGGGCGTCTCGGCCGCCGTGCCGCCGCTCGCCTCCTCTTTCAGGTACTGGGTATGGTCGTCGTCGCCCAGGCCGTCCAGGGCCAGGCCGTGGTCGAGTTTGCCGCCCTCGGCCCCGACGCTCTGGTGGGTGTGCGTGCCCAGGCCGCCGGTGTGCTTGGCGTAGGCCGTGCCGCCGGCGTGCAGGTTGTAGGCGGCCTCCAAACCGGAAATGTCGACGCCGTCGATCGTCACCCCGGCCGTCACGGTCAGGTTGCCGGTCAGGTTGCGCGAGCCGTCCATCAAGAGGAACTGCGGCGCCTGAGTGCTGTCCAAGGTCCCGGTGTGGTGGACGCCGTCCAGGTCGTGCGGAGACGGGACACTACCCCCGCTCGACGCCGCCGCCGGCGTAACGACCAGGTTGCCGATGCGCTTTTCCAGGTGCGGCCAGAGGTCCTTGGCCAGTCTAGAGAGATCCATTTAGCCCTCCCGGACGTCCAGCGCCTTGAACGGATCGCCGCGTTCGACCATCCAGCGTTCCTCGGCCACGTTCCAGGTGGCGCGTTCGATGAAAATTCGGCCTTTGCCAATCGCCGGCGAGTTGATGAGGCCTTGCGGGTAGTCGCCCAGCAGGCACCATTTTCCGGCCGGGCACTCTTCCGGAGGAATGTCCTCTTTCGTGCGCCGGTTGACCAACCGCCCCTTCTCGTTCAAGAGGAGCTTGCAGGTACCGGCGCTAAAGGCCGGCGCCTCGGCGATGGCCAGGTATTTCTGTCGCGTCACATGGGCCAGCAACCGCCGGTCGTTGGTCGTGCCGTTGGTGAGCAGGTCGATGATCTCATCGCTCGCGCGGCCCGTCCCAATGCGGTAGGGAGAGGACTTGACCCCGGAGACCGCGCCGATCCGCGTGCCGGCAAAGTACTGCCCGTAGCCGCTGACCATTTTTTCGATCTGGCGCGTCGAGTCTTGCACGCCGCCGATCACGAACGGCATATCGGCGTCCGGACTGCGGGCGACCCAGGCCCCGCCGTTCCAGATGAGCAGGGAGCCGCGGCTGTAGCCCAGGGCCTCGGAGGCGCCGACGATATAGTAGTTGGAGGCGTCGATCGCCCCGGTGCGTTCCAGCGACAGGTGGTAGGTTGTGCCATACTCGAGTAGGTTCGTGCAGGCCAGGGCCGCTTCCAACCAGACCGTGTGGGTGGTCATGGCAGCCGGTGAAAAGGTCACCGCTTCGATGGTTGCCCCCGGCGCGCCGCCGCTGTCGGCGCGAATGCTGGCCTGCAGCGTGTCTCCCGGCGCGCCGTAGATGGACAGCGGTAGGCGGATCGTCGCCGCGTAAAAGTCGTCGTCGGTGGCCATGGTAAACGACTGCGCCATGCCCGTGCGGGCCGTCACGTCGCCAACTTTTTGGTGCTCGCTGGTGGCCAGGTCATCGACGATGTGCGACTCGCCGACGGCGGCTAGGGAACAGTAGCGCCGGCCGAGGTGGTCGTGGTAGCCTTTGCCGTAGAGCATGGCCGAAGGCGTACCGCCGCCTCCGCCCTGGCGCGGGTCGTCGACCGGGTAGGCCAGGTCGGACAGCAGCGTGTCGCGCAGCTGTTCGGCGGCAGAGGCCGACATGGCCTCTTTGGACGCCAGGAACTCCCGGATGCCAAAGTCAGCCTGGCTGCCGGCGTTGGACGCCCAGGTCGTCGTCGCCGAGGAGCTGGTCGTGAGCCCCGGGGCCGCCAAGGAGTATTGCACGGCTACCTTGTTGCGGACCTGCTCCAGGGAAAAGACGTGGCGCATGAACCCGGTGTCCAGCTCCAACGTGTGATAGATGCCCCACCAGCACGGCCGGGCCCGGCGGGCATAGATGTTCAGGCCCGACCCGAGCCAGTCGACCAACATCCAGAGGGTGGCCAGGTCGGCCTGCACGCGGATGCGCGCCGAGATCGGGCCCCAGACCGCCTGGTGCTCGAATTCCTCGACCGTCATAGCCACCGGTGGAAAGGCGCTGGCCGCGGTCCACGTCCCTCGAGTTCGCACCTGCACGCTGAGCGCCATGTTAGATCGTCCTCTTGCGCGTCCGGTAGTAGGCGCGCAGGGTAAAGGTCCGCACGGTCTCGCTGGCCGCGGCGTCGTTGCTGGCCAGCAGGTAGAGGCGCTGGCTGTAGCCTGGCTGCAGCAGCAGCGGCCCGCCCAGGGCGGAGTAGAGCCCGCTATAGCCGGTGAAACCGCTCACGTGATTGACGTAGGCCAGCCCGGTGTCGGGGTCGTCTTTGAGGATGTCCCCGTAGAGCAGCCCCCGCGTGGAGGGCTCGTAGATACGCCAGCTGTCCAGCGGCAGCGCCTCCAGAAAGTCCAGGTCCAGCGTGGCCCCGCCGGTCTTTTGGCCGTGCAGGTCCAGATACATGGTGGCCATCGTCCCCACCAGGCCCGAGGCCCAGGGCCCCAGTTGCAGGCTACCGATCGGCTGCAGCGCGTCGGCGGTAGCGATGATCTCCTCGGCCTCGACCAGGTCGGCCGGTGAGGCGCCTACCGGGAAGGACAGCTTCGCCTGCAGCTGAATGCCGCTGGGCGAGGCCGGAAAACGGCCTAGGAGCAGCACGTCGCGCTTGTGGTCACAGGCCAGCAGCGCCGCGGCCAACGTCCAGCGCAGCCGCAGCGCGCTCGTATCCCCGGCCCAGGTCACCCGGCCCAGGTGTCCATTGGAGGAGTTGGCGTCGTCGGTTTCGGTGGCCCCGGTGGCGTCTTCCCCTTCCAGGAACCGCGCCGGCATCACCCCGTCGTACGACGTGTACATGCCGGCATAGATCAGGTAGGCATTGGCCGCCACGTTGTAGGTGTTTTCCAGCGAGAGGAAAATGGGGGAGGGCAGGCTGCCCAGGGCCTGCGTGCTGGGGATGGTCACCCAGTTATCGTGGCCGGCGTCGTCGTGATTGTCGACCTGGATGCCGCCGGTCACGGCCGTGCCGTGGCCATTGGTCAGCGCCAGCTCCACCACGTCCTTGACGTCCCAGTAATTGGCGCGCGTCCACTGAATGGTCACGTCGACGATCTGATTGGACCAGCGGCCGTGCAGCCAGGCCGGGTCCAGCGCCGCGGGACCACCGAGCAGCTCCGAGCGGTAGAAATCGCCGCTGCCGCCCGGCTGAAACTCCACCAGCACGCGGTAGCCCTCGCGGCCGCCGCTCATTTTGTAACAGTAGGCCGCGTACAGGGCCGCCTGCAGGGCCTGGAAATCAGCCAGGCGTGAGCTGCCGGTAAACTGCAACGACACCGGTTCGGTCACCTCGGTCGCGCCCGGCTCGCCCTCCAGCGGGGCGTAGTCCATCAGGTAGACCGTGCCGCCGTAGAGGTTGACCGGGTTGGCGGCGCCCAGGTAGCGGTAACGTAGAACATGAGCACTCATCGGCGCCTCCGTTCGATTTCCTCGGCGACCAGGCGGGCCAGCTCGCGGACGTAGTCGTCCTTGACGCCGTAGGCGATGATGTTGATGACGGTCCCGCCGCCGCCTCCTCTGCTGTTGGGTATAGAGCTGGGGATATTGCTGCCCCCGCCGCCGTTGGCCGGACCCGGCGCGCCCCCACCGGGGACGCCGCCCATGCCGGGCAGGTTGCCGTTGACGTAGTCCGCCGAGGCGCCGATGTCGTTGAGGTTCCTGTATATTTCGGCCAGGTAGGCTTTCAGCGCCGCTTGCATTTCCGGCGGCACGTTCATCGTAGCCAGGGCGTCACGGAGCAAGTCGGCTTTCTCTCTAGCCGTCTTGAGCTCGCCTTCCGGAAGCTGCATCCCCAGATCCTGCGCGTTTTGGGTGGTGTCATACAGCGCCCCGGCCAGGTTCTGAAACGTCTCGACGGTGAGCGGCGCGTCTTCGGCCAGGGCCTCGTCGATGGCCTTCCCGGCCAGGTAGATGCCGACGTCGGCGTCGGCGGTGGCGATGGCCAGGTCCTCCGCCGCCTTGGTCGCTTCTTCCTGGGCCTTCCTGAAGCCGTCGAGCTGCTGGGCCGTGAGTCCCGCCGCTGTGCCCTCACGGCCCAGGGCCATAGCGACGATGTCCGACTTTTCGGCCAGCGGGGCCATAGCGTCGCCGGCGGTCAAGGCCGAGAGGGCGATTGCATCACCCATCCCCTTACCGCGGTCGGCCATCACGGACAAGCGGCCCTCTGCCGCGTCCGCCCCGGCAAACCACGCCGACGCCGCCGTTTCCCAGTCTCCCTCAAAAATAGCGGCCAGGGCTACGGAAGCGTCACTGGCCACGGGCATGAGCTTTTTCGTGAGTGCTTCTTGCACCCCCTGTATCCGCTCGTCTAGCTTTGTGAATTGCCCTTGCAGCCGGATAGCGTCCCGGTCTCCATCCTCGGCCATCCGGTTCAGGCTATCGTTGAACATCTTGACGGCCCGGCGGAGACCCGCAATAATCACGCCGATGCGCAGGAGCTTTTGGAGCTTGTCAACGGCCGTCTGGCCTTTTTCGCCGGTTTCTTTTAGCTTGTCCCCGGTCTGTTGGGCCGCTTGTCCGGCGTCCTTAAGCGGCTGGACCGCTTGCCCGGACTTCGTGCCGACATTGCCTACGGCATCGGCGCTGCCCTGAATTTGCGGCGCGGCTTCACCGGACTTCGTACCGACGTTCCCCACGGCGTCGGCAGAGCCTTGGATTGCGGGCGCAGCGTCGCCGATGCCGCTCAGGCTCTCCTTCACCTGCCCGGCCGGACCGCTGACCTGGTTGTCCAGCGTCACTTTGACCTTGAGCTCTTTATCCGCCATGGGGACCCCTCGAGGCCCCGGGAGGGCAAGCGCAGAAGCCTGCCCTCCCGGGGCAGCTGTTTACGGCAGCGCCGCAAGCGCATTGACGAGCACGATCTGGCCGTTGGACCAGACGCCGGCGCCCGACGTGTCCGCCTCGCCCATCTGGTAGGTATAGGTCATGAGGTCCGCCCCGTTCTGGTTCGACTCTTTCGGGTTGCCCACCTGCGTCCCGTAAAAGTCCAGGAAGAGGGTCTTTTTGGAGTACACGGTCCCCGCGGATAGCGCCGACCCTTCGGACTTGATGCGCAGGCCTTTCTGAGTGCTGGCCGTCCAGGCATCATACTGATCCTCGCCGACGGCGTCCCAGTCGAGCACGATGTCGAGCTCAGGCGGGCTTTCCGGATTCAGGTCCAGGTCGACCCGCGTGAAGTACTGCATCCCGTCGCCCGTCCAGACGGGGATGTTGCGGCGCCAGCGGAAGGTAAAACCACGGAAGCAGGAGACCTTGACCGTGCCCCCGATCCCGGTCACGGCGTCGATGTAGAGCTTGGGGGAAAGCACCGTTTCCAGCCCGGTGGGAGTTGCCAAGGTCGTCGCCGTGCACTTGGTGGCCTGGCGGCCGCCCCAGGTGGCCTTGAACTGCCAGGCGCCGTCGCTGCTGCCCTGGGTGGGGGCCTTCCACGACAGCTCGAACTCTTCGACGAAGCCGTACTCCATCTCAAAGCTCTGCTGCTGGTTGACTCCCTCCAGGGTGTAATAGTACAGCGTGTTGGCCCCGGAGACCGGGAACGGGTAGGTGGAAACGTAACCCGACCCGGCCCCGTCTTTCACCCCGGCGACGCCTTTGATGCCGCCGTTGAGGATGTAGCCGAGCTGCTCGAACGTGACGTCGCCCTCGACCGGGATGCTGGCGTACAGGTTGGGCGTGTAGGTACGCGGCGTGGGCAAAAATACCCCGGTGGCGTCGTTGGCGCGCACGACCGTGCGCGCGTCGTTGAGCCATGTCGCCGGCACGCGCAGGCGGGTCGTCGCCGCGACGGGGGTTCCGGGCGTGCCGCCCTCGGCCCCGATGTTGACTGCTCGCAAACGATAGTAGGACATTGGACACCTCCGTTAAATGTCGCCTTTCTCATAGATCTTGACCCGCAGCTCGAAGCCGGCGTACGGGATTCCCGCGTACAACAGCACGCCGTCGTCGCCGTTATCCCGGACGGTCGTGATCCGATCCACCGCGCCGCCGAGGGAGGGATCGTCCCGATAGGCGCGCAGGAAGAGCGGCAGCACGTCCGCGATCAGCGACACGTTCGCGAACCACTGCCCTTGCGCCAGGGGCGCGTGGTAGTACCGGACGATCCACTCGCGTTCCTGCTCCTCGTAGTCACTGGACAGCGTTTCCCAACTGGCCGGGCCCAGCCAGGTCAGCACGCACGGGAGCGCCGCCGGCGCCAGGGTAGCCGGCCGGTCGGTGGGGGCGGAGACGACCCCGGCGATCGCCGCGTGTTTGGCCTGCAAAGCCGCGTAGGTGGCGCTTGGATCCATGGCCATGGTCTCTACCCCCAGCGATAGCGCTCGATCACTTCCTGCACCTTGGTCGGCAGCGCCACCGGCTTGATGGTGACCCCCAGGCCGGGGTACCCGACGCTGCCCTGGTCCATCAGGCCCTTGGTCCGGTACATCCACTCGGCCAGGTCCAGGCAAGCCCGGGAAACATCTTCCATCGGCTGGTAGATGTAGATCGCGTCGCTCGCCAGGTGGGCCGCCGCGACGGTTCCAAAGAAGCCGCGGAGCACCGTCAAGGTGTTGGTGGTCGCCGCCGTGACCGCGGTGACGTACATGAATTCGGTCCCGATCTGGATGAGCTGACCGGCCTTGAACCGCGGCGTTTCACCGTAGAGGTCGGCGCCGTCGGCGTCGTTGACGCTCAAGGTCGTGACCGCCGCATCGACCCCGGTCTTGAGCGTATCGTTGGCGCTGAGCCAGGCGTTGGCATAGTCCTCGTGATAACCCCACAGAGCGGTCACCGCGTTGGCCCGCTGCAGCGTGCCGGAGTAGAGAAAGACCGTGTTCGTTCCGTCGACCTTGAGCTCGATCCGGTCGTAGGGCTGCACGTTGCGGTTCGTCCCGCAGGCCAGAACCTGGTCCGCCGCGGCAATGGTGAGCGCGCCGTTCTGAGTCGTCAGCGTCTCGACCTCGAGCAGCCAGTCATCCAGCTTCAGGACCTGGACGTTGACCGGGTGGTCGTAGTAGCGCGTCTCCCGGCGCGGGTAGAATTTCTTGCGCGTCTCCTGCTCCAGTATCCGCGTGGCATCCCGCAGGTATTTGCGCAGTTGGCTGTCGTCCCCGGTCTGCGCATCCGTCAGGCCGGAGAGCACGCGCAGGTCGGAGAGCGTCGCGTACCCATAGAGCAGCGGCATCGGTTACTCCTGGCGCTTGCGCCGTTTCGACGCCGGCGGGTCGACCTCATCGCCGGCCATACCTTCTTCCGCCGGACCCGGGTCGACCGTCGGGCTGGGATCGTTGAGCACAGCCGCCACATCCGGGCCGGCAACCGCCTCCAGTACCCGCTGGAACACGGGCTCTTCCTCGGCCAGGCCGGAGGCGATCAGGGACTGGGCGTACCAGTCGGGGAATTCCTCGACGGCGCCGGCGCCGAGCTGCTTGGCCCGCAGCTCGTTTTGAAAGTCGGTGTAAGGACCCGACACGACGATTAACACTTTCATCATGACCCTCCAGGGCGTGGCGAGGCGTGTAACGTACACGCGCTTTACTCGCTACACGCCTTCCTCAAACAAGCGAAACTGCAGGGCGTCCAGCACGGCCGCGGTCTTTTCCCTCCGGAGCTGCAGCCTTCTTTTTCCCAGCTCCAGGGCGGCCGCCGGCGAGAAACCTAGCGCCAGCAGCCGGCGCACCCACAGCGCGAGCAGGTCCGCGCCCAGCAAGGCGCGGCGCCCTCCACCCAGGTTCTTGCCGGGGCCGGCCATGACGCCGGCCCCGGTCGAAAGCAGCGCGTCCAGCATGGGCCCGCCGTCGGCCAGAAAGCACGTGGTGGCGAAGACGACGGCGCCGCGCAGTTGGAGTGGGCGCACCATGGCCACAGTCAACGCTACCCGCCCATCGTCCCCGTAGAACGCCCCCTCCCCGGCCCGCCGCATGTGCAGGTCGAGGTAAAGAAAGCGCGGGGGCAGGACGTGGGGATTGAGGATCGCCCGCAGCGGAGGCGGTAGTTCCTCCCCATAGGGCGGAGAGGTCAGGACCGCGGCAGCGCTGCCGACGACCCGGCGGGCAATTTCCCGAAACTGGTAGGCGCAGTAAGCCAGGGCGCGCATCGGTGTTCCCTCGCGGGCAAACGGTTGCCCACTAGCTGTTGGTAAGGAAGCTCAATTCTTGCCACTCGCCGTTCAGGAACATGATGACCAGGTTATCGTATTGCCCTACTACCAACGCTGCCCCGGTGGACGTGCGGAAATTCGTGTGGGCAAAGGTTACGTTGACAGCATAGGGGTTGTAGAAATAGACAACCACCGGCACGCTTGCGGTGGGGTCGACCAACGTGATCGTGACCGCCGATAGCGGGTCGAGCAGGTACACCCCCTCGACCGGCGTGAGCGATTGCTCGTGGCTCCCCGTGTAGGTGTAGGAAATCGGCGTGGTATAGGCGAACCACGTCCCTGCTGTCACCGCGCCGGAGAAAGTACCGGCCGTTCCCGCCACAGCGCCACGAGAAGTGACCGCCCCCTCGAACACGCCTGTACTTGACACCGTAAGAGTCTCGCTGATGTGGGCCGTGCCGCTATCCGTGAACGCCTTGCCGTGGGGCACGTTGAGCCCAGCCGTGGTAACAGTCGCCCCCTGGACACCGCCCGCGGCGAAGCCCAGCGTGTCCGCCGTGACGCGGTAGACGCCGGTATTCGTGTCGCCGCTGTAGGACATCCCGGGTGCAGTGACCGTGCCGGCCGGTACGGTCATCGTCTCCGAGAAAGCAGACGTGCCGTTCACCGTGAGCACTTTCCCATGGGGGATGGTCAGGCCGGTGCTTACGACGTTAGCAGCCAGCGCTCCGCCCGCGGCCAGGCCCCAGGAGTTGGTCGTGATCCGATAGACCCCGTTGTCGGTATCCGAGGAAAACGAAACGGCGGGGGCGCCAACGGTACCGTTGGCCGCCCGAATTTGCCCGGTCGTCGTCAGGCCGGCCACGACGCTGAGCGTGATGCCGTCGCTCACGTTGAACGAAGCGCCGCTCTGGATGTCGACCGTGCCGCCATCCAGCACCTCGAGCTCGCCGCCGTCGGCGACGACCTCCTTGGCGCATCCGGCCTCGTGATACACCGCGCACTCGTAGCCGCGGGGGACGGGCGTTTCCGGCGGGCCGTTCCCCTGGCAGCCGGCCAGGGTCAGCGTAAGCACCAAGAGGACGGCCAGGAACAGGGAAAGGAATTTGGTTCCGCGCATCTTTTTCTCCTTGGGCAAAGGGGCGGGGCGAACCCCGCCCCCTACCTTGCCCGCGCTACGTGCTACCAGACCAGTTGATCGGCCGCCGGCATCAGGGACGTGCTCTGAGTGACCGGGACGGAGAGGCTCTCGCCCCAGATGCTGATGTCAACGTAGGTTCCGTTGGTCAGCGTGCCCGAGGTCGCCAGGGCGATAAAGTGATGGTCGGCCGGAAGCTTGGCCACTTCCAGCGTGAAGCAGCCCCACTTGGCGTCGCCGGTTGTAGGATCCGGCGTGGTGTACAGGCTGGCATCGATGACGTCCAGCGTACCCGACAGGCCATCCGTGCACTTGAGGGTGAGCGTCGGGGTGTCGCTGTTGTGGACCACGCCCCAGTGGACGAGGATGTGGACGCGGGCATACCCCGACACGTCCAGATAGGCGCCGCTGGCCGGGTAGGCGGAAACGCCCGACATGGCGGTCCCGATGAGGGAGCTGTACAGCAGCTTGAACCAGTTGGCGAATGCTTTTCCGAACATGAAAGACCTCCTATGCGCTTCTCAAAAGAGCGGACGCGGGCCCCACCCAGGCGGACTCCGCTTAGGCGGAGACCTTCTGGGCCGCCATCTTCCAGGATTCCATCAGCCGGCCGCCGATGCGCCGGCGCACGTGGAACTCGACCAGGTTGATCCCGGTGTAGGAGTCGTTGTAGCGCTGGATCGACATCCCCAGGCGCTCGACGATGATGTATCCCGAGAGGTCCCCGTAGAGCAGCGGGAACGCCGACGCGGCGATGTCGGGCATCGCTTCCGACTCGCGCCAGATGGCGGACTGGACCCGGGTCGTCCCCGAGACCAGCTCGTCGTAGTAGGGCCGGCCCATGCCGTCCAGGAAGTTCTCGATGTCCTCGCCGGTGGCCGAGTTGCCGATCAGGCTGGCCCGGCCGGCCGCGCGGTACTGGCTGGCCACACCCCGGCGCAGGGAGCGCAGGCCCGAGTACTTGAGCTCGGTGGCGTGGCCGGAGTTCACCTCGGTCAGGCCCTCGGCGTTGGCGCCGCCGGGCAGGATGCCCCGCGGCTTGTTGGCGCCGTCGCCGACGAGGAAGCCCTCGTCCTCGTCGATGGCCAACGTGTCTCCGGTCGAGCGCTGGAAGACCTGCAGGACGTTCGTCGCGTCCTCCAGGAACGAGGCGGAGAACGGCACCCGGTACGTATAGACGTAGACCGGGATCATCTCCAGGCCAAAGGTGAGGTTCTTTTCGGACGGCGGGCGGGTCGTTTCGTTGCCCCACGCCCCACGCAGGGCGGTCGGGTAGCGGCTCGTGCCCCCGGTGATCTTGAGCCAGTAGATCATGCCACTGGCGGTCTGCACGACCATGGCCCCACCGCCGCGGACGGCGGTCAGGCCCGGCAGGCGACCGAGGGTGGCGTCGGCGACGTCGGGAGGGACGGCCACGCCGCCCAGGACGTCCTGGCCCTCGACCATCGTGGACCGGATTTCCTCAACGCCCAGGCCGTCCATGAGCATGGACTTGACCACGCCCGGACTCCACAGCTGGCGCAGGGCCGGCGGTTCGATGATGCCCCGGCGCAGGTACTTGACGAAGGACTTGCGCTGATCGTACATCACCTGGCGGAAGTCGCCGCCGTAGACCTCGCGCATGACCAGGTCGGTCGGCTCGTCGACCGCGCCGAAGCGGATCACGTTGGCCGCCGCGACGGCCTTGGTGGCGTCGGCGTTCGCCGTCTGGTTCTCGGAGCCGGTCGGCAGCGCCGCCGGCATCGTGGTCGTGTCGACCGTGGCGATGATCGCCTCGGACTTGATAGCGGCCTGGGCCGCTTCCATCAGCTTCTCGGCCTCGATGTTGAGCGCCTTGACCTGCTC
>JBAZTO010000030.1:0-50035 GCA_041661865.1 Phycisphaerae bacterium | reverse complement strand
AATCCTCGACCACCTGCTGCTTGAAAGCCATACTGTAACGAATACGTACCGTCGGTTGCATGCCACGCTCCTGAAAAAGGCCATCACTTCCACTGATCAAAGTGACAACCTATTCCCGGACCGGACAGCCTCTTCCCTTTTCCCTATTCCCTTTTCCCTGGTCCCTTCGCCATCTCCGCTCTAGTTAAAATCACGTTTCCTCGTCGGCGGGCGATTCGGGCTCGGCGTCAGGGACACCGGGCAGCAATTCGGGAGCTGACTCGTCCAGCGGCAGGGAGCCCTGGGTGTTGTCGTCGGCGACCACGCGGGCGACGGCCACCAGCTTGTCGTCCTCCTTGAGCGTGATGAGTCGCACGCCCTGGGTGGCCCGGCCGATGGTCCGCAACTCGTTGACGCCCGTCCGCACGATCATGCCGTTTTGGGTGATGAGCATCAGCTCGTCGGCGTCGCGGATGGACTTCATCGCGACGACCTTGCCGTTGCGGTCGGAGGTCTTGATATTGATGACGCCCGTGCCGCCGCGGCTTTGCAGGCGGTATTCGTCGAAGCTGGTCCGCTTGCCGTAGCCATGCACGCAGGCCGTCAGCAGCGTCGCCATCGGGTCGAGGATGGCCATGTCCACCACCTCGTCGCCCTCGCGCAGGGCGATGCCCCGCACGCCGGCCGCCGTCCGGCCCATCGGGCGAACGTCGGTCTCCTTGAAGCGGATGCTCATGCCGTTGGCTGTGCCCAGCACGATCTCGTCGTTGCCGCGCGTGATGGCCACGCCGATGACCATGTCGCCCTCGTCCAGGCCAGTGGCGACGATGCCGCCCTTGCGCGGGTTGGAATAGGCCACCAGCGCGGTTTTCTTGATCTGACCCATCCGGGTGGCGGTCATGAGGAAGCGGTCGTCGAAGTCCCGCACGGCCACCACGGCGCAGATGCGATCCTTGGGGTCCATCTCCAGCAGGTTGATGATGGCCCGGCCCTTGGACTGCCGCGACATCGACGGGATGTCGTAGACCTTCAGCCAGTGCATCCGGCCGTTGCCCAGGAAGACCAGCACGTAGTCGTGCGTGGAGGCGATGAACAACTCCTCGACGAAGTCGCCTTCCTTCGCGTCGCTGCCGATGATGCCCTGGCCGCCGCGGCCCTGGCGGCGATAGGTCGTCAGCGGCATTCGCTTGATGTAGCCGGAGTGGCTGAGCGTGACGACCACGTCCTCTTCGGCGATCAGGTCCTCGATGTTGAAGTCCTGGGCGTCGGCGACGATCTCGGTGCGGCGCTCGTCCCCGTAGGACTCGCGGATCTCGAAAATGTCCTCGCGGATGATGTCCATCAGCAGGGCCTCGCTGCCCAGGATGGCCTCGTAGCCGTCGATTTCCTCCACCAGCTTGCTGTAGTCGCCGGCGAGCTTTTCGACTTCCAGGCCGGTGAGGCGCTGGAGCTGCATGGCCAGGATCGCGTCGGCCTGCACGCCGGTGAGGAACTGGTCGGCGGTGGTGGCGCGATTGACAAAGACTTCCGGCAGCAGCTTCCGCAGGGTGGCCGTGTCGACCAGGCGAAGGGCGTGGGCCATCAGGCGCTGCTTGGCGGCTGGGACGTCGGCGGATTTCTTGATGACCTCGATGATGGCGTCGATGTCGGCCACCGCGAGGATCAGGCCTTCGAGGATGTGGGCGCGCTGGCGGGCGCGACGCAGCAGGTACAGCGTGCGCCGGCGGATCACCTCGCGCCGATGGTCCAGGAAGCCGATGAGCATGTCCTTGAGCGTCAGCGTGCGCGGCGCCCGGTTGACCAGCGCGATATTGATGATGCTGAAGGTCGACTGGAGCGGGGTGTACTCGTAAAGCTGGTTGACCACCACCTCCGGATCGACGCCCTTCTTGAGGTCCACCACGATCCGCATGCCATCGCGGTCGCTATGGTCCTGCACGTCGGCGATATCGGGGATGCGGCCGTCTTTGACCACGTCGGCGATCCGCTCGATGATGGTCGTCTTGAGCACCTGGTAGGGAATCTCGGTGATGACGATCTGGGTCTTGCCGCCGCGGGTCTGCTCGGTGTGCAGGCGGCCCCGGACGGTAATCCGGCCGCGCCCGGTGCGATACCCGTCGGCGATGCCGCGCCGCCCGCAGATCAGGCCGCCGGTGGGGAAATCGGGGCCCTTGACGATCTTCATCAGGTCATCGACGGTCGATTCGGGCTTCTGGATCAGGGCCACCAGGGCGTCGCAGATTTCCCGGATGTTGTGGGGCGGAATGCTCGTGGCCATGCCCACGGCGATGCCCTGGCTGCCGTTGACCAGCAGGTTGGGGAACTTGCTGGGCAGGACGGTCGGCTCGGTGAGGCGGTCGTCGTAGTTGGGCTGCATGTCGACGGTATCGAGGGTCAGGTCGGCCATCAGCTCGGCCGCCACGGCCGTCAGGCGGGCCTCGGTGTATCGCATGGCCGCCGGCGGGTCGCCGTCGATGGAGCCGAAGTTACCCTGCGGATGCACCAGCGGGTAACGCATGTTCCATTCCTGGCCCAGGCGGACCAGCGTGGGATAGACCACGCCCTCGCCGTGGGGATGGTAGTTGCCGCTGGTGTCGCCGGCGATCTTGGCGCACTTGATGTGCTTGGTGCGCGGGCCCAGGCGCAGGTCGTTCATCGCCACCAGGACGCGCCGCTGCGAGGGCTTGAGGCCATCGCGGATGTCGGGCAGCGCCCGATCCATGATGGTGCTCATCGCGTAAGTCAGGTAGCTGTCGCGCAGCTCCTCTTCGATGGGCTGCTCTTCCACCCGCTCGTTGTTGAACATCACGTTAATGGGGCCGTTGCGGCCCTTGACATTGCCGTTGCCATTGGCCGGGGCGACCGGCTCAGCCGCCTCGCCGCCCTCTTGCTCGTCGAGATTATCTTGTGTTTTGTCTTCTGCCACGATTCAAAGCTCCGCCCGTCCACGGCTGTCGCGATGTCGGAAAAAAGTGCAGGAGGGAGGGGCTTCCGTACCCTCTGTCCGCATCCCTGCCCAGAACGTCACGCAGCCGGTTATTATCGCGGATTTTCCCCTGAATTGGTAGCGCAAATTGCCCCCGCGCGGCGAGTAAATCATCCCGATCAATGCCGTTTCAAGGCGTGCGGACACCACTTACGGGAATCGCCATAACACCGGCATGATATTGAGGTTGCGGAGCAGCTCCACCAATTCCCCCACCAGCGGGATCATCAGCACCAGCGAAGCGTCCATCGCCACCCGCCGGATCGCGCTGGCCGAGACGAGAACCTGATCGGGACTGTGGTAGTTGCGCAGTGCGGGGATGAACGCGGGAGTGCTTCGGCGATAGTCCTGGTACTCCTGGCCAAAGATCTCAGCCAGGTGTCGCTCCTCGGCGCGCGCTACCAGGATATGGACGGGGATGTAGCCCAGCAGCATGAAGACGGCCATCGGAAGGTTGATCAAACTCAGGCCCGCCCCCACGACGATGGCAAAGGTGCCCAGGTAGAGCGGATTGCGGCACAGCGAGTACGGGCCTTCGGTGACCAGTTGCTTGCTCTTGCGGGCGCCGATGTAGAGCGACGACCATATCCGAATGCCCATGCCCAGCATGATGAGAATATAGCCGGACACCTCCATAGTGACTTCCACCGGCGAGTCTTCCGGCCAGGCCGGGGCAATAAAAAGACACAGGAAGATGATCGGGATGAACACGGCCCGCAGGCCCAGAACGCGTAACTTGCGAAGTTTCATAAGTACCTTATGCCGGGAAAAAGGTCCGGTTCATCATAGCTTGGCATCGCCGATCCCAACCTTCCCAGCCAAAAACTGCAACCTTGCTCATTGGGCAACCTGCCGGCGGCACACATCGCCGCCCGGACACCCGGCTAGGACAAACCGCTCGAAATACCGGCGGCTTTGAGGGCCTCGACAAACGCCTGTATGCACTGGGGCGCCGCGCCCCCTTCAGTCGCCTGCTTGATCAGACGAGCCACGTTCTTCCGCCGATGCGCGGGGCAGTGCAGGAAGTTACGCCGATGGACACGTTCGAGGTCCAGCAGGCCGATCTGGCCGTCGTCCAGCACATGGACATGCCGCAGGTGCAAGTCCGGCCAGCATAGACCTACCTCCATGATTCGCGTCCAGGCCGTCACAATGTTCCGCATCGCCAGGGACACCTTCTCCGCCGGTTCCTCGCGGATGAACTCCCCCAGCGGCCGACCCGGGAGCGGCAGGGCCACGAAAACGCCCTGCCAGGGCAGCCCTCCGCGGCGGCGCTGGCCCTCGGCGATGATCCGGGGCGTGGCGATCCCCAGGGCGCCAATCTGCTCGCATGCGCGACACTCGTTGTGCGTGCCCGGCTGGGGCTTGCGCCCCCCCAGCAGGGCCTTGCCGATCTCCAGCGGCCGCGTCGCAAGGGACCGCTTGACATAGGCGACCTGGCCGTCGCTCAACTGGACCCGATGTGTCTCGCTGCGGGCCCGGTGAAGTATCATGCGTTGGCCTTCGGCTCGCATCAGGTCCTCGAATGTGCCCATGCCCGACAATTGCAGCCGCTGGGCCCAGGCGGAGTCCATCTCAAATGAAACGTTGGCATCGATCTTGGCGTTTCTGGATATCACTGCCTTCACCGGTCTTGCGCAGGGGGTTTGATAAGTCCCGAATGGCTTCTCGCTGACGACCGCCGTCAGCGTCGCGGACTATCTTAGCCCGTTGTCTACAAGTGGCAAGCCGGTTCCGCAATGGCTCCAATCACGGCGTACATTAAACACCGTCAACCTGAAGCCAACCTGAAGCCAGAAATTCCCGCCGGGCCAGGAGCAGATTTTCGCCTGGTGCTCTGCCACTCGTCAAACAATGGATCGGGTGCCACTGCTGCGGTGTTTGCAGCAGTGTCCGCGTTATGCACGGCTGCACACGACGCAGCCGTGGCACCTACCAGATCAGTTGCGACAGAGGGCTGGCCACACCAGGGGCCAAGCGTGGTAGAATCGGCGTCATGACGCGACAACATGTGACACGCCTGGCCCCTTCGCCCACCGGCGCCCTGCACCTGGGCAACGCCAGGACGTTCCTGGTCAACCATCTGCTGGCCCGCCGCAACGGATGGCGAATGCTGCTGCGCGTCGAGGACCTCGACGGTCCGCGCGTCAAGGAAGGCGCCGACCGCCAGATGCTCGATGAACTGCGATGGCTGGGGCTGGACTGGGAGCCGCCCGTCGTCTACCAGTCCGCCCGCGCGGAGGCCTACCACCAGGCCTTGCGGCGCCTGATCGACCGCGGCGAGGCCTACCCCTGCACGTGCAGCCGCAAGGACATCGAACATGCCGCCGGCGCGCCGCACGCCGAAGACGGCGCGGGCAGCTACCCCGGCACCTGCCGCGGCCGATTCGCATCGGTCGACCAGGCCCGCCAGAGCGGCCGCCCCGTCGCCTGGCGGGTGAAGGTCAACGGCGACCCGATTGAGTTGGTGGACCAACTGCACGGGCCGGTGAAGTTCAATCTGGCTGCGCTGGGCGGGGACTTCGTGATCTTCAAGAACGTCGACCAGGCCGCCTACCAGTTGGCCGTGGTCGTCGACGACGCCGAGGCCGGCGTGGACTGCATCGTCCGCGGCGACGACCTGCTGGACTCAGCCGCCCGGCAGATCCACCTCCGCCGCCTGCTGGGCATCGACGGCCCGGCTGTGCGGTACTGGCACCTGCCGCTGGTGGTGGGCTCCGACGGCAAGAGGCTGGCCAAACGTCACGGCGACACGCGCCTGGCCCACTATCGCGACGCCGGCGCGTCCAGCCAGCGGGTGCTCGGGCTGCTGGGCTATTGGTCCGGCTTGCTGGAAACCCGCCGCGATGCGACGATGGATGAACTGGAGCGGATCTTCGACCTCGACCGCCTCCCGCGCCAAAGCGTGGTGTTCTGCCAGGCCGACGACGATTACCTCCGCAGCCGCTGAACGATGGGCGATCTGCAATCTCTGAAGATAACTGGGCAGTGGCCCCCTGCTATTGCTGGGGCGATTTTCTGGGCGCGGCGTTGGGGTCGCTCTGCCAGCCTTCCTGGGCATTCTGGACGAACTTGCGGACCTGGTTCCAGCCGCGGTGGGCCTTCTGGCCGACGACCTGGGCGCGCTGCTCGCTGCTCAGGTCGGCCGTGGTAGCCAGGAAGTAGACGACCACGCCTATCAGGACGATCAGTCCCAGGCAGCCGATGGACCTCATTTTGTAGCCTCCGGCATGACCACGACGGCCACCACGATGCCCATGGCCAGGATCACCGCCGCCAGCACGATCGCCACGCCGATGTTGCCCTTCTTGAGCTCTTCCATCTCGTCGATCTTCGGCGTCAGGATCGTGAAGACCTTCAGCGCCACGCCCAGGCCCAGGCCCATCGAAACCGCCCCCGCCAGCGCCCAGCCGATGGTCACCAGGTATTGCAGCAGCACGAACCGTATGTATTCCATTTTCGCTTCGTCCTTTCGTCTGGCCCAGCCGCTCCGGCTGGGAACCCGCGCCAACCCGCGCGGGCCAGAGTATATCTTCGGCAACAGAGGGGCAATTCCTCGCGTCACACTCACCGGCCGGCAATGCAAGAACCTGTCAAGAGTTCACACTTCGCCCTTCTTGCTCGGCCCATCGCCCATCAACGATGAAGGCTTGGCGTGAATCCGCAGGCGCCGACTCAAGGTGCGGACCGTTGAGGACAAGCCGAAGCATGCCTGTTTCATCAGCCGTTGGGGCAAGCGGGAAAGAACGAACGGGCCTGGGCCCCAAAAAAACGGGTGCGACATTTGCCTACGGCGGCGGCATATCCTAGCTTCCCTATGACAACACCGAGAACAAGCCTCCTGAACAAAGCGGTGTTCCGAGGCGTATTAGATGTCGGCGGGGCTTCCATCTAAGAGCGGAAGCCCAGGCCACGGGTTTGCTGGTTAGGATAGGTCTGGTCGATGGTGCCTGCCTGGTAACAGCGGCGGGCCTGCCGTCGGCAACCAGGAGAGACCGATCCCAGAACCGGCCGGGTGGAGCGGTCGTAAAGCGACCGCTCCTTTTTTTGCGCCCGCCGCGCCACCCAAAGCACAAAGGCGACCGAGGGGGATGTCTATCCGCCTCGCTCGCCTCTGCGATGTGATCTCAACGGCTGCTGGCCGCGGGTTCTACTTGGCGGCTGGGACGTGCTGGACCTTCTTGATGGTCACGGTCTTGAGCGGAACATCTCCGGAGCCCGTCGGCACCATGCGGATCTTATTGACCACGTCCATTCCGTCAGTGACCTTGCCGAAAACCGCGTAGCCAAAGCCGCGCGGCGTCTCGTCACTGTGGTTGAGGAAGTCGTTGTCGACCACGTTGATGAAGAACTGGGCCGTCGCGCTGTCGACGACGTTGGTACGGGCCATCGCAATGGTGCCGGTGTCATTTTTCACGTTGGCCTTCGCCTCGTTCTTGATCGGCGCGTGCGTGGACTTCTGCGCCCCGTCCGCGGTCATGCCGCCGCCCTGGATCATGAAATTGCTGATGACGCGATGGAAGATCGTCCCGTCGTAAAAGCCCTCATCGACGTACTGGAGGAAGTTCTTGACGGTGATGGGCGCCTTGTCGGGCCACAGCTCGACCTTGATGTCGCCTTCGGAAGTCTGGATGAGCACCACGGGGTTGCTGGGGGCTGCTGCGGGCATCGTTTGTTCTCCGGGGGTCTGGGCGGGGGCCTCGGGGGCCTTCTCGCTGGTTGGGCCGGCCTGGGCCGGCTGGATCGTCGTATGGGTCGCATTGTTGCTGGCGCCGCCCTGGCAGCCGACAAGCGCCGACAGGAAAACCAACAATACGCTGGCAAGAATGTTCCTGGTCATTTGGGTCACCTTTCCTGGTTTTCAAGCCACGATGGCCGTCGGCGCGGCATTCATGCCAGAGGCCGGCGGATTTCCCTGGCCAACTCTTCAGCACGTCCCGGCGCGTACACCTTGGCCGGCCAATTGAAGTGAAACTCGTCGCCCTTGTCTCGCGGGATAATGTGGAAATGCACGTGCATCACCAGTTGATGGGCCACGCTGCCGTTGTTCTGAAGCACGTTGACGCCCTCGCACCCCGTCGCCGATCTAACCGCCGCCACCAGGGCCGGCAGATGTCGCAGCATGGCGCCGGCCTGGGCCTCGGTGAGCTTGTCCAGGGTCTCGGCGTGGGTCTTGGGGATCAGCAGCAGGTGGCCGTCGGCCAGCGGGTTGATGTCCATGAACGCGACGCAGGCGTCGTCCTCGAAAACCTTGGACGCGGGGATTTGCCCCGAGGCGATCTTGCAGAAGATGCAGTCGTCGGATCCCATAAGATCTCCCGCATGATAAAGCAAGAGCCGGTCACTCCGACCGGCTCCTGAAATGCCATCCGAATCTCTCAGGCCTGCGCTTCGCCCTCAGCGGCGGGTTCGCCCTCCGCGGCGGCAGCGGCCTTGGTCGCCTTGGCCGGCTTGGCGCTGGCGGCCTGGTACATCTTGGTCGCCCGCTTCTGGCGGCGCGACTGCCCGCCCTTGCTCTCGCCGCGTGTGGTCTTGTCTTCCACCAGTTGCAGCAGCACCTGCTTGCCCGCGTCGCCGATCCGACGCTCGGACAGGCGGATGATCCGCGTGTAGCCGCCAGGGCGGTTGGCGTAGCGAGGAGCGATCTCGTCGAAGAGCTTCTGGACAACCGTCTTGTCGGCCAATTCGCCGTCGACGCTGACGATGTCGCGGTCGCGCAACATCGAGATCACCATGCGGCGCGCATTCAGCGTGTTCACGCGGGCGACGGTGATGAGCTTCTCGACGAACGGGCGAAGCTCCTTGGCCTTGACCGTGGTCGTGCGGATCGTGCCATGCTCGAACAGCGAGGCGGCCATGTTGCGGCGCAACGACCGACGGTGGGACGTATTGCGGCTTAACTGTTTTCCAAAGACGCGGTGACGCATAGTGCAACCTTCTTATCCTGGGGTTGGGACAGTCCGTTAACTTCCACTCTCGGTACCGGCAGTGCTCTGGGCCTCCTGGCCGGGCACGTTCATGCCCAACGTCAGCCCCAGGTCCTGTAGCTTCCGCTTGACTTCGCGAAGCGACGTCTTGCCGAAACTGCGAATCTTGAGCAACTCAGCCTCGCTCAGGGCAGCCAGTTGCCCGACGGTCTCGATCTGGGCGGCTTCGAGGCAGTTGTTGGACCGCACCGACAGCTCCAGCTCATGCACGCTCATGTTCAGCTTGCCCTCGAGCTCGGTGTCGATTTCCTTCTGGACCTCGCCCACGCCGGTCTCGATGATCTGCTCACCCAGTTCAAAATACTGCACGAACGGGTTAAGGTGCTTGCGAAGAATCTTGGCCGCCTCGACCAGCGCCATCTCCGGCGTGATCGTGCCGTTGGTCCAGACTTCCATGACCAGGCGGTCGTAGTTGGTCTTCTGGCCCACGCGGGTGTCTTCGGTGCGGTAGCGCACGCGGGTCACGGGCGAGAAGGCCGCGTCCACCGCAATAACGCCCGTCTCCTGATCGGCATCGGGATCGATGACTTCGTCGGCAGGGACGTAGCCGCGGCCGCGCTTGACCACCATCTCCATGTCGAAGGCCACGTTGTCGGTCAACGTCGCCAGCACCAGGTCGCCATTGATGACCTCGATGGCCGGGTCGGCGTCGATCATGCTGGCGGTGATGGGGCCCTTGACCTCGCTGTGCACGCGGATGGTCTTGGGCGTGTCGGAGTGACTCTTCACGATGAGGGTCTTGACGCTCAGGATGATATCGGTCACATCCTCAAGCACGCCGGGCAGCGACATGAATTCATGGCTGGCCCCGGCGATTTTGATGCTGGTGACCGCGGCGCCTTCAAGGCTGCTCAGAAGAATGCGGCGGAGTGCATTTCCGACCGTCGTTCCGAAGCCTCGCTCGAACGGTTCGACGGCAAACCGCGCGTACGTCGGGGTCGAAACCGTCTGGTCGCTAATGACACGGGTTGGTAACTCTAGGCCACGCCACCTGATTCGCATTGACCTTTGCCTCCGTCCTATCGGACTGATAAAGGTTAGTTGTTATCTTGCCGCCTGGACGTCTGCTACTGACTGCACAACTCGACGATCATGTGCTCTTCCACCGGAATCATGACGTCGTCGCGAGTGGGCAAGGCGACGATTTCCGCTTCGAGCTTGGTCATGTCCAGCTTAAGCCAGTTTTGAATGTGCGGCTCGCCCAACTCTTCCAGGCTGGCGCGGATCAGCTTCTTGGACCGATCATTGTCCTTGACGCAGATCTTGTCGCCGACCTTGACCATGTAGCTGGAGACGTTCAACTGCCGCCCATTGACATGCACGTGGCCATGGCAAACGGTCTGCCGGGCCGCCGCCCGCGAAGGGGCCAAGCCCAGCTTGTAAATTACGTTGTCCAAGCGACGTTCCAGCAGCGTGAGCAATGCCGCGCCGGTATTGCCCTTCTGCCCTTCGGCCTCATGGAAGTACTTGATGAACTGCTTCTCGTAGACGCCATAATAGCGTTTGACCTTCTGCTTCTCGCGGAGGCGCAGGCCGTATTCGCTGCTGCGGGTGCGGCGCCAGTTGTGCTGCCCCGGGGGCGACGCGCGCCACTGGCGCTCCATAGCGCACTTGGCCGTCTCGCACCGGGCGCCGCGAAGCATCAGCTTGATGCCTTCACGCCGGCAAAGTCTGCATTTGGGTCCTGTATTGCGTCCCATATCTCTCTATACTCCTGTATCCTCAAGATTAAATCAGACGCGGCGTTTCTTGCGGGGCCGGCATCCGTTGTGCGGAATCGGGGTCACGTCCTCGATGGAGATGATGCGAAGCCCGGCCGCCTGCAAGGCCGTGATCGCGCTCTCGCGACCGCTGCCCGGGCCGTTGACCCGCACTTCCACCTCGGTCACGCCCATCTTCCGCGCCTTGACGGCCGCCGACTCCGCTGCCCGCTGGGCCGCGAACGGCGTGCTCTTGCGCGAGCCCTTGAACCCGATGGTTCCAGCCGACTCGCGGGCCAGCGTGTCGCCGTTGGGGTCGGTCACCGTCACCAGTGTATTGTTGAAGGTCGCCTTGACGTGCACCACGGCCTTGGCGACGTTCCGCCGGACTTTCTTGACTTTCCGTACCTGAGCCATGTCTTAGCGCATCTCCTTGACCGACTTCTTGCCGGCCACCGTCTTGCGAGGACCTTTTCGCGTCCGGGCATTGGTCTTGGTTCGCTGGCCACGCACCGGCAGACCGCGGCGATGCCGCAGACCGCGGTAGCAATTGATGTCACGCAGGCGGGCAACGTTCTGCTGCGTCTGGCGACGCAACTGCCCCTCGATAACGTACTCGGTATCCAGGGTCGTCGCGATCCGCGAGAGCTGGTCTTCGGTCAGATCCTTGGCTCGCATCATCGGCTCGACGCCCGTCTTGGCGCAAACGTCGGCGGCGATCTTGGGGCCTACGCCGTAAATGTACTGTAGCGACACCACGACCGGCTTATCGCTGGGTATGTCAACACCTGCCACACGCGGCATGCTTCTATCTCCTTGCCAGGATTAGCCCTGACGCTGCTTATGCTTGGGATTGATGCAGATCACCCGCAATACACCCTTGCGGCGAATGACCTTGCAGTTTTCACACATTCTCTTGACCGAGCTTCGAACCTTCACAAGTCACCTCATCGTCCGGCTAAACGTTCTTCCGACCTCACCGGCCGTCCGTCAGCACGTCCGCCCCCTGGGGCGTGACGGCTATCATGTGCTCAAAATGGGCCGACGGCAAGCGGTCTATCGTGACCACCGTCCATCCGTCGCTTCCATATTCCACTGCCGGCGTGCCCATATTCACCATCGGCTCCACCGCCAGAACCAGTCCCGGCTGCAGCAGGATATCCCGCCGCTCCAGGTCCCGCGAGACGAAGTTGGGCACCTTCGGGTCTTCCCACATCTCAGTCCCGATGCCGTGCCCGACAAACTCTCGCACGACCGAAAAACCTTCGCCTTCAACGTATTGCTGCATCGCCCGGGCCACCGTACTCCACTTCTGACCCGGCTGAATCATCCGGATCGCCAGGGCCAGGGCGTTTCGCGTCACATCCACCAGGCGCTGCTTTTCCGGCTCGACCCGGCCGACGACAAACGTCTCGGCCGCGTCGCCGCACCAACCCTCCAGCCTCACGCCGAAGTCGATGCTGACGATATCGCCGTCCCGGATCACCCGTTTAGAGGGGATCCCGTGGACCACCTCCTCGTTGACCGAGGCACAAATCGCGCCGGGAAACGGTCCGGCGCCGCCGCGGCCAGGCACGCCCTTGAACAGGCACTGCGCCCCGTGCTCAAGGCAAAGCCTCTCGGCCTCGGCGTTCAACTGTTCAGTTGTCAAACCCGGTGCAATCTTCTGGCCCAGACTATTGAGGACCTGGCGAACCACGCGTCCGGCATGCCTCAGCAACTCAATCTGCTTGGGCGTCTTCAGCGTAATCGCCACGATTGCTTCCTCTACCTGCCGGCCCCAAGGGCCCGCAGCGCTTCAGCCAACTTGACAAAGACGGCGTCAGCTTCTTTTCCGCCGTCAACTTCGATCATATTCAGCCCGCCCCGGCTGCGATAGTACGCAATGACCGGCTCGGTCTGGCGGTTATATGCGTCCAACCGCTGCTTCACAACTGTTTCGTTGTCGTCATCCCGCTGCGTCAAGGCGGCGGCACACGCGTCGCAAACGCCCGCCTTGCGAGGCGGCATGTTCGTAACGTGGTAGACCTTGCCGCACTTGGGGCAGCTCTGCCGGCCCGTTATGCGCGTCACGATCACCTTCGGGTCGGCCGTCATCACCACCACGGCGTCCAACGGCTTGCCTGCCTTGGTCAACTGCTCATCCAGGGCCTTGGCCTGCGGAACCGTCCGCGGAAAGCCGTCCAGCAGCAGGCCGGCCTTCTCGCCGCCGCCCGTCAGAGCTTTGGCCATCACGTCCACGACGGTCTCGTCGGGAACAAGCTTCCCGGCATTCATGTACCCGGCAAGCTGCGCTCCCAGTGCCGACCCGCTGGCCTTCTCGGCCCGCAGAATGTCGCCGCTGGACAGGTGCAACATGCCAAACGTATCGACTAACTTCTTCGCCTGGGTGCCCTTGCCGGCGCCTGGCGGTCCCATCAAAACGATTCTCAACCGTAGGCCCCCTTGATCCGGGTACTGCCGCCAAGGAAACCGCCGTAGTTACGCATCACCAGGTTGGCCTCGATGCGCTGCACCAGGTCCAGCGTCACCGAAACGGTGATCAGCAGGCCCGTACCGCCCAGGAAGGCTGAGATGGTGTAGGGAATCCCCAGCCAAAGGTATATCACTTCGGGAATCACCGCGATGGTCGCCAGGAAGGCGGCGCCGCAGTAGGTGATCCGTTCCATCACGCGTTCGAGATACTCTGCCGTCCGCCGGCCCGGACGCAGGCCCGGGATGAAGCTGCCGTAGTCCTGCAACTGCTCGCTCATCTCCTTGGGGCGGAACTGGACGGTCGTCCAGAAGTACGCGAAGAAGAAGATCAGGCCGATGTAGCTGACCTGGTAGACATAGCTGCCCATCTGGAAGGCTGAGTGCAGCGTCCGGGTCAGGTCGTTGTGGAAGGCGCTGTCCAGCCAGGCGAACACGGTGTTGGGGAACAGCATCAGCGACGACGCGAAGATGATGGGCATCACGCCGCCGTGGTTGACCCGCAGGGGCAGGTACTGCCGCTGTCCGCCGTAGACCCGCCGGCCTCGCGTCTGCTTGGCCTGCTGGATCGGGATTCGCCGCTGGCCCTGGGTAATCAGGATCGCCCCGGCCACCACGAAGACGAAGGCCGCGACCAGGAAGACGATCTTGAGGGGACCGATGGAAGAACCGCCGGTCCCGCCCGTCAGCGAGAGGCTTACGTTCTGGGCCAGCATCGAAATGGCCACCGGCAGGCGGGCGACGATGCCGGCCATGATCAGCAAGCTGATGCCGTTTCCGATGCCGTACTCGTCGATCTGCTCGCCCAGCCACATCATGAAGACGGTGCCGGCCGTCATGCCGATCACGCCGATGAAGAAGATGAACTGCGTCCCGGAGGCCAGGTACACGTCGTAAAGCTTGGTGTCGTCATGCCCGCTGCCCACGACCAGCCGCATCCACACGATGGCCTGCACGATGCACAGGCCCACGGTCGCGTAGCGGGTGTATTCCTGGATTCGCTTGTAGCCGGCGGGGCCTTCCTTCTGAAGTTTCTGCAAGGCCGGCACGACCGTCGCCAGCAACTGGAAGATAATCGAGGCCGAGATGTAGGGCATGATGCCCATGCCGAACAGCGTCCAGTGCACGTTGCCGCCGGTAAGCATGGAGTAGTATTCCATGGCCTGGCCGAACGCGCCGCCCTCCTGCTGCTCGATCCAGGACGTCAGCTTGACCTGGTCAACGCCGGGGATGGTCACATGGAAGCCGATGCGGTAAATGCACAGAAGCAGCAGCGTGAAACCCAGTTTCCGCAGCAACTCAGGGATAGAGAAGATGTTCACCAGCGACTGCTTGATCGGCGAGTCGGCAATGAGGGAGTAGTAGTAGGCGCCGATGATCAGCAGGCCAAAGACAATGTTGGCCACCGGGCCGACGAAGGCAGCGCCACCGGCCTTGCCACTGGACAGGACTGCCAGGACGCTCTGGACGCCGCTGTAAATCAGCCACGCCGCAAAAACGCCCAAGGCCAGGCCGACCACCAATCTGAAGACTCGGAAAATCATTCAAGGAACCCTTTGCCCTGCCGGGCAACTAGTCCTGCACTTTTTCCACTGCTCCACCGGCCTTGACGATCTTCTCTTCCGCCGAGGAAGAGAACCGATTGGCCACCACCGTCAACTTCTTGCTCAAAGAACCGTTGCCCAAAACCTTCAGCGGCACGCCGGCGTCGGAGATCACGCGGGCCTTGGCCAGCGCCGCCGCGTCGAGGCGGCTGCCGTCGGCGAACTTCTCCAGGTCGCTCAGGTTGATCACCTGGTAGACCTTGCGGAAGCCGGCGTTGGTGAAGCCCCTCTTGGGGATGCGGGCCAGCACCGGGTTTTGACCGCCTTCGTAGCCGTAGCGGTAACCCGATCCGGCGCGGGCGCCCATGCCCTTGTGACCGCGGCCTGAGGTTTTGCCCTGGCCGCTGCCCTTGCCGCGACCGAGCCGCTTGGTGGCCTTGTACTTGCCGGCTTTATGTAGTATTTCGTCGAGCTTCATTCGATCGTCACTCCTCGAAGCTGGCTGATGGTCTCAGCCGTTCGCAACTGCCGAAGCGCGTCCAGGCCCGCCTTCAGGAGGTTCTTGGGGGATGTCGAGCCGTAGGCCTTGGTCAAAACGTTGTGAATGCCCGCCAGCTCCAGCAGGGGCCGAAGCTTCTTGCCGGCGATGACGCCCGTACCCTCGGAGGCCGGGACCAGCTTGACCTTGCTGGCGCCGCAGCGGCCGATGACCACGTGCGGGATCGTCGTGCCCTTGAGCGTGACGCTGACCACGCTCTTCTTGGCGTCGGCGATGCCCTTGTCAACAGCCTGGGGCACTTCGTTGGCCTTGCCGTAGCCCAGGCCCACGCTGCCGTGACGGTTGCCCACGACCACCAGGGCCGCGAAGCTGAACCGCCGGCCGCCCTTGACGACCTTGGCGCACCGATACACCTGCACCACGTTCTCTTCCAGGCCGCCGGGGCCCTCGTCGGCGAATCTATCTTCTTGCTGTAAAGCCACTGTTAAGTGCTCCTGTGTTGCTCGGGCCGCACCCGGCCCAAGCCTGCGTTCCTAGAATTCCAGGCCACCCTTGCGGGCCGCCTCGGCCAGTTCACGGACGCGACCGTGGAACGGGTAGCCGTTGCGGTCGAAAACGACCTTCTTGATCCCGGCCTCGGCTGCCTTGGCGGCCAGGGCAGCCCCGACCACCACCGCGGCGGCCTTGTTGCCGCTGTTGGCCGAGCCCAGGGTCTGACGAACCGGCTTCTCCATCGAGGAGGCGGCCACCAGCGTCCGCTTGCTGACGTCGTCGATGATCTGGGCGTAGATGTTCTTGTGACTGCGGAAGACCGCCAACCGGGGCCGCAGAGGCGTCCCGTTCACTGTCTTGCGCACTCGCTTCTTGCGCCGCTCACGCTTGAATAGTTTTTTTGCTATCGGCTTCATTTCTCTTATCCAACCAATCCTTCCTCTCGGGGAGGATCATGCACTAGGCCGCCAAATCCTTACGCACTGCCGGTGCCCGCAAAGGCCTTGCCGACCTTCCGGCGAACGTGTTCGCCGACATACCGAACGCCCTTGCCCTTGTACGGCTCGGGCGGACGCGTGCGGTGAACTCGCGAGGCAAACTCGCCCACCGCCTGCTTGTCGGGACCGCGGACCGTGAACCGGGCCGGCTCGTTGTCGCCGCGGGCCTGGGGAGTCTGCACCTCCACGATCAGCCCGTCGGGAACCTCGAAGACCGCCGGATGGCTGAACCCGCAGTTCACCGAGAATTTTTTGCCCTGGATCGACACGCCATAACCCACGCCGTAGAGTTCCAGGCTCTTGGAGTAGCCCTTGGCGCAACCTTCGACCATGTTGGCGATCAGGCTGCGGGTCAGGCCATGCAGGCTCCGGCTGAGGCGGTCGTCACCGACGCGGGTGACGAGCACCTGCTTGCCTTCCACCGCGACGGTGATTTCCGAGCGGTGTTCCCAACTGAGCTTGCCCTTGGGCCCTTCGACGTTGATGACGCGGCCGGTGAGGGCCACCTTCACTCCGTCGGGTATGGCAACTGGCTGTTTTCCTATGCGCGACATATATCAGTTCTCATTTAGCAAACGGTGCAAAGGACTTCGCCACCCACGTTGGACTGGCGGCACTGGCGATCGCTCAGCACGCCCTTGGGCGTCGAGACGATCGAAATTCCCAAACCATTCAGCGGCCGGGGCAACTCGCCCACCGACATATACACCCGCCGGCCCGGCTTGGAGACACGCTTGATCTCGGTCACAATGTCCTGGCCGAGCGGGCCGTACTTCAGGTACACCCGCAGGAGGCCCTGCTTGTCGTCCTCGACACGCTTGACGTCCGCGATGTAGCCCTCTTCCTTCAGCACGCGGCAGATACCTTCGCAGATGCCGGAGGCCGGGACGTTGACGATCTCGTGCCGGGCCCGAAGGGAATTCCGGATTCGCGTCAGCATGTCGGCTATGGGGTCTGACAGACTCATCGTTCCTTGTTTCCTTCTTACCAGCTGGCCTTTTTGAGTCCGGGGATCTTTCCCTCGGCCGCCAGGTTCCGCAGACAGATGCGGCAGACTTTGAACTTCTGATAGACCGCCCGGGGCCGGCCGCACAACTGGCAGCGGCGGACCTTGCGGGTGGAGAATTTCGGCGTCTTATTCGACTTAATTACCTGAGCCTTGGTTGCCATGTTTAATCTCGCCTGAAAGGCATGCCCAGCATGCTCAACAGTGCCCGCGCCTCTTCGTCCGTTTTGGCCGTGGTCTGCATGGCAATGTTCATGCCCTGCGTGAAGGTCAGCGTCGTGGTGTCGATTTCCGGGAACACCGACTGTTCGACCAGGCCCATGTTGTAGCTGCCGCGACCGTCAAAACCTGAAGGGCTCAGGCCCCGGAAGTCCTTGACGCGAGGAATCGCCAGCGAAATCAGCCGGTCGAGGAACTCGTACATCCGAGCGCCACGCAGGGTCACCTTCAGACCCACCTTCATGCCCTTGCGGAGCTTGAAGTTGCTGATGGCCTGCTTGGCCAGCGTCACCACCGGCTTCTGCCCGGCGATGAGGCCCAGCTGCTTCTCGGCCACTTCCAGCTTGGCCTGGTCCTGGTGCGCCCCGCCCATGCCCATCGAGATCACCACTTTTTGAAGCTTGGCGACCGCGTTGACGTTGTCATGGCCGAACTGCTTGGCCAGGGCCGGCAGCACTTCCGTCTTGTATTTTTCAAATAGCCTTGCGCCCATGGAAATTGACCTACTTTACTTTCCTAACCGTTCCCAGCACCTGGCCGGACTTCTTGGCCAGACGTTCCTTCCCGCCGTTGGCGGCGGTGCGGAAGGCCACTCGCGTGGGCTGATTGGTCTTAGGATCCACCGGGAGGATGTTGGAGATGTTGATGGGCATCTCCTTCTGAATGCGTCCGCCCTGCGGATGCTGCCGAGAGGGCTTGAGATGCCGGAAGACACGGTTGATGCCCTGCACCAGCACCTTGCCGGCCGACGCATCGACCCGCAAGACCTCGCCGACCTTGCCCTTGTCATCGCCCGCGATGACCTTGACCATATCGCCTTTTCTTACGTTCCTTGCCATGCTCAAACCACCTCGGAGGCCAGCGACACGATCTTCATGAAGTTCTTCTCTCGCAACTCGCGGGCCACCGCTCCGAAGATGCGCGTCCCCTTGGGGTTGCCCTCTTCGTCGATGATGACCACCGCGCTGCGGTCGAAGCGAACATAGCTTCCGTCGGAGCGCCGGACCGGCGAAGCGGTCCGCACGATCACGCAGCGGACAACATCGCCGGGCTTGACTTCTCCGCCCGGAAGCGCCTTCTTCACCGAGGCGATGATCACATCGCCCAGCGAAGCCACGCGGCGGGTGAAACCCTGCCGTCTCGTCGAGCCGCCCAACACGCGGATGGTCCCAACAATCTGGGCACCGGTGTTGTCGGCTACGTCTAAGCGTTGCTCTGCCTGGATCACGTCACTAACCTCTAGTTATTCAGCCGCTTCCGGGGCGGTACTCTTGCGAACCACCCGCAGCAGCCGCCAGCTCTTGTTCTTGCTCAGTCTGCGACAGGGCACGATCTCAACCAGGTCGCCCTTTTGAGCCTCGTTCTTGGGGTCGTGCACGGCCAACCTCGTACGATGCCTCAGGTACTTGCCGTACTGCGGGTGCTTGGCCAGCGTCTCCAGGGTCACCCGGACTGTCATCTTGCCGCTGACGGATTCCACCACGCCGGTTTTCCCGGTGGGTTTCGCGTTCTCGCTTTTTTCGCCTGCTTCTGTCATCGATGCCTCGTTATGCTCGTTGGCTGACCCGTTACTACGCCGACTTCATCTCGCGCTGCCGCAGTTCCGTCAGAATCCGGGCGACGTCACGCCGAACCTTGGTCAGCATCGTCGGATCGGCCAGCTTTTCGGTAACCGACTGGCTTCGCAGGTCAAACGCCTGCCGCCGGAGCCGATCCAGCTCGTTGTGCAGCTCTTCTTCAGTCAACTCGCGTATCTCTTTAATCTTCATTGCTCGCTCGTTTGCTTGCTGAGCCCTTTGTTAGACCTTCAGGCGGCGACCGATCATCCGGCAGTGCACGGGCATTTTCTGGGCCACACGGCGAAGGGCCGCCTTGGCCGTCGGCTCGTCCACGCCGCCGATCTCAAACAGGATCGTGCCGGGCTTGACCACGGCCACCCAGTTCTCCACTTCGCCCTTGCCGGTGCCCATTCGGGTTTCCAGCGGCTTGGACGTCACGGGCTTTTCCGGGAAGACGCGGATGTACACCCTTCCCTCGCGGTGGAGGAAGTGCGTCGCAGCCACGCGGCCGGCCTCCAACTGCTTGGCCGTCACCCACGCCAGGTCCAGGCTCTGAAGCCCGTAGTCCCCGAACGACACGGTGTTGCCGCGAGTGGCCATGCCACGCATGACCCCACGCTGCTGCTTACGATGCTTTACACGTTTTGGCATCAATGCCATGATCGCACCTGCTGAAGACTATCTGTTTCGCTTGCGGCCTTACTCTCTGCCGCGGGCGTGCTGCCTGACTCAACTCTCTGACTTCTCGGCCTCGCTGCCGCCATCGGGCTGAACTTCCGGAGCGGCCGGCTCTGCTGCCGGGGCCGCAGGCGCCTCGGCCGGGGCTCGGCGACGGCCGCCCAGCCGCGATCCACCGGGACGGGCTCCCGCCCCACCGGTTCCCGGACCAGCGCCGGGGCCGCCACGATCGCCGCCACCTCTGCGGCCACCGCCGCCGGGGCCGCCACCTGGCCCGCCGGGGCCACGTTCGCGGCGTCGGCGAGCTCGGGTCATGGCTGCAGCCTGGGCCTGCTCTTCCTCGGTCGGGGCTTCGCCAAACAGCCCCTTGTAGATCCACACCTTAACGCCGATGGTTCCGTAGGTCGTATAGCTGGCGGCAAAGCCGTAATCCACGTCGGCCTCCAGCGTGTGCAGCGGAATGCTGCCCATGATCAGGGGCTCGCTGCGGCTCATTTCCGCCCCGCCAAGTCGACCGGAGATGATGATCTTCACGCCCTTGGCGCCGGCCTGCATGGCCGTCTCGGCACGCTGCTTCATCGTCCGCCGGAAGCTGGCCCGCCGCTTGAGCTGGGAGGCGATGCCCTCAGCCACCAGTTTGGCGTCCAGGTCCGGCTGGCGGATTTCGACGATATTGATATTCACGCGCCGGTTGGTCATGTCTTCAAGCGCGTTCTTGAGCTTCTCAACTTCGGCGCCCTTGGGGCCGATGACCAGGCCGGGGCGAGCGGTCTTGATGATGACCTTCAGCTCTTCGCGCGTCCGCTCGATCTCCATATCGCTGATGGCGGCGAACGGGGGCTGGCGGTTGAGGCGCTCGTCGATGAACCGGCGAATGCGCTCGTCCTCGATCAGGAACTCGCCATAGTTGGCCTTGGGGGCAAACCAACGGCTCTTCCAGCCGATCGTCACGCCGGTTCGAAAACTTATGGGTGATACTTTCTGACCCATGATTGCCTCTTTACCTATTCCTCTTGCTCGACAACAACGACAATGTGACTGGTCCGCTTCAGGATCGGATGCGCCCTGCCGCGGTCCTTCTCGATGAATCGCTTCATCACCGGACCCTCGTCCACGCGGGCCTCCTGCACGAACAGGCGGTCCACATTCGCCTCGGCCTCGTTGGCGCTGGCGACCGCGCTGGTCAGGGCCTTGGAAATCATCACTGCCGCCCGGTTGGGCGTGAACTTCAGGATGTTGAGGGCCTTTTGAACGTTCTGCCCGCGGATCAGGTCCACGATCAGGCGAACCTTTCGGGCGCTGATCCGGGCGTATCTATATGTTGAGTGCCATGCCATCGGTATATTCCCAGACTACTTACGCGGGGGTCTCCGCCTTCTTGATGCCGCTGTGACCACGGAACAGCCGGGTCGGGCTGAACTCGCCCAACTTGTGTCCGACCATGTCTTCAGTCACAAACACCCGGTTGAACGCCTTGCCGTTGTGAACCATGAACGTCAGTCCGACAAACTCCGGGACGATCGTGCAGGCGCGGGCCCAGGTCTTGATCGCCTCGTGGCTGCCGGTGGATGTGGCCTTCTGCACCTTGCGGTACAGCTTCTCATCCACAAACGGACCTTTTTTTGAGCTTCTGGTCATGATTATCTCAGTCTTTCAACAGGCCTCTTGAACCTAAAGTACCAACTGCCCGTTACGGACATTCCGGCGACGACGCAGGATCATCTTGTTGGACACCTTGCGGCGCCGGCGGGTCTTGCCGCCCTTGGCCAACTTGCCCGTAGGCGAAACCGGATGCCGGCCGCCACTGCGACGGCCTTCGCCGCCGCCCATCGGGTGGGCCACCGGGTTCATCGCCGAGCCGCGAACGTGAGGCCGACGGCCGCGGTGACGCGTACGACCCGCCTTGCCCCAGCGGACGCTGCCGTGTTCGATGTTGCCCAACTGGCCGATGGTCGCCCGGCACTGCGAGTTGACCATTCGCATTTCGCCCGAGGGCAGAATCAGGTGCGCCATCTTGCCCTCGCGGGCCACCAGGCGAGCCACCCCGCCGGCGGTGCGGACCATCTTGCCGCCTTCGCCGGGGGACATTTCGATGTTATGGATTTCCAGGCCCACGGGAATCTTGCCCAGCGGCAGGCAGTTGCCCAGCCGAGGCTCGGCCGCGTCGCCCGAGTAGATCTTGGCGCCCACCTTGAGGCCGACGGGGGCCAGGATGTACGTCTTCGTCCCGTCCTCGTGACCCAGCAGGGCGATGTTGCACGTGCGGTTGGGGTCGTACTGGATGGACAGCACCTCAGCGGCCTGCCCGTCCCTGCCGTTGCGCTTGAAGTCGATCACGCGGTACATCTGCTTGGCCCCGCCGCCGCGATGCCGCGTCGTGATCTTGCCGCTGAAGTTGCGCCCGCCCTTTTTCTTCAGCGGCTTGAGCAGCGACTTTTCCGGCGTGGTGGAGGTGACTTCCTCTCGGCGGTTGACCGAGCTGAATCGCCTGCCCGCGGATGTCTTTTTGTATATCTTGATCGCCATGAGTTACTCGTGTCGCCTTAGAACAGATCGATGTGGTAATCGCTGTGCAGGATCACCACGGCCTTTTTCCATTGGCTGGTCAGGCCGTAACGATAGCCCGCCCTACGCCGCTTGCCCTTACGGTTGGCCGTGCGAACGGCGCGAACCTTCACTTCGTAAATCTTCTCGACGGCCTGCTTGATCTGGGACTTGTTGGCATCCGCGGCCACCTGGAACGCGTAGGCGTTGCGGGTCTGGCTCTGGTGGGTACTCTTCTCGGTGATCAGCGGCCGAATGATTGTGCTATGGATATCGTGCCTCACGCCTTGCCCTCCCGTGACATCAGGGCCTTCATTGCATCGGTGGTCAGCATCATCTTCTGCCTCGTGGCCACGTCGAAGGCGTTGAGTTCCTCAGCCGTCCGCACCGTCAGGTCCGGGATGTTGCGGGCGCTGAGGTAGATATTGTTGTCTCGCTGGGCCAGTGCCAGCAGGCAGGAACGGTTGATCTGCAAGCCCTTGAGCATGGTCGCCATCGTCTTGGTCTTGGGCTGGCTGGCGGCCAGGCCTTCGATCAGGAGCATGTCGTTGCCCAGCATCTTGGCCAGCAGGGCCGAGTTCAGGGCCGCCTTACGCATGCCGCGGGGCAGCTTCTTGCGGAAGCTGTGGGGCGTCTTGCCGAAGGCAGCGCCGCCGCCCTTCATGACGTTGGTGCGAACCGGGCCACGCCGGGCGTTGCCCGTGCCCTTCTGGCGGAAGAGCTTTCGCGTGGAGCCCGCAACCTGTCCACGGCCTTTGCTGGCCGCCGTGCCCTGCCGCTTGTTGGCGTGGTAGGCAACGATCGCCTGCTTGATCAGGGAGACGTTGACCTCCGTGCCGAACAAATGCTCATCGACCTTCATCGTGTCGATCTTGCGGCCTTCGGTATTGTAAATTGGTACTTCCAACATGACGCGCTATCCTTGAGGGCCTATTTGCTCTTGGCCGCGGCTGTCTTGCTTGGGTATATAAACACAAAACCTCCGTTGGCTCCGGGCACCGCGCCCTTGATCAACAGGAGGTTATTCTCTTTATCGATGGCCACCAGCGTGTGGTTGCGGGTGGTTCTCTGGGCGTTGCCCATTCGACCGCCCATTCGCTTGCCCTTCTTGATGTCGCCGCCCCAACCGCGGTTGGTGGCGTGGGCTGCGATCGAGCCGGGGCTTCTGTGCTTCCGCTCGGTACCGTGGGAAGCAGGCATGCCCTTGAAATGATGCCTCTTCATGACGCCGGCGGTGCCTTTGCCCTTGCTCGTGCCGCAGACATCCACCAGGCCCACGCCCTCGAAGACTTCCACCGTCAGCACCTGCCCCACCGCAACGTCGCCGGCCGCGTCGGCCAGGCGATACTCGCGGATGCACTTCTTGGGGGCCGAGCCTGCCTTGACGGCGTGGCCGATGAGGGCCTTGGTCGTCCGCTGGGGCTTGACCTCGCCGAAACCGATCTGCACGGCGTTGTAGCCGTCAGCCTCGGGGGTCTTGATCTGGAGGACGCTACAGGGCCCGGCCTGCACGACGGTCACGGGCTGAACTTCGCCCTTGGCGTCGTACAACTGGGTCATACCGATCTTTTTACCTATGAGTGCCGACAGCATGGATAAAGTCCTATGCCTTGATCTTGATGAACACGCCGGCCGGGACCACCAGGCGATTCAGCGCCTCGACGGTCCGTACGGTCGGCTCGTAAATGTCAATGATCCGCTTGTGTGTCCGCATCTCGAACTGCTCGCGGCTCTTCTTGTCCACGTGCGGGCCACGAAGGACGGTGTACCGCTCGATCCGCGTGGGCAGCGGCACCGGGCCGCGGACACGGGCGCCGGTCCGCTCAGCATGGTCAACGATCTCCTTGGCCGAGGCGTCCAGCGCCCGGTGATCGTATGCTTCCATTCGGATACGTATCTTGTCTTGTGTCATGTACTTTGTTCTCCACGGCACCGGGGTTTAGCACCCGGTTGGGGCCCGTCTAGAGCCAGAGTCACACCAGCATATAGATCCGCCGCGGCCTGTCAATCCTTTTGACTAAAGTTTTGTCTTTTTTTGTTTCAGGCCGTCAATCAGGCCAACTTCAGCACCGCCGCAGCCACCTGCGCCGGGGCCTGGGCGTACGAATGCGGCTCCATCGTGCAGGTTCCGCGGCCCTGGGTCAGCGACCGCAGTTGCGTCGTATATCCAAACATCTCCGCCAAGGGCACCAGGGCGTCTACAACGCGAATCTTGCCGCGGCTGCCCATTTCCTTGATGTCGGCCCGCCGGGCGTTGAGGTCGCCGGTCACGGCGCCCACAAACTCGTCGGGAATGGTCACCTGAACCATCATCACCGGCTCGAGGAAGACCGGCTTGGCCTTGCGGGCGGCCTCCACGAAGGCCAGTGCCCCGGCCTGCTGGAAGGCCATGTCCGAGCTGTCCACCGGGTGGTGCTTGCCATCGGTCAGGAAGGCCTTGATATTGAGCATCGGGTAGCCGGCCTGGGGGCCGCTGGTCGAGGCATCCATGACGCCCTGCTGCACCGACTTGATGAACTCGCGCGGCACCACGCCGCCCTTGGTGGCGTCCTCGAACTGGACGGACGCCTCGCCCGGCTCGGGCACGAAGGGTTCCAGTCGAAGCACGACCACAGCGAACTGCCCGTGCCCGCCGGTCTGCTTGACGAATCGCCCTTCGGCCTCGGCTATGGTGGTGATGGTTTCCTTGTACGCCACGCTGGGGCGTCCGACGTTGACGTCGACGCCCATGTCGCGAACCAGCTTGTTCTTGACGATCTCCAGGTGCAGCTCGCCCATGCCGGAGATGATGGTCTGGCCAGTCTCTTCGTCATAGCTGAAGCCGAAGCTGGGGTCCTCGCGCCGCAGGATGCCCAGCGCCTCGCCCAACTTCTGCTTGTCGGCACTGGTGCGCGGCTCGATGGACATGGTGATGACCGGCTCGGGGAAGTCCACCTTCTCCAGGATGATCGGGGCCTTGGTGTCGCACAGCGTGTCGCCGGTGATGGAGTTCTTCAGCCCCACCACGGCCACGATATCGCCGGCGCCGGCCTGGTCGCGGCGGGTCCGCTTGGCCGCATGCATCTCCCAGATGCGGGAAATGTTTTCCTTCCTGTCCTGCGTGCTGTTCAGCACGCGGGTGTTGCCCGTCAGCGTGCCGCTGTAGATGCGGATGAACGTCAAGTCGCCGTGCTCATCGGAGGTAATCTTGAAGACCAGCGCAGAGAACGGATCCTTATCGGTGCAGGCGCGAGTCGTCTTCTCCGGGCCCCGGGCGCTGATCAGGCCCTCCACGGGCGGCTTGTCCAGCGGGCTGGGCAGGTAATCGACGACAGCATCCAGTAGCGGGTGGACACCGATGTGACGAAGGGCCGAGCCGCACAGCACGGGGTGGAGTTTGTTGGCAACCGTGCCCTTGCGGATGGCGGCGACGATGTCTTCCTCGGTAATGGAGTCCTCGTCGTGGAGGTACTTTTCCATCAGGCGGTCATCATACTCGGCCGCTTTTTCGACCATCTCGTGACGATGCAACTCGACATCGTCCACATACTCCGCCGGCACATCTTCCACCCGCAGCTTGGTGGCAGCGCCGTCTTCGTCGTAGTAGTAGGCCTTGCGGCGGATGAGGTCCAACTGGCCGATGTGCTTGTCGCCCTGGCCGATGGGCAGTTGCAAAACGATCGGGTTGGCGTGCAGGCGGTTGGTGATGTCGCCCAGAACCATATCAAAGTCCGCGCCGCCGCGGTCGAGCTTGTTAATGAAGCAGATGCGCGGCACGCCATAACGGTCGGCCTGGCGCCAGACGGTCTCGCTCTGGGCCTCGACGCCGCCAACGGCACAGAACACCGCCACCGCGCCGTCAAGCACTCGCAGGGAGCGCTCGACCTCGATGGTGAAGTCCACGTGGCCAGGCGTGTCGATGAGGTTAATGTCGTAGTCGCGCCAGCTGAGCTTGGTGGCTGCGGAGGTGATGGTGATGCCCCGCTCCTGCTCTTCCTCCAGGTAGTCCATAACGGCGGTGCCGTCGTGGACTTCGCCGATCTTGTACGTCCTGCCCGCAAAGAACAGAATGCGTTCGCTGACGGTGGTCTTGCCGGCGTCGATGTGGGCCATCACGCCGATGTTACGGAGCTTTTGAAGATCTTTCGCCATGATTACTCAATCTTGATCGGGATCCGAGATCCCAATGCGCATCACAATTATAAATCGATACCACAAGCGGGGTCACTTGCGCTGACCAGGATGCCAGGCACCCTGCGCCTTCCCGGGAGACCCGGAAGGCACCGGCCTTGAAAGCCCGGGCGGATGCAGTGCCCAGGGCCACGTCTACAGGCCGGCCCGGTTGTGTTATCTCAAGCGGCCCATCTCAGCCCGCAGGCCAAAACAGGCCTTCTCTGAGCCCCGGCTTTATTGTATCCGACCGGGGTCGCCCGCACGTCTCAAGCGTCAAAAACGCTCGCTGGGCGATTCCATCCAACTCGGCTTACCAGCGCCTTAAGGGGGGCATGATAAGACCGATGTTGCTTACATCTGAAGCTTCTTTGCCGATGGCTACCAGGCAAAGTGTGCGAAGGCCTTGTTGGCCTCGGCCATGCGGTGCACGTTCTCGCGCGTCTGCATGGCGGTGCCTTCGCCCTTGTAGGCGGCCATCATTTCATTCGCCAGCCGCTCATGGGTCGGCGAGCCCTTGCCCGCGCGCACCGCATCGCGAACCCAGCGAATGGCCAGCGACAGTTGCCGCTTGCTGTTGACCTGCATGGGCACCTGGTAGTTGGCCCCGCCCACGCGCTTGGAGCGGACTTCGATCAGCGGCTTGATGTTCTCCAAGCCCTTCTCGAAGACCTCCAGCGGCGGGACGTCCTTGACCTTCTCGGCGATGATGTTCATCGCGCCGTAGAACACGCGGCAGGCCGTAGACTTCTTGCCCGACAGCATGATGGAGTTGATGAACTTGGTCACCAGCTTGCTGTGATACACCGGGTCCGGCGCCAGGGCGGTCGCTGATACTGTAAACTTCTTGAATGCCATATTGTTCTTCCCAAACCCGCCCGCTTATCGGGCGGCCTGTTGACTCTCTCGCCAACGCCTACTTGGGCCTCTTGGCCCCGTACTTGCTGCGACTCTGCTTGCGATTGGCCACGCCCAACGCATCCAGCGTGCCGCGCACGATATGGTAACGCACGCCGGGCAGGTCGCGCACGCGGCCGCCGCGGACCAGCACGATGCTGTGCTCCTGGAGGTTGTGATCGACGCCGGGAATGTAGGCCGTCACTTCCTTGCCGTTGCTCAACCGCACGCGGGCAACCTTCCGCAACGCCGAGTTGGGCTTCTTGGGCGTGACGGTCTTGACCAGCAGGCACACGCCACGCCTCTGCGGGCAGGAGTTCAACGCCACGTTCTTCTTCTTGGCCTTCTGAACCGTCCGCGGTGAACGAACCAGTTGATTAATCGTCGGCATCCCAAACCTCTTTATTATTCAGACTTCTTTATCCAGCACTATCGTAATCCGGCCGTCTCAGCTCTGCCCCGTCAGGGCCTGCTGCACGGCCTGCGTAATCTCGGCCTCGGTCAACTGCTCGTCGGGCGCGGTGGTCAGTTCGGACAGATCCACCAGCTTCTTGATCTTCATGTCCACGTACGGCTTGAAGCTCGTGCCCGCCGGGATCAGGTGGCCCAGGATCACGTTCTCCTTCAGGCCGCGCAACTCATCCATCCTGCCCGACAACGCCGCCTCGGTGAACACCTTCGTACTCTCCTGGAAGCTGGCGGCCGACAGGAAGCTCTCCGACTGCAACGACGCCTTGGTCACGCCCAGCAGCAGCGTCTTGGCCGTCGCGGGCCGGGGCCGGCGAGTCTTGGCCGGCTGGCCACCCTTGGCTTCCACCTCGGCATTGGCCTGCTCGAGCTTGCCACGCACCACAACATCGCCCACGGCAAAGCCCGTGTCGCCAGGCTCCACAACCTTCAGCGATTCGGCGAGTCGACTATTCTCTTCTCTAAAGCGGAATTTGTCAACAACATCTCCGGGTAAAAGGTTGCTGTCGCCGACAGATTCTATCTTCACCTTCCGCATCATCTGCATGATGATGACTTCAACGTGCTTGTCGTTGATGGTCTGACCCACGCCGCGGTACACGCCCAGCACCTCGGTCAGCAGGTACTGCTGGAGGGCTTCCTCGCCGCGGATGGCCAGGATGTCATGCGGCACCAGCGGGCCTTCGGTCAGCGGATCGCCCGCCTCCACGTAGTCGCCGGTATGCACGAGCAGGTGCCGGTCGTGCGGGACGTGGTGCTCGCGCTCCATGCCCGATTCGCTGCGGACGATGATGGTCATCTTGCCGCGGCGCTTGTCGGTGCGAAGCTCGACGCGCCCGGAAATCTCGGCCATCGCGGCCGGGTCCTTGGGCTTGCGGGCCTCGAACACCTCGGTCACGCGAGGCAGGCCGCCGGTGATGTCCTGCGTGCCGCTCACCTCGCGCGGCTGGCGGGCGAGCAGTTCGCCCGGCAGGACCGACTGGCCTTCTTCCACTTCCACGCGGGCCTTGGCCGGCAGGTAGTGGAAGTCCAGAATCTTGCCGCTCTTGTCCTCGATGACGATGCGCGGGTGCTTCTCGCCCTTGTGCTCGATGACCACCAGGCGCCGGGCTGTCGGGCCGCGACCACGCTCGGCCTCGACGCGGACAGTTTCACCTTCCTCGATATCCTGGAAGCGGACCGAGCCGGCCGCCTCGGCCAGGATCGGCACGCGGTGCGGATCCCACTGGACCAGGCGATGCCCAGCCTTGACCTTCGCGCCATCGACCACCAGCATGTTGGCGCCGTAGGGCACCTTGTATTTTTCGAGCTCGCGGCCCTTGTCGTCGAGAATGGCCACTTCGCCGTTGCGCTTCAGCACCACCAGTTGCTTTTCCTTGCCCGACTCCACCAGCACGGCGTTGAGTTCGCGGTACTGGATCACGCCGGTCACGGTGGCCAGGATTTCCGACTCCACGACGGCGCGGGTAGCCACGCCGCCGGTGTGGAAGGTACGCATGGTCAACTGCGTGCCGGGCTCGCCGATCGACTGGGCGCCGATGATGCCCACGGCCAGGCCTTCCTCCACCAGCTTGCCGGTGGAGAGGTCCACGCCGTAGCAACGGGCGCAGATGCCCATCTTGGCCTCGCAGGTCAACACGCTGCGGACGCGGATGGTTTCCATGCCCAGGTCTTCGATCTGCCGGGCAACGGCCTCGTTGATGGTATCGTTTTCCCTGACGATCACCTGGTCGGTGATGGGGTTGATGATGTTCTCACGCGCCACCCGGCCGATGATGATCTCGCGCAGGGGCACGTCCACCTGCTCGCCCTTGTAGATGGCCGACTTCGGAATGCCCTTGAGGGTTCCGCAGTCGATTTCGGTGATGATGACGTTCTGGGCCACGTCGGCCAGCTTGCGGGTCAGGTAGCCCGAGTCAGCCGTCTTGAGGGCCGTGTCCGCCAGGCCCTTGCGGGCGCCGTGGGTGGAGCTGAAGTATTCCAGCACGGTCAGACCTTCGCGGAAGTTGGCCTTGATAGGCGTCTCGATAATCTCGCCCGAAGGCTTGGACATCAGGCCTCGCATACCGGCCAACTGGCGGATCTGGTCGATGTTGCCGCGGGCGTTGGAGTGGAACATCAGCCACACGGGGTTGAGGTAGTTGGGGTCGTCGGCATGGCGATCGTTCTCCAGGGCCTGTAGCAGGCTCTTGGTGATTTCCTCGCGGGCGTGAATCCACTGGTCCACGATCTGGTTGTTGCGTTCGCCCTCGGTGATGGCATCGACGCGGTAGTCTTCCTCGATGCGGTCGACGCGCTTCTGCGCCTCGGCCAGGATAATGGGCTTGCGCTCGGGAATCTTGGCGTCGGTGATGCCGAAGGACAGGCCCGCCAGCGTGGAATAGTGGAAGCCCAGTTCCTTCATGCTGTCGAGCAGGTTGAGCGTCTCGCCGCGGCCGAGTTTCTGGAAGCAGTCGCTGATGGCGCGGCTGGCGCCCTTCTGGCCCAGGGCGTAATTGTAGAAGCCCATGCCTTCGGGCAGAATGTCGTTGAAAATGCAGCGGCCGGCCGAGGTGACGATGCGGCCCTTCTCCGGCTTGTACTTCTTATCCTGCTCGATCACCAGCGGGTTGTCCAGGCGCACGACGACTTTGGCGTGGACACCAATGCGGCCCAGGGTGTAGGCCGTGATCGCATCACGCGGGTGGGCATAAACAGGGTACTCCTGGCCGTCGGTGAACTTGACCTTCTTGACGTCGGGCAGGACGAATTCCACGCCATGCTCGGCCGTCAGGTAGTAGACGCCCAGAACAATGTCCTGCATGGGCATGGTGATGGGCGAACCGTTGGCCGGCGAGAAAATGTTATTGGTGGCCAGCATCAGCACGTGCGCCTCGGCCTGTGCCTCCACCGACAGCGGCAGGTGTACGGCCATCTGGTCGCCGTCGAAGTCGGCATTGAAGCCCTTGCAGACCAGCGGGTGGATCTTGATGGCGTTGCCTTCGACCAGCACCGGCTCGAAGGCCTGGATGCCCATGCGGTGAAGCGTCGGGGCGCGGTTGAGCATGACGGGATGCTGGTAGATGACTTCCTCCAGCACGTCCCAGATCTCGCGGTCGCGGCGTTCGAGCATCTTCTTGGCCGACTTGATCGTATCGGCCAGGCCTCGCTCCTTGAGGCGGCGGATGATGAACGGCTGGTAGAGTTCCAGCGCGATCTTCTTGGGCAGGCCGCACTGGTGGAGACGCAGCTCGGGGCCGACGACGATCACGCTTCGGCCGGAGTAGTCCACTCGCTTGCCCAGCAGGTTTTCGCGGAAGCGCCCCTGCTTGCCTTTGATCATGTCCGTCAAGCTCTTGAGCGGGCGGTTGGCCGTGCCCTGGACGGGGCGGCGGCATCGGCCGTTGTCGAACAGCGCGTCGACGGCCTGCTGGAGCATGCGCTTCTCGTTGCGGATAATGACCTCGGGTGCGTTGAGGTCCATCAGCTTCTTGAGGCGGTTGTTGCGGTTGATGATGCGACGATAGAGATCGTTGAGATCGCTGGTGGCGAAGTTGCCGCTCTCCAGCAGGACCAGCGGGCGCAGGTCCGGCGGGATGACCGGAATGACTTCCATCACCATCCACTCGGGCCTGTTGCCGCTGAGGCGGATGGACTCCACCAGCTTGAGACGCTTGGTGAGGTCCTTGATCTTCTGCTTGCTGGTGGTCTTCTTGAGATCCTCACGCAGCGACTCCGACAGCGAGTTCAGCTCCAACTGCTCGAGCAGCACCTTGATGGCCTCGGCGCCCATCTGGGCCTTGAAGTCGTCGCGGTACTTCTCGAAGGCCGAGCGGTATTCATCCTCGGTCAGCACCTGCTTGTTCTTGAGCGGGGTCTGGCCGGGGTCGGTGACGGCGTAGTCCTGGAAGAGGATGATCTTCTCCAGGTCGCTGGCCTTCATGTCCAGCAGCGTGCCCAGGCGGCTGGGCAGGGCCTTGAAGAACCAGATGTGGACGATGGGGGCGGCCAGGTTGATGTGGCCCATGCGTTTGCGGCGGACGCGGGAGTGGGTCACCTTCACGCCGCAGCGGTCGCAGATGATGCCCTTGTGCTTGGTGCCCTTGTACTTGCCGCAGGCGCATTCCCAGTCCCGCTCAGGGCCGAAGATCCGCTCGCAGAACAAGCCGTCCTTCTCGGGACGATAGGTCCGGTAGTTGATCGTTTCGGGCTTTTTGACTTCGCCGAACGACCAACTGCGGATGTCGTTGGGGCTCGCCAGCGAGATCTTCACTGAGCCGTAGTCGTTGATCCGGTCGTATACGCTGTCAGCCATTATTATCGCTCCAGTTTCGCGGAGTTCGTCCACTATGCCAATTCACGAATTACGAAGCCCGAATGACGAATCAATGACGAAATCCGAATAGCGAACATTCGTCAAGACTGCCGCCATCTTCGATTTCCACTTCCCGTTCACTCGCTCTCTCCAGAGCTTCGAAATATCTTCGAGAAAATCAGGTTCAATTCCTTGGCTTCCTGCCACAACTCTCGGGCCTGAGGTTTGAGATCCTCATTGACTGCGACGATCATCCGCAGCCAATGCTTGGTCTCTTTCGATTCCTTTCGGCAGATGCCGATCTTGTTTCTAAAATCCTTCTTCGAGACCCCATCGTTGGCCTCGCAGTAATTGGCGCCCACGCTGGTGGCCGATCGGACAAGTTGCATCACTATCGGATCGTTCGCCGGCCCTCGGGCCACCTGCCTGACGAATCTCAGCACCGCCTCTCCAAACGCCGCTGTCCGTTCTTCCAGATCGAACCCGGCATTTTCCGCGGTATCCGCCATTCGTCATTGATTCGTCATTCGAGTTTCGTCATTCGTCATTCGTCATTATCTCTCAGACCAGCCGTTTCTTTTCGAGCTGGATGTTCAGGCCCAGGCCGCGGAGTTCGTTGCACAGCACGTCGAAGCTGACGGGCGTGCCGGCCTCCAGGGTGTTGGTGCCCTTGACCATCGACTCGTAGATCTTGGTCCGGCCTTCCACGTCGTCGCTCTTGACCGTCAGCAGTTCCTGCAGCGTGTAGCTGGCGCCGTAGGCTTCCAGGCCCCACACTTCCATCTCGCCGAACCGCTGGCCGCCGGTGCGGGCCTTGCCGCCCAGGGGCTGCTGGGTAATCAGCGAGTAAGGCCCGGTGGCGCGGGCGTGAATCTTCTCGTCCACCAGGTGATGCAACTTGTTCATGTAGATGTAGCCGACGGTGACCCGCTGCTCGAACGCCTCGCCGGTCCGGCCGTCGTACAGCTTGACCTTGCCGCCGTCGGGCATTTCCACCAGCAGTTCGCGGCTGTCGCCGGCCTGCTGGACGACCTCGATATCCTGCTTACGCTGGCGGACGTGCTCATTGGCCTCGCGGATGCAGCCGACGATTTCCTCTTCCTTGGCCCCGTCGAAGACCGGCGTGATGGCCTGGAAGCCCAGGATCGCCGCCGCCCAGCCCAGGTGGGTCTCGAGGATCTGGCCGAGGTTCATACGGCCGGGGACGCCCAGCGGATTCAGCACGATCTGCACCGGCGTGCCGTCTTCCATGAAGGGCATATCCTCTTCGGTCACGATACGGGCGATGACGCCCTTGTTGCCGTGCCGGCCGGCCATCTTGTCGCCCACGCCCAGCCGCCGCTTGGTGGCCACGCGGACCTTGACCATTTCCAGCACGCCCGAAGGCAGCTCGTCGCCGCGTTTCATGTGCTCGATGCGGCGGTTCATCTCGGTGCGAATCTCTTCCATCCGCGGCCAGTACCGGGCGTGAATCGCCTCGGCCTGCTGGCGGGCAGCCGGCTTGGTGGTCTTGATCCACTTGAGGTTGAAGCCGTCAATCTGCTCCATCACCACCGCGTCGATCTCGCTCTGGGCGACCTTCTGACGCGTCGAGGGGTCGATCATCGGAGCCCCCAGCACCTCGTTGATCTCTTCCACCATCAGGCGGAAGACCTTGATCATCTTGGCGTGCATCTGGGCCTGGAAGTCCTTGATGGTCCGGGTCTGTTCCTTCTTCTGCTCGTCGGTCATGTGCATGCGACGGCTGAAGCGGCGGGTATCGACCACCACGCCCTCTTCACCGGCGGGCAGTTCGAGGCTGTCGTTCTTGACGTCCTCGCCGGCCCGGCCGAAGATCGCGTGCAGCAGTTTTTCCTCGGGCGACAGTTCGCTCTTGGACTTGGGGCTGACCTTGCCCACCAGGATGTCGCCGGGGCCCACGCGGGTGCCCACGCGAACCACGCCGTTCTCGTCCAGGTTCCGCAACGCCTTTTCCGAGACGTTGGGGATGTCGCGGGTGAACTCCTCGCGTCCCAGCTTGGTCTCGCGGATTTCCACCTCGTATTCCTCCAGGTGAATGGAGGTGAAGGTGTCGTCCTTGACCAGACGCTCGGAGATGACGATGGCGTCCTCAAAGTTGTAGCCGTCGAAGGGCATGAAGGCCACCAGCACGTTGGCGCCCAGCGCCAACTCGCCGTGGCTGGAGCCCGATCCGTCGGCGATGATCTCGTGGGTCTTGACGCGCTGGCCTTCCTTGACGATGGGCCTCTGGTTCAGGCAGGCCCGCTCGTTGAGCTTGTTGAACTTGCGAAGCTCGTACTCGTCGGCGTTGTCGATGATGATGCGCGTGGCGTCGACGAAGGTCACCACGCCGCCCTTGCGGGCGTGGACGGCCATCGAGGAGTTGGCGGCCACCGGCTTTTCCATGCCGGTGCCGACGATGGGCGGCTCGGTTCGCAGCAGCGGCACGGCCTGTCGCTGCATGTTGGAACCCATCAACGCACGGTTGGCGTCGTCATGCTCAAGGAAGGGAATCAGCGCGGCCGAAACGCCCATGGTCTGCTTGGGCGAAATGTCGATGTAGCCGACATCGTCGCCGCTGACGAGCGTCAACTCGCCCTTGGCGCGGGCCAGCACGTGTTCCTTGGGCAGCTTGTTGTCGGCCTTCTTGGCCTGGGCCAGCACGTCCGGCGGGGCCAGCACCGCTTCCATTTCCTCGTCGGCACGGAGGGTGACCACCTCGTCGGTGACCTTGCCCTTGGTGACCTTGCGGTACGGCGTGGTCAGGAAGCCGTACTCGTCGACGCCGGAATAGATGCCCAGCGAGCTGATCAGGCCGATGTTGTTGCCTTCAGGCGTCTCGATGGGGCAGATGCGCCCATAATGGCTGATGTGCACGTCGCGGACTTCAAAGCCCGCGCGCTTGCGGTTGAGGCCGCCCGGTCCCAGGGCCGACAGACGACGCTCGTGGGTCAACTGGCTCAGCGGGTTCTGCTGGTCGACGACCTGGCTCAGTTCGCCGCGGCCGAAGAAGAAGTCAATGCTGGCCGAGATGCTCTTGGAATTGACCAGTTCGGCGATCTTGGTCAGTTCCTGGGGATCCTTCAGGCTCATGCGCTCCTGGACGGTGCGGCGGAGCTTGAGGAAGCCCTTGCGAAGCTCGTCGGTGGCCAGTTCATCGATGGTGCGGAGGCGGCGGTTGCCCAGGTGGTCGATGTCGTCCACCGCGCCCTCGCCGCTGCGCATCTTCAGGATGTACTTCAGCGTGCCGACCATGTCCTCGGTCCGCAGCGTCATGACCGACTCGGGCACGTCCTGGTTGAACTTGCGGTTGATGCGGAAACGCCCCACCTTGCCCAGGCGGTAGCGGTTTTCGTCAAAGAATTTCTCGGCGAAGAGCGTCTTGGCCTTGTCCACCTGCGGCGGGTTGCCGGGGCGCAGGCGGGTGTAGATCCGCAGCAGCGCGTTCTCGTGGCTGTCGGCGGCGTCCTCGGCCAGCGTGTTGAGGATCAGCGGGTCGCCGGCCTTGTCGATGATCTCGACCTTCTTGAGGGTCGAGGAGACGATCTTGGTCAACGCCTCGCCGATCTGCCCGCCGGAGGGAACCAGTTCCTCGCCGCTGGCCGGATCGACCACGGCTTCGACGACATACATCTGGGGGCGAAGCTGCTCGGTGGCAACGCTCTTGGTTTCGTAGAACTCGCGGATGATGGCCGCGGCTGTGCCGTACTTGGCGTCCATCGCGCGGAGGAACGTGGTGGCGGGGATCTTGCCCGACTGGTCGATGCGGATGGTCAGGAAGTCCTTCTTGTTGACGTCCATCTCGATCCAGCTGCCGCGCTCGGGGATGATTCGCGAGCCGTGCAGCGGACGGTCCGACTCCTGCATCTCGACGCTGAAGTCCACGCCGGGACTGCGGTGAAGCTGCGAGACGATCACGCGCTCGGCGCCGTTGATGATGAACTCGCCGCCGCCGATCATGATGGGGATTTCGCCCAGGTAAATGCTCTCTTCGAGCACGTCCTTGGAGTCCTTGCGGCTCAGGCGGCAGCGGATGCGGAAAGGAGCGCCGTAGGTCAGCTTCAGGTCGCGGCATTCCTGGGGGTTGTAGCGGGGGTCGCCCAGCTCGTAGTTGATGTATTCAAGCTTGGTTTGCTCGTCGTAGCTGACGATGGGGAAGACTTCCCGCAGCAGGCCTTCGAGGCCTTCGTTCTTCCGCTTGCTCGCATCGCCTTCGGCCTGAATGAAGCGTTTGTAGCCGGCGGTCTGGATCTCGATGAGGTTGGGGACTGGGGCGCCATCGCCAACTTTTGAGAAGTTCCGCACTTTGTTCCATCGCAGCATGAGCAGTGCCCTCAATGTTTGTAAGGCGTTTTGTTCACGTTCGCAGGCAACGGGACAACAGCCCAAGCCCGCTCGGACTCACTGTCCGGCCGGGCAAGGGGCCATCATTCGCCGGCCCCGCTGCCGCTCCTGGGGTTCCCAGGGGCGACAGCGTGCCGGGTACATTGTCTGTTGTGTCACTTGATCTCGACGGTTCCGCCGGCTTCTTCCAACTGCTTCTTGGCCTCGGCGGCCTCTTCCTTGGACACGCCGGTCTTGACGGCCTTGGGCGCGCCTTCGACCAGGTCCTTGGCTTCCTTCAGGCCCAGGTTCGTCAGGGCGCGGACGACCTTGATCACCTGGATCTTCTTCTCGCCGCCACCGGTCAGGATGACGTCGAAGGAAGTCTTCTCTTCTTCAACCGCGGCGGCGGCTGGGGCGGCGGCCATCATAACGGCCCCGCCGGCGGCCGGCTCGATGCCGTAGGCGCTCTTGAGGTAGTCTGCCAGGTCCACGGCTTCCTTGAGCGTCAGCTTGACGATCTTGTCGCCCAGTTCCTTGGTCGCTGCCGAAAATTCCTTGGTTGCTTCGTCTGCCATGATCATTCAACTCCGAACAGGATTCCACGCCGGCCTGATAGGCAGGTGCCCCGTTGGCACCCATTTAATCCCGCAAGCGGGACCAATCCGCAGCCGGCGAAATACACTCGATCAACTACTCCGCCGCCGGGGCCGGGGCCTCGGGTGCGGCTGCCTCAGCCGCGGGCGCTTCCGCCGCGGCAGCAGCTTCGGCCGGGGCTTCCGCCGGAGCGGCGGCCTGGGCCTTTTCCTCCAGGGTCTTGAGGATGGAAGCGATCTTGCCGCCAGGTCCGACCAGGCAGGCCGCCAGCTTGCGGGCCGGCGCCACGGCTGCAGCAACCACCAGGGCAATCGCCTCATCGCGATTGGGGTACTTGCTGAGGGCGTCGATCTGCTCCTGGCTGAAGCGAGTCCCTTCCATGTACGCAGCCTTGACCGTCAGGTTCGCTGCATCTTTCCCAGCGGCCAGCAATTCCCGGACGACCGTCACAACGCTGTCGGCCCCATAGGCCAGCGCACAAGGCCCTTCCAGCAGATCGGCGGCTGCTTCGATGCCGATGGACTTGAAGGCTTGGCGGGCGATGGAGTTCTTGACGACCGTCATACGGATGTTCTTCTGCATCAAGCGCTTGCGGACGATGTTGGTGGTGATCGCGTCCAGGCCGGTAAAGCCGACCACGGCCAGCGAGTCCACGCCCTCCAGGCGCTTGGTGAGTTCCTTCTGAATCAGTTCCTTAACCGGTTTGCTCATGGGGCACCTGGATCCTATTGCACGTCCAACTGGACGGCCGGTGACATCGTGGCCGACAAGCAGGCCTTGATGATGTACGCGCCCTTGGCCGTTGCGGGCCTCAGACGCCGGATGTGGGTAATGAACGCTTCGACATTCTCGGCCAGTTGCTGCTCGTTGAAGCTGGCCTTGCCGACGGGCACATGAATGTTGCCGCCATCGTCGTTGCGGAACTCGACCTTGCCGGCGGCGTATTCCTTGACGGCCGTCGGGATGTCCGTCACCACCGTGCCGGCCTTGGGAGAGGGCATCTTGCCCTGCGGGCCCAGCACGCGGCCCAGCTTGGAAACGCTGCGCATCATGGCCGGCGTGGCCACCGCGACATCGAAGTCCAGCCAGCCGTCGCTGATCTTCTTGACCAGGTCGTCGCCGCCGGCCTCGATGGCCCCGGCGGCCTTGGCCCGCCCGATCTCTTCGCCCTCGCAGAAGGCGATGACTTTTCGGCTGGCGCCCACGCCATTGGGCAGAGACACCGCGCCGCGCAGGGCCTGGTCAGCCTGCTTGGGGTCGATCCCCAAATGCAGCACCAGATCCACCGTCGCATCGAACTTGCCGGTTTTGAAGGATTTGATGACCTTCACGGCTTCGCTGAGGGGCACTTTCCCCTTGGGAACCTTTTCGAGGGATTCCCGGTACGTCTTGCTTCTGAGTCTTGGCATCGACTTCTCCTCTAACGTCCCGTTTCGAGACTCCCACGTTCGTAGCCCGTGGTTTGGCCGGGCCTGACGAGGCCCTTTGGCTGGGGCGCCAATCGCCCGCGGGCGCGGGCAACAACCCTCGTTATCTCTTGACCGTAATGCCCATGCTCCGGGCCGTGCCTTCGATGATGCGGGCGGCATGGTCCACGTCGTGGGCGTTGAGATCGGCCATCTTGCGTTCGGCAATGGTGCGGACCTGCTCGGGCGTCACGGCCCCAACCTTGTCCTTGTTGGGCACGCCGCTGCCCTTGGCCACCTGGGCGGCTTCCTTCAGCAGCGCCGCTGCCGGCGGGCTCTTGCAGATAAAGGTGAAGGTCTTGTCGGCATAGACGGTGATTACCACCGGAATCGGCATGCCGTTGAAGTCCTTGGTCCGCTCGTTGAACTGGGAAACGAACTGGCCGGGGCTGACATTGTATTGGCCCAGCGCAGGACCCACCGGCGGGGCCGGGGTGGCCTTGCCGCCTGCAGCCTGAAGCTTGATCTTTGCTACGATTTCTTTTGCCATCTTAAAGCTCTCTAAGTAAATGCATCACGTCTTTTCGACCTGCCAATACTCCAGCTCCACCGGGGTGGCTCGGCCGAAGATGGTCACAATCACGCGCACCAGGCCCTTGTCGGGCAGCACTTCATCGACAGTGCCCTCGAAGTTCTCGAAGGCGCCTTCCTTGATCTTGACCGCGTCGCCCTTGGCGAATTCCAAGGCAACCGGAGCGCCTTCCTGGGCCTTCTCCACCTGCATCAGCATCTTGTCCACGTCCGATGCCTTCATGGGCGTCGGCTTGCCGGTGGCGCCAATGAAGTCACCCACGCCGGTGGTCTCACGGATGAGGAACCAGGCCTCTTCGCCGATGCGCCCGTCCTCTTCCAGTTCCATCTCGATGAACACGTAGCCCGGATACATCTTGCGCTCGACGTACTTCTTGGTCGTCGTGGTGCCACGGCCGCCGCGGGGGGCCGGGCGACGCTCGGTGGGCACCAGAATGCGCCCGATCTTGGCCTCCAAGCCCTCGATCTTGACCTTGCGCTCCAGTGCTTCGCGCACCTGCTCCTCCTTATTGGAGGCCACCCGCAAGACGTACCATTGTTTAGCCATTTAAGATCTTTCGTTCCTTGGGCTCAGATCAGCCCAGGAGTCCGAGATTCCTGAAAAGCATCGTAAAAAGCATGTCCACGCCGAACAGCACGGCCGCCATAATCAGCGTCGTGATGATCACAACCTTGGTCGAGCCGATGATCTCTTTCCGGCTGGACCAGGACACCTTCTTCATTTCGCTCTCGGTGGCGATCATGAAGTCGGCCGATGAAGGCCGGTTGACGATCCAGAACATCAGGGCCGCCACCGCCAGCACCAGCAGCGACGGCACGCCGAAGCGTATCGCCGGCTTGGCCGTCAGGGCATAAGCCTTGAACATCCCGCTAAGGATGCCCGCCCCGATGACGGTGATCACGACGACGGCGACGAAGGTAATGACCCGGGTGTACTTGCCCTGGCCACGCTTGTAGATTTCAAAAATCGCCACGTTTTGCGGATCCTTGGTTCTGGGCTGGCCCCACCGCGGGGCCGCCTGGTTTCGTGCGGCAGGCTCGTCAACACGGCAGGGAGGACTTGAACCCCCAACCTGCGGTTTTGGAGACCGCTGCTCTGCCAATTGAGCTACTGCCGTGTTTGCCCTGCTTTGGGGCTATTTTCGCTTCAGCTTATGTTCGGTGTGACTCCTGCTCTTGGGGCAGAATTTCTTCAGTTGCAGCTTCGGCGCTCCGCCGGAAGTGCGGACTTCCGTGCGGTAATTCAGCATGCCGCACTCGGAGCATTGAAGCCAGACGTATTCGCGGGCCTTGGATTTGGCCATCGACTGTTACTCCAGAATCTTGGTCACCACGCCTGCGCCGACGGTACGACCGCCTTCACGAATGGCGAAGCGAAGGCCTTCTTCCATGGCAATCTTGGTGTTGAGCAGATCCACTTCCATCTGAATGTTGTCGCCGGGCATGCACATCTCGGCCCCGCCCATCAGCTTGATGGTGCCGGTGACGTCGGTGGTGCGGAAGTAGAACTGGGGACGGTAACCGGTGAAGAACGGGCTGTGACGGCCACCTTCCTCCTTGGTCAACACGTACACTTCGCCCAGGAACTTATTGTGGGGCTTGATGGAGCCGATCTTGGCCAGAACCTGGCCGCGCTCGAGGTCTTCCTTCTCAACGCCGCGGAGCAGGCAACCGACGTTGTCGCCGGCCTGGCCCTGGTCGAGGGTCTTCTGGAACATCTCGACGCCCGTGACGGTGGTCGTGCGGGTCTCGCCCAAGCCGACGATTTCGACCTGGTCGCCGACCTTGACGATGCCGCGTTCGATTCGGCCGGTGCCGACGGTGCCGCGGCCCTTGATGGAGAAGACGTCTTCGATGGGCATGAGGAAGGGCTTGTCGACCTCGCGGACCGGCTCGGGAATGAAGCTGTCCAGAGCGGCCACCAGGTCCAGAATCGGCTTGGCGCCTGGGCCGGCGGGATCGGCGATGGCCGCGGTGGCCGAGCCGTGAATCACGGGGGCGTTGTCGCCGTCGAACTCATACTTGCTGAGCAGGTCGCGGACTTCCATCTCGACCAGTTCCAGCAGCTCGGGGTCGTCAACCAGGTCGACCTTGTTGAGGAAGACCACCAGGCGGGGCACGTTGACCTGGCGGGCCAGGAGGACGTGCTCGCGGGTCTGGGGCATCGGGCCGTCAGCGGCAGAGACCACCAGGATCGCGCCGTCCATCTGGGCGGCGCCGGTGATCATGTTCTTGACGTAGTCGGCGTGGCCGGGGCAGTCGACGTGAGCGTAGTGGCGCTTGTCCGACTGGTATTCCACGTGGGCCGTGGCAATGGTCAGAATCTTCGTCGGGTCGCGGCGGCCCTGGGATTCCGAGGCCTTGGCGATGTCATCGTAGGCCTTGAACTTGGCCAGGCCCTTGGCTTCCAGCACCTTGGTGATGGCCGCGGTCAGAGTGGTCTTGCCGTGGTCGACGTGGCCAATGGTACCGACGTTGACGTGCGGCTTGGTCCGTGAAAAGACTTCCTTTGCCATGAGTTCAACTCCTCTTGACTAGTTATTTCCTAGAGTCACCCTCGGAAACACTGACGACCCCACCCGACGATCGTCGGGACCCGGGGGCCGTCCACGCGCCTCTGGCAACCCTGCTCTATTTACCTGCCGCCACATGGGCTTCCATCAGCCCGACGGCCCGAACGCAAGCTGCTGATGGGAATCGGACCCATGACCTCATCCTTACCAAGGATGCGCTCTACCAGCTGAGCTACAGCAGCAACAACGGCCCTTTTCACTCTGCAAGCAGGAACCGCTGCAACTTCGATATCCTTCTGGGCATCCAAGGACATTCCGTGCTTTGCAGTCTTTTCCGCCAGCAGTTAGCAGCCTGCTGCTGTCTGGTCAAACACAGCGTCTTATGAGTACACCGCAACCAGGGCCACAAGACAGACGGTCTACTATATCCAAGCAAAAAAGGCTGTCAAAGGAAAATTCGCCACCGGCGGGCACTTTTTGCGTCCCCCTGCCCCGCTGTCGGCCATCATTAGGGCGAGCGAACAAGAGTGGGATTCCGTTCGCGGTAGGAGGGCCTGCGCAAAGGGGCAGACACCGCGGACCTCATTGTGAGTAGTCGAACGCGGCGATCGGCTGGAGCGTCTTCTTGTCGATCTTCACAACCGGGCCTCTGGGGATAGTGGGATTATCGGGATTCCGAGGCGTCAGCGGTATAAGCTCGACCTCCCAGCAAGTACCCCTGTCCCGCACCTCGGCAGGATTCTCCAGGGTTCTTCCCCAATCGGGCCGGTGTACCTGAATATACTCGCGGGCAATTGCGACAAGGCGGTCGGTGGGGGGGAGCGAGGTACTCTTCTTCGCGAGGCTGGCCAATAAGACCAATATAAAGAACGAAATCAGCAGAATCAGCTTCCCCCCGCTTACGGCCCATTTCATTGCCCCCTTCCACGACATCACGGCTCCCCATCGCTGCTTCGCCTTAACGCCACGGGGCATGGACACCCTGCCGAACATTCAGTCTACTCCACCGTGACGCTCTTGGCCAAGTTTCGGGGTTTGTCGACATTGCAGCCGCGGGCGACGGCGGCGTAGTAGGCGATCAGTTGCAGCGGGACCACCGTCAGCATCGGCTGGAGCGGCACGGGGCAGTCCGGCACGTAGATGACGTGGTCGCTGTACTTTCGGATTTCCTCGTTGCCTTCGGTGGCCACGACAATGATCTTGCCGCGGCGCGCGCGGACTTCCTCGATGTTGCCGATGATCTTGTCGTAGGTCGCGCACCGCGGGGCGATGAACACCACGGGCATGCCCTCGTGGATCAGGGCGATGGGGCCGTGCTTCATCTCGGCCGCCGGCAGGCCCTCGGCATGAATGTAGCTGATTTCCTTGAGCTTGAGGGCCCCTTCCAGCGCCACCGGGTAGTTGTAGCCGCGGCCCAGGAACAGCCAGTTGTCGCGATGGACGTGGTCGGCCACGATGGCCTTGATCTTGTCGGCCTGTTCGAGCACCTTTCGGATCTTGTCGGGGATGGCAGCCAGCTCGCGCATGTAATGTTCGGTCAGGGTGTGGGACATGAAGCGGCGGCGCCCCAGCAGCAAGGCGATCAATGTCTCGACGGCCAGTTGGCAGGTGAAGGCCTTGGTCGAGGCCACGCCGATTTCAGGCCCGGCGTGCAGGAAGACGCCCGCGTCGGTCTCTCGCGCGATGGTCGAGCCGACCACGTTGACGATGCCCAGCGTGAGGGCGCCCTTGTCCTTGGCCTCACGAAGGGCTGCCAGCGTGTCGGCCGTCTCGCCGGACTGGCTGATGGCGACGACCACCGTGCCGTCCTCGACGATCGGGTTGCGGTAGCGGAACTCGCTGGCGTACTCCACTTCGGTCGGGATGCGGGCCAGATCCTCAAAGAGGTAGTCCCCCACCAGGCCGGCGTGCCAGGCCGTCCCGCAGGCCGTCAGGATCAGCCGCCGCGTCTTGACCAGTTGCCGCGTGACCTTCTCCAGGCCGCCCAGTTGCACGCGCATCTCGCGGCAGTCCAGCCGCCCGCGAAGCGTCGTGCTGATCGCCTCGGGCTGCTCAAAAATCTCCTTGAGCATGAAATGCTCGTAGCCGCCCTTGGCAATCTGCTCCAGCGACCACTCGATCCGCTGGATTTCCTTGGTCACCGGCATGTTGGCCGAGGTCATCGTCCGCATGCCTTCGCGCGTCAGCACGGCCATCTCGTTGTCGTTGAGATAGACCACGTTGGCAGTGTGCTCGATGATGGCCGAGGCGTCGGAGGCGACGATGTACTCGCCGTTGCCCACCCCGACGATCAGCGGGCTGCCCTTGCGGGCCACCACCAGCTTGTCCGGTTCGTCGGCGCACAGCACGGCGATGCCGTAGGTGCCGGTGACCTCGCCCAGGGCCGAGCGCACGGCGTCTTCGAGGTTCGCGGCCCCGTCGTTGTAGAAGTGGCCGATCAGTTGGGCCAGCACCTCGGTGTCCGTCTCGCTGCGGAAGACGTGGCCTTCGCTGATGAGCAACTGCTTGAGCGGCGAATAGTTTTCGATGATGCCGTTGTGGACCACCGCGATCCGGCCGGTGGAATCCCAGTGGGGGTGGGCGTTGACCTCGTTGGGCTCGCCGTGCGTGGCCCAGCGGGTATGCGCGATGCCGATGGTGCCGGCATTGATCCCGACGTCGGCGTCGAGCTTCTTCTCCACCTCGCTGATGCGCCCCGCACTCTTCTGGGTGCAGAGATTGTGGTCGTAATAGACGCAGATGCCGGCGGAGTCGTAGCCGCGGTATTCGAGCCTCTTGAGGCCCTCGATGAGAATTTCACGCGCCTTCTTTGAACCGACGTATCCCACTATTCCGCACATTCAATGTCTCCATGCCCACGGGCAATCGCCGGGCAGCAATGAAATCCGCCAGATAAGGCAGCCGTCGGCCTGAATCGCCGATCATCACTCGTCTATCGGCTATGGTTGAATCCTACCATGACGCCAACGGGTCAATCAATCCAACTCCGGTTTAGAAGCTATCTCAGAACGTAGCATGGGCATCTTGCCCATGAGTATCACGGGCGTCCCGCCCGTGCAAATTGCAAAAAACATGGCCAAGATGGCCATGCTACGAGAACTGAAAGGCCCCGGTTCATCTCTGGGGCGAACTATCATCCAACGTCCCGACAATATATAATGCTCCCCCATGGACTTGTTCCGCCAATCCGAAGAGGCCGCCATCGCAGCCCACGCGCCCCTGGCGGTGCGAATGCGACCGGCGAACATCGACGAGATCGTCGGGCAAGAGGATTTCCTGGGGCCCGGCAAAATGCTGCGGCGGATGCTGGAGGCCGGCAGCTTGTCCTCGCTGGTTCTGCACGGACCGCCCGGGGCTGGGAAAACCACCCTGGCCTACGCGGTGGCCCGCTATTGCGACTGCCAGTTCTTCATGCTCAACGCCGCCTCCACCTCCGTCAAGGATGTGCGGGAGGTGATCGAGCGGGCCCGCGCGACGCTGGCCTCCTCCGGCAAGCGGACCGTCCTGTTCATGGACGAACTCCACCGCTTCAACCGCGCCCAGCAGGACGTGCTGCTCAACGACGTGGAGAACGGCACGATCCTCCTGATCGGCGCGACCACCGAGAACCCCTTCTTCACCATCAACTCCCCGCTGCTGTCGCGCTCGACGATCTTCGAGTTCAAGCCGCTGGCCGAGGCCGACGTGGTGACGCTGCTGCGGCGGGCCCTGGCCGACAAGGATCGCGGACTGGGCAAGTACACCGTCCAGGCCGATGACGAGGCCCTGGCCCACCTGGCGAAAATCTCCGACGGAGACGCGCGGCGCGCCCTGACGGCGCTGGAGGTGGGCGTGATGAGCCAGGTCCGCTCGGCGGGGTCGGCCGAGGCGACGATCCTCTTTGACCTGGCCGCGGCGCAGGAATCCATCCAGACCAAGGCCATCCAGTATGACGCCGCCGGCGACCTCCACTACGACGCCATCAGCGCCTTCATCAAGTCCATGCGGGGCAGCGACCCCGACGCGGCGGTGTACTGGCTGGCGCGGATGCTGGCCGCCGGCGAAGACCCGCGATTCGTGGCCCGGCGGATCGCCATCCTGGCCAGCGAGGACGTGGGCAACGCCGACCCGCGGGCCATCTGCGTGGCCGCGGCGGCCTACGACATCACCGAGCGGATCGGCATGCCCGAGTGTCAGATCACCCTGGCCCAGGCGGCCATCTACATGGCCTGCGCGCCCAAGTCCAATGCCTCCTACCGCGCCATCGCCGCGGCCATGGAGGACGTCAAGAACAACCGGACCATCCCGGTGCCCAAGAGCCTGCGAAACGCCCCGCACCCCGGCATGGCCGAGCAGATGGGCCACTCCGTCGGCTACCAGTACAGCCACGATTTCCCCGGCGGAGTCAGCCCCGACCAGGACTACCTCGGCGTCTCGCGGACCTTCTACCAGCCCAGCGACCGCGGCTACGAAAAGCACATCACCGCCTACCTCAAGTACGTCCAGCAAATGCGCGAGACGTAGAGCGTAAGGAGTTGGGAACACCCATCGGATCAGAGGCGACAGACCCCTACGGCGTCGCCTGGCCCGCCCACTTCCATTCACGGATTTCGGGCATGTCTTCGCCGTGGAGGGCGATATATTGCTTGTGCTCTATGAGCTTGTCGCGGACGTATTGCTTGAGATACGCCGCCCGCTGCCCCAGTTGCGGCACGCGGTCGATGGCGTCGCCGGCCAGGTGGAAGCGGTCCAGGTCGTTGAGCACCACCATGTCGAAGGGCGTCGTGGTCGTGCCTTCTTCCTTGTACCCGCGGACGTGCAGGTTCTTGTGATTGGTTCGCCGGTACGTGAGCCGATGGATCAGCCAGGGATAGCCGTGGAAGGCGAAAATGGTGGGCTTGTCGCGGGTGAACAGGACATCATACTCGCTGTCGGACAGTCCGTGGGGATGCTCGGTCCGCGGCTGGAGGGTCATCAGGTCCACCACGTTAATCACGCGGATTTTCAGGTCCGGCTCCGCCTTGCGCAGCAGCTCAACCGCCGCCAGCGTCTCCAGGGTGGGCACATCGCCGCAGCAGGCCATCACCAAGTCCGGCTCGCCGCCGCGGTCGTTGCTGGCCCACTCCCAGATGCCCACGCCCGCGGTGCAGTGCTTGACGGCCTGGTCCATCGTCAGCCACTGCGGCGCCGGCTGCTTGCCCGCGACGATTACGTTGACGTAGCCGCGGCTGCGGAGGCAGTGGTCGGTGACCGACAGCAGCGTGTTGGCGTCGGGCGGAAGGTAGACGCGGATCACGTCGGCCTTCTTGTTGATCACGTGGTCGATGAAGCCGGGATCCTGGTGGCTGAAGCCGTTGTGGTCCTGCCGCCAGACGTGGCTGGTCAGCAGGTAGTTCAGCGATGCGATCGGCCGGCGCCACGGGATGTGCCGACAGGTCTTGAGCCACTTGGCGTGCTGGTTGAACATGCTGTCGATGATGTGAATGAAGGCCTCGTAGCACGTGAAGAACCCGTGCCGGCCGGTCAGGAGATAGCCCTCCAGGAAGCCCTGGCAGAGGTGCTCGCTGAGAACCTCGATGACGCGCCCCGCCCGGGCGATGTGGTCGTCGTTGGGATATATCTCGCCCATCCACTGGCGGTTGGTCACTTCCAGCACGGCCCCCCACCGATTGGAGGTCAGCTCGTCGGGGCTGAAAACGCGGAAGTTTTTGGGGTTGGCGCGAACCACGTCGCGAATCATGTCGCCCTGAACCCGCGTGGACTCAGCCTCGATCGCGCCGGGCTGGGTGACGTCGATGGCGTAGGTGTGGAAGTCGGGCAGTCGCAGATCCCGCAACAACAGGCCGCCGTTGGCGTGCGGATTGTCGCTCATGCGGCGATGCCCCTGGGGCGCCAGGTCCCGCAACTCGCTCACCAGCCGCCCGGCGTCGTCGAAAAGTTCCTCGGGACGATAACTCCTCATCCACTGTTCGAGCAGACGCAAATGCTCGGGGTTGGTCCGCATGCCCGCCAGCGGCACCTGGTGGGAGCGGAAGGTGCCCTCCGTCTGCAAGCCGTCGACTTCGTGCGGGCCCGTCCAGCCCTTGGGCGACCGCAGGATGATCATCGGCCACTGCGGGCGGTCCTGGCTGCCGTCGCGGGCCGCCTGCTTGATCGCCTGGATCTCGCCGAGCACCGTGTCCATGGTGACCGCCATCGCCTGGTGCATCTCCGGCGGATCCTGACCTTCGACAAAATAAGGCTTGTACCCGTAGCCGGTGAAAAGCTGCTCCAGTTCGCGGTGACTGATTCGGGCCAGCAGCGTCGGATTGGCGATCTTGTAGCCGTTGAGGTGCAGGATCGGCAAGACTGCCCCGTCATTGGCGGGGTTGAGGAACTTGTTGGCGTGCCAACTGGTGGCCATCGGCCCGGTCTCGGCCTCGCCGTCGCCGACGACACAGCAGACGACCAGCTCAGGGTTATCCATCGCCGCCCCGTAGGCGTGCATGAGGGCATAGCCCAACTCCCCGCCCTCGTGGATCGAACCGGGGGTCTCGGGCGCTACGTGGCTGGGGATGCCGCCGGGGAAGGAAAACTGGCGGAACAGCCGCGTCATGCCCTCCGCGTCCTGCGAGATGTCGGGGTAGACCTCGCTGTAGGTGCCCTCCAGGTACGCGCAGGCAACGATCCCAGGTCCGCCGTGTCCGGGACCGATAACATAAATCGCGTCCAGATCATGCCGCCTGATCAGGCGGTTCATGTGGGTGTAAATAAAGTTCAGGCCCGGCGTGGTGCCCCAGTGCCCCAGCAATCGCGGCTTGACGTGCTCAGCCTTGAGCGGCTCCCTAAGCAATGGATTGGCATAGAGATAGATCTGGCCGACCGACAGGTAATTCGCCGCCCGCCACCAGGCGTCCATCCGCCGAAGGAGTTGGGCATCCCCACCGACATCCGCCGACGTTCCCGATTGTTTTGTCACGCTGGTCATGCTCGTAAGCTCCTTGAGCCATTGGCTCGGACTGCGATCCACAAAGGATTGTATGCAACCCGCCACCGCCACGCGAGATATGACATCCGATTTCAGCAGAACCGTGAGTGACCTTCTTTTCTGCCGGAAAAGAAGGTCGCTCACCTTGCTTCTCTAATTTGAAATTTGCTGGACAGGCCGCGGGGTATCGGTTATTATCATAAGCAGATACCCACCTTTTGAGGTGGCGGTCCTATCGAAGATGACCCGGTAATGTTATCGGGTACTGTGCATCTTGGCGAGTCTCGGGCGAAACATTCGGATGGAAGGCCAGTTCGTGAGGAATGCGGAGGCTGATTGCGAGGTCTTATGCCTCGCAGCGCCGCGATGAGTGATCGTGGCGTTATTCCCTGCCTGAAATCAGTGTCTGCAACCTTCAGGAACCCAATTCCATAGCCCAGCAGAGGTTCTCTAACATCAAAAGGAGATGGAGAGATGAGTATCAAATTATGGTTGTGCCTGGTTGCTTCAGTGGCAATGATCACCGTGGTGGGCACCGGTTCCGCCCTGGCCCTTGATTCCAATAGTATTGATTTCAACACGACCAACGGCACCTGGGGCACTGCTAACTTCACCGTACTCCCCGGCGCCCGCGGAAACAAGGTTACCGACTCCTACCTAGGCGCCGACCATCCGGAATTCCCAACGGCGTTGCCTGACGCGTGCGACCAGGTGTATGTGCGCAACGCGGCTTCCTGCACCATTACGAGCGGGACGAACGCCCAGTCGTATTGGACCAATGTCGGCGGCGAAAGGGTCGGGTTGATCGAAGGCTACACCCCCGGCAGCAGCGACTACCCGGTTTTATACCAGGGCGCCAGCAGCCTGGTGATCGAAAGTGGCGCCAGCCTGTACGCCAGTTATAAGGTAAAGGTGGCGACCCAGTACGATGCAACGTTGACCCAATACGGCGACGTCACGTCGGTTGCCACTCTAGGTATCGGCGAAGGATTCTCTGGGGACGTCATGACCGGCGTTCCGGACGGCAACAGCTACTACATCGCCAACGGCACTTACAATCTCCAGAGCGGCAATCTTATCACCGGCGGTTTGGGGAACTTTGGAGACCGGGGCGCAACGGGCGTCTTCAACCAGAACGGCGGCAGCGTTGACAGCAATGGCAAAGGCCCCACGTGGGGAAAGAACGGCGGCACCGGCATCTATAACATGAGCGCCGGAGTGGCCAACATCCGATGCTCCGACACCCCTGTCCTCGGCAATGCCGGGGTTGGGAACGGATCATTCCATGGCGGCGCCGCCACGGGCGTGTTGAACATGACCGGCGGCTCGATGGTCATGAGGCCCCAAACCACCAATACCAATGTCTGGCTGAGGCTCGGTAATGTGGTCAACGTGAACTATGACGGCAACGGCGCCCTCAAGATTTCCGGCGGCACCTTCAAACACGACGCCAGCGCCGCATCCGGTTTCGTGTGGTGCTCCATGGTTGTGGGCGACAACAGCACCGCCGGCGGCACCGGCATCGCCAAGGGCCTGATTGAAGTCACCAACACCGGCACGCTGCTGACCAGCCATCGAATCTTCCTGGGTAATGGCGCTTACACGAGCCAGGCGACTTTGAATGTCGGCAAGGACGCCACGGTGAAAATCGGCGGGTTGGGGACTGATTCCGGCAGCGGAACCTCCAGC
>JBAZTO010000029.1:0-50770 GCA_041661865.1 Phycisphaerae bacterium | reverse complement strand
TGCGTTCCCGCTCCGGCTACCTGACCCCAACACAACTCGATTCCGCCGGTGGGGGTAAGGGGGTAGTCTGCGCCGATCTGCCGCGCGACCACCACAAATCCATCCGCCCACACCCCTCTACCCTCTATATACGCCCTCAGCACCCAGTGTGAAATATGCGGGCTAAGGGACTCTAACAAAACGTAGCATGGGCATCTTGCCCATGAGTATCACGGGCGTCCCGCCCGTTCAAATTACGAAGATGTTTTGTTAGATCCCCTAAAAACCCCACCCCGACAACCCCCGCCTTTTGAAGACTCGTTGGCCGCGACCGTGAAGTGAGCGAGTTTCGCCGTTGATTATCGAATAAGGTAATACAATCCCTCGATTTACCTCTGATCATTCGCCTTGGTTCCGGGCGTATCGTAAGTTCCCATAGGCTAATGGCCGGAGAATGTCCATGATCACAGGCATCGGCGAGCGGAGGCGCGGCGTCCGGGCCAGCGCTGCCTACCCGGCGACTCTGACGGATCAGCGAGGCAAGATGGTCGCCAGGGGTCGGACCGTCAACATCTCGGAGAAGGGCGTCTTCCTGCTGATCCACCACGGCCAGGTTCCCTCGGGGAAAGTGCTAGTGGCGCATCTGTCGGTGCCTTCCGCCGCCCGCCACGGCCCAGCCACGCGGACGGTCTCCTACTCCTGTCACATCGTGCGCACACAGATGCTGGGGAGGATGATGGGAGTGGGCATCGAGTTCAACAAGAAACTGGCCTGAGCCGACCTCTCCCGCTACATCGACTCTGAAAACGCCCTCCAGAGAAGGCCTTGTCCCCGAACCGCCAGGATGCTATCATTACGATAGCGATATAACAGTTCTTTATCGGAGACACTGCAATGCCTGATATCCTTGTTCGCGGGCTCAAGCCCGAGGCCCTCAAGCGGCTCAAGGTCCGGGCCAAGCAACACGGCCGATCCCTCCAGAGCGAGGCCAAGACACTGCTCGAGAATGCCGCCGGTATGTCGACGGAAGAAGCGCTCGAAGCCGGACGCCAGTGGCGCAAGAAGCTGGGACGCCGGTTCAGCGACAGCGTCGAGCTTATCCGCGAGGACCGCCAGCGATGAAACGAGCGGTCATCGACGCCAGTGTCGTGGTCAAGCTGTTCTTTGAGGAAGAGCATTCTGACGCCGCTGAGAAGTGCGTCCGCCAGGCGAAGGAGTTGTTGGCTCCCGATCTGATCTGGGCTGAGATCACCAACGTGATCTGGAAGCGGCAGCGACGCGGCGATATCTCGAAGGAAGACGCCGCCGAGATGGCCGGCCAGGTGTTGGCGATGCCGGTGAGGGAGCATCCCACGGCCGCCCTGGTCGTCGAGGCCTTGGACTTGGCCATGCGGCTGGACCGCAGCGTCTACGATGGCCTCTACCTGGCCTTGGCTGTTAAGACGGGGTCCGTGATGCTTACCGCCGACAAACGGTTGGTGAACGCGCTGGCTGACACGCCTTTGGCCAAGCACGTCGCGTGGATCGGCAGTATTCGCTGACCGATGCGTCGGGCCGTCACCTCCGCCTGCTGGCAGGCGCGGCTGTTTGAGCCCTACAGATTCATGCCTAAGATGGTGGGTTACTTCGATGCGTCGGCAGCCAGCCCGGCCAGCGCCGGCCAGAGCAACTTGATGGCCAGGCCGATGGCCAGGAGCCAGACCACGATGATGACGCCCGCGGCGTACCAGTTGCGAGGGGCCGCCTGGGCCTGGGCAGCCTTCTCACGGCACTGCTGGAGGACGTCGCGCGGGATGAGTCTGATGGCCAACGCGATGCCCGCGGGGATGAGGATCAAGTCGTCGAGGTAGCCCAGCAGGGGAACGAAGTCCGGGATGAGGTCGATGGGGCTGAGGGCGTAAGCCACTACCAGGGCAATGAGCCATTTGGCGTACCAGGGCACCCGGGGATCCCGAGCGGCCAGGTAGAGGGCATAAGTCTCCCTCTTGAGCAGTCCGACTCGCCGCTTCCAGTCACTGAAGTCCATTGGCCGCCGCCACCAGCTTTCCTGTCAGGATTCAAAGGCCCACTCTTACCCAGCCGGGCGGGAAGCGTCAATGGGGCGCCCGGCGGCAATCGCCACGGCCCAGCCACGCGGACGGTCTCCTACTCCTGTCACATCGTGCGCACACAGATGCTGGGGAGGATGATGGGAGTGGGCATCGAGTTCAACAAGAAACTGGCCTGAGCCGACCTCTCCCACCGCATCGACTCTGAAAACGCTCTATTAGGGGAACTGACAAAACGCACGTTCTGTTGGAGTCCCTTAGAACGCGTATGAAGTCCATGTGGCACAACCTCCCTCGGCGTATTGTTTCCCGGAAACCCAAATGCACCCGGGCTGGCGCAGATCCTTGCTTCGCGGCCAGGGCGGCGGTAGCCTCTTGGCGTGTCGGATCAGAAAAAAAATGGTTCTCCCGAGGCGCCCATCGGCGTGTTTGATTCCGGCCTGGGCGGGCTGACGGTCGTGCGCGAGCTGGCTGCGGCCATGCCGGGGGAGAACATCGTTTACCTGGGCGACAGCGCCCGCGTGCCCTACGGCATCCGCTCGCTGGAGACGGTGCGGCAGTTCGCCCTCGACGACGTGGCCTTCCTGCTGCGGTTTAGTCCCAAGATGATCGTGGTGGCCTGCAACACGGCCTCCGCGGCGGCCATCGAGGTGCTGGAGGAGACCTGCCCCGTGCCCGTGGTGGATGTGATCCGTCCCAGTGCCGCGGCGGCCTTGCGCAAGACCGACGGCCCGGTGGGGGTCATCGCCACCGAGGCGACGGTGACGTCGGGGGCCTACCAGCGGGCCATCACAGCCATCGACCCGACGCGCGAGGTGGTGGCGCAGAGTTGCCCGCTGCTGGTGCCCATCGTCGAGGAAGGCCGGAGCGAGGACGACCCCATCGTGCTGCACGTGCTGGGCGATTACCTTCGCCAGCTTCAGCGGCGTCGGCCGGGGGCGCTGATCCTGGGCTGCACGCACTATCCGCTGCTGCGGGAGGCCATCGCCAAGCTGATGGGCCCGGAGGTGCCGCTGGTGGAATCGGGCCGCAGCGTGGCCGAGGAAGTGCAGCGCTGCCTGCGAGCGGCAGGGACGGAGAATCGCCGCACCGACGGCGGGCTGCTGCGATGCTTTACGACCGACAATCCCGGGCGATTCGCGCGCCTGAGCGAGCGCTTCGGCGGGCGGAAGATCGACGACGTGACCTGCGTGGGGACCGATGAACTCAAAGGGCCTCCAGCGGTGGGGCGATGAACGATATGGCAAGACGGCACGCGGTGTTTCTGGCGATCGGGCTGATGGTGCTGATAGTGCTGGCCGGCGCCTTCGGGTGCGATGGCACGCTCCAGCAGTTGGTCACGTCCGCCTCCACTTCCCGCCCGGCCGCCGAGGCCGATCCCAACGACCCTGACAAGCGGCGAGCTTCCATCGTGGAATGGTCGGGAAAGAGCTGGGGCCTGAAGGAACCTTACACCGCCTACTATGCGGCGTCGCTGCGGAAGGATAATGACGCCCTGGTGCGTTCCGCGGCGGCCGGCGCGCTGGGGCAGACCCACGACGCCAAGTATGTGGGCAATCTGGCCGCGGCGCTGGAGGATGCCTCGCCCCAGGTGCGTTGGGACGTGGCGCAGGCCCTGGACGATCTGCCGGGAAAGGCGGCGATAGGCCCGCTGCAAAAGCACGCGACGGAAGATGAGTCGGCCGACGTTCGCGCCAGTTGCGCGCGGGCCCTGCGACACTACGGCAGCAACGAGGTCGGCAAGACGCTGCTGATGTGCCTAGCCGACGACGACTTCGCCGTTCGCCACCAGGCCCATGCCACGCTGGTGGAACTGTCATCCGGGCGCGACGTAGGTTTCAATGCCCGGGACTGGGAAAAGGCGCTGGAAAACGAATCGTCACCGAAGGCCTCCACGCGGCCCTGGTGGCAGTGGTCTAAATAACGCGGGGGAGCCCATGAGCAAGTCCCAAACCATGATGGCCCTTGTCTTCGACGGCAAGGTGCGGCTGAGGCGGGATTATCCGCGCCCGACCTTCGGCCGGGGCGAGGCCCTGGTGGCGGTCCGCATGGCCGGGGTGTGCAGCACCGACCTGGAAGTGCTCAAGGGCTACATGGGGTTTTCCGGCGTGATGGGGCACGAGTTCGTCGGCGTGGTGGCTGAGGGCCCGCGCGAGTGGCGAGGCAAGCGGGTGGTGGCCGACATCAACTGTGTGTGCGGGCGGTGCGACATGTGCCGGCGCGGCCTGTCCAATCACTGCCGCAACCGCACCGTCCTGGGAATCGACGGGCATGACGGCGCCTTCGCCGAATACCTGGCCGTCCCGGTGCACAACCTCCACGAGGTGCCCGCCTCCGTCAGCGACGAGCAAGCCGTGATGGTCGAGCCGCTGGCGGCGGCCTGCCAGATCGCGCGGCAGGTCAAGATCGATGTCGCATCGAACGTCGTGGTCCTGGGCGATGGGCGGTTGGCGCAGTTGGTGGTGCGGGCGCTCAAGCCCCTGCTGGGCCACCTGCTGATGGTGGGCAGGCACGCGACCAAACTGGAGGCCGCCGAAAAGCAGGGCGTTGCGACCGTACTGGTGGGCGATTTCGTCCCGACGGCCAAGGCCGATGTCGTGGTGGACGCCACCGGCAGCGCCGACGGTTTCGCCCTGGCCATGAAGACGGTTCGGCCTCGTGGTACAATCGTTCTCAAGAGCACGGTGGCGGCGGAGTCGGGGATGAACCTGGCTCCGCTGGTGATCAACGAGATCAGCGTTATCGGCTCGCGATGCGGGCCCTTCCCGGCGGCCATCAAGGCGCTGGCCTCGGGCAAGGTGGACGTCTCAGCCCTGGTCAGCAAGGTTTATCCGCTGGCCCAGGCCGCGGAGGCGTTGAGCGAGGCAGGCAACGGCCAGAGCATAAAGGTTCTCATTCATGTCCCATGACAACAAGACGTTCTACTTCGAGACGTTGCCCAACGGCTGGGTCGTGGGGCGGTTTCGGGCCCTGGACGGCATTGACGGAGTGGTCCACGCGGTGACGACCCGCAAGGGGCCGGACGTCATGGTCGCGGCGAAGGAACCGGGCAAGGCGGCTTGCGTGGTGGCCGACGCACTGGCCCTGCGCGGCGTGGCCTTCTGCAAGCAGGTTCACGGCAAGGAAATCTGCGTGCCCCAAGGCCGGGGCTTGGCCGGGCCGGGCGACGGACTCGTCAGCGCCGAGCCTGACCTGGGCGTGATGGGTTTCAGCGCCGACTGCCCGCTGATCCTGGTGGCCGACCCCATCAGCGGGGCCATCGGCGTGGCCCATGCATCGTGGCGGGGAACCGTGGCCCGGATCGCCACCGAAACCGTCATCAAGATGGCCAGCCGCTTTGGCACCGATCCCAAGGACATCGTCGCCTGCATCTGTCCCTCGGCTGGGCCTTGCTGCTACGAGGTCGGGCCGGACGTGCTCCAGAAAGCCACCGAGTCCCTGGGCCTGCGGGCGGAGCAATTCTTCCAGACCCGCGCCGGCAAGATGTATTTTGACCTCTGGGCGGCCAACGTGGACGAACTGGAGCGGTCGGGGCTTTCGCCAAGCAACATTCACACCGCCGACGTCTGCACCATCTGCCGCAACGACCTGTTCCCCAGTCACCGGATGGAAAAAGACGCCGCCGGCAGATTCGTCGCGGTCATCGGGGTTCGGTAGTGCGGGCCGGGTCGGTGGTCGCGGCGTCTGCGACCACGATGCGATTTCTTGGTCCTATATAGAATTCAGCGGGGATGAACACAGATAAACACAGATGTGCATCAGAGAAACAACGATGGGGCATGATGTCTGTAGATTCTTGTATCCATCTGCGTTCATCTATATCCATCCCAGTTAAGGTCTTACGGATACCCCTTAAGAGCCTATCCCAATAGGTGGCACAGCTTTTCCAAGCTGTGCCATGCACAGGCTGGAAAGCCTGTGCCACACACCTACTGAGATAGGTTCTAAGTCAACGAGATGAACTTGCCTGCCGCGCTCCCGGCATAAAACGAGTTCGGGCGGCCCGGACCGGGTCGCCCGAATCTCCAAGCCCTCGCACAGGTCAGCCGGCGAGATTTCGCGGCGTGCAATCTGGAGATCGCCGCGCACCCGTCAGCCAGACTGTTGTCCGCTGCACGCAAGGGTATGTCATTGAATGGGCCGCCCGCGTGTTGGAACGCAAGGTTCCGCCACCCTCCCAGGCGGCCCGATTATTGTTTCACTCGCCGATGGCCTCGGCCAGTTGCTGCGCCGAGTAGGGCTTGGCCAGGCACTGGTCGAACCCCATCCGCCGGAGGTGCTCTCGCTGCTCGTCGCCCAGGCCGTATCCGGCGGCCACCACCCGCGTGGCCGAAAGGGCGGGGTTCTGCTTGATGTTGGCGCAGGTGGCGATGGCGTCTTCTATGCGGGGGCCCAGGCCCAGCACGATGACGTGCGGGCGGAACTGCTCCGCCGCGACGCCCGCCTCGAACTCATTTTCCGCCGTGCGGACCTCAAACCGGTCCCCGGCGACGAGGCCCTCGACCAGGTCCAGGCTTACTCCCGGCTCGACGATCAGCACGCGGCACGGCCCGCTTTCCAGATCATCCTGCGGAATGCCGTAGGCCCGCATGAAGGCCTGGAGGTGCTCGACGGGAATACGCCGGTCCCGGCTGCCGGGGATGCGGTAGCCGCGGAGTTGCCCCGTGTCCACCCACTTGCTGACGGTCCTGGGCGCGACGTGACAGATGCGGGCCACTTCGCCGGTCGTATACACTGCTTTTCGATGTGAGATTTGCATGTCTTGGCGTTCTGGCGTAGGGGCCCTTGTCACGGCGGCGCCCGTCCGCAATGTTCATCGACCGCTGGGGGCGAATCTTTAGTAAGGGCCCCATTCAATCGTCCCACGGCGAGAGTTGGTTTGCCTGGCCGCCGCGCGGCGGTATAGTGGGGCGCTTTACCAGAGGCGGAGCTTGAACGTGGACTTGCTGAAAGATCTCAACGAACCTCAGCGACAGGCCGTCTGTCACGTGGACGGGCCGCTGCTGGTGCTGGCCGGGGCCGGCTCGGGCAAGACCCGCGTCATCACCCGCCGCGTGGCCTACCTGATCTCCCGCGGCGTGGCGCCGTGGCAGATCCTGGCCATCACCTTCACCAACAAGGCCGCCGGGGAGATGCGCCAGCGCGTCGAGGCCCTGGGCTGCCCGCGCGGCGCGACCGTCGCCACCTTCCACGCCCTCTGCGCCCGGCTTCTGCGGGAGTTTGCCGCCGAGGCCGGGCTCCAGACCAACTTCAGCATCTACGACAGCGGCGACCAGGCGCGCCTGGTCAAGGCCGCCATCGAGAAACTGGACCTCAAGAACTCCAGCCTCTCGCCGGCGGCCGTGCTCTCGAGCATCTCCCGGATCAAGAACGAGCTTCAGACGCCGCGGGATTACGCGCAGAAGGCTGAGGATCCCTATCACCGGCGGGTGGCGGAGATCTACAACCGCTACCAGCAGTCGCTGGCGGCCAACAACGCCCTGGACTTCGACGACCTGCTGGTGCGGATGGCCTGCCTGCTCCGCGACCGCCCGGAAATGCGCCGCCTGCTGGGCCAGCGCTACCGCTACATCCTGGTCGATGAGTACCAGGACACCAACCACGCGCAGTACCTCCTGGCCCACGGCATCGCCCTGGAGCACGAGAACATCTGCGTCACCGGCGACCCCGACCAGTCGATCTACGCCTGGCGAGGGGCCGACATCAACAACATCCTGGAGTTCGAGGCCGACTATCCCAACGCCACCGTCATCCGCCTGGAGGAGAACTACCGCTCGACCAAGGCGATCCTGGCCGGGGCTTCGCGGCTGATCTCGCACAACACCCAGCGCAAGGACAAGTCGCTCTGGACGCGGCGCGAGGGCGGCGAGGACATCCGCGTGACATCCCTCGACGACGAGCACGCCGAGGCCGCCTACGTTGCCCGTGCGATTTCCACCTGGCACAGCCGCGGCAAGGACTACAGCGACGTGGCCGTCTTCTACCGCGTCAACGCCCTGTCGCGCGTGGTGGAGGAGGCCCTGCTGCGATCGGGCATTCCCTACCGCATCGCGCGCGGCGTGGAGTTCTACAACCGCAAGGAAATCAAGGACGTGCTGGCCTACCTCAAGGCCCTGGTCAACCCCTCCGACGACCTCTCAACCCGGCGGATCATCAACACTCCGCCGCGCGGCATCGGCGAGACGACCATCGACAAGATGCTCGCCTTCGCTGCCGGGTCGGGCATCTCGCTGCTGGAGGCCTGCGGGCAGACGGCCCCGTCGGGCCTGTCCGCGGCGACGGGGCGGAAGGTGGCCGCGTTTGCCCAGATGATGACGGGCCTGGCGAAGGGCCTGGATCGGCCGGTGCGGGCCATCATCGAGGACGTGCTCCGCGTCAGCGGCATGGAGGCGATGCTCAAGGCCGGCGACGAGGAGGACCTCCAGGCCAAGGCCAACATCGACGAGTTGATCAGCGCCGCCAGCGAGTTTGACGCCACCGGCGAAGGCGGCACGCTGGCCGACTACCTCCACCAGGTCAGCCTGGTCAGCGACAGCGACCACTTTGAAGGCGGCGGCGGGGCGGTGACGCTGATGACCCTGCACGCAGCCAAGGGGCTGGAGTTTCCCCGCGTGTTCATCATCGGCTGCGAGGACGGGTTGCTCCCGTTCCAGCGGGCCAACGGGAACAACCGCATGCCCACGTGGCGGGCCATTCCGCCCAGGGAACTGGAGGAGGAGCGTCGCCTGGCCTTCGTGGGCATGACGCGCGCACAGGACGAACTGACGCTGACGGCCGTGCGGCGGCGGATGCTTCGCGGCCAGAGCACCTCGCAGACGCCCTCGCCGTTCCTGGAGGAGATCGGCACGGAAATGGTGACCGTCGAGGACGCCACCACGCCGCCGGTGGAGCGGCCCGCTCGGCCACGCGGCAGGTTCAGCGCCGGCGGTTTCTATGCCGACGCCGAAGACCGGGCCGCCATCGAGGCGATGGAAGAGGCGCCCGTGCCGCCGGAGTTCGAGCACCTGCGCGAAGGCTGCATGGTGCGGCACCCGACTTTCGGCGGCGGCAAGGTCGTCAGGCTGACTAACCGCTGGCCCGAGACGCGCGTCGTGATAGACTTCCAGCAGTTCGGCCGCAAAACGCTGGTCCTGCGCCTGGCGAGACTCGAATTGATGTGAAAAAGCAGGGACCAGGGACCAGGGACCAGGGAAAAGGCAAGAGGGAAGAGGAAATAGAGAAGAGGAAATAGAGAAGAGGAAATAGAGAAGAGGCGCGCGAGGCGGGTTGGTGCCATGCTTCTCTAAGCGCAGCGGAGAAGCATGCTTTCACGCGTGGTGAAGGAGCATGCTTCTGCAAGACAGAAGCGTGGCACCGGGCACCCGGCACCCGGCACTTATATGCTTTGACGAGATGGCCGCAGCAGTCTGACACGACAGGTGGCAAAATCTGGTTTCTTATTCACAAGAGTTTGGCCGACAATAAGTAGCTTGGTATTGTGATACGAGAACAAAGGATGCCGCTGCTTGGTCACACGGCAGCGATAGGTCCAGCCCAGTGCGATTGATAGATGCTTTGGCGGTACTGGAATGCCTCACGCCCGCCTTCCATGATCTCCGTCAAATGGGCTACGGTATCAGGGGAGTCCAGGTTCCCCATTGATTCGAGACAGGCCTGTTTCTCCTCAACTGCCCGTAACACCACGGCTTGCTCGACGTCTCCAAGCACTGGAAGATTGGGATTATGAGTGGCGACAATCACCTGGCGCCGCAGTTTGATGCTCGCCAGGATGTTGACGATCACCTGTCGAATCAAACGATTGTCCAAGTTATCCTCAGGCTGATCGATGATCAGGGGACTGCGGCCGTTGAGAAGTAGGATGGGCAGAATAGCGCTACATCTTTGACCCGGAGAGAGCTCGTCGATGGGGCGCAACGTGCTGCCTGTCTCCCGTGGTCGGTCATTCAGCAGAATCTCAGGGCGGTCGTCGAAGACCACTTCGTCCAAGGCCAGCACACCGTCAACAATGAGGTCGTCCGAGTCGGGCCCGGTTAGTGGGAACGTCCAGAGGCCGTCCCGAATCTCAGGAGGCAGTTTCTTGACGAACTCCGGTGATGGCTTTTCTTTGGCCGTCGTGTGCTCGGCCTCCAAGCGGACCTTCCCGGAGCATTCTTGAACAATCTTCGTAGCCAATTCAGGTTCGATGCGTCCATCGCTCGCCTTGTCCTTGTCAACCGTGAAAACCGCAGCCGCATCCTCTATTTCTCCAAGCAGGCTATCTCGCATCTGGTTGGGCAGGATGCCGTTATCGATGAGCGCGGCGACCCTCCCCTCCTTTGATCTTGAAATAGAAGGAGCGATGTGATCTGAAAGCCATTCCCGGAAAGAAGTTCGGTCCTCCATCGGATGAACTTCGACCTTGATCACCAGCACGGAAGGGTCCAAGTCCTGCCCGAGTTGAGCACAGAGCCTGCCCGCAGTCTCTGTCCTGAGCTTTGTGCGTTCCTTGCACGTTTCCACCAGGGCGTGGAACTTCTGGTTGCGGAGTTGAACTCGATCCAGCCATTCTTGCATCATCTCGCGATATTCATCAAGATTCTCTTCTGCTGTTTTGAAGTCCTGTTTTTTCGCTTCTCTGTCTTTTGCTCCAGGAGGCAGACCTTTCTTGACCAAGACCTCCCTGGCATTTTTGTGTTCTGCGCCAGTCTCCGTCACAGCAGTTTTGATCAGTGCTTCGACCGCGGCAACTTCTTCCTCGGCATGCTCAATTGCTCCTTGCAGACGGTCTCGCGGCGACACGCCGTTCTTGTCTTTCACAAATAGCCTGGCCATACCGTCGCAATGAGGCTTCACCTTGCCGGTCTTGTCGACGAGTTTCTTCGATACCGCATCCAGTGCAGCAAGCAGCTTCGATTTGATTTTTCCAATCTCCGTATCAGTGACCGCCTGATCCCAACGCACCTTAGCGTCACGAGCAAGGCCTTCAGCCGCATCGGCTTCATCTAGATGCTTGTAGAATGGTTGGACTTCGGGGCTATTCGCCGCCTCGTAGGCGATCTTCCGCCGGTAGTATTCTCGCAGAGGTGCATCTTCTTGTGTTAGCCCCGAAATCCGCAAAGCTATGGCATCCATATCCTCGCGTTGCTGTGCCAGTTGGGCCTGCAGGTCAGCTATCTCCTTCTCAAGCGTCGGGATTCGTTCGCCTACCAACGTGTCGAATAGTTGTCGCAACTCGGCTGGTGCAGCGGCATTTTCGATTTGGCGGGCCCGAAATATCTTCGGAGGCTCAATCGCAAACGCACTGCTCAGTATTTCCTTGTCATCGGTATTTGCATGGCTCACAGCCCCATGCTCTCCGGAGGGGTTAAAATACCGCGACGAGAAGATGGCTCCCTTCGGCAAACCATCGGTGCTGCCAGCGACTTGCCACACCAAACGTACATGGCACCCGGCCAGTGTCGCTTTGGCCCGCCTGTACCAGTCTTCAAGATCATCATCGTGTTTTCGAAGATCATCATCGTGTTTTCGCTGCTTGCCCTGGAACTTCGCTGGGTCGGTGACAAACGCAATGGCCTCAATGGCTGCGCTCTTGCCGGACCCACGGCCACCGACAAGACAGTTCAGGTTCCTCGACAAAGGCAGCACAAAAGACTTATTGCCGTTAGAGTCAGTGTCGAAAGGCCAGAATGCGCTTGCGGTCTTGACGTCCGGAGTAATTTCCAGCCCGGATATCCAACGTGTCACCTGCCCCGGTGTCGAATAACTGAATCTGGTCTCGCCGTATCGAATGGCGCGCCGAACAAGCGTGAGAATCTTGTCGTTGCTTGCCTTGGTTAATTCGACGGGTAGCTTTAGATAGGGGAAGTTGTTCTCGCAGGCAAAGATGTCACCGGCTCGATGGGCGTCTGAGGCAACGAGGGGTACGGCCCGGCCAAACGACGTCTGAAACCTGTGGAGGCGGCGATAATGACTCTCGTCCTGCTTGCATGACACCTGTAGGCCATCGAACCCACAAGCCCCCACAAGATCGAGTATGTCGAAGGATACCTGCTCAGATTCCTTCTGCCGGTCCTTCTTGAGCTGCTCAAGGCGCAAATTGAGAGCGTCCTTGTCAGCATCCTGATTGTGCTCTAGCTCTGCTGAAGTCCGCGCTATTGCTGCGTCGAGAGCCGTAAATGTATCGCCTTCTCGAAGCGCCTTGGCAGCCCCGCGCACTCCTTTACCTGATGCAACGTGAGCAGCAATTGCTATGGCCTGGTAATCCTTATGATTCCTCAGTCCGTTGATGAAGGCGGGAAGGGAAGACACTTCGGCCGTGTGTCCAAACTCCCAATTGTTTGTGGTAAGGCCATGTACCGCGACACGGATGTCTGATGGTTCGCTGCCTGGGGGATAGATCAGGATGACATGCGCCTTGGTGCGTCCGTCTTTACCTACCGGAAACGAAACGTCAAGTTCCAAGCCCGGAAACACCACGAGCCGAGACTTGTCTCGTTGTTCCCATGCGTACATTGACAGAGCCGTAGCGTAGCTACAGACGTTGTGGTCCGTGATTGCCACGAAGGCCCAATCTTCACCTAGAGAAATGGACTCCTGCTGCGCAACGGAATCACGGCGATTGACCAGAAGTTGGTGATAGCACGCCACTGGAAACGCTGAAAGAACCTGCTTCTCGTAAGACACGGGATCGTTGGCGGCGGCTTCGGGAATCGGATCGAGCATCTGTCGCTCTGATTCAGACAGTTGCTTGAAGCGGTCTCCCCGTCTGACGTCTGCCGAGGCCGGACTATGCACATGTAGGTCGCAGAGGTAGAACCGCGCCCGCGGGGCCGATTTCAAGATCTTCAATAGACCTGCGTTTGTAGCCATATTTGTTATCCCCAAGCAGTGTTCGCATCACCTTACATCGCGCAGTGCGACTTCGCAATGCGAATCATTATGATGATGCCGGGTGCCGTGGTCGCGGCGTTTGCGACCACGAATCAAGTGACGCCGTCAATTCGACTGGCGCAGCACCTTCACGAGCAACTCCTGGGCCACGCCCGCATCTTTTCCATCGATCGCATCTGCCGCCTGGGCGAGCAGCCGGGCCTGTCGTTCGGTGAAGGCCAGCGGGGCGGTCCAATCCACGTCGGCCAGCCCCAACGCGCGAGGCGGGTTGCATGGCGCCGGGCCACGGAATCTGATTGACGATGATCGACATGAGTGGGACAATACGACCAGCGGGTGAAACGGACGCAGGCTCTGCGGGGACGCAACCTGCCAGGGATAGCCAGTCGGGACTTCGACAGCAGGTCGTACCTGCCTGCTGGTCAGGCAGGTACGAAGAACCGTCCGGCGGTCGGACGGTCCAGTATCATGGCTGAACTGGGCGCGCGCTCAATTCAGGCTGAACCAGTACACAGGCCGCGTAGCCGTTGACTAAGAGGACATAGCCATGCCGACCTTTTCTGCTGAGATGACGTACAAAGTGGCAAAAGACGGAACAGCCAACGTCTACGAAATCCGTTCTGTCCACAACCCATCAAACGCGCCGGTTACCTTTGCTACCTATAAGGAAGTACTTCCACCGTCGGTGGACCTGGGCACATTGAAATGCCTGCTTGTCCATGACGACCAACAACACAGCCTGTCATTCCGTCCGGAAATATGTGCGGGAACTGATCGCAAACTCCTTCAGGTCGACGGGATACCAATAGTATGCCCCCATGGAACAACTCATCTACAGACAGAGTGTCGCATAAAGTCCTTCTACTCAGTGTATGACGACAAGCACTGCTATATGTTTTCCTTTCACCACTCGCTGCCCGACTTGCCGTTCTTTGGGGACGCACTGGTGAACAAGAAGATTATCGTTCTAATTACAAAGCCAGTGAACCGATTTCTGTGGAAGTGGTCCATGCTGATCGGTGGCTCGCCCGTGTCAGGAGCTGTGCGGCAGATCGAGGATTTCTCGCCGCATATCAAACTTGAGTTTGTTTTTGATATCAGTCGCACTCGGCACTTTTATACTACCGTGGTCCTTCGTCGCCACCGACGCTTCACGTTCCTTGGAGCTGTCTTGTCTGCCGCCAAGTCAGCAGTGCTAAAAAGGATTAATCCACATGAGGCTTGAGCCGGGTGCCGTGGTCGCGGCGTTTGCGACCACGAATCAGTGACGCCGTCAATCCGACTGACGCAACACCTTCACGAGTAATTCCTGGGCTGCGCCTGCATCTTCTCCATCGATCGCATCTGCCGCCTGGGCGAGCAGCCGGGCCTGTCGTTCGGTGAGGGCCAGCGGGGCGGTCCAATCCACGTCGGCCAGCCCCAGCGCGCGGACGACGGCGATCTTGAGATCCTCCAGGCCGTCACCTCTCTGGGCCGAGACGGCGAGGTCGCACGGGCTGCGCGGCGGGCCCAGGTCGCACTTGGAGGCGACGCGGAGGACTCTCTTGCCGGGGGGCCAATCGCGGGCCGGCGCGGGCGGCTGGTCCTGATCGGGCCCCAGCAGCAGGATCACCAGGTCGGCGGAGAGGGCTGCGGCGCGGGCGCGGGCGACGGCCTGGGCGTCGATGCCATCGGCCCCCGACCACAGGCCGGCGGTGTCGGTGAGGTAGAGGGGCACGCCGTGGAAGATGGCCAGTTCGCGCACCCAGTCGCGCGTGGTCCCGGCGGCCGGGTCGACGATGCTGACGGCTCGTCCGATCATCGCGTTGGCCAGCGTGCTCTTTCCGGCGTTGGGCGGCCCGGCCAGCACGACCTGGGGCGGATCGAGCAATCGCCGCATTGGCCCGATCCCCGCGGCACAGCGGCGGAGGGCGGAAGCGTCGGCGGGCGTGACTTTCCCGGCGGCGGCAATGCCGGCGAGTGTCCGGGCGACCAGTTCGCTCAGGCCCGCCGACCACTGGCGGCTGATCGCCGACAGCGTCAGTTCGCTCGCGACGGCCGGCAGGGCTTCGAGCAGTTCGCAGCCGACGGCGGGGTTGTTCCACTCGGGATGGGCCAGCGGGAAGGCGCCGGTCGCGACGGCCTGGGCCGCCCCGGCCTGGGCGCCGAGCCGCACGAGCAGTTCCAAAGCGGCCTGGGCCGCGACGGGCCCGCCATGAATGTTGATCTCCCAACTGTCCCCGCGGCGGCAGAGGATCGCCTCGTCGATGACGCGCGGCCCGTCCATCAGCCGGCCTAGCTGGATGGCAGTGGGGTCGCTCGCGGCGGCGTGGCTGGGCAGGGGGCGGAAGGCCCGGGCCAGGATCTGCTCGGCGCCCGCGCCCTCCAGCACGAGCACCGTGATCCCGCCCCGGCCGTGGGGGGTCTGCAATGTGGCTATCGGTTGAGACATCGCAAGGCCGCTCACTTCAGCAGCGAGCGATAGTAGGCCGCGGCCACGCCGCGGAGCACCAGGTCGGGCACGATGGCCTGCACCAGGCCCGATTCAACCACGTCGGGGCAGATCAGCCCCGCGTCGCCGCCGGTGAGGATCACCAGCGGCCAGTGGCCCAGTTCGGTCGCATATATTTCGGTGAATTCTTTCAGTGCCGCCCGCGCCGAAAAAACGATGCCGCCGACGATGGACTGGCGGGTGTCCTTGCCGAAGGTCCAGTCCGGGTCGGTCAGTTCGACCTCCGGCAATTGCCCGGTGCCGTCGTGGAGGCTGCGGGCCGCCATGGCCAGGCCCGGCAGGATCGCGCCGCCCTGGAAGACGCCGTTGGCATTGACGCAGTCGAGGGTGATGGCCGTCCCGTAGTCGGCCACCACGCAGGCGACGCCGAGACGGTCGAAGGCCGCCGCCGCGGCGCAGAGGCGATCGGTCCCGATGGCCGACGGGTCGGTCACGTCGGCATCGATCGGCCGGGGCAGGTCGCGCCCGACGACCAGGACCGGCTGGCCCAGGCTCTCGCCGGCCGCCGCCTCCAGGGCCTTGAGCCCCGCGGGATTGACGCTGCACGCGACGAGCTTCTTGGGCTCGGGGATCTGCTCCCACAAGGCCGCCAGGTCACGCCCGAGGTTGGACAACTCGCCCAGCCGAAAGACCTGCTGCGGAGTGACTGTCTCGCCGTGAACGTGGGCGTAATGAACGGCGCTATTGCCTACGTCGCAGGCCAGCACGTGAGGTACCTGTTCCTGTTCTTCGTCCATTCTTGAGCTCCGCACTTCGCACTCCGCACTACGCACTATTCTTTCGGCTCGTTCGCCTTGATTTCCTGAAGCGTTCGCCATATCCGGGCCATCAGTGCGTCGAGCCCCTTGCCGGTGACGGCGCTGATGGCGGTGACTTCGGACTTGATGGCCTTGCGGAATTTCTTGAGTTGCTCGTCGCTGCCGGTCAGGTCCATCTTGTTGGCCACCACGATCTCCGGCTTGGTCGCCAGCTTTTTGGAGTACAGCTTCAGCTCGCGCTTGATGGAGCGGTAGTCCTTGACCGGGTCGCTGCCGTCGATGGGGCCGATGTCCACGATATGCACCAGCAGTCGCGTCCGCTCGACGTGGCGGAGGAAGGCGTCGCCCAGGCCGGCGCCGGCGTGGGCGCCCTCGATGAGCCCGGGCAGGTCAGCCAGCACAAAGCGCTGGCGGTTGGGCATCTCCACGATTCCCAGGCATGGGTGCAGGGTCGTGAAGGGATAGTCGGCGATCTTCGGCCGGGCGGCGGAAAGGTGCGACAGCAGGGTGCTCTTGCCGGCGTTGGGCTTGCCGACCAGGCCGGCGTCGGCGATGAGCTTGAGTTCCAGGTGCAGTTGCCGATGCTCGCCCTCGCCGCCGGGCTCGAATTCGCGCGGGGCCTGGTGGGTGGCGCTCTTGAAGTGCGTGTTGCCGCGCCCGCCCTTGCCGCCCTTGACGATGCGGATGCTCTGGCCGTGCAGGGTGAGATCCTTGAGGAGCAGGCCCTTTTCGGCGTCGTAGATGATGGTGCCGGGCGGCACGAGGATGATCACATCCTTGCCGTTCTTGCCGTGGCAATTCTTGCCCAGCCCGTGGCCGCCGCGCTCGGCCCGCCAGTGATGCCGGCCGGCCAGGTGCTGAAGCGTGTTGTAGGAATCGTCGGCCTGGAGATAAACGCTGCCGCCGTCCCCGCCGTCCCCGCCGTTGGGCCCCCCGCGCGGAATGAACTTCTCCCGGCGGAATGCCACGCAGCCGTCGCCGCCGTCACCGGCAAAGACGCCGATATCGACCTCGTCGACGAACATCGCCTTGTTTGTTACTGTCTCGTTGGGCATCGTCAGGCCTCAGATTCCGCTCATTGCAGTTGGGAGCCACGGCATGATATGCCAACAAAGAGAGGATGGCGCCATGCCCGGGCCATCCTCTGGTTCAATAAACAGTCTCACGGCAAGAGCGGCCGCGCCGGTTGCGCCGACCGCCTGGACCTTCAGACAACGTCCACAAAGCGGCCGCGGAAGGAAACCTTCCCGTCGCTGAGGGCGAAGAGGGTGTTGTCCCTGCCACAGCCGACGTTGACGCCCGCCTTGAAGGGAGTGCCCACCTGGCGGACGATGATGCCTCCGGTCCTGATGGCCTGGCCGCCGTAAACCTTCACGCCACGATACTGGGCATTGCTGTCCCGACCGTTGCGAGAAGAACCTTGTCCTTTTTTATGTGCCATGTCTGATACTCCAACCTCCGCCGTCAGGGGCGGATGCATAATGTCCAGTCATAACCGAGTCGGCTAATCTATCGATTATACGCAGCCCTGTCAAGGCGGGATGAGCGATATTTCTGCACGCCGGGGGGCCGCTTCGGGGCGGCTACTTCCGGCCTGGTGCCAGGTCGCGGATGAACGCCGCCGAGGCCAGGCTGCCGCGCCACAGGTGATCGAGCTTGAACCGCTCGTTGGGCCCGTGCAGGCCGTCCTCGGGCAGGCCCAGGCCCATCAGCACCGCCTCCAGGCCCAGGATCCGCTGGAACATCTCGGTCACCGGCACCGACGCGCCGTTGCGGATCATGACCGTCGGGGCCCCGAACGCCGAAGCCAGGGCGTCCCTGGCCGCGGTCATGGCGGCGCTGTCCTGATGGAGCATCACCGGGCGGCTGCTGGAGTGCTGGACGACGTCGGCCCGCAGGCCCGGCGGGGTCTGACCGGCCACGAAGCGCCGCACCGCCTCGATGATCTTTTCGGGGTCCTGTCGCGGCACCAGGCGCATGGACACCTTGGCCGAGGCCTGGGCCGGGATGATGGTCTTGGCGCCCTTGCCGACGTAGCCGGCCACGATGCCGTTGCAGTCCAGCGTCGGGCGCGACCATCGCCGCTCCAGGACCGGAAAGTCGCTCTCCCCGCCGCCCAGCGCGTCCACGCCCAGCGAGGCCGAATAGGCCGCTTCATCGAAGGGCAGGTGCGCCCAGGCCTGGCGCTCAGAGGGCCCCAGGTCCAGCACATCGTCGTAGAAGCCCGGAATCGTCACGCGCCCGCGATCATCGTGCATGGCCGCGATCATGCGAGCCAGCGCGTTGACGGGATTGGTCACAGCCCCGCCGTGCGTGCCGCTGTGGAGGTCCAGGTTCGGGCCGCGCAGGGTGATCTCCACATACGCCAGGCCGCGCAGGCTGTAGGTGATGCTGGGCACGCCTTCGGCAAAGAATTCCGAGTCGCTGATGACGGCGGCGTCGGCGGAAAGCTCAGCGGCGTGCTGGACGATGAAACTTTCCAGGTTCGGCGAGCCGATCTCTTCTTCGCCCTCCAGGAAGAACTTGACGTTGATCGGCAGCGGTTGACCCGTCCGCAGAAAGGCTTCGACGGCCATGATGTGGGCGAAAAGCTGTCCCTTGTCGTCGCTGGCGCCGCGGGCGTAGAGAAAACCGTTGCGGACCTGGGGCGTGAAAGGCGGGCTGTGCCACAGTTCCAGCGGGTCGGCCGGCTGGACGTCGTAGTGCCCGTAGATCAGCAGCGTGGGCCTGTCGCTCCCGGCGCGGAAGTCGGCCAGGACGTTGGGCTGCCCGGCCGTGGGCATGACCTTGACGTCGGCGCCCAATTTTCCCAGGTAATTGGCCAGCCACGCGGCGGCCTGATCGCACGAGTTGTCGCTCACGTTGGCGATGGAAGGGATGGCCAGCAGTTCGCACAATGCCGCCAGGTGCTCGTCGCGCCGGGCCAGGAGATATTTGCTTATTGCCGGATCAAGCATGTTCAAACCTCTACCGGACTACCGGAAACCATATTCTCGGGTGACAGGGTGTCTACCGCAACACCGCTTCCCGCAACGGAGGAGGAAATCTGCCGTGTATCACAATATTCTTATCTGTGTTCATCTGCGTTCATCCCCGCTGATTTCAAGCAGTCTATGTCGCGATTATACCGCGAACTGTTTGGTCTATCGCATCCAGAAACGCCACCAGCGAGGCCGTTGCTTTCGTTCGTCGGCGCTGATGCGTCGGGCCATCAGCGGCAGGGCGGGCAGGCGGCTGAGAATATCCCGCAGCTTCTGGCGGGCGAACTTTTCGGGATGGTCGCGGAAGGCCTGGGCCGAGGCAGCCGAGAAAAAGGCCCCCTCGCCGGGCAGCTCATCCTCGCCGTAGAACTTCAGGGCCTCCGCCAGGCACAGGGTGGCCTGGTAACCTTGTCGCCGAATGGAAAGGACGACAGGGTCGGCGGCGGCCGATTCGATCAGCAGGTAGAACAGGCTCAGCCACCCGCCCAGGTCGATCAGGCGGCTGGGCGAGTCGGTGGGGTTGATCACCTCGGACTCGGCCCCTTCGGCAGGCAGGTCGAGTTCGCAGCAGAAAGTCTGTTCGAGCGTGTCGCCGCAGGCGTGGCAGCGGGCCCTGACCGTCACAAGGCGGCTGGCCGGATCGGGCGGGCTGGAAGAATCGATTGCCCAGGGCCCCTTGCCGCAGGCGGCGCAAGGCATGACCCTCAGATAGTAGCGGATCTCGTTCAACGTGTAAGCCCGCAAGGGCTGCTGAGCGATCGTCTGATTCATTCGGGGTTAGCCATTAGAGCCCGCCGCCGCTGACGGCCCGCTTGGCCGGATCGAGCGCGCGGTCGCGGAACTGCCTGGCCTTGTCCTCGTTGGCCTTGTTCATCTGTTCTTCGGGCGTGGAGGTGTTGGTCGCGGGCGGCGCGTTCGGCTCGGCGACGGCCGGCGCTGCGGTATCTTTTGTTGCGGCGTTAGGCTCGACGGGCTGGCCATAATCCCTTGCGATGTCATCCAGCGCCTTCTTGCTGTCCTTGACGACGGTCGCTCCCGCCGTCTGCACACTTTTCAGCCTCGTCGGCGCCGTGAGGAATGCGCCGCAGGCGGCAAGGATTTTCAGGTTCTGCCGCGCCGTTTCGACGTCGCCTTCCTTGGCGAGTTTCTTGGCTTGGACCCGGACTTGATTGGTCACTCGTTGTAGTTGCAGAACTTGGTTCTGGAGTTTCTTCTGCCTGTCGCCCAGTTGGCTCTCATCGAGCCCGGCGGCGAAAGTTTCCTCGCTCAAGGCGAAGAAAGAATCGCCTTGGAAGTTGGGTTGGGCCTTCCAATTGACGGCCAGGAATTCGTCGATCGCCTCGTCACCCTTGTTGGAAGCCCACAGGGCGAGAATCGCATCGATCTGGCCGGGATCCTTGCCGCCTTCGACGGACGGTTCGGTCGCCTCTTCCTCTTCGGAGGTTGCCTCGGCCTTCTTGACACTCTGCGCCATGGCCTGGTTGGCCAGGGCGGTGAACTTTGCCATAACCTTTTCGGTATTGGCCTTGGCAAACTGCGCGGCCTTGATGTTGAGGTTGGCCTTGGTGATCGAACCGTCCGCAATGCCGGCTGAGATGTCGTCGAGAGTCTTGTCGATCCCCGCAATCATGTCAGGAAACAGGGCGATTATCTCTTTCTCAACGGGCTTGAGCTTAATCTTCCAGGCTCCGTCGGCCTGGACGAAGGTCGTCTGCTGGCCGCCCTCGGCTGTCGCAACGACGGTATTGTTCTGGACCTCGAATGTGATCTTGTCGAGGGCGTCATTGGCGGCGGCGATTGCCGAGGTCTGGGCACTGATCTGGCTGCCAATCATCGATAATTCCGGGGGCAGGTCCGCGCCCAGGCGTTCGTTTATCAGTTCTCCAAGGGCCTTGGCCTTCTCTCGCATCACTGCCATGCTCTGGCCTAACTGGCTCATCGTCTTGGCGACATCCTCGTCGGCGAAGAAAGCGACGAGCTTGTCGAACTGACTGTCGGCGCTCGCGCGGATTATCTCGCCCATCGCCTTCTTGACGCCCTCGATCGCATCGTCGGCCGGAACGGACGTGGGGCGTTTGCGGGGCGTGAGCTTGGCGATCTTGGCCTGGTCTTCCAGCAGCAGGGGATCGGCATCGACGGCCGAGGGGGCGGCCGCGGCGTCAAGCTTGGGATCAAACGTTCTGGGCCGGGGAGGTTGGGCCTTCTTTTCGCAACCGGTCAAGGCCCAGCAGCAGGCCACGAAGGCGAGGGTAACCATCAAGTACTTCATCTTGCACTCCTGGAAAGCTTCTCCAATCAGCGGTTGTCGCGGCCGGCCCCGCCGGCCTAGAGCTCATCGTCCTCTGACGAGGCCGGTGCATCGGGGCTTGCCTTCTCGATCCCCAGCACCACCAGCGCCGGCCGCTCCACGATCGATCGCAGCGCCTCTCGCGGAACGGTGGGCAGGTTGGTGCCCTGCGTCACTTCCTGCAAACGGTACAGGCCCGAAATCGCGTCGGCGGCGGTGCAGAACGGGAAGTCGCTGCCGAAGAATATCTTGTCCATCACGTTGAACTGGTGGGCCAGTACCAGTGAGTTATACGCCTGCCAAGGCCGGCGGATCAGTGCGGCGATGTCGGCAAAGACGTTGGCGTGCTTGCCCAGCATCGCGATGCCCTCCTCGACCCACGGGTGGCCCAGGGAGGCCAGCACCATCGGCATGGAGGGGAACTCCCCGGCGACTTCATCCAGCAGCGAAGGCCGGGCGTATTCCATCCTTCCGCCGCTGGGGAAATGCGTCGCCTGGGCGAAAAAGACGGGCTTGCCGCGCCCGGCGGCGATCTCGTAGATCCGCATGGCCCGGCTGTCGGTGGGATGGAAGTCCTGCATGGCCGGGCTGAGGGTCAGGCCGCAGAATTCCTTGCGATCCAGCAGTTCGGCCGCCTCGGCGGGGGCATCCAGATCGGCAGGGTCCACCGCGGCCACGCCCAGCATCGTTCCTTCGCTATTGGCGACGTGGCGGGCGATGAAGTCGTTGGGCACCAGGGCCCCGGTTCGCCGGCAGCGCGTGCCCAGGACCAGCGTCCTGCTGACGCACTGGGCGGCGAGGCGATGGTCGGCGGGCAGGCCCGAGATGCCTTCTTCCCCGCCTTGGCGGCGCAGGTAGGCCTGGGCGCCTTTGCCCAGTTGGTCGGGACTGTTCCAGATGTGTGTGTGGCAATCGACAATCATGGGGTCCGGTGCAGTCCTTTCGTGATGCCCGCGCTCATGCGCCGGCCTTGTAGGTTCCAGTCATAATGCTCCAGAACGTGCCGGCAATCTCCGTCAGGTAGTGGCCGCTGGTCTGGAGCCAAAAAGCCCCGGCCACCGCGGCCACCACGGCGAAAATCACCAGCCCGCGCAGCTCCGACTCGTCGAGGCTTGTCTCGCCGGGGGTCCAGTAAATCGTGACCAGCAGCAGGTAACCCGCTCCCTCGATCAGCCACATCCAGATGGGCAGGATGGCCGACCAGCGGCTGAGGTTCTCGCCCAGGTAGGGCAGGAAGAACATGCCGGCTGTGAGGCTCTCGCGGGCGATCAAGGCGTAGATCGTGCCGAGGATGGCGAAGTACAGCGGCGAGATGACCAGGAAAAACGCCGTGACCTCCAGAAAGGATGCCGCCGCGCTGCGCACGCCCAGGATCTTAAGGATGCTCATGGCCTTTACCTCGTTGGCTGACCTTGTGTGCCTTCACAGGCCCTATTCTGTCCGCTCCGTCAGAACCTGACAAGAGCAAACTTCCAGCCCCGGCCGCGCGGGCCTCAAACCGCCTCGCTGTCTTCGCTTTCTTCCAGCTCGCCGGAGATTTCCAGCGACTGGCCCTCGCCCTTGGTCAGCAGCTTGATCTTCTGTTCCGCCGTCTCGAGGATGGCGCGGCATTGCTTGATCAGGCCGATGCCATCGGCGTATTTCTCGATGGATTGCTCCAGCGGGACCTTGCCGCCTTCGATCTCCGAGACGATCTTCTCCAACCGTTCCAGGGCCTTCTCAAACGTCAGTTTTTCCTGTTCCATAATTACCTCATGTTTCGCCTTCGGGTCCAAACAGCGATGGCCCGGTTGTGTGCGTTGTCTTGTCCCTTCGCTTGCGGGGCGCCGCGGCCGGGGTCTCCGGCAGGGGGGCAGCCTGGGCGGCGGCGCTGTCGCCCTCGACGCGGCTGGCGATCCTGCCGTCGATCAGTTCGGTGGTGATCTGCTGGCCGGCGCGGGCCGCCAACGCGGAGCGAAGAATCTCTCCGTCGCTGCCGCGGGTGACGCTGAAGCCGCGTTGGAGCACGCTGCGGTAGCTCATCGATTCCAACTGGCGTGCGGCGCCGTCGAGATGCTGACGGAGCAGGCGGATGCGATGTGCGGGCGTGGCAGAGCCCAGCCGGCCCGCCAGGACCGACAAGGCCTCGCCCGCGCGTTTGCTTCGTCCGCCCAGCGCCCAGGCCAGTCGGCCGGTGAGACGCTCAAGCCGGCCACGGGCCCGCTGGGCCAGCGCCGCCGGGTGCAGGCCCGCCAGACGCCCGGTCAGGGGCTCCAGCCTGCGCCTGTGCGCGGCCAGCAGGTGGCCCAGGTCCGCCCGCAAGCGGTGCGACAATTCATCAAGCCGCTGGGCGTGGCTGCGGAGGCGCCAGGTCGGGTCGCGGAAGACCACGCTGCGGGAGGCCGAGGCCAGGCACTGGGCGCAGGAAGTCATCTGGTCGCGCAGGCTGCGCGTGAGGCGGTTCTGGCAGGTCGCCAGGTGCCGCAGGATGTCCCGGCTGTCGGGCACGGCCAGCTCGGCCGCGGCGGTGGGGGTGGCCGCCCGCAGGTCGGCGACCATGTCGGCGATCGTCACGTCCACTTCGTGCCCCACGCCGCAGATGATGGGCGTCCTAGCGGCAAAGACCGCCCGCGCGACGATCTCCTCGTTGAAGGCCCAGAGATCTTCCATGCTGCCTCCGCCGCGGGCCAGGATGATCGTGTCGATCTGGTACCGCCCGGCCTGTGCGTCCAGCAGGCCGATGGCCTCGGCGATGGCTGCGGCGGAACCCTCGCCCTGGACCGCCACGGGCACCAGGTAGGTCGGGATTCCGCTCCATCGTCGGCGGAGCGTCTGGCGGATGTCGCGGATGGCCGCCCCGGTCTGGCTGGTCACCAGGCCGATGGCCCGCGGGAACGGCGGGATGGGCTTCTTGGCTGCCTGCTCGAAGAGGCCTTCCTTCTGGAGCTTTTCCTTCAGTTGCCGGAAGGCCAGTTCCAGGGCCCCGGCGCCCTTGGGCGTCATCTGCTCGACATAAAGCTGGAGTTGCCCCCGCGCCTCGTACATGTCCACGCGCCCCTCGACGACCACCTCCAGCCCGTCGTAGGGCTTGAAGCGGAGCTTGGCTGCCGACTGCCGCCACATGGCTGCGTCGATGGCGGCCCCGTCGTCCTTGAGGCGGAAATACAGGTGGCCGGAACTGTGGAGCTTGAAGTTGCTGATTTCCCCCACGACCGTAATCCGCTGGGGGAAGGCCTCCGCCAGTGCCGCCTTGATCCGCATCACCAGGGCAGTCACCGACAGGGCTGAGGGCGGGGCGGCCCCCGTGCCGCCGGTCAGTTCGGCGGTGACGTCGGAACCCACATCGGGGCCGCGTCGTGGGCCGCGAGCCTTCCGCGGGTCGAAGAATGGCAGTCTGGACGGACACATAAGGGCACCATTGTACCCGCATCGCGGGCCACTTACATCGTCCTGGACTCAGGAGCTTCGGGCGGGGCCGCCGGCGATTCGTCGGTCATGCCCAGCTCGGCCTGCATCGCGGCGGCCTTGGGCAGGCGCGGGCCAGTGACGGCCACCACAGCCCCGGGCAGGGACCACAGCAGCGGCAGCAGGCGAACCAGCAGCGCCAAGGCCAGCACCATGCTCGGCGTGCAGTCAGCCGTGACCAGGAAGACCAGGTAGAACTTTTCCACCAGGCCCAGCCCCCCGGGAGTCAGCGGGACGGCCCCGATGATGTAGATGAGCGGGATATAAAGGAAGAAACTGTACCAGGGCGTGGGCAGGTGCAGCCCCCAGCCCAGCAGCGCGATCGAGCCGATCCAGCAGACGTGCGCGAGGAAGGTCACCAGCACCGCCGCTACCATCGCCCCGGGATTGCGGCGATACAGGTGCGTCACCTCGCCCAGCGATCGGATGTGGTGGGCGAAGGGCAGGTGCTGATAGAGCCTGCCCAGGTGGAGAAGCCGGCGGAACCGCGGGGACAACAGGAACACGAAGGCGCCGATCAGGCCGGCGATGACCGCCAGGACCATCAGCGTCGGCAGGCGGAGCTGGTCGGGCGCGACCAGGCCGCCCAGTCGCACGGCCAGCAGCATGGCCGTGGCCAACAGGGTCAACTCCGTCAGGCCCAGCACGCGGTCCATGATGATGCTCATCAGCGCCGCGGCCTTGTTGGGCGTGTGCTTGCCCACGTAATAGGCCTTGACCAGGTCGCCGCCGACCGTGCCGGGCACGACAATGCTGAAGAAGGCCCCTAGGAACGTCAGCCGCATGGCCTCCCAGAAAGGTATGGCCACTTGGGCGACTTTGAGCAGTAAACGCCAGCGGTAGGCCAGGATCACCTGGAGCAGGCCGTAAAGAACGGATGCGGCCACCAGCGATTCGATCCGGATGTCCTTGAGGCTGGAGGCGAAGCCCTTGCGGACGATTTCGCCGGTGGCTGGGATGGGTTCAAAGCGGTCAATGGGGGCGACGCTCTGCTCCTGCCACCAGAGCATCCCCTGGCGTATCGTAAGTTCCTCAGGGTGCTGGCTGGACGGCCTGGCTTCCAGGACCGCGTAGCTGCGGCCGGCGCGGTCGACTACGTAGTCATGCCAATGAACCTGCGAGAAGACCCACCCCAGCAACAGAAGTGCGACCACGACCTTGCCGCAAAGCAGCAGCAGCTTTCGATGACGTTCATTCATGACGGTCCTTGTGGGCCGTTGCCGACAATCGGAACAATGCCGGGTCCGCCAGGCGAGGCAGCAGCCTCCGCGAGCGAAGGGAACCGGTTCCGGCAACGGGTCTTAAGGCCAAGACGGGATTATAGGGGGCAGCCGTCACAAACGTAAGAGCTTACTTTTTTGGAAAAGTTATCTCTCGGGGCGGTCGATATGTCCGTGGCAGGGATACCAAGAAAAGTTGTTTTTTCCCTAAACCTCCAGCAAGAAGGTTGCTAGAATCGTGCCATCCATAGGTTTCATCGATACTTCATCCAAAAAGCCTAACATGAGCAATATGAGCACCCCACAGACGCTGGAGGTGCCTGGCTATCAAGTTGTCCAATACCTTGGTAGCGGGGCTCGCAGTACTATTTGGCAGGTGCGCGACCGCCAAAGCAACGAACAGTTTGCGCTCAAACGCGTCCTGAAAAAGCAAGCCGCCGACATGCGGTTCATCGAGCAGGCGATCAATGAGTACGAGGTCGCCTCGCAACTGGACGCCCCCAACATCCGCAAGATATACCACCTTCGCCGCGTCAAGGAATGGCTGCGCATTCGCGAAGTACACCTGGTGATGGAACTGTGCGACGGCAACACGGTTCAAAGCGCCCGCCCGACGGCGATCCCGGAAGTGATTCGGATCTTCCAGGAAGTGGCCAGTGCGCTGGCGTACATCAACTCCCGCGGTTTTGTCCACGCGGACATGAAGCCCAACAACATCCTGGTCAACGGCAAGGGCAAGGTCAAGATCATCGACCTGGGCCAAAGCTGCCCCATCGGCACGACCAAGGAGCGAATCCAGGGCACGCCCGACTTCATCGCGCCCGAGCAGGTCTACCGCCGCCCGCTGGACGCGCGGACCGACGTGTTCAACTACGCCGCCTCGCTGTACTGGACGTTGACGGGCAAGGCCATCCCCACGGTCCTGCCCAAGAAAGGCTCGGGCCTGTCGCTGATGACTGACCTGGCGATCACGCCGCCTGAGCAGGTCAACCCCGAGATTCCGCTGCCTCTCAGCCGGCTGGTGACGGACTGCCTCAAGATCAACCCCAACCAGCGTCCATCCACGATGGCCGATGTGGTTTCGCGATTGGACCTGATCGCCCACACGCTCAAGGAAGGCTAAGAAGCCCCGTGGCCAGCCCCGTTGCCGACATCTTCCGCCAGGCGGCCGAACTTAATAATAAGGATGGCCGTCGGCAGGGCAACGTCGTCCACATCGAACCCGGCGCCGACGTCGTCGTCAGCGGCGACATTCACGGCAACCGTTCCGCCCTGGGCAAGGTGCTGGGCTGCCTGGACAAGCCCTCCAAACTGCCGCGGCGGATCATCCTCCAGGAACTCATCCACGGGCCGCTGGACGCCGAGTCCGGCCAGGATCGCAGCGTCGAACTGCTGCTGCGGTCGGCCAGGGCCAAGGTCGCCGATCCCGAGCGGGTTATCTTCCTCATGGGCAATCACGACCTGGCCCAGATCAGCGGCAACGAGATCGCCAAGGACGGCCGAAATGTCTGCGAGGCCTTCGTGGCGGGCGTTCGGTTCGCCTTTGAAGACCAGGCCGAGGAAATCCTCCCCGCCATCAGTGATTTTCTCCTGTCCATGCCGCTGGCGGCGCGAACGCCCGGCGGCACGTTCATGGCCCATTCGCTGCCGTCGCCCTCGCGCATGGAACTGGCCGGGACGGAAATCCTCTCGCGCCCGTACGCGCCCACGGACTTTGGCCGGGGCTGCCCGCTGTATGAGTGGCTGTGGGGCCGGGGGCAGAGCGATGCCCAACTCGATTCCCTGGCCGCCGAACTGGGCGTGAACTTCTTCGTTCTCGGCCATCGCCACACCGCCGCCGGGTGCGAGGCCATCGCCGCCAGGGCCGTCACCCTGGCCAGCGACCACGAGCATGGCTGCCTGCTGCACTTTACCAGCGATCAGGCGTTGGACGCCCAGACCGTTGTGATGTCCGCCATTCCGCTGGTGGCGTTGGAATAGAACAGGACCAGAAAACAGGGAATAGGGACCAGGGAATAGGGACCAAGAATTCGATGCAATCGCAGGCGGGCGGGGACAACGAAAAGTTTAGGAAGTCGCTATGTCGGAACTGACGGGCAAACAGAAACGTTATCTTCGCTCGCTGGGCCAGCACCTTTCAGCCATGTCGGTCATCGGCAAGGAAGGGCTCAGCGAGGCGGTCGTCGCGACGCTGGGCCGCCTGCTGGATCAGCACGAGTTGATCAAGGTCCGCCTGCACGTTCAGGACGCATCCGAGCGGGACGAGGCGGCCGAGGCCCTTTCAGCCGCCACCGGCGCCGCCCTGGCCGGCGCGATCGGCCACACCGCGCTGCTGTATCGCCCCAATACCGAGCGCTCCGCCAACAAACGCATTACTTTGCCAACGTAGCGACCGATATCCCGGCCGCGGCCTACTGTCGGGCGGGTGCCGCGGCGCCTGCCTGCCGAAGGAAGGTTTGCGACCACGAATGCGATAGTTGTAACGAGACGCGCGGCGGCGTGATGAGGCGTTGCTGTTCCAGCGGTAGGGCGTGCTTACCAGCACGCGGAACACTTTCGTGTCAGGACAGCCACAGGCGGGACGCCTGTGCTACCACAACCCTCGTGCGGGTATGCACGACCTACAGGCCTTCGGGTCGCACACGGTGAACGTTCACGCCGAGGCGACGGGGGTGACGCTTTGGCCCGGCCTGGCGGGCAAGAACCAGGAATACTTGGGGGCGGCGCCCAATCGAACGCTCGCCACGCCGCCGGCCGATGGACACAGGCGAGACCTGCCTACCGGCAGACGGGCCGTTGTGCTACCATTTGCTCATGCTCAAGTTGATCGACACCCATTGTCACCTTTGTCATCCTCGGCTGGCGGCTGACACAGCCGGGGTGCTGGCGCGGGCGGCGGAGGTCGGGGTGGCCACGGTGATCTGTGCCGTGGGCAACCTGGAAGAGTCGCACCAGGCGCGCGACCTGGCGGCGCGGTTTGACGGCGTGTACTTCCTGGCCGGCCTGCACCCGCACGACGCCAAGGACGCCGCCGCGGATTACCTGGCACAATTGGAATCGCTGGCCGGCGAGGCCCGCTGCGTCGCCCTCGGCGAGTGTGGCCTGGACTACCACTACAACTTCTCCCCGCCGCCCGACCAGCACCGCGTCTTTGCCGAACAGTTGGAACTGGCCCGGCGACTGGGCAAGCCCGTCGTGATCCACACGCGCGAGGCCTTCGCCGACACGCTGGCGATCATCCGGGACTCGCGGATCGACGGCGGCCGCGTCGTCTTTCATTCCTTCACCGAGGGGCCGGAGCACGCGCGGGCGGCGCTGGACCTGGGCGCGACGATCAGCTTCTCCGGGATAGCGACCTTCGCCGGCGCCGGCGAGGTTCGCCGCTCCGCAACGGCGGTGCCGGAAGACCGCCTGCTGGTCGAGACCGACTCGCCCTACCTGTCCCCCGAGCCGGTCCGCAAGATCAAGACCAATCAGCCTGCCCACGTGATGCACGTCGCGCGATGCCTGGCCGACGCGCGCCACACCTCGCCCGAAGCCCTGGCTGAATCGACCACCGCCAACGCGCGAAGGTTCTTCGGCCTGGCGGAATAGGGGGGAAAGCAAGCCCAATGACAAATGACGAAACCCGAATGACGAATCAATTCCGAAACTCGAATACGGCAGCAGGCCGTTTTGACCCAGGAACGGGGCGCAACACGGGCGGCGCCAAGCTCCGCAACGTCCTATCGTCGGCGGGCGAAGTGGTGTTTTTTTCGTCATTTGAGTATTCGTCATTGTTTCGACATTCGAGCTTCGGAATTCGTCATTCGACAACGGACCCCCGGAAAGGGGCCATGAACCAAATAAAACGCCCTGCCGGAGGATAAACCTCCGACAGGGTCGTGTGAAACTTCTTTCGCGACTCAATGTCGCGGAGCGGATTTACTTGGTGGGAGCCGTGGTGGGAGCCGTGGTGGGAGTCTTGTGGCCTTTATGCTCCCTGTGTCCCCAGGCCGGCTTGCTGTCACTTCCAGGGCCGCCATGTTCCTTCCTCATTTCATGCAGCTTGGCCCGCTGCTCGTCGGTGAGAATGTTCTTGACGATGTCCGTATGGGCGTCGCGGTAGATCTTGTCCTTCTCCATCATGTCATCGCTGGCCTCGGCCTTGTCGCGGGCGGCCTTGAGAGTCTCCTTGATCTTGGCCTGTTGCTCGTCGGTCAGGTTCAGTTCCTTGTCTCTCAGGATCCCCCGAATCCGCGGCATGGCGTTCTCGCCCATGTTTTCGCGAAGCTTGTCCATCTGCTCGGGGCTGAGGGCGCCCTCCAGTTGCTTCATCAAGTCCTTGTGCAACTGCATGCGGGACTGCATCAGCGTCTTGAGCTGGGGCTGGAGTTCCTTGATCTTGGCTTCGTCCTTGGCCTCGCGGGCCTTGGCCATTTGCTCGCGCAGATCCTTGCCCTTGGCGCCATTTTCCTTCATCCAGTTGTCCATGGCCTGGCGGTGGGTCTGGAAGATCTGGCGGATCTGCGCTTCCTTGTTGGCGTCGGTAATGCCCAGGTCCTTGATGACCGCATCCGCCCGGCCTTCCTGCATCTCCCCGGGAGGGTTGTCCTTGCCGGCCTTGCACTCCTTGCTGGTCGCGCATTCCTTGCCGGCCGCCAGGGCCGAGGTCGTCACCGCCGCGATCGACAGGACGGCCACCAACGTCAGTAGCATGTTCTTGTTCATGTGCTCATCCCTTTCACGCATGGTTTTGCCTGCCTGATTTGTCTGTTTTTTTTGACCTCAGCCGCCTCCAGGCAGAATTCCGGCGGCCGAGTTTTCGTCACGTTTATGCATGGCCCAACGCCCAGGTCATGCGCTTATTGCAAAGATTGCGCCCCCTCCAGCCCAAACGATCTATGGACGAAAGCGGCGGCGGCGGATATTCTCTGCGCCGCCAAGCCGCACCCAACACAGGAGACACGCCTCGTGGCCAGTAAATATCCTAGCTTCGACCGCAGCCGCTTGCGGGTTCTTCCGCTTTCCCGACGCGAGCACCTGGTGGACCATTCCTCGCTTCTGGAACTCGGCCAGCGCCCCATGAGTTTCGAGCACGGCGACTTGCCGCCCCTGGCTGAGGCGATCCTTTCGGCCCGCCGCAAGGGCGCCGCCGTCGTCCTGCTCATGGGCGCTCACGTCATCAAGCAGGGCCTCAGCCGCTATGTGATCGACCTGATCCGCCGCGGCCTGGTGTCGGTGGTGGGCATGAACGGCGCCTGCTCGGTGCATGATTACGAACTGGCCAGCATCGGCGCGACGTCCGAGGCGGTGGGCAAGTACATCCGGGAAGGCCAGTTCGGCCTGTGGAAGGAATCGTCGCAGGTTAACGACATCGTCGCCGCGGGCAACGCGGAGGGCTTGGGATACGGCGAGGCGCTGGGCAAGGCCGTCTCGGCCAGTACCCTGCCGCACAAGGACATCTCCATCTTCGCCGCGGCCTACGAAGCGGGCGTGCCGGCCACCGTGCACGTGAGCGTCGGCTATGACATCCTGGCCGAGCATCCCAACTTCGACGGCGCCGCCATCGGCGCGGCCAGCTATCGCGACTTCCTGATCTTCAGCAAGGTCGTTGAGAACCTCGAAGGCGGCGTGTTTCTCTGCTACGGCACCGCCGTCATGGGCCCGGAAGTCTACCTCAAGGCGCTGTCCATGGCCCGCAACGTCGCGTCACAGCAGGGCAGGGAGATCCGCCACTTCACCTCGGCGGTCTTTGACCTGGTGCACCTGGACGGCGACCTGCACCGCGAAGCGCCCAAGGACCAGCCCGAGTACTACTACAGGCCATTCAAGACGGTCCTGGTCCGCACGGTGGCCGACGGCGGCAGAAGCTTCTACATCCGCGGCGACCACCGCGCCACGCTGCCGGCCCTGCACGCGATGCTGACGGGCTGAGGCTCGCCCTCAGCGCCGCCCGCTCACGCCAGTTCCGGCAGCACCACTGGCAGCACTATTCGACGATCGTATCCTGGCTGACACGCGCCTTGATCTCGCTGGTCACATCCTGATCGGTGTACACATCGCCCTTGTTGTAGGGGCCCGAAAGGCTGCCCTTCTTGCTGATGTGGAACCACAGCCGTTCCTGCGTGTCCTCGGTGACAGTGAAGGATTGCCTCTCCTGTCCGGCCGACATGGAGCAGGTGGCCGGCAGATCCGCCATCGGGATCTTCACGACCTGCGACAGCCTGCCGCCCGCGCCGACCGTGCCCATCGGCACCGTCCCGTCGGGGACCGTCACGGCCACGGTCAGGGGGGCGTCGGTGTGGTTCATGATGGTGACGTCCATTCGCTTGGAGCATCCCACGGTGGCCAACGTCGTCGCAACGATCAACACCAACATCGCCTTGCCAATTGTTCCCATGATCAACCGTTCCTTTCTTTGAATGAGCCTTAACCATTGCACCCGCTCATGCTAGCGCCCCGCAACCTCGTCGGCAACAACTATTTGTGTGTCACTCACCATGCAGCACGCGATCCTCTATGAGATAGGCCATGCGATCGTCGCCGATGCGGACACGGTGAAAACCTTCCGGGCCTTGAAGCCGCTCGTTATCCCAAGCAACCAAAAGTCGTTAGGACTTTCCCCCTGCCGCCGGATCAATCCACCTGCTTCGCCCATTTTGTCGGGGGTCGTTCCGTATCGTAGGGTTCCAAAGGCAGGGCTTCCGGGCATGCGGCCGTGGTGCGTCCCCGGAGCCTGGACGCCTGGGCAATACCGCGGAAGCTAGCGGATGGAGTAAAGGATGCACACGATTGCGATCGTCAACGAAAAAGGTGGCACGGGCAAGACCACCACGACGGTGAATCTCTCAGCGGCCCTGGGCGAGGCGGGCAAGAAGGTGTTATTGGTGGACCTGGATGGCCAGGCCGCCTCGTCGCGGTGGCTGGGCGTGCAGGAGGACAGCCGCTTCGCCGACGCGTTGTGGCGAGGCACGGGCCTGGAGCCGATCGCCGAGGTGATGCGGAACGTCTCGCTGGCGCCGGGTCACGGCAAGCTGGACGCCGTCGCCCACGACCTCCGCCCGACCCAGGGCGGCCAGCTTCGCAAGTTGCTGGGGGAGATGACCCTTTTCGATTACATCCTCATCGACTGCCCGCCCAGCCTGGGCAACCGCCTGATCGGCAACGCCCTGCTGGCGGCCACACAGGCGCTGGTGCCGGTGGAGACTTCGATCTTGGCGTTGGACGGTTTGAAGATCCTGCTGACGACGCTGGACGACATTCGCGAGGGCTTCGGGCACGCCATCGAGTTGGCCGGGGTGGTGGCCTGCCGCTACGACCATCGCACCCGCCTGAGCCGAATGGTGCTGGAGGAGCTTCGCCGGGCCTTGCCGGGCAAGGTCTTCCAGACCGTCATCCGCGAGAACGTCCGCATACGCGAGTGCCCGGCCACCGGCATGAGCATTCTGGGCTACGCCCCCGACTCTCACGCGGCCGAGGATTACCGTTCGCTGGCCCGCGAGGTCATCGCTCTGGACGAGGCGCGTCAGGCGGCCCTTGAGGCCGGGACAGTCACCGCCGCGGCCGCGCGTGACCTCAACGCCGACTACTGGAAACAGATCGCGCCCATGCTCCACAAGACGGCAAAGAAGGCCTCGCCCGACGAGGAAGACGACGCTGCCGCGGTGGAGATGCCCGCGCCAGAGGCGGCAGCGGTCGACGAGCAGATCTCGGCTGTGGCTGCGGAAGCATCGCCCCAGGCGCAAGTGGCGGCCGAGCCCGCGGCATCCGTGCCGGCGGAAGCTCCAGTGGCACAGCCCACCCAGCCGCAGGTAAGCGAGGCGGAACTGGAGCCCGATAGCCAGTGGGATTGTCCCGCCGCGACACCTCAAGCAGGTTCCGGCCTGCACACGGCGTTGGATGAGGTTATCAAGCGTATCCGCGAGGCAGATCTGTCGCCCAATACGCCGGCTGAGCCAACCCCGGCGGCGGTGGAGGTCGCGGCGCAGACAAGTGACGATGTTGTCGCCGCAGCGCCCGAAGCGGCCAGGCCCAGCGTGCTGGACATCCTGACGGCGCCGGAAGTACCGGCGCAGGCGGAGGCGTCCGCTCCGGAGGTGGCCGTGGAGGTCGTGGCGGAGGCCCCGGCCCAGCCCGCGCCCGCCGGCCCGACTAAGCCGACAGAGCCGTCAACGCCCGAAGCGGGCGGCCTGATCTGGGCCATCGATGACAGCGGCGGCCACAAGCCAGAGGAGGCAACGCCCGAGAACGCCGACAATTATCCGGCCTTGCAGGAGATGCTCAAGAGGCTCGGACATGCGGGTCCGGACCCGGGCGGCCAGGGCGATGACGGGGCCAAGCGGCCCGGATGGCGTCGGTTCCTTGAGAAGGTCTCGACGACACACTGATTCTTGGCTCAGTCGGCCGGACACCGTGCCGATCTATCCCATGAGAACCAGAGGCCAGCCCGCGCCATCGCTTGTCAGCAAGCCCTGGGCGGGCGGATCGAAGTTCGCGTATGAAGTCAAAGAAGCCTAACCTGGTGGCCGGGCGTCTGGATGCTGCCCCGACCAAGCGACCCGAGACGACCGCCGCGACGTCCAGGAAGGACGTCGAATACGGCGTGGACCGGCTTGGCATCACCGCCGACGGCGGCGGACAGCCGGCCGGTGTCCTGAGCGATTCGGTGCTGTCGGACAACTCGATTCTACAGTTGCCATTGGTGCGTCCGACCCTCGCGGCCCCGGCAGTGGCCGCTCCCGCCCTGCTCGCTGACGTTGCCGCCCTGGCTGTGTCCGAGCAGCCGACGGTCACGGCCCCCGAGCCGATCTCACCCTGGCAGGACTTCAATTGGGACCAGCACCTGGCGCAAACCCAGGTCGTCAAGGCGTCCTTCGGTCAGAAGTTCGCCTCTGCCGCCAGTTCACTTGCCCAGCAGTGCCTCGAACGCGCCGCCGCCATCGGCCAATTGCTACCGGAGCCGCTGCGGAAAGGCCGCAACGGACTAATGATCCTGGGTGGCTCGGCCGGCCTGGTGCTCTGCCTAGTGGCACTGCTGTCCTGGGGCACGGGCAACACGCCCCGGGCCGCCTCGGCCGAACCTGCCGTGGTGATCCCCGACACAGCGCCGCTGGACAAGGCTCGCCAGGCCGCCAAGGAACGGTCAGACCTAGCCGTCTTACGCGAGGGAAAGGGCAAAACCGCCGACCTGCCCAAGGTGTGGGAAGTCCTGGGGCCTGTCGACAATTCCGACGCGCCGGGAACCTTCGCCGAGGATTCGTCGTCCGGCAAGGGCGGCAAGGAACTCCTGGCGACCATCGCGCCGTCGACCGCCACCAAGCCGGTCACGGCGGACAAGACCGGACAGGTGACCTATCGCGAACCGCCAGGCGGTTTGAGTCTGCGCGGCGTGGTTCATGCGCCCGACGGCTTGCTCGCCAACATCAACAGCACCTTCGTGCCCGTCGGCGGGGTGGTCAACAACGCCAAGATCATCGCCATCAATGATTACTCCGTCGAAATGGAGCTTGCCGGCCAGCGGTTTGTGCTGGGCATCGGCAGTGCCGCCCCCGCAGTCGAGAGCGAAGCCGCCGAACCGCCGCCGGCCGCCGATGAAGCCGAGCCGGATCAGCCCCGGCATCCCGCGGCCAGGTCCGCCGCGGCGCCGAGCGACCCCAACGCGGCCAAGCCCGCCAAGAAGGCCGCCCAGTCCAGCCACAAGACCCCCTCCGCCTCCTCGAAGTAAGAGCCTATCCGCTCCACCGGTCAATCCACCCGCCGGCAACGATATTACGAACTGTCTGAAATATATTACTCTTGGCGCCGCGGCCTCGCTAGAATTGCGTGCCGCCGCTTGGAGCGTCGGCGCGAGAGCCGACTGCCAGAAGACCGGTAACGACGGAGGCCCGAGCCTAGCCTTGCACCATTACCACCTCGATCATTTCGCTCACGGCGACTCGGCCCTCCATCGCCTCGACGCCAGGGCCAAGCTGCTGGCGGTGCTGGCCTACTCGCTGGTGCTCATCAGCTTCGACCGCTACGCCGTCACCGTCCTGCTGCCCCTGGCCGCCGGGCCGCTGGTGATGCTCTGGTTCGCTCGTATCCCCGTCACCTTCGCCCTCCGCCGCGTGCTGATCCTCAGCCCCTTCATCGCCATGCTCTGCCTGCTGTCGCCGCTGTATGACCATACTCGCCAGGCGGCGGCCCTCGGAGCCTGGACCTTCACGATCTCCGGCGGTTGGCTGACGGCCGCCGACGTGGCCGTCAAGTTCTGCCTGGGCGTGCTGGCCCTAACGGCGATGATGGCGACCACGCCCTTTGCCCTGCTGCTGGAGGCCCTGCGGCGTCTGGGCGTCCCGGCGCTGCTGGTGGCACAACTGGCCATGCTCTACCGTTACGTGTTCGTCTTGATCGAAGAAGCGGGAAGACTGCGCCAGGCGCGGGATTTCCGCGGCGCCGCGGCCGCCCCGGCCGGCAGGAGACTCGCCGCCGCCGGCGGAATCATCGCCGCCCTGTTCCTTCGCACGCTGGAACGCAGCGAGCGCGTCTACACGGCCATGCTGGCCCGCGGCTATCAGGGCCTGCCGCCCAGCCTCAGCCGCCTGCGATTCCATGCCGGCGACGCGGCCTTCCTCGCCGGCGCGGCGGCGTACCTGGTTTTCTGCCGGTGGGTCTACCCGGCCATGATGGGAGGGCTTTGATCGATGGCCAGGAATCCGCGGGCGAGCGAGCAAGAGCCCCAAGTGAAGGAGGATGCCTCGTGGCGCCGGTAAATGGCACGGGCAATGTTCTGGAGATCCATGACCTCTCGGTGCATTACCACGATGGCACGGAGGCACTGGCGGGCGTGAGTCTGGCCATCAGGCCCGGCCAACGGGCCGCGATCATCGGCCCCAACGGCGCGGGCAAGACTACCCTGCTGCTGGCCGCCATGAACGCCGTACACTACCACGGGCGGATTATCGTCGACGGGATCGAACTGTCGCGCTCGACCCAGGCCGCCGCCCGCGGCCGGTGCGGCATGACCTTCCAGAATGCCGACGACCAGCTCTTCATGCCCACGCTCCTGGACGATGTGGCCTTCGGGCCCCTCAACCAGCGCCTCTCGGCCGACCAGGCCCAGGCCCAGGCCGCTGCCGCCATCGCCGCGGTGGGACTTGCGGGCATGGAGGCGCGCGCCGCCCACCACCTCTCCGGCGGGCAACGGCGACTGGCCGCCCTGGCAACCATCCTCTCCATGAGCGTCAAGCTCCTGCTGCTGGACGAGCCGGCGGCCAACCTGGACTTCCGCTCGCGCCAGCGTCTGATGGAGACCCTCGCCGCAAGAGGCGAGGCCCTGCTGCTGGCCACGCACGACCTGGACCTGGTCGAACACCTTTGCAACCGCATCATCGTGCTGGATCGCGGCCACATCGTCGCCGACGGGCCAACCGGGAGGATCCTCGCCGACCGCCCGCTGCTCGCCCGCCACGGCCTGGCCTGAGATCACGACAACAAGTCACAAAGACCCCTGAGGCCACGAAGGAAGAGGTTCCTCGCAAGAAGAACAAGAAAGGTGTCTCTGGTGCGCCTTTTCCGTGGTCTTTGTGTGCTTTGTGATCTTCGTGACGGCTGTTGTATGTTCGCCGTTGGCAACTCGCAGCCCGCGATTCCCCCGTTGCATTGCCCGGGCCGATCGCTAAACTAGTCGCCATGAACGATAGCCCGCGCAAGTCCATGACCTACAAAGAAGCCGGAGTCGATATCGAGGCCGGCGACGAGATGGTGGACCTCATTCGCCCCCTGGTGGAGCGGACCCACACGCCGCGTGTGATGGGGCCGTACGGCGGCTTTGCGGGGCTTTTCCGACTGGACTACAACGAGAAACTCTTCAAGCGCAACTACAAGGAGCCCGTCATGGTCGCCTGCACCGACGGAGTGGGCACCAAGCTGCTGGTCTCGCAGGCCGTCGGGCGGTTCGACACCGTCGGGATCGACCTGGTGGCGATGAACGTCAACGACCTGATCTGCTGCGGGGCCGAGCCGCTGTTCTTCCTGGACTACATCGGCACGGGCAAGCTGGCCCCCGGGCGGATGGCCGAGATCCTCAAGGGCGTCAGCGATGGTTGCGTGCAGTCCTCCTGCGCGCTGCTGGGCGGCGAGACGGCCGAGATGCCCGACATCTATCGCGGGGACGACTACGACCTGGCCGGCTTTGCCGTCGGCGTGGTCGAGCGCAAGAAGATCATCAACGGCAGCAACGTGGAGGCCGGCGACACGGTCATCGCCCTGGCCAGCGACGGCCTGCACTCCAACGGTTATGGCTTGGCGCGGCGGGTGCTGCTGGACAAGGCCGGTTTCGACGTCCACGACCGCCCGCCGGAACTGGAAGGCGCCAGCGTGGGCGACGAGATGCTCCGCCCGACGCGGATTTACGTCCGCCCGGTGCTGGAGGTGCTACAGAAATATCGCGTCAAGCACGTGGTCAAGGCCATGTCGCACATCACCGGCGGCGGCCTGCCGGGCAATCTTCCGCGCGTCCTGCCCAAGGGGCTGACCGTGCGGGTCAAGCGCGACAGTTGGCCGATCCCCCCGATCTTCAAGCTCATCGCGGCCAAGGGCCCCGTCGACGACCTCGAGATGATGCGGGTCTTCAACATGGGCGTGGGCTTTGTCATGGTCGTCGCGCCGGCCTTCGCCGCCTCGATCATGAACACCCTCCGCCGCGGCGGCGAACGCTGCTGGGTGCTGGGCAAGATCCGCAAGGGCGACGGCGAGTTGCAGTGGGCGTAATATACGGAGAAGAAGATGGCGCTGTCATCGACAGATCCCCATCCGGTTGGCGCTTCCCCTAGCAGCAAACGCCGCTTGATTGGTGCTCTTAGTATAGTCTTCGGAATCGTTGCTCTCGGGCTTAGCTGGGCTCTGTGCTGTTCGACTCCCTTCGCTCTGACCGGATTGGTGCTGGGTGTCGTGGGCAGAGGCCGTTCAGGAGTATGTGGTTTGGCGCTTAGTATTCTCGCTTTGCTTCTGGGCGTTGTCGCTTTGTTCCTGGGGGCTCCCTTGCTCCCCTACCCCTGATATGGTGGGTGGCCGGCGACGAACTGTCAAACAACGCGGGACTGTCCGCTGATTGATGCGACAGCTTGAGTCCATACGCAGTCGCGGCGACTGCTATACTTTTGCCAGAGGCGACGTCAGGTCAGCCCAAACCGGTCCGGCCCCAAGAGTCAGGGAGCGAACATGCCAGAGAGCAAGCCGGCGATCCTCGTGGTCGGGTCGATCAACATGGACATGGTGGTGCGTTGCCCGCGCCTGCCCGCCCCCGGCCAGACGGTGCAGGGCAGCAGCTTTGCCTGCTCCCCCGGCGGCAAGGGCGCCAACCAGGGCGTTGCCGTCGCTCGGCTGGGCGCAGCCTGCCGGTTCATCGGGCGGGTGGGCCAGGACGCCTTCGGCGGCCAACTCGTCGAGACGCTCCAGGCCGAGGGCATCGACTGCTCGGGCATTGCCGTGACCAGCGGCTTCCCCACGGGGGTGGCCATCGTGATGGTGGACTCCACCGGCGAGAACTCCATCGTCATAGCCGGCGGGGCCAATCTCCAACTCACGCCCGACGACATCTTCTCGCGCGAGGAACTTTTCGAGGGCGCCTACTTCGTGCTGCTGCAACTGGAACTGCCGCTCCCGACGGTCCGGGCCGCCCTCGACATGGCCAGGCGGCATGGCTGCAAGGTCATCCTCGACCCGGCCCCGGCCCCAAAGTGCCTGCCCGAGGCCTTGTGCAAGGTCGATGTGATCTGCCCCAACGCCACCGAGGCTGAATCCCTCACCGGCCAGTCGGTCAGCGAGGAGCGCGGCGCCAAATCGGTGGCCTCCGACCTCATCGCCCGCGGTGCCAGCACCGCCGTCCTGACGCTGGGGCCACGCGGCTGCGTCGTGGTCACCGCCGACGAGCACGTCTACACCGTGCCGCCCTACAAGGTGCCCGTGGCGGACACCACAGCCGCCGGGGACGCCTTCGCCGCCGCCCTGGCCGTTTCCCTGGCCCGCGGGGAGAAGATCCACCCGGCGGCCAAGTTCGCCAACGCCGCCGGCGCCCTGGCCTGCACCAAGTTCGGCGCCCAGCCGGCCATGCCCACCCTCGCCGAAGTGCTCCAACTCATGGAGCGTCAGGTCATCTGAGCGGAACCAGAAGAAGGGAACAGGGACCGGAGGTTTTACTAGCCGCGAGCGCGAAGCGAGCGGGGTTTGTCGGTGTGCGAGCGCGAAGCGAGCGGGTCTTGTCGTTCGCAAGGGGCGTGAAGCGGAGGAAATAAAGAGTGGTTTACGATGCTGTTGTCCTCATAAAAATAAATGCACAAAAAGCATTTTGTCCTTGACAGACGGGGGGGGGGGGGGGGGGGGGGGCGGTAGAGTATCATTGCCGCATATGTTCGGTGGCTCTCCCTGGGAGGGGTCGAGCCGCGCTGCACGGGGCAGGAACGGACCGCTCACTCCAACCTGCCTGAAAAAAGGCCGAAAGGCCGGGTTTCAGGCTTCACCTTGCAAAGTTTCGGGGCGTGCCAATTCGTGACGGACACGCTGCAGTCATTGCAGTCATTGTAGGGCGTGCAGGTTCTTGGCCGCGACGGACAAGGTTCTGCACGCGGAAACAGCAATATCCCGCGTGCAACAAGTTGCACACCCTACTTGGTGTCGTTCAAAAAAGGAGACGCTCCCCTTGCGGGTTTCGAGGCATTGAGCCTGCCTAGGGCCTGATGGCCAGGCCACCTGCGGACGGAGCCAACGAAAGGAAGGAAGATCGTTTCTTCCTGCGAAAGACGCACTCATGCGTTGCGGCTTGGAGTGCGCGCAGACAAGCATTTCGACTGTGAAAGGGACAAAGCAATGAAGGCACAATTACATTTCTGCATCGTGATCCTCTTGGCCCTGAGCGGGCCTTTGTTTGCAGGCGGCTCTTTTTCGGATAGTTTCAATGATAACTCGCTCGACACGAGCCACTGGGTCGTCGGGGGCGGAGCTCGCGGCACATGGACTAGTGATATGTTAGGCACCGGGCCGTGGACGGCATGGCAGACGGAGGGATATACTGCGGGAAATCCTGATGGTCGGCTCCAACTTGGGGTGCAAGGGCCTGGGAGTGGTAATACCTTTGGCGGTGAAGCTTGGGTACGCACATCACACAACTACAACGATGGTAACGCCTATCTGATGAATTTTACTTGGCAGGCCGAGGTGGTTGACTGGCACTTCAATCACTACCACATTCAGATCACCGACGGGTACATCGCAGACCCGGAAAACAACCACTGGATCGATGAGCGTCCCGATGCTGGCACCACTGACCTTCTTTGGGGAACAAACTCCCACGGCGATCCCGTCCGGTACGGAGCATATTCCAGCACTCAGGCAAAATCCACGTGGTCTTTGACGATTGCCCCATCAGGTTTCGCAAGCCTCTACGATGGTCCCGATGGCCCTTCCGGAACAGGAAATCTCTTACGTACTGAAATCCTGAACCTCGCAGATCCCTGGTATGTGCGTTTCTTCGTCAATGACGCAACCAGTGCTGGGTTCCCAGCGGGCGAGGCGCACCTGAACCTCTACGACATGACTGTTGTCCCCGAGCCCGCCACTCTTTCCCTGCTGGCCCTGGGCGGGCTAACGATCCTGCGGCGGCGGAAGTCGGCGTGATTGGCGAGCACCTGTGTCCCGATTGATGATTGAACAGCGGGCGGTCTTCGGGCCGCCCGTTGTCTTGCGCGCGGAAGACCCGTAGGGCGTGCTTACCAGCACGCGGAATCTTCAACCCTCGTGCAAGTATGCACGACCTACGATCTGCACGGCTGCATACGGCGCAGCCGTGGCACCATTGGATCAGGTATTGCGGGTGGCCTGCCCTTACTTGCCGGCAGGTGGGCGCAGTTGTTTGCGGAAGGACATATGCACCGTGGTATCGTGGGTAGCAAGCAGGCGTGATATCCTTCTTTGGACATACCTGCTTCACCCTTCTGCGGAGAACCTCGGCGCCCGGCAATGACCAATGAAACTCGCGAAGGGAACGGCCTGATCGCTCCAGCCGATCGGTCGCAAAGGCCCGAAGGGCCGAAGGAATGTAGCCGGGGGTGAAGCGGCGGTTGTTTGCCGCGAAACCCCCGGACCACACTCTCTCCTCAGCAAGCCCTGAAAGGGCGTCGGAAGAGACTGTCCTTTCCGTCACCCCTTCGGGGTTGACCGAGAATTGGGCACTTTTCCGGGGGCTTGGCTTCGCCTTCACCCCCGGCTACCCATCCGGCGTCCCTTCGGGACTCATTGGACCCGTAGGCCGCAGCACATCGCAGATGCTACAGGTTTTCCAAAGATGCTCTAACGAGGGCCTGGCACCCGCTCGCTTCGCGCTCGCGGCCAGTAACGGCACCGACCCCTCTTCCCTGTTGCCTGTTCCCCGTTGCCTTCTTTTCCCGCTCGCTTCGCGCTGGCGGCGGGTTAACGGCTACGGCTTCTTTTCGCCCTCGTCCCCCGGGTCGGGGCCGTCTTTGTCTTCCTCGTCCTGCTGCCAGCCGCGGAATTCCTCGTCGTCCAGTTCAGCCAGTTCCCTCTCGCCGGCCTCTCGCTGCTGGGGGGAGAGTTTGAACCGCTTGCCGGCCAACTCCCAGGCGTCCACGTAAGGCGTCGGCTCGGGCATCTTGAGCGCGCGGCGGACTCTGACGTGGCGAATCCACACCCACGCAAGCACGACCATCAGGAGCAGGGCGAGGCTGAGCGACATCCAGGCCAGGCGGGCCAGGAATCGTCGCGTGGCGGGATTGGTCTCAGTGGCGGCGAAGCTGGCGGTGATGTAGGACAGCGCGCCCAGCGCCACGCCCGCCCCCACCAGCACGATGGCCAGGATGGCGAAGTCAACCGAGCGGAGCAGCCTGGATTCCTTCATTTCCACGGGACGTTGGCTCGCGGATTGAACTTTTCGGCCTTCTCGAACTCCTTGAGCAGTTCCGTCCCGCGTGGGGAGAGCGAGGGCGGAGGCACCACCTGGAGCACCACGTAAAGATCGCCGCGCGGGCTGCCGCTGCCCCCGCCCAGGCCCTTGCCGCGCAGGCGAAGCTTCTTGGAACTTCCCGTGCCCGGCGGGACTTTCACCGTGCTCAGCCCCTCCAGCGTGGGCACATCCAACTGGCAGCCCAGCGCCGCCTCGGCGATGCCGATGGGCACGTCAACGTACAGGTCGTCGCCCTCGTGGCGGAAGTAGCTGTGGGGGGCCAGGTGCGTGACGATGTACAGGTCGCCCGGTTCGGGCCCCTGCCCGCCCTTGCCGCGCACGCGAATACGAGAACCTTCGCGCACGCCCGGCGGAATCTTGACCGTGATGGTCTCGCTGCCCTCGCCGCCGCGGGAGCCCATTTTCTCCAGCCGCAGCGTGGTGGTCGTGCCGGAAAGCGCCTGGGGGTAGTTGATGTTGAGGTGGTACTCGATGTCTTCGCCACGGACCGGCCGCGAGCCGACCCCGCCCGAGCGCCTGCCGCCGCCGGACCCGCCGCGCAACGCGCCGAGAATATCGTCCAGGCTCATGCCCATGAAGCCGCCGCGCCCGCCGCCGCCACCGCCGAACATCTCCTCGAAGTCCACTGGCGCCCCCTGCTGCGGGCCGGAGGGACTCCACGTGTAGGCACGGGCGCCGCCGGCTCGGCCGGGGCTGCCGGGGCCAAAACCGCCCATGCCCGGCCCGGCGTGGCCGAACTGGTCGTACTGGGTCCGCTTGGTCGTGTCGCCCAGCACCTCGTAGGCCTCGGTGGCCTCCTTGAACTTGTCAGAGGCCCCCGCCGCCTTGTTGACGTCGGGATGGTACTTTCGCGCCAGCTTGCGATAGGCCGTTCGGATCTGGGCGTCACTGGCGTCCCGCTTCAGACCCAGCACCTCGTAGTAGTCACGCTTTGCCATAACAAGCCATTCTATTCCCCAGCCACGGTTTGGCCAGAGGCATTAGAGTTCTGTCACTCGTCCAACGATGGATCGGGTGCCACTGCTGCGGTGTTTGCAGCAGTGTCGATACTATGCACGGCTGCACACGACGCAGCCGTGGCACCTATCAGATCAGGTGTGACAGAGCATTAGTACGCGTGCATCCGCTTGGCGCCGGGGTAGTAGAACTGGAGGATTTCCTCCCATCCCATCCCCCGCTCGGCTTTGCCCTGCGCGCCCCACTGACAGATCCCCACCCCGTGGCCGAAGCCCTTGCCGTCGGCAAACTCGATGGCCGATCCGACATTGTTGATGCGGCAGTTCATGGAGTACAAGGCCTTGGCCTCCGGCGGGCCGTAACGAAGCAGCGCCAGGCGCAGGTCCTCAGCCCTCAGGCGCGTGGCCTTGCCGGAGGGGCCTGTCACATCGATCCAGACCGCCCTGCCCGAAGGCGTCTGCGACAGGACGCGAATGGTGGAAACGCCGCCCGGGTCCACCGCCGCCGGGTAGGCCTGGGCCAGCGCTCGGGCGATTTCCGCTTTGCTGATCCGCACAGTCGGCCAGCGATAGTGGCTGCATCGGCGGCAGTCGTCGCACTTCTGGCCGCCCTGCACCGGCTGGATGTCGGGCGCGTCGCGGATCACATAGGCGGGATTGACGTTACCGCCGCAACTGGCCGAGTACTGGGCCATGAAAATCTGCTCGCCGCCGCTGGGCCCGAAGCACAGGATCAGCCCGTGCGTCTTTCGGACGGCCTCCCAGGCCCGGTCCGTCTCGCCCGAGCGGCCGCCATAGACCTGCGAGGCCTGGTCGTCGCCGACATCGAAATCGTGGCCCGGCCCGGAGGTCTTCATGTGATACAACGCGAAGGTCCGCGCCGCCACGGCCAGCGCGCGATAGGTCTCGCTCGACCAGTTGGGGTAGAGCTCCTTGGACAGCACGCCGGCCAGGTAGCTCTCCAGGTCAACGTGGTTGATGGCGAAAAAGTCGTCAGTCCCGACGGGAAGCAGTCGAATGCTGCCGCGATACCACGTCTGGCCGAAGCCGACAAAACCGCTCAGCGGCTCAAGGACCACATCGTTGCCGGAGGCCGACAAGGAGTTGAGCTGCCAGAGGCCACCGGAGCGGCGCACCACCAGTTGCGAAATCGGCGATCGCGACTCGCTGATCTTCTTGCCGCCAGCCCAGAGACGATAGCCGCCCGAGGTGGCCAACGCCTGCGTGGACAACGGGTGCGAGTTGAGGCGGATGCGGATGGTGGGTACGTCGGTCAGCGTCAGGGGGCGTTGGGTCTTGGGGCCTGTCGCCGCGCTGCCGGGATGGGCGACATCCGGCTGGCAACTGGACAGCACCCCTGCGATCAGGACGCCCAGTACGCCCAATAGAAACAAGGGCGCCAGCGGCCTGAGTTTCCTGTCAGCGCGCCGCAAGCTCCATCCGCGGACGTGACCTAGTGCGTTTGGCATCTTTATTTGTATGTGAGGCCTTAGTAACTATCTCAAATCCCGTGATACTCATGGGCAAGATGCCCATGCTACGTTCTGAGATAGTTTCTTAGTCGGCATCCCGCAGGCGCAGCCCGTTTTCCGTGAGGCGCTGGCGGATCTCGTTAAGGCTGGTTTGCCCGAAGTTCTTGCAGGCCAGCAGTTCAGGCTCGCTCTTGGAGGCCAGTTGACCCAGCGTGGTGATCTTCAGGCCTTCCAGGGCCTTGCGGGCGCGGATCGAAAGTTCCAACTGCTCGACCGGCGTGGCCAGCACGCCCTCGTTGCCGCTCTTGATCAGTGGAATCTCGGAGGAAATCGGCGCCGCGGCGTCGGCGCTCTCTTCCAGCGCCTGGCCCAGCCGCAGGTTCTTGGCCGTCAGCATGTCCTTGATTTCCTTCAGGGAGGTTTCCCCGAAGTTCTTGTAGCCCAGCAGATCCAACTCGGTCGTGCGCACCAAGTCGCCCAGGGTGCGGATATTCATCTTCTTGAGGCAGTTGCGGGCGCGGACCGACAGCTCGAAATCCGTGACGGGGATGTCCAGCACGGCGTTGCGGCGGGCCACCCGCTTGGCCTGGTCCTCGTCGAAGAACATCGTCCGGGACGCCTCGGCGTCCTTGAGGAACAGCCGTGCCCGGGGATGGTTGGGATTGACCGTCAACACGCGCTGGAGGCAACGAAGGGCCTGTTCATTCTGGCCGATGTCTTCGTACAACACCGCAAGGTTCAGCAAGGCATTCACGTAGATCGGCGGGTGCGAGAGGCATTCCTTGTAGAGCCGCACGGCCTCTTCTTCCTCGCCGTGGAGATCGCAGTAGAAAGCCAGGCGGAAAATCGCGGGGGCGAACTGGGCGTCGGCCTTCAGGGCCTCCTGGTAACTCTCAGCCGCCTTCTCGCCAAAGCCCGCCAGATCATTGATCAGGCCCGCGACGTAAAGCCACCGCGCGTCACCGGCTTTCCTGGCAGCCCACTTGGAGACGATCTTGCCGGCCTCGGGGCCTTTGGCAGCCAGGGCCAGCGACTCAGCCCGCTGGAATTCGATTTCCTCTTCGTCAAAGCCCTTGGCCTTGGCGCGGTCAAACTCCTCCACGGCCTTGTCGTACTGATAGAGTGCCTTGTGACAGAGCCCTTGGAAGTAGCGGCGGTCCTTGTTGTCCGTCGCGTCGCCGAAGATCTCGATGGCCCGGGCGAAGCGGCAGAGTACGTAGCGGATAATGCCCAGCTTCACCGCCGCGCCGCCCTTGGCGGACTTGTTGCCGGCCTCAAACGCAGACAGTGCCGCCAGCACGGCCCGATGATTGGCCGCGACGGCAAGGGAAGCGACCAGTTCCTTGTAGTCTTCAACGGTCCATGTTTCCTTGGAAAGGAGTGTTGCGGTGTCCGGAGCCAGCGCCTGTTCCATAAGCATCTCCTATACTGCCAGCAGGAATAGTCAAAGTATCAGGTGACAGCCGCTCGATGAATCCTGGGGGCGCTCGTCGCGCCCCGGCCTGGGTGGCTGTCCCTTCTGGCATGGACAATTGCCCACGCCGACAGATCGGGTATTATAGCAACGGTTTGCGACACTGCAATGCTTTCAAACAGGATGTGGTTATGCCGACAATCGATCCGGCCCTGCCGGTGCATCTGATCATCAACCCGCGAAGCGGCTACGGTGGCAGCCGGCTGATGCTGGCCGAGTTGCGCACGGCCATTCGCGCCGCCGGTCTGGACCTGGTGGAACACACCACCACCGGGCCCGAAGACGCCGCCCATTATGCCCGCGGCATCGTGGGGCAGGCCTCGGCCGCCATCGTCTGGGGCGGCGACGGCACGGCCAACGAGGTGGCCGATGGGCTCTCCGGGTCCAGCGTGCCTATGCTCGCCTGCCCGGCCGGCACGGAAAACCTTCTGGCCAAAGAACTTCGCATTCCCTCCGACCCGCGCCGCATCGTGGAGGTGCTCCTCGACGGCCAGATCGTCGATTGCGACAGCGGGCGGATCAATGGGCAGAATTTCCTGCTGATTATCGGGGTGGGTTTTGACGGCGAGGTCGTCCGCCGCCTGACGGCTGTCCGGACCGGGCACATCTCCCACCTCAGCTACTTCTGGCCGATCTGGCGAACGTTCTGGGAGCACGATTTCCCCCGGATGCGGATCATCTCCGACGGGACGGAGATATTTAACGATTCGGGCCTGGCCTTCATCGGCAACATTTCCCGCTACGCCGTGGGCTTGCGCATCTGCCGCGACGCCCGCTTCGACGACGGCCTGCTGGACCTGGTGGTCTTCTCCTGCCGCGAGCGAACCGCCCTGGTTCTTCACGCCGGCTGGACGCTGCTGCGGCGGCACCCGCTCAAGGGCGACGTGCTCTACCGCCAGGCCAAGCGCGTGGAGATTTACACGTCCGACCCCGTTCCGACGCAGGTGGACGGCGACGTCGGGCCCTCGACCCCCCTGGAGATCGTGGTCAAGCCCCGTGATATCAAGCTGCTGGTGCCGTCCCCGCGTGAGGGATGGAGTATTTGGCCCTGGAGAGGAAGCGACCTGACATGACAGAACAGAACAAGACCTGCCGCATCGGACCGGTAAGTTTCGGCGAAGGCAAGTTGGCCCTCATTGCCGGCCCGTGCGTGGCTGAGAGCCTGGAGCTTTGCATGGAGGTGGCGACCACGGTGGCCGATATCTGCCGGCGCCTCGACATCGGCTTCGTGTTCAAGGCCAGCTACGACAAGGCCAATCGCTCCAGCGCCGCCGGTTTCCGCGGACCGGGACTGGCCAAGGGACTGGACTGGCTGGCCCAGGTCCGCCAGAGCGTCGGCGTGCCCGTGCTGAGCGACATTCACGAGAGCGCCCAGGCCCAGCCCGCCGCAGCCGTGCTGGACTGCCTCCAGATCCCGGCCTTCCTCTGCCGTCAGACCGATCTGCTGGCCGCGGCCGGCAGGACGCACAAACCCGTCAACATCAAGAAGGGCCAGTTCATGGCCCCCTGGGACATGAAGGGCGCCGTCGAAAAAGTCACCGGCGAGGGCAACAACAAGGTGCTGCTGACCGAGCGAGGCAACAGTTTCGGCTACAACCGGCTGGTGACGGATTTCTGCGGCCTGGCCGACATGCGGGCCTATGCGCCGGTGGTTTTCGACGTCACGCACTCGGTGCAGGAGCCCGGCGCGCTGGGCAACGCCTCCGGCGGGCGGCGTCACCATGCGCCGATCCTGGCCGCCGCCGCGATGGCCGCTGGGGCCGATGCCTTGTTCATCGAGACGCACCCCGATCCGGCCAGGGCCAAGTCCGACGCCGCCGTCATGGTTCCATTAAACGAAATTGAAAAGCTGCTGTGCCGCTGCCTCGCACTGTTCAAAGTGGCACGTTAGCGCCGATTGCTCTTCCTTCCCGCGGGCTTGAGCCGTATCTTGTCGGCATGTTCTCTTTCAACATATTGGCCCGCGACGGCAAGGCCCGGCTGGGCAAGCTCGCCACCGATCACGGGGAAGTGGATACGCCGGTATTCATGCCCGTCGGCACCGCCGGAAGCGTCAAGGGCGTCTGCCCCGACCAGCTTCGCGCCGCCGGCGTGCAGATGATCCTGGGCAACACCTACCACCTGATGCTCCGCCCCGGCCCCCAGACCGTCGAGGCTCTTGGCGGCCTGCACCGGATAATGGCCTGGAACGGGCCCATCCTCACCGACAGCGGCGGCTTCCAGGTCTTCAGCCTGGCCCACCTGCGGAAGATCGACGACCAGGGCGTGGTCTTCCAGTCTCACATCGACGGGGCCCAGGTGGCCCTGACTCCGCAGCGGGCCATCGCCATCCAGCGCAGCCTCGGCGGCGACGTGATGATGCAACTGGACGAATGCCCCCCCGCCAACGCCGAGAAAGACCAGGTCGCCCAGGCCGTCGCCCGCAGCGCCGCATGGGCGGGCCTGTGCAGCCAGGAGTGGCGCAGGAGTCCGCAGACGCCCTTTGGCCACGGCCAGGTGCTCTTTGGCATCCAGCAGGGTGGCGTGCACGTGGACCTGCGGGCCCGCAGCGCCGCAGCCCTGGCCGAACTGGACCTGCCCGGCTACGCCATTGGCGGCCTGTCCGTGGGCGAGGGCCACGATGCGATGTGCGGCGTGCTGGAGCACATCGACGGCCAATTGCCCGACGCCAAGCCGCGCTACCTCATGGGCGTGGGCGAGCCGCGGGACATCCTGGCCGCCGTCGCCTGCGGCGTGGACATGTTCGACTGCGTCATGCCCACCCGCAACGGGCGCAATGCCCAGGCCTTCACCTGGGGCGGCAAGCTGCACCTCCGCAATGCAAAATACACCACTGACCCAGCCCCGCTGGAGGAATCCTGCGACTGCTTCGCCTGCCGCAATTACTCGCGCGGAACCATCCGACACCTGTTCATGGCCAAGGAAATGCTGGGGCCCACGCTGGTGAGCATCCACAACCTGCACTTCCTGGCCTGCTTCACCGCCGCCATCCGCGCCGCCATCGCCGAGGGCTCATTGGCCCAATCCGCCGCTGGATGGAATCAACGATTCTACGCGGCGGCCGAGGAGGGCGAAGAATGAGCCGCGCCCGTCCTTCGCCAGGAAACCGGGCACTTCTGCTTGCCGAAGACCGGACATGACTTCAGTCGCCCTGGTTATGGGGTACCACAGCCGTCTCGGCTGTGGACCTCCAGGACACAGGCGAGACGCCTGTGCTACCGACCCCGCCAAAGATAGAAATCAAATCAAATCACAAATCAAATCACGCCTTGACGCATCGCACCCGATGACTTACCCTAGAATGTCTGCTGCCTGGGAGTGTGCCCGAGTGGACAAAGGGAGCAGACTGTAAATCTGCCGGCTAACGCCTACGGAGGTTCGAATCCCCCCGCTCCCAGTCGAAAAAGGTCAGCGAAAGCTGGCCTTTTTCTATTTCCAGGGGCCCGCCGCAAGTGCCATGAATCTGCTATCAGTGTGCCGGCACGCTGACCCCTCCAGGCCAGAAGACGTGGCCCACCCCACAGCGGCGCAATTGCCGAAGTCTGCGAGTAACACCTCCGCACATTTCGGGCAGATACGACGCTCGTGCGTTCACGAACTTACCGACTAAATGACTTCTACTGCATTACCGGATACCAAATAAGTTCCTCCCATGACTGGGCACCGGCTAGGCTCTCAAAGCGGCCGGCCAGCGATTCCAATTGTGCCAGGTAATCCGCGGCGGCGGCCTTGGCGTCGTGCGGATGCAGGCCGGCCAGGAAGTACACGCCGTCAAACCGCGCCGCCAGGTCGCGCGCCTGGTGCGACTCTTCCAGGTTGCCCACGGCACAGATCACCGTGGCCACCCCGACCTCC
>JBAZTO010000028.1:0-51257 GCA_041661865.1 Phycisphaerae bacterium | reverse complement strand
GACGCAATTCCTCCGGCTCAATCCCGACTTCCTTGTCCTGATCCATCGTTGTCTCCTCATGTGGATTGTCAATATGAGAAGATATTCCGATTATTCCGAAAGCGCCAGAAGAATTTGTCACACCCCTAGCGCAGTTTCTTCTTCCAGAAGGCCAGTTGTCGGCGAAGCTGGGCCGCGCCGGCGGCGCCTTCGGGCGCGTAGCGTTTGACCACATTGGCCGGCCCCAGATGGCCGTAGACGTCCTGACCGACCTGCGGGCAGGCCTGCTGGAGCGTGGCCAGGGGGATCTGCTCCAGCGTCAATCCGTCGGCCTCCGCGCGGGCGACCAGGCCCGCGACGATCTTGTGGGCCGTGCGGAAGGGGACGCCCCTGGTCACCAGGTACTCGGCCAGGGCGGTGGCGTCCAGGAAGCCGGCTGACAGGTCCCGCGCAATCCGCGTTTCATTGAACCGCGTCGAGGCGACCAGCCCAGCCGCCACGGCCAGGGACTGCCGCATCGCATCCACGGTGGCGAAGGCAAAGCGCTTGTCGTCCTGGAGGTCGCGGTTGTAGGCCAGCGGCAGGCCCTTGAGCAGCGTGAGCATGCCCGTCAGTTGGGCGATGGCCGAGGCGGACTTGCCGCGGATCAGCTCCAGCGTGTCGGCGTTTTTCTTCTGGGGCATCATGGAACTGGAGGTGCAGTAGGCGTCGTGCAGCGCCACCATGCCGAATTCGGTGGTGGAGTAGATGATCCAGTCCTCGGCCCAGCGCGACAGGTGCACGCCCAGCATCGCGCAGCCGAAGCACAGCTCAGCCAGGAAGTCGCGGTCGCTGGTGGCGTCGATGCTGTTGCGGCTGATGTCGTCGAAACCCAGCAGCCTGGCCGTCAGGCGGCGGTCCAGCGGCAGGGACGTACCGGCCACCGCGCCGCTGCCCAGCGGGCAGATGTTGACGCGTTTGCGGGCATCGGCCAGTCGATCGGCGTCGCGCTGGAGCATTTCCACGTAGGCCAGCACCGCCTGCCCGGCCACGATGGGCTGGGCCCGCTGGAGGTGCGTGTAGGCGGGCATGACGACCTGGCCCTGTCGGGCAGCCAGGGCGACGAAGTTGCGCTGAAGCGCCGCGACCAGGGCCAGCAGTTCGTCGATCGCCTCTCGGGCCCACAGCCGCAGGTCCAGGGCCACCTGGTCGTTGCGGCTTCGCCCGGTGTGGAGCTTGCCGCCCACGGCCCCGATGCGGTCGATGAGGGCCTTCTCGATGACCATGTGGATGTCCTCGAGTTCCAGGGGCATCTTGAGGCGATCGGCGGCGATGTCCTCGGCGATGCTCAGCAGCCCGCGCTGGATGGACCGCAGTTCCTTGGGCCCGATGAGCTTGACCTTCGCGAGCATCTGCGCGTGGGCGAGCGAGCCGGTGATGTCGTATCGCCACAGCACCGTGTCCACGTCCAGCGAGGCCACCAGCTTTGCGGTGGCGGCGTCGGCCTCGGCGGTCAGCCGGCCGTGCCAGCTCTTGGAAGTCTGCGACTGCTTGGTCTTGGCGGCCATGAGGGGTTCTCCTTGCCAGGGCGATAGTATGACTGGAGTCGGCGGCTGTCAACGCCGCAGACACCCGCTGTCGCCGCGCCGGGCTCGGCAAATCTGCATTGCGGGGCGACATTCTCCTTGTTGTGGCGTTCGAGGGACATATAATCATCGCGAATCCGCGAGCAACGGCGGTTTTTCACCGAGGAAAGGGACTGCGAGAATGGCCAGAGAACCGATGGTTCCGCAAGAGATTTTCTTCACCAAGGGCGTTGGCAAGCACCGCAACCGCCTTCAGAGCTTTGAGCTGGCGCTGCGCCACGCCGGGATCGAGAAGGGCAACCTGGTGCGCGTCTCCAGCATTTTTCCGCCCAAGTGCAGGATCATCCCCAAGAGCCTGGGCCTGCGGCGCCTCCAGGCCGGCGAGATCACCTACGTCGTGCTGGCCGAGGCCTCGACCGACGAGCCCAGCCGCCTGGTGGGCGCGGGTATCGGCCTGGCCCTGCCGGCCCACGGCGAGCAGTACGGCTACATCAGCGAACATCACGGCTACGGCATGATCGAGGACCGCTTGGGCGATTTCGTCGAGGACATGGCTGCGACCATGCTCGCCACGACCCTGGGCGTGGAGTTCGACCCCGACAAGGCCTACGATGAGCGGAAGGAAACCTACCGCATGAGCGGCAAGATCGTCCGCACGCGCAACACCGTGCAGACGGCTGAGGGCGACAAGAACGGCCTGTGGACCACGGTGATCGCCGCGGCGGTCATGCTGCTATAAGACGCTATGAGCCAGACACACCTTAGCTTCATGGGCCTGACCGGTTCGCTGGCTTCGGCCGACACGGCCCGCTACGGCGTGCTGAGCGTGCCTTACGAGGGCACGGTCAGCTACAAGCAGGGCACCGCGGCCGGGCCCGATGCCATCCTCGACGCCTCGCAGCAGGTGGAATGGTTCGACGACGAACTGCGGGCCGAATTCGTCGAGGCGGGCGTGGCGACGTATCCGGCGGTCGCGCCGGCCGACGACCCCTCCGAGCAGATGCGGCGCGTCAAGGCGGCGGCGAGCGAGATCATCGCGGCGGGCAAGTTCCTGCTGACGTTGGGCGGCGAGCACAGCATCACCGCCCCGCTGGTCTCGGCCGTGCAGGAGCGGCATGGCCGCGTCAGCGTCTTGCAGATCGACGCCCACGCCGACCTCCGCGACACCTACAATGGCACGCCGCACTCGCACGCCTGCGTGATGCGGCGCGTGCTGGAGATGAGCGCGGGCGTCGCCCAGGTCGGCATCCGCAACTTCTGCCGCGACGAAAACGACGCCTGCCCCCGCCAGGTCGCCAACTTCATCACTCCCGCCGTCATCGCGAGCGATCCCAACTGGGTGCAGCGGGCCCTGTCGCTGCTGGGCGAGAAGGTCTACCTGACCATCGACATCGACGGGCTGGACCCGGCCTACGCGCCGGGCACCGGCACGCCCGAGCCGGGCGGCATGACATGGTTCCAGTTGCTCTCGCTGGTCCGGGCCGTCTGCACGCACCGCCAGGTCGTCGCGGCCGACATCGTCGAGGTCATGCCCATTCCGCCCAACCACGTCACCGAATTCCTCGCCGCCCGCCTGGCCTACAAGATCATCAGCTACACGCAACTGAACAGGTCGTAGGTTGTAGTTCGTAGGTCGTAGGGAAAAGAAACATCAGGCCGGAATAGAATTCGCGACTCGCGATTCAGTCGAGTTTCTTGGTGTAGACGACCTTGCTGTCGGCGGGGGCGTAGAAGTCCGGGATGTCGGCGGCCAGGTCGTAGCCGAGCTTGAGGTAGAACTTTCGCGTGGGGTTGTAGATCTCTCTGCCGGAAGTCTCGATGATGGCCAGCCGCCCGCCGCTTGCGGCGATGAGCGTCTCAGCCTTGGCCATCAAGGCTGCCCCGACGCCCTTGCCCTGCATGTTCGGCGCCACGGCGATCCAGTAGATGTCGTACGTGCCGATGGTGCAGGGCGTCAGGCCGAAACAGACCCACCCGACCGCCTGGCCCTCCAGCACGGCGGAGTAGGACTTGTAGTGCCCGTTCTCCACGCCGGCCAACGCATCATCCAGCACCTCGCGGGCGACGACGATCTCATCGTCGCGGAAGAAGGCCGTCTCGGCCAGCAGCCGCAGGATCGCCGCGCGATCGGCGGGAAGGGTGGGGCGGACCTCCACGTCGCTCTTTGAGAGGCGCGCGGGCACGGAGTTGCCCTGCGCGGGAGAGGCCGCCACCGTCGCGGGAGTCAATCGCGCCTCCGCGTTGGCCAGCATGGCCGCGACGAAATGGTCGTAGCCGATGCCCCCCGCCTCCAGTGCGGCGGCGAATCCGTCATCGGGCGAGATGTCGGGATTGGGGTTAATCTCCAGCACATAAGGCTTATTGGCCCCGTCCAGGCGGAAGTCCACGCGGGCGTAATCCTGGCAGCCCAGTGCGTGCCAGGCCGCCAGCGCCAAGTCCCGCACGGCCGAGGCCACCGAAGGGGCCAGCGGGGCCGGGATGACACGCGGCGTATTGTTGAACGCGAAGGAGTCGCTGAGCCACTTGGCCGCATAGTCCAGAATCCGCGGCTGGCCCGCCTTGAAGGCGGAAAAATCAATCTCCGCCATCGGCATCACCTGGAGCCGGCCGTCGCGATGGATCACCGACACGTTGAGTTCGCGCCCGTCGATGTACTGCTCGACCAGGGCGGGCTGATGGAACTGGTCATGCACCCTGCGGACGGCAGCCTCCAGCGCCGCTCCGCGCTGCGTGATGACCGAGGCGGCGTCGATGCCCTCGCTGGCGTCGGTGCAGGCGGGCTTGACGATGATCGCTCCGGGCGGAAGCTGATCCTCGCGGATCGCGGCTCCGGGCGGGATGACCGCGGCTGCCGCCGTGGGCAGGCCGTGGGCCTGCAGGGCGGCCTTGGACTGCCACTTGTCCAGCGACAGTATCAGCGCGGGCGAATCGTTGCCGGTGCAGGCCTTGGCGAAGGCCCGACAGAGGGCAGGCACGAAATTGCAGTCGTCCACGCCACCCTGGAGGCTCTCGACGAGGTTGAAGACGATCCTCTCGCCGGCTGCCGCCAGCACGGCGCGCACGTCGGCCAATGTGGAGACGCCCTCGATGCGGTGAGGCACGCCCAGCGTGTTCATCGCCGCCGAGACGGCCTGCACTTCGGCCAGCACGCCCTCGTCGCTCTCGGCGAAGGCCGAATCGCCCGACGCGGCGGCGCGAGGGATGTTATGGACGATCAGCACGCTTTGAGGCTTACCAGTCATTTGCCGCTCCCGATCCGCTCTGAGGCGCTCTTGATAATGTGGCCGATCAACTCGCGGTAGCTCATGCCTTCCTGCGTGGCGATCATCGGCAGGTCCGAGTGGCTCGGATGCATGCCCGGCAGCGGGTTGACCTCCAGGAAGCTGGGCCGGCCCGCGCGGTCGCAGCGGATGTCCACCCGCCCGACGTCGCGGCATTCCAGCACGCGATAGCTCGCCAGGGCCAGCGCCTCCACCTCCTGCCGCAGCGGGCCGGCGGGCATGGCGAAGTAGCTGACGAACTTCTCACAGTGCTCCTTCATTTCGTAGGTGTAGATGTCGGTGCCGCTGTGGGGCAGCATCTGGAATTCCATCGTGCCGATGACGCGGGCGGCGGCGCCGGTGCCCAGGATGGCCGTGGTGAACTCCCTGCCGGGCAGATACTCCTCGACCAGCACCGGCTGATCGAATCGCTCGAGGAGGCGACGGCAGGTGATGGCCAGCTCGGCTGCATCGCCAATCCGCGACTTGCCGTCGATGCCCTTGCCCGTGCCCTCGGCGATGGGCTTGGCAAAGAGCGGGAAGCCCAGGCCCAGGGCGTCCAGGTCGGTCAGGGTCGCGACCACCTTGAACGGCGGGGTGTGCAGCCCGGCCGACTGCACCAGCCGCTTGGCGACGGCCTTGTCCAGCGTCGCGGCGCAAACCAGGGCGTCGGAGGCGGTGTAGGGGATCTCGTAGAGATCCAGCAGGCAGGGCACCTGCGCCTCGCGCCCCCGGCCGTTGTTGCCCTCGGCGATGTTGAAGACCAGATCCCACCGCTCGCCGGCGACCAGGGCGGCGGCCAGGCTCTTGGCGTGGCCGATGCGGACGGCCTGGTGACCCAGGGACTGGATCGTCTGCTCCAGGGCGGCGATGGTTTCGGCGGAGTCAAACTCCGCCACCTGCTCAGCCGTCCAGCCCATGGCCAGGTATTCGTCACGAAGATCGTATGTGAGACCGATTCTCAAAGTCCTGACCCTCCATCGCGTGAACCGGGTTCACGGTTGATTGGTCAATCAGTTGCTCGGTTAATCGGGCAGAGCCGGCACGATGGTCGCGTTTTCGGCTCCCGATTAACTGATTTACCGATTAACCGGGTCACCATTCAACGGAAAAACAATGCAAGCCGGCGCGCCCGCATCGGCCACCGGCTTGCACGTGACTAACTGTGCTGCTTGGTTTCCTCGAAGAGCCGCGGCTTCTGCATCCGCCGCGTGTGTCGGACGGTGCCTGCCGGTTGGATCTTGGAGGCCTTGCCGCTGACCAACTCCCAAACGCCGGGGGAGCCTTCCGGGCAAGTCGCTGGGGCGTCCTGCAGCACATTGGGCTCGGGATACGTCACCATCATGCCCTCGAAATTACGCAACACCGTGTGCGTCGGGCTGGTGGAGATAATGTAATTGGGCAGCAGCGGGATCTTGCCCCCGCCGTGCGGCGCGTCGACCACGAAGGTCGGGATCGCCAGGCCGCTCAGCCGTCCGCGCAGGTACTCCATGACCTCCAGGCCCCGCGACAGCGGCGTGCGGAAATGCTCCACGCCGCGGACCAGGTCGCACTGGAAGAGGTAGTAAGGGCGGACGCGGCTCTTGACCAGCCCGCGGCACAATTCCGCGATGGTCGCCGGATCGTCGTTCACGCCGCGCAGCAGCACCGTCTGGTTGCCCAGCGGGATGCCCGCATCGGCCAGTCGCCCGCAGGCCTCGACGGCCTCGCTCGTCAGCTCGCGGGGGTGGTTGAAGTGCGTGTTCACCCAGATCGGGTGATACTTGCGGAGCATGTCGGTCAGTTGGGCGGTGATTCGCATGGGCATGACCACCGGCACGCGCGTGCCGATGCGGATGATCTGCACCGTCGGCACGGCCCGCAGCGCCGCCAGGACCATCTCCAGCGACTCGTTGGCCATTGTGAACGGGTCGCCGCCCGAGACGATCACGTCGCTGATCTCCGGGTGCGCCTGAAGGTAGGCCGTCACCTGCCTCAGCCGCGCCGCCGAGATGGAGGTCTCCCTGCTGCCGGCGATTCGCTTCCGCGTGCAGTGGCGGCAATAGGTCGAGCAGGTGGTCGTCGAAATCAATAGCGCGCGATCGGGATAGCGGTGGACCAGTCCGGGGACGGGCATGTCCTCGTCCTCTTCCAGCGGGTCGTCGCGCAGGAATGAGGGGTCGCACAATTCCTGCATCTGCGGCACAGCCATCTGGAAGATCGGGTCGGTCGCGTCCAACTGGCGGATCAGCGACGCATAATAGGGCGTGACGGCCAGGGGAAACTTTTCGGCTGCCTTGACCAGGCCGGGGGAAGGATGCATCTTGGGGAAGCACTCGATCAGTTGGGCGATGCTTCGGACGCGGTTTCGCATCTGCCACCGCCAGTCGCCCCATTGGCCGCTGCCGGACAGCTCACGCAGCTTGGAGGAATGTGCGGGCTGGGAACTTGGGCCAAATAGGCCCTCGCCTGGGGATGGAGGTTTGTCGCCTGACGAATCACTGCTCTCGGAACTGGACGGCTGTGGCATAAACCAAGCTCCTAAAAGGACCTTTGCCCGAGCCGGGGCACAAGCCGGAGACGCCGGGCGCGAGGGGCTATTGTCACGGTGCCCCACTGCATTGCTGCGCATGATATCTCTTGATAGTCGCCCTGCAAGTGGAACCAAGGCAAATAATCAAGTTTTTTTTCAAAAACCCCCAAGGCATAGGGGGGAGGTCCATTTGGACAACAACAAAAAGGGGGTATGCTATCTTGCCGTCCTGACACGGATCATGCGCGGAATGGCACGTTTGTTTTCATAATGCGATATCCGCATCAGGAGCCCGCACCCCGGCTGCGTTTGTAAACGCGGGTTTCCAGGGAGGGCAGATAGGTGGTGAAGGAGGCGTTGGGGTCGGGGTCGTTATCGATGGCGCGGAGCGTGGTGAAAAGTTTGGCGTCGAGGTTGTCCAGGTAGTGGACGAAGAAGGCCTCAGGCACCGCCGGCAGCTTGGGCGAGCCGTACTCATGCACGCCGTGGTGGCTGATGATGATGTGCTGGAGCAGGTCGAGAATTCGCGGCGGGAATGGTTCGGAAGTTTCCTTGGCCACCGCGGCGGCCTTCTCGGCCACCCAGACCGCGGCGATGGTGATATGCCCGACCAGTTGGCCCCGATCGGTGTAGCTGGTGGCCGTGCCGGCAGATAGCTCGGCGATCTTGCCGATATCGTGCAGGAAGACGCCCGCCAGCACCAGGTCGGCATTGACCTTGGGATACAGCGGCAGCAAGGCCTTGGCCGCCTTGGCCATCGACAGGGTGTGCTCGAGCAGGCCGCCGATATAAGGATGGTGCAGCGTCATGGCCGCGGGGCTTCGCTTGTAGGCCGCCACCAGGTCGCGGTCCTCCACGAACTTCTTGATCAGCAGGCGAATGCAGGGGTCCTTGATGTCGCGCGTGATCTCCAGCAGGTCGCTCCACATCTTCTCGACGTCCTGGTCGGTGCAGGCCAGAAAGTCGTTGAGGTCGATCTTCTCCGCCGGCCAGGGGCGGCAGGCGTCGATGACCAGTTGCAGCGTGCCGCGGTAGTCTTCGGTTCGGCCTTTGACCTGGAGGAAGCCCTCGACGGGGATGGCGTTGAAGATGCTCTCGGAGACCTGCCACATCCGGCCGGGGACCAGGCCGGTCTTGTCGCACAGGGTGCATTGGAGGTAGAGCCCGCCGGTCTTGGTGGTCCGCAAGTCCTTGTCGCGGACGAGAAAGACCTGGTCAACGGTCTCCCCAGCCATCATCTGGTTGATAAAGCGACGATTGGAGTTCATGCCCGGCATTCTAACCGCAAGCGTTGCAGTTGAAAATAACCGACCGGCACGTTATAAGCGCACGACTATCACAGAGGCCACAGGGGCCACAGAGAGCAGCGAACTCATAGCAGAGGAACGAGCAAAGCAAGGCAATAGGTCTCTTTCCGAAGCTTTCTCTGTGAACTTCGTGATCTCTGTGGTCTTTGTGATTGTTGTTTCTTCTATCTATCTGACAAGAGGTCGCCATGCGCTATAGCCAATTGCTGATTCCGACGGTCAAGGAAGTTCCCGCCGAGGCGGAGATCGCCTCTCACCAGCTTATGATCCGCGCCGGCTTCATCCGCAAGCTGGCCAGCGGAACCTACACCTACCTGCCGCTGGGCTGGCGAAGCCTGCTCAAGATCATCGCCATCGTGCGGGCGGAGATGAACGCCGCCGGCGCACAGGAAATCTCCATGCCCATCCTCCAGCCGATGGAACTGTGGCAGCAGACGGGGCGCGACGTGGTGTTCAAGGACATCCTCTGCTCCTTCGAGGATCGCCACGGCCGAAAGAACGTCCTGGCCCCGACGGCCGAGGAGGTCGTCACGGCCCTGGTGGCCGCCGAGGTCTCCAGCTACAAGCAACTGCCCCTCAACCTCTACCAGATCCACGACAAGTTCCGCGACGAGTATCGTCCGCAGTACGGCGTGGTCCGCAGCCGCGAATTCATCATGAAGGACGCCTACAGCTTCGACGCGACCGTCGAGGGGCTCAATGAGTCCTACCGAAAGATGTACGACGCCTACCGGCGGATCTTCGACCGCTGCGGGCTGAAGTACGCCATCGTCCAAGCCGACAGCGGCGGCATGGGCGGCACCGACACCGAGGAGTTCATGGTGCCCGCGACGGTGGGCGACATCCTGGTCTTCACCGAGGACAACTCCTACGCAGCCAACATCGAGAAGGCCGAGGTCGACGCCCTGAAGATCGACGCCGCCGGCCTGGCTGCACGGGCGGCGGCCCCAGCCTTGGCAGAGGCCCACACGCCCGGCGTCGGGTCCATCGAGGCCGTCTGCAAGTTCTTGGGCACAAAGCCGGCCGAGATGATCAAGACGCTCATCTTCTGGAAACCTGACCGTCAGCTACTCGCTGACTGGGAGAACCACTCACGGCGAATGGTCGAAAAGCTTGGGAAGCTCGACAATATCCCGGACTTGCACATGAGTGCAGTCGAGCGGCGTACGCAATCACTGTCCGATGAAGGTAGGCAGTATGTAGCGAGTGCGAAACGTCTCTTTGATATCACAATCGTCGCCCTGGTTCGCGGCGACCATGAAGTCAATGAGTCCAAGCTCAAAGGCGCGATTGGCGGCGATATCGAGCTGGCCGGCGAGAGCGTGATCCAGAGCCTCACCGGCGCTGCCGTCGGTTTCGCGGGCCCGCAAGGCCTGGCCGGCAAGGTCGCCAAGCTCATCATCGACCCGGCCGTGGCTGCGATGGTCAGCGGCGCCACCGGCGCGAACAAGACCGACTATCACGTCAGGAACGTGGTGCCGGGCCGGGATTTCCCGCTCGAAGGCGACAACGTCATCGTGGCCGATATCCGCAACGCCGCCGAGGGCGACACGCGCGGCGGAAAGAAGCTGGTTTTCTCCAATGGCATTGAAGTCGGCCACGTGTTCAAGCTGGGCACCAAGTACAGCGAGCAGCTCAAGGCCACCTTCCTGGACGCCCAGGGCGTCAGCCGCCCGTGCATCATGGGCTGCTACGGCATCGGCGTGAACCGCATCTTGGCCACCGCCATCGAGTCCAGCCACGACGAGAACGGCCCGATCCTGCCCATCAGCATCGCGCCGTTCGAGGTGGAGATCGTGCCCTTGAGCGTCGAGGCCGGGCCGGTGATGGAGACCGCCCAGCGGATTTACGACGAGCTTCGCGCCGCCGGCGCGGATGTGCTGCTGGACGATCGCGAGGCGCGCCCGGGCGTGAAGTTCAAGGACGCCGACCTGATCGGCATCCCGCTGCGCGTGGTGGTGGGCGAGAAGGGCCTCAAGGACGGCAAGGTCGAGATCAAACGCCGCACCGAGCCCAAGGCGACGCTGGTGGACGTCGCGTCGGCGGTGGAAACCGCCCGCGGCATCCTGGATGAGCTGAGACAGCAGGTGCAGGCTCGCCAGTGAGCGAACAGAAACGGATAAGCGACACAGAGACGCAGAGAGCAGAGAGAACAAGTGCAGCCGGTTTTAATCTCTGATGCTCTGTCTCTCTGTGTGGTCTGCTGTGATATTTGAGGCCCAATGGCGCGAGTGCGAAACAAGTACGTCGATTACCTGCAATACCTGGGCTTGCGCCTCTTCGCCATGTTCGTACACATGGCCGAGCCGGAGACCAACTACCGCACCGCCCGCTGGATCGGCCGGCTGATGTACCGCTTCGACCGCAAGCATCGCCGCATCGCCATCGGGCACCTGCGGCTGAGTTTTCCCGATTGGGACGAGGCCAGGCTCAACGCCGTCGCGCGCACAAGCATGGAGAACCTGGTCTGCCTGGGCATGGAAGTGCTGCAGACCACGCGGCTGATCACGCCGATGACTTGGCGGAAGCACGTGCGGCTCAAGAACCTGGGGCCGGCGCTGCGGCTGCTGCTGGAGCGCAAGACCGGCGTGATTTTTGTCACCGGCCACTACGGCAACTTTGAGGTAGCCGGCTACACCATGGCGACGCTGGGCTTTCCGTCGGTGTCGGTGGCCCGGCCGCTGGACAATCCTTACATCAACGACCACATCATGGGGGTCCGCGAGAAGACCGGCCAGAGCATCCTGTACAAGAAGGGCGCCACCGGCAGCATGGAAGACGTGCTGGAGGGGCGAGGGGCCTTGAGCTTCATCGCCGACCAGGACGCGGGGCGCAAGGGCCTGTTCGTGGACTTCTTCGGCCGGCCCGCCAGCACCTACAAGTCGGTCGCGCTGATGGCGATGAAGTTCGGCGCGCCGATTGTCGTCGGTTACGGCCGGCGGCTGGACGACAAGTTCCACTTCGAGATGGGCGTGGACCGGATCATCTATCCCCACGAATGGGCCGACAAAGACGACCCGCTTTGCTGGACCACGCAGGAGTTCACGCACGCGCTGGAACAGATCGTTCGTGGCGCGCCCGAACAGTACTTCTGGGTTCACCGGCGATGGAAGCACCGTCCCGGCGGCCAGGCCCCCGGCCCCGACGGCGTGGCATAGATTGCGAATCGCCAATTGCAGATTTCAGATTTGACAGCGGCCAATCCATCGCTTGACGAGTTCAGGATGAATCCGTGTTTATCTGCCCGCATCCCCGCTAAGTCCTTATAATCCTCCCAATGGAACAACCTCAGGAATCAGCCCAGAGCCCGCAGGAACCGCCGGCCCCGGCGCGGCGGAACATCAAGCTGGTGATTGCCTACAACGGGGCCGCCTATCACGGCTGGCAGCGGCAGATCGCCGGCGTTGATACCGTCCAGGAGCGGATGGAGCAGGCCCTTTGCCGCGTGGTGCGGCATCCGGTGATCGTCTCGGGGGCCAGCCGCACCGACGCGGGCGTGCATGCAGCCGGGCAGGTGGCCAACTTCCGCACCACCAACTTCGCCATCCCGCTGGAGGGGCTGCGGCGGGCGGTCAACTCGCGCCTGCCGCGGGACATCGCCGTGATGTCGGCGGCGGAGGTGGCCGAGGACTTCCACGCCAGCCGCTGCGCCGCGGGCAAGACCTACCGCTACCGCATCTGCGTCTGTCCGATCATGCCGGTGGAATTGGCCGGGCAGGTCTACCACTACTGGCGCCCGCTGGAGGCCGCCCCGATGGCCCAGGCCGCGGCGCTGCTGGTGGGCACGCACGACTTCCGCGGCTTCACCACGTCGATGGAAGTCCGCGAGAACAGCGTCCGCACCATTTTCCGCTGCGAGGTGGCCGAGGCGGAGCGCGAGATCCACATCACCGTCCAGGGCGACGGCTTCCTCTACAACATGGTCCGCAACATCGTGGGCACGCTGATCGAGATCGGCCGGGGCCACTGGGGCCGGGAACAGATCGACAAGATCATCCAATCGCGCGATCGCGGCCAGGCCGGCCCGACCGCCCCGCCCGACGGCCTGACGCTCGTGTGCGTGCATTACGACAAGGTCGAAGTGGACTGACTAGCCGCGAGCGCAAAGCGAGCGGGAACCGCCGTCAAATAACCCCGCTCGCTTTGCGCTCGCGGCTAGTTGTGGGGCCCGGGTCTGCTGGGCCTTACGTCTTGACGGTCATGTTGTTGCGGTGGATGACTTCGTCGTAGGGTTTGTCGCCCAGGGCCTTGGCGATGGCGGAGGTCTTGAGGCCCTTGATCTTGTTGACCTGCTCGGCGGAGTAATTGGCCAGGCCGCGGGCGATCTCGTTTCCGCGACGATCGAACACCGAGAGGGTCGCTCCCCGCGCGAACTTGCCCGAGACCGCGACGATGCCCGAGGGCAGCAGGCTCTTGCCCTGCTGTGTCAGGGCACGGGCCGCGCCGTCATCGACGACGATCTTTCCGGCCGGGCGGCTGGCGTGACCGATCCATCGTCTTCGGCTGGACATGCGCTGCTTGGCGGGCACGAAGACCGTGCCGATCTTCTCGCCGGCCAGGATGCGCCCCAGCACGTTGGGCGTGCGGCTGGAGGCGATGACGGCGATCTCGCCGGCCCGCGTGACCACGCTGGCGGCGGCGAGTTTGGTGCCCATGCCGCCAGAGCCCAGGTGAGTTTTCTGGACCTGCACGAGCGAGAGGGCCGAGTCGTCCACCTGCTCGATCACGTCCAACACGACGCCCTCGCGCAGCACGCCCTCGACGCTGGTGAGAAAGACGGCCAGGTCGGCCCCGAGCATGGTGGCCACCAGGGCCGCCAGGATGTCATTCTCGCCGAAGCGGATTTCCTCGACCGCCACGGTGTCGTTCTCGTTGATGATCGGCAGGGCGCCGAACTCCTCCAGGGCCGCCAGCGTGTGGCGGATGTTGAGGTAGCGCGTGCGATGCTCGAAGTCGTCGCGCGTCAGCAGCACCTGGGCGACCTTCACGCCGTGCCGCGCGAAGATGTCATGGAAGGTCTGCATCAGCAGGCCCTGGCCGACGGCGGCGGTGGCCTGGAGTTGCGGCATGGTCTTGGGGCGCGCGGGCAGGCCCATCTCGCCCATGCCCGAGCCGATGGCCCCGCTGGCCACCAGCGTGACAGCCAGGCCCGACTTCATCGCCACAGCGATCTGCGCGGCGAGGTTCTCGATGGCCCCGGCGTCCAGTCGCCCGGCGCTGTCGCAGATGGCGTTGGTGCCGACCTTCACGACCACCCGCTTGCAGTGGGCGGCGATGTGTGCTCGCACGGCGGTTCCTGGCATAAAGACCTCGATTACACAGTGCGTAGTGCGTGGTGCGAAGTGCGAAGCAAACACCACAGTCGGTCAACCCAAATCGGTTCTTCGCGGTTCAATGTATTCACTGGACGATCACGTCGGTTGCGATATCTCCGGGCACGGCGGCCGGCACGCGCCCGAGTACGCCGCAGATCATCTCGACATTGCGGCGCGTGGCGCCCTGCTGCGATCGCACGAAGTCCTGGGCGCGCCGGCCTGCCTCGGCGGCGGCGGCCGGGTCGGCCAGCCACGCGTCGAGTTGCAGTTCCAGCTCGGCCACGCGGGCCACGCGCACGCAGCCGTTGCGGGCCAGGTCCTCCGCCTGCGGGAAATTGAACGTGTGCGGGCCAAAGGCGGTCGCCTTGCCCAGCGCCGCCGCCTCGATCATGTCCGAGCCGCCCTGGGGCACCAGGCTCCTGCCGACGAAGATCGCCGCGGCCAGTGCGTAGAACTTCCGCAGTTCGCCCATCGTGTCGCCCAGGATCACCGCGTCCGAGGGCGCCGGTCTGTTGGCGCCGTCGGGGCGCTGGCTCCGCCGGATCAGCGGCATCCCGCAGGAGGTAATCAGCCGGGCCACGCCGTCGAATCGCTCGGGCTTTCGCGGCACGACGGCCAGCCGCGCCGTCGGGTGCTTGCGCCGCAGGCGGGCAAACATCTCCAGCAGCGGCCGCTCCTCGCCCTCGCCGGTCCCGCCGGCGACGATGAGGCGGTCGTGGCTTGCCAGGTCCAGGGCCGCGGCCAGCGCGTCCTGCCCGGCCAGGGTGTCAGCCACCTCGATGCTGTCGAACTTCATCATGCCGGTGACCTGGATCTTCTCGCTCCTGACACCCAGGGAGATGAAGCGTTTTGCATACAGTTCGTCCTGCACGCCGATGGCCGTCAGGCGGTTGAACAGCCGGCCCGCCAGCGGCCCCAGCTTGCGGTAGCGGGGATAGCCCTTGTCGGGGCTCATTCGCCCGTTGACGACCACGACGGGGATGTCGCGGCGGTTGCAGAGGGCCAGGAAGTTGGGCCAGGCCTCGCCTTCCATCAGCACCACCATGGAGGGGCGGAGGCGGTCCAGCGCCCGGGCGACGACGAGCGAGAAATCCAGCGGCCAGCGGAAGACCACGTGATCGGGCGCGAAGAGCTTCCTGGCCGCGGCCATGCCGGTGTCGGTGGTGGTGGAGATCGCCACGCGGAAGTCGGGCAGTTGGCTGTGCAGCTCAGCCACCAGTCCGCGGGCGGCATTGATTTCGCCCAGGCTGACGGCGTGGACCCAGATCAGCGGCTGGAGGCCGTAGCGGATCGGGACGGCGCCGAAGCGCTGGCCGATGTCGCTGCGATAGCGGCCGTGGCGGATCAAGCGGTAAAGCCACATCGGGCTCGAGGCGACCAGGCCCAACAGGTAAACGATGTCCAGGGCGATACTCATCATTGTGGCTGTAGTATGCGGGCAGGGCGCGGCGGTGTCAATCGGCCCCGACCGCCGCCGAGGCCGCCGGAGCCTCCCGTGCGAGTTGTCAGCGGCCGACGCCAGTGCTATAGTCATGCCATGAACGATGAATCCAGCACCGAGCGCAGCAGGAACATCTGGGCCCCGTGGCGGATGGAGTACATCGATGCGCTGTCAGAGCCGGACGGCGGCTGCTTCCTGTGCCGCTACCAGCCCGACAAGGCCGAGGATGAGAAGCACCTGGTCCTGTGGCGCGGGAAACACGGCATGGCCGTGCTCAACCGCTTTCCCTACACCGGCGGGCACAGCATGGTCGCGCCCTACGCGCATGTGGGCGACCTGTCGCAACTGGACGAGCCGACGATGCTGGAACTGTTCGCCATGCTGCGGGACCTCCAGGCGGCGCTGGCCAAGGCCGTCGGTGCCCAGGGCTTCAATATCGGCATCAACATCGGGCGGTGCGCGGGCGCGGGCCTGCCGGGCCACCTGCACATCCACATCGTGCCGCGCTGGTCGGGCGATACCAACTTCATGGCCGTCTTCGGCGGGGCGCGGGTCATTCCCATCAGCCTGGAAACCATGTATGCCCAACTCCGCCAGGCCACCGTGGACCTCAAGCTGCCCTGGCTGAACCCATGAGCGACCCCGCCACCAGTCCGCGAGAGCTTTACGAGCAGAACCACCGGGCCTGGCTGCACCCGGCTGCGGTGTCCGAGGCCCAGGCCGGCGGGCGGAAATTCCCCGAGAGCGAGCATCCCTACCGCACCTGCTTCCAGCGCGACCGCGACCGCATCGTGCATTGCTCCGCCTTTCGGCGGCTGGACTTCAAGACGCAGGTCTTCGTGCCCCACGAGGACGACCACTTCCGCACGCGCCTGACGCACACGCTGGAGGTCGCGCAGATCGGGCGGACCCTCGCGCGGGCCTTGCGGCTCAACGAGGATCTGGTCGAGACGGTCGCACTGGCCCACGACCTGGGCCACCCGCCCTTCGGCCACTGCGGCGAGGCGGTGCTCAACGAATTGATGGCCGACCACGGCCGATTCGAGCACAACCGCCAGTCGCTCCGCGTGGTGGATTACCTCGAACACCCGTACCCGCAATTTCGCGGCCTGAACCTCTCGCAGGTGGTTCGCGAGTGCCTCGCCCGCCACCAGACGCGATACGACGTGCCCGGTGGCGAGGAATTCGACCCGCGCCTTCAAAGCGTTCTCGAAGGGCAACTGGTGGACCTGGCCGACGAACTGGCCTACACCTCGGCCGATCTGGAGGACTCGCTGGCGGCGGGGTGCATCAGCGTCGAAGAATTGGCTGAACTGCCGCTCTGGCGTCAGGCCTGGCAGGCGGCGGAGCAGGATTGCCCCGGCGCCCGGCCGATCCACCAACGCATCCGCGCCTGCAAGGCCGTCCTGGCCGCCATGGCCGACGATGTGCTGGCGCACGCCTCGCGACAGATGGCGGAACTGGCCCTGGCCAGCCCGCAGGCCGTCCGCATGGCCCCGCGGCGGTGCATGGGCTTCTCGCCCGCGATGGCCCCGGCGGTGGCGCAGTTGCAGGACTTCCTCATGCAGCGAGTTTACCTCCGCGGCGAGAACGCCCAGCGCGAGCAGGAGGCGGGCAGGCTGATTCGCGAACTGTGCAGCGCCTATCTGGCGCAGCCGTCGCTGCTGCCCCCGCGCTACCAGCAGAGGATCGAGGCCCAGGGCCTCCATCGAGTCATCTGCGACTACATCGCGGGCATGACCGACCGCTTCTGCCGCCTGGAACACCGCAAGATCGTCGGCCCTTCATAGCCGGCGCCGGGCATGTCAGTGCGCCGTTCCAGCCGGGATCTTGTTCAAGACCGTCGCGACGCGGTCGTCCATCGCCTGCTGGTCGGCCGAGAAACTGCTGAGCCCGGCGAGGTTCATCAGGCTGTCCAGGCCGATGGCGCCGGCGGCCAGTAGCTCACGCCAGTTGTCCAGTCGCGGAATCTTGCCTTCCTTCCGGCTGGCGGCCATCTGCCCGCCCGACCAGGGCACCAGGAAGTCGCCGCAGCCGCGAGCGGCAAAGAATCGCGTCAGTTCGTCGGGTGTGAAGTCGTCCAGCTCCATCCCGGCCAGTTCTTCGACGCACGCGACCAGTTTGGCGTCGATATCCCACAGCGTGGCCAGGCCCACCGAGGCCGGGTCGATGCCCTCCTTGAACACGGGCCGGTACTCCTGCGTGGTGCGGTCCTGGAGTTGATCCACCGGCAGGACGAGGTCCAGGAATTCCTTGGCCACCTTGGGCGGCAGGGTCATCACGTCGATGCCAGCCAGGTCGCGAACCTGCGGGCCGGCGCGGAAGCTGGCGCCGATCTGAAGCGTGGGCAGGCCGTGCGTCTCGCGCAAGTCCCTGATCGCCGCCTGCGAGGCCAGCATAGCCTTCTCGCCGACCCACTTGCCGTCGCCCAGGCCGTTATCTGCGACGAAGGCGTTGAGCCTTCCCAGGAAGACATTCACGTAGGCCGGGCGGGCGAGTCGGGCGATCACGTAATTCTGCCGGGCCGAGAAGCCCAGCGTGTGGTTGACGCTGATGCCCATCTGCGAGAGTTTGCGCGTGGCCAGCAGGCCCGCGGGCGTGAAGGGAATCTTCACGACAAACCGCTCGGGGCAGATGGCGTGGTAACGCCGGCCATACTCCACCGCGGCCCCGACGTCGTGGGCCAGGTCGGTGTGCTCCTCGACCGAGACCGTCCCGTCAAACTCCGAAACCAAACGCAGGCCGTGACGGGCGTTGAGGATGAAGGTCAACTCCAATATCTTCTGTCGCGGAGAGAGGTTGTATTGGGACAACATCTCAGCCGCCTCGGCGATGAGGTGGTCGTACGCGCCGGTCTGCACCTCCTTGTTCAGGAGGGTATTGTTGGTTGTCAGGGCGTCGAACTCCCGCGTCCACAATTCCCCGGCCTCGGACAGGCTGCCCGTGTCCAGCCAAAGGCGCGTCCCCAATTGTCTCAGCCGGCGCCAGGCGGGATTGCTGGGCAGAAGGGTCTCGTCGCGGGCCGGCCGAGGCTTGAACCCCTGGCGGACGAAGCGGGAAACCTCGTCGCTCAGGTAACTTATATTCTTGTTCTGCATGGCCTTACCCTCTACTTCCTACTACAGCTTAGGCGCGCCGGCAGAGGCATATCAACGGGCGTTTATGGATTAAGCAAAGGGGTCGTCTTGGGCCGGACGACGCAGAGGAGCTGGGTCATCCCTGTTGCGGGAAGATCATGGCCTCGGCGAATTCCATCTGGAAGTTGCAGTCCTGGCTGAGTTCGACGTGGATGGCGCGGCGGGCGAGGTCTTCGCCCTGTTGGCGGGCGGCGGTGGAGAGCAGAGCCCACTTGGCCCCGGCCAGCGAAGCGTTGCCGATGTACTGGATTCGGCGATGGTCCACGTCGGCCGGCAGCAGCCCGATGCGCTGGGCGTTGCTTCGCCGAATGAAACTGCCAAATCCCCCGGCGATCAGGACGCGCTGGAGGTCGCCGGTGGCCAGGCCTGCCTGTTTGAGCAGGATGGAGATGCCGGCGCGGATGGCGCCGGCGGCGAGTTGTAGCTCGCGAACGTCCTTTTGTGTCAGGGTTAGGGGCGGGCGCGACGTGCCGCCGTTGGCGCCCAGGACGAAGATCGCGCCGCCCTTGTCGTCTCGGCCGACGCGTTGGCCCATGGCTGGCGGGAGGTCGGCTGGCAGCTCGTCGCTGCCGCACAGGCGGCCGGTGTAGTCGATGACGCCGACCCGCAGCAGTTCGGCAGCCAGGTCGATCAGTCCGCTGCCGCACAGGCCAAGGGGCTCGACATCGCCGATGACGCCCCATCGCAAATCGCCGCCCTCGATGACGACCTTCTCGATGGCGCCTCGCGTGGCCCGCATGCCGCGGGAGATCCGAGCGCCCTCGAAGGCCGGCCCAGCCGCGGTGGAAGCGGCCAGGATCCTGCCCTCATGGGCCAGGACGATCTCGCCGTTGGTGCCGATATCCACCATCAGCACGGGCCCGTCGGTCTCGGCGATTCGCGTGGCCAGCATGCCCGCGACGGTGTCTCCGCCGACGAAGCCGCCGATGACCGGAAAGACGTACGCCCCGCCCCGGCCGTGGATGAGGATGCCCAGGTCGGCCGCCGCGAGCATCAACCCCCGCCCGCAGGTGGGGACGAACGGCACCTGGCCAAGGGGTTCAACGTCCAGGCCGCACAGCAGGTGCTCCATGGTCGTGTTGCCCGCCAGCGAGACCTCGTAGATGTCGGTGCGCGGGATGCCCGACTCGGCGCACAGCCGGCCGATCATCTCGTTGATGTCCGCCACCAGCGCCTCGGCCAGTTCCCGCGCGCCGCCGGCGGATGCGTAGTTGATCCGCGACAGCACGTCGTCGCCGAAGCGGACCTGCGCATTCATGGCCGCGGTGAGGGCCACTTCCTCCCCGCTACAAAGGTCCATTAGCGACGCGGCCAGAGTGGTCGTTCCGATGTCCACGGCCAGGCCATAGCACCGCGCGGAGGTGTCGCCACTCTCAAAATCAATGAGGCGGTGGTCGGTCAGAACGGCTGTGCCGCGGAAGTTATTCTTCCTCAGCAAGGCCGGCAGCCGTCTCAGCAGGGACAAGTCGCCCCGAATGGGGCCGAGTTTTTCTTCCAGGGACAGCAGGTCGGGATGAGCGGACGCCAGGGTCGGTGAGGGCAGTTCCACCGGAACCTTTCTCACCGCCGGCAGGAGCTGCCGGGCCGATTCGGTCTGCGAGGCCGTCACGATCTGGTGACCGTCGGCAAAGAGCGAGGCCGACGGAACGTGGATGACCGTCGGGCCGCAGATGGACGTCTGGCAGGCCAGGCGCCAACCGTCCCGCAATTCCTGCTCGTTGAAGACCCGGCCGTCGGCCTCGCCCGGCGGGCAGGCGCCCGAGACGATCTGGACGCGGCACTTGCCGCACGTGCCGCCGCCTCCGCAAGGGGTCTCCAACGTCAAGCCCGCCTCGGCGGCCGCTTCGAGAACCTTCGTACCGCCCAGAACGTGGACGACCCGGCCTTGGGGTTGAAACGTTACGCAAACCTGTAAACTAGCCATGGGCCACTCCCGAACTTTCGTGGTTGCAGCTTAGCAAAACCGACCCGGCCATAACAGGGGCATGTTGCGTTTGGCCGCGGCCTTTCATGCCCTCCTGACCGGCGGAGTACCTAAAAACCAAGTAGCACGGGCGTCTCGCCCGTGAGTAGCATGGCCATCTTGGCCATGTTCTTCGCAATTTGCACGGGCGGGACGCCCGTGCTACTCATGGGCAAGATGCTCATGCTACGTTCGGAGATAGTTTCTTATCACCGGCGCGGCTGTGAGGGGTTTCACGGAATCCTTACGCCGCACGCGGCCGTTCGTGCGATCGGCGGAATGTCCGCAAATAGTCTCAAGCAAATCCGCCCCGAGTGTCGAACAGTGACGCTAACCAAGGCCAGTCTCGGTGTATCCAAGCCGGCCGCAACAGCAGAGGCAGAGTCTCGTGCTTGGAATCGGGGACAGGTGCGTCGTCTTCAGACGTCCGCCGGGCGAGGAGCACTTGGCGAAGTGCTTTGGTCCTTCTGTTGGCGCCCCAAACGCCTGATTCCTCGGATTCATAGGTAAGAACAAACGAGCAGAGAGTAAGGAATGGATGCCATGAATGAGGCCCGTGCAAGAGTCTTGATGCTGCTGGCAGCGGCCGCGATCCTGACGTCGATTTGCGGATGGGCTGGCGCGCAGACCGCCGCGACGACCCGGCCGGCCGACGCCAATGCCGCGTCCACGGTGGCCGAGCCGACCTCCCAGGATCTGGATTTCTTCAGCGAGCCGTGGTTCAAGAAGGTCAAGAACCCCGTCCCCTGGTTCAGTTGGGGCGCCGACCTCCGCATTCGCGACGAGTACTTCAACAACATCAAGGTCTACCAAAGCACCAAGCCCGACGGCTCGCCCAACGTCACATTGAACAAGAACGCCATCGGCCATGAAACGAACTGGGGCCGCTACCGCACGCGCCTGTGGACCACGGTCACGCCGGTTAAGGATGTGGACATTAACGCCCGCCTCGTATGGGAGTTCCGTACCTTCAGCGCGCCCGATATGTATGACCTGCGTAGTACCGATCTCAGCGAGGCGCTCTTCGACAACCTGAATGTCAAGACCAAGAACTTCCTGGGTCTGCCGGTGACCGTGACCACAGGCCGGCAGGACATCATCCTGGGCGACGGCTGGCTGGTTCTGGACGGGACGCCGCGCGACGGCAGCCGGACGATCTACTTTGACGCCATCCGCGCCACCACGGAATTTAAGGACGCCAACACCACCGTCGATACGATCTACATCCAGCAGTACGCCCAGCAGGACAAGTACATCAAACCGTTCAACGACGAGTACTTGCCGATGATGGAGCAAAACGAGCGGGGCGCGATCCTGTATGCCACCAACAAATCGCTCAAGGATACCGAGATCAGCCCGTACTTTATCTACAAGCAGGACACGCCGGTGGACTACCCCGGCATCGTGAGCGTGCCTGCCGACATCTACACCTTCGGCGTGCGCGTCGCCCGTCAGTTCGACGAGCATTGGCAAGGCCGCGCGGAGATCGCCGACCAGTTGGGCCACAAGAATTATCAGGATCTCTGCGCGCTGGGCTTCAACAGCCGCCTGAGCTACTTCGTCAACGACAAGCTCAATAACAACTTCCGCCTGGCTTATGAATTTCTCTCGGGCGACCGCCCCGGCACATCCAGCACCAACGAGCAGTTCGACCCGCTGTGGGGTCGCTGGCCTCAGTTCAGCGAGTTGTGGGCTTGCCTGGACGGATCGGAATTCCGTCCCGGCGAGACCACCAACCTCCAGCGCGTCGGTCCCGGCTGGAGCATCAGCCCCACGCCCAAGATGGAATTCCTCGCCGACTACTACCTGATGTTCGCCAACCAGAACACCTTCGGGAGCGGCCCCAAGCAGAAACCTGGCTTCAGCGACGACGGTCTCTTCCGCGGCCAGTTGATGACGTTCCTCCTGAAGTACAAGTTCAACGACCACATGCAAGGACACCTGCTTAGCGAGTTCTTCTTCCCGGGCAACTACTACACCAGCCTGAAGAACGACTGGGCCACCTTCCTGCGGGCCGAGATGGTCTTCACCTGGTAAGTCGCCCCAGGCAGCGAGCGATATGAAATGGCACGGGCCGGCCCTTCAATAAGGTCGGCCCGTTTGCTTTGGCCGGAGGTGTTCCGCCGGGGCTGGTCGGCAGTATGCGGAGTTTCAGACAGATCAAACAGTCAACGGGGTCAGCAAATCGGCGTCGGTGTCCAGGAGGGCGACGGTGTGAACGCTGGCGCGATGCAACGCGCCGGGATTGATCACGCGGACCGAGCCGATCCGCTGGTCACGCCAGGCATGCGTGTGGCCGTGGCAGACGTAAGGATACTTCTTCTGGGCAATCAAGTCCGTCACCACGCTGCAAGTGTGGCCGTGCGTGGCGGCCAGGAATCTCCCGTCGCCCAAGGGAACGGTGATGACCTCGGAGGAAAACGCCACGCCGCATTGCCGGGCCTGCTCGGCTATCGCCTCAATCTGGCGGTCCATATTGCCGGCTACCAGGTAGCAGTCCAGGCCCGATTGCCCCAGTACCGCCACGCACGCAGACCCGATGTCCCCACAGTGAACGACGGCACTGGCCCCGCCCGCGCGAAACATCTCCAGGGCCGTCCGCAAGGGTCCTGCGTCGCCGTGGGTATCTGATACGATGCCGATGATCATGTTTCACTCGCCATTGGTTTCTATTCCCTGGTCTCCTGGCGACGGAAGACCCAGTGATGCGACAGCGCAAAATTGAAGACCGTTCCGGCCACGATTCCCACCGCCCCCGCCAGCAGCTTGTAATGGTTGAAGAACGGGATGATCGCCGGCAGCGACACGCGGATGCCCAGGTTGACCAGGGCCCCCAGGCTGCACGCCACGACGAACTGCCAATATTGACGCAGGGCGTTTCCGCCGCGGCTGTGGCTGAAGGTCAGGCGGCGATTCAAGAAGAAGTTCCAGGTCATCGCCACCCAGATGGCCAGTCCGGCGACGAGAGTCAACGCCTCGCCGGCGGCATGGTCGGCCAGGAAACTCCCCGTCGGGAAAGTCGCGAGAAGGGCCCGCTCCAGCGGCGCCAGCAGCTTGACGATCAGCAGCTTGTAGGTGCCCAGGTCCACCAGCGCGCCGGTGACGCCGACCAGGCAGAACTGCGCCAGGTGTGAGAACCAGCCGTACTTGTAGTCGGCCAGGCGCTTGAGGTGCTTGATGTAGTTGATCTGTTCGCGGAGGCTGAGCTTGCTTTGGCCGAATTTGCGGTTGGCGAAGTGGATGGGCACCTCACGGACGTTGCGGCAGCGGCACTTGACGATCAGTTCCAGGCCGATCTTGTAGCCGATGGGACTGAGCGAATCGGCGCGTTCAAAGACGGCCCGGGGCAGGGCGAAGAACCCGGCCATCGGGTCGCGGGCGGAGGTGAAGGGCCTGGCCATGAGCGTGGCGACCTTGCTGTTGAGCCAGCGGAACAGGCCCCAGCCTTCCTCGGTTCCCCCGCCGCGAACGTAGCGGCTGCCAATGACAAAGTCGGCGCCCGCGGTTTCCACGGGGACGATGAGCTGGCCCAGCGCCTCGGGCGGGTGGGACAGGTCGGCGTCCATGCAGACCAGGATTTCTCCGCGGGCCTGGCGGAAGCCTTCGATGACCGCCGAGCTGAGCCCGCGCTGGTTGACGCGCGTGACCAGGCGAGCGGGGAATCCCGCCGCGGCCAGTTCAGCCATGACGCCCTCGGTGCCGTCGCGGCTGTTGTCGTCGACCACCACGATCTCGTAGTGGCGACCCTCCGCGGTCATCGTCGCCGCGATCCGCTCCACCAGGGGGCGGAGGTTATCGACCTCCTTGTAGGTCGGAACGATGACGGAAATCAGGCCGGTTGTCGTCGTGGCCGGCGCCTCGCTCGAAATGACTCTTTCCATGCGGGCTTATCCCTAGGGCTTCTGTCCACCCTGGCTGGCGGAGAGATTGGCCTTGTATTGACGGACCCGAGCCTCAATGGACTCGATGAGTTTCTTGTCGGCCGAGCCGGCGACCAACTGGAGGGCTTTTTCCTCCAGGGCCAGCGCCTCGGCGGCTCGCCCTGACTCGGAGCGCACCATCGCCAGAGTCTCCAGGGGCATCGGCTGTTGTCCGGCGGTCAGTTGGCAGGCCCGTTCGGCCAGCGTGGCGGCCTCCTGAAGGTTGCGGTCGGCGGCGGCGTCTTTGCTGGCCAGGATCATGGCCAGATCGCACAGCGCCTGCACGGAATCGGCCTTGAGTTCCAGGGCCTTGCGATAATAAGGAATCGCCTCGCGGAGATTTCCGCCGCGGGCCAGCACCGCAGCCAGGTTGAACTGGACCTCATAGACATTGGGCTCCAACTGGGCGGCGATGGTCAGGTTGCTGACGGCCTCTCGGGTTCTGTTGAACCCAGCCAGCAGCAGGCCCGCCTGGTAGCGGGCATCGGCGTGGGATGGCTGGGCGGTCAGGTATCGCGAGTAGAGTTCCAGCGCCTCACGGGGCTCGCCCTGGAGCTGGAGTACCCTGGCCATCAGGTAGACCGGATCGGCCCAGGTGGACGTTAACCGCAGGCAGTTTTCCAGGTCGGCGCGGGCCTGGGGGATCTTGCCCTGTGCAAAGTAGGCCTGGGCGCGGTTATAGAGAGCTTCAAAGCTGGCCGGATTTCGAGCCAGAATGCGCGAAGTGTGGTCAATGGCCTCGTCGAACTTCCCGGCCTTGATCAGCACGGTCGACTGTAAATTCAGGCACTCGGTGGAGCCGGGCACGTACCTCAAGGCCAGGCCGTACTGCCGATAAGCATCTTCCCAACGCCGCATCCCCTGGTAGATCAGCCCCAGGTTGACGTAGGCGAGGTAGTTGCGTGGATCGAGTGCCACCGATCGCAAGCAGGCCGCCTCAGCCTCCGGGAGCCTGCCCAGATGGTAGCAGGTCAATCCGAGATTGTTCTGGATGGAGGAATCCGACGGGCGGAGTTGGGCGGCTTTGTAAAGAGGCACTACTGCCTTGTCCAGCGTCTCGCTCCGCTTGACCGGGTCGGAGATCTTCAAGGCGGACTCGCTCAGACAGGTGCCCATGTTGTACTGGCCCATCCACGCATTGGGATTGATGGGGAGGTTGTAGCCCCACAGCGCGAGCTGGTCCTTGTAATAGTGGTTCTGCTGCCAGGTCAGCAGCGACAGGACGATCACCGCGGCCGCCCCAGCCGTCGCGGGCAAGACCTTGGCCGGCAGGGGCCAACGGGCCCGAAGGCAAGCCGCCACCAACAGGCCCAGCACCACCGCGCCGCCCGCGGCGACATACAGCCAGTGCCGCGGCAACGTTGCCTGGGCCAGGAAGCATCCGCAGGCCAGGATCAAGACCGCCAGCACGGGGGGCAGGAATCTTGCCGGCACGGGATAGCGGGCCAGCAGGTACGACCCGCCGCCGGCGACGAGAGCGAAGACTCCGATGTTCGCCAGGTATTGCCAATGGTCGGCCACCAGCGAGTGGACGAAGAAATACATGTCGAAAAAGCCCATCACCGGCAGGAGCATGACCAGGAAATAACCCATCGCCATCGCGACGGACTGCGCCCAGGGCCGGCGCCGCTTGAGCAGCAGCGCCACCGCCGCGGCCAGGATCGCCGCGCCCCCCAGGAACCACAGGGGGTTGCCCGTGTGGATCGACCATCGCGGGTAGATCATCAGGAGGTGGTAGGGCACCAGATCCTTGAGGAGGTAGAACCAGGGCACCGTCCCAGCCATCGCCAGGCGCCAGGCGAGGTTGCCTTCATCATTAACGAAGAGCGACTCCCCCGCGATAGCGCCCTTGTTCTGGTAGACGACCGTGACCCAGGACATCAGCGCCGCCAGCACGAAGAAGGGAATCGTCGGCGCCACAGCCGCCAGAACGGTCTTGAAGAAGCCCAGCGGGGGTGGCTGCTTTCCTCGCGCCGGGGGTGGGCCGGCCAGGAGACGCTCCAGCAGGCCGTCCGACGATTCCATCTTTCGCTGCCGCCGCCACCAGACGCACAGCATCAGCACCACCGGCAGCACCACGACGGATGACTTGCTCAGCAAGGCCAGGATAAACATCAGCAACGACAGCGCGTACTGCCGCCATTGCTTGAACTGGTCGTAGCGCAGGTACGCCAGGATCGCCAGCATGAAGAAGATGATCGAGAGGGTATTCTTCAGCTCGCTGACCCAGGCCACCGACGAGACGTTGACCGGATGCACCGCGAAGACCAGGCCGCACAGGAAGGCCCCGGGCACCTTCAGCCGCCTCAGCACCAGCCAGACCAGGACCGCGCCGAGGCCGTGAAGGATGACATTGACCACGTGGAAGCCCGTGGCCGGGTTGGGCATGTCCTTGAAAAGCTGCCACTGCGCCCAGAGCCCCGAGAACGCCAGCGGGAGATAATCAGGCACCTTCACGCCGTTGGGGGGATCAATCCACCAGCACCAGAAGTACTTGAGCCCGTCGGGCATGTGCATCAGGGGATAATGGGTGATCAGGAGATTGTCATCCCAGATCCAATCGGCCTGCATGGCCGGGATGTAGACGAACATCGCCAGCAGAAGGATAATCGCGGCCTTGAAGGCAAGACCCTTCCAATCGGTAGTCATTCAAAACACCATTCCGCAGAAATATGCCCAAACCCACAGCGGCTGGGACATGCCGTCCCAGAAGGGGCCATTGTATCAGAATCGACCTTCTGTCACGGCAACTTTTGATAGGAGAAAAGGCCTCCAGAGTTTCGATTCTCTGCGCCACGCCACGAGCGGCAATCCGTGGCTTCCTGGAAGACGCGCTAGACTCTCCGGCTGGGATGGCCAGCGGATCGGCGGGGGCGAGTTTCTTGAAAGGGTCGGAAATGGCAATACCCTTGCGGATTCGGACTCTTGGGTTTCTCTCGTTGCTCTAATGCTCTTGTAGAAAGCGGAAACGGTGATATTCTTATGCTCGAAAGGGGCAAAAATGTCGGATCAAACAAGGCCATTGGACAAGACATGGTGGAAATTGCCGACGGTGGATGTGCCTGCCGATGACGTTCCGTTGCTCGCGCCTTATGAATTGACGATGCCCGGATTTGAGTTACTGTTTGCCGATCCGATCCAGAAGGCACAGAACATCGAGTTTCAGAAAGTTGACGGGTTCTTTCGAGTCTGCGTCTGGAACATCTGGTGGAATAAGCCTGCTGATCCCGCAGCAGAAGACATTGTTAGGCAGAGAATCAACCATCTCCAGCAAGAGGTCGGGATTGTCAGCGATGATGACCGCTACATCCGGCTTCAGATTGCATGTCTCAAGCGATGCTTCTACACCTTTCCCGGCAATGTGAATCTGGTGATTGACGGCATCGCTTGCGGGAAGGTGGACCTCAGCGATGGCATTGGCTGCGAACCCCCTTGGACGGCACTTCTTCCGATTTTGCGTCGGCGCCAAATGCTGTTGGTTGACCGAGGGATCGCTCATCGCCATGCGGATCAGGGCGTTGGTGCGGGTGAAGATGTCCGGCGTCGCTTGATCGAAACATATTCCTCCATCTTGTCTTGGTGGTGTACCGACGGTAAGCCAGACGTGCTTCAGGGCCGTCTGCCGGATGCCGCAGGCTTGGTGGACTTGATCTATCGCCGGTTGGGTGAACCAGCCCGCCTGAAGTGGCTACAAGTCAAGAGGCTATGTACAAGCCTTGAGTTCTGGGGAGTTCCCGCCCTCGATCGTTCTGACCGCTGGCAGCGGTACAAGGAACGGACCAACTATTACACTGAAGCCATCAAGAGCCTTCTGGAAGGTAGCGATGATACGGTCGGCAAATTGGTCGATCGCAACGATGACAACGGTTCTTGCCACCACGCCTTCTTCCGGCACGTTGATCACATCATCGCGTACATCGGAGCGGGAAGCCCCGTGGCGTTTGACGACGCCGGCCAGGAGCACAAACGGATCGTAGAGACGCTTACAACGTACATCCATGTGCTTGGATCTTGGCTCGCCAAGAGAACTCTTGCGGAGACGATCGCCGTCTGGCCGGAGTGTGAGCCTACGGCCACTGATCTTTTCGCACATCTTGGAGAAAGCTCTCCCAGGAAGAAATGGCTTGTCGCATGCCTGTGGAAGCACCTCAATGACGACGACCGTCGCCAGACCAAGCAGATTCGGGAAGAACACCCGGAGCGGTTCAGCGTGCCGTTGAAGATACAATGACTTCACGTCATTCGTGTAACCCGCCTGCCGGCAAGGCAGGTTCGCGGCTAAGTTGGCCGCTCAGCCCATTTACCATCGCGCCTCGTCGAACGGATGGCCCGAGCCTGGCAGCTTGGGCTTGGGCAGCGAGGAGATGACCGCCGCAGCCAGTGCCAGGTCGCGCGGCGTGGTGATCTTGATGTTTCGCGGGTCGCCCAGGACCACCGAGACGGCCTGCCCGGTGGACTCGACGAGGTTCGAATCGTCGGTGGCCTCGGCGCCGCTGGCGTAGGCGGCCAGCAGGATGTCCTTGCGGAAGACCTGCGGAGTCTGGGCCTCCCACAACTCGCGGCGGGGGAGGGTCTGCTCGATCACGCCGTCCTTTGACACGGTCTTGAGCGTGCCGTGGACCGGGTAGGCCAGGATGGCGGCGCCGGTCTTGTCTGCCTTGGCGAAGACCTCGTCGACCCACAACTGCGAAATGCAAGGCCGGACCGCGTCATGCACGCACACCAGATCGGCCTCCGCAGCCACCAGGGCCAGCGCGTTGCGAACCGACTGGCTCCGGTTGGCCCCGCCCTCGACCAGCTTGACGCCCATGAATCCCAGCGGGCCGCCGAATCGCTCGCGAGTCTCGGCCATATCCGCCGGCGAGACCACCAGCAGGATCTGGCAGACGTCGGTGCGGCTGGTGAAGACCTCCAGCGTGCGGATGAAGACCGGCCCGTTGCCGATCCGCTCAAAGATCTTGTTCTGACGCGAGCCGAACCGCGTGCCCGCCCCGGCGGCTGGGATGATTACCGATACCTTGGCCATGATCTTTCTTTCGGAAGAAAAACAGCATTCACGAAGACCACGAAGGACACAAAGATCACAGAGAACTCTTCTGAGAACGTGTATGAAAACCGCCGTTGCCCGTAGCATGGGCATCCTGCCCATGAGTCGCAGGGGCATCTTGCCCCTGTTCTGGAACGGCCTGGCACGGCCGTGACGGCCGTGATACTCATGGGCGAGACGCCCATGCTACGTTTTCATACACGTTCTGAGAGAAATACTTCGTGAACTTCGTGTTCTTTGTGATCTTAGTGACTAGTCCTGGTTTTTCCACGATCGTTCCGCCTCCTGGCGGCGGCGCTGGGAGGCGCGGGCGAAGACGGTCCCGACCAGGCCGCACATGGCCGAGAGGCCCACGGCGAAAACCGTGATGATCCGGTCGGAGGGCAGCGGAAGCGGCGCGGCGCCGGGATTGGGCCCGCGTTGCGCCTCGGCGATCAGGGCCGCCAGCAGGCCCGCCGCGGCCATCAGCCCCAGGCCCAGACCGCGCAGCAGGCCCTGGCGGATCGTCCTGGAGGTGATCCCGTAGGGGATCATCGCGCAGACCGACAAGGCCAGCGAGGCCTTGGCCGCCGAAAAATTGTGCGTCAGCGCCGCGGGGAAGAACCCGACGGCCAGGAAAAGGATCATGGCCACGATGGTGTCGGTGACCTTCTTGGGAATCACCCGCACGGGAATCTGCCACTTGTCAGCCATGCCTGATCGTCCGTTACGTTTTTTTCTGGTATCGCGCGGTGATGGTCGAGTGCATCCCGCCGCGGGGCGTGAATCGCCCGGTGACGGTCATGGATCGCGGCGAGCAGGCCGCCACCAGGTCGTCCAGGATGCGATTGACCACGTCCTCGTAGAAGACCCCCATGTTGCGGAAGCCCTGGAGGTAGAGCTTGAGGCTCTTGAGCTCGATGCAGCGGTCGGCTGCGATGTACTCGATCTCGATGACGCCGAAGTCCGGCTGGCCGGTCTTGGGGCACACGGAGGTGAATTCCGGGGCCACGTGCTGGATGACGTAATCCCGGCCGGGGTGCGGATTGTCGAATGTTTCAATCTCTGGCATGCGGGGTATTGTATCCGCTTTCCCCGCGAAACCGGAATACCCCACTGCCGGAATACCGCAAGGTCCGGTGCCACGGCTGCGTCGTGTGCAGCCGTGCATGGCATCGACACTGCTGCAAACACCGCAGCAGTGGCACCCGATCCATCGTTTGGCGAGTGAGAGGGGACGCCCGCCTGCGCCCCGGCCTTACTTGGTCCCCTCTACGCCGCGAATGGTGTACTTCTCGATGGCCTTTTCCAGGTCCACGTCGTTGATGTTGGCCAGCGTGCACAACCAGGCCAGGACATCGGCGAACTCCTCCTCCTTGTTCAGATCGTCGTCCCCGGCCAGGGCCGTCGACAACTCGCCGACCTCCTCGATGAACCACATGAAGGTCGCCGGCGTCCCGCGCGCCGAGTCGGTGGGGTAGTACTTGGCCCGGATAAAGTCCTGGAACTCGCGGATGGTCATGGGCGTCTCCTGGGGTCGCCGGGCCTTGGCCCGGAGCGGCGCAAGCAACGGGCCGCCGCGGGTCATTCGCCGCCGACGGCCCGAGTTTCGATCTTGCCGAGGGTCTTATCCTTCAACGATGGCCTTGACCGGGCAGGCGTCCACGCAACTGCCGCAGTCGATGCACAGGTCGGGGTCGATCTTGAAAAACGGCTTGCCCTCTTTGATCGCCTCAGCCGGGCAAGAGTCCTTGCAGCTCGAACAAGCGGTGCACTGGTCGGTAATCTTGTAAGCCATGAAACACTCCTTCTCTCTTGATGCGCCCTGGCGGCCTCGGCCGGCGGAGCTTGTAATAAACGAACACCCATCTTAAAGGTTTTGGCCCAGCCGCTTCAAGGGAATCTTCGATGGCGGGGCCGACGACCCGGTGGCGTGCCCTGCCCACCGCTCGGTCCCTGACGCACTAGCCGCGAGCGCAAAGCGAGCGGGGCCTTCCGCGTGCAGATTGTTGCACGTGGAATCGTTCCGTCGCAGACGCGTGCAGACGTGCGGCGGAGTTCCTACTCCGCCGCGAGGATGGACGAGCGATAAGGAGGCGGAGTTGGAACTCCGCCTCCCTATATACCGCGTAGATCGTACATACTTGCACGAAGGGGATCCTGCGTGCTGGTAAGCACGCCCTTCTACAGAACTTACTCACTGATCGGTTCTTGACGCACGAAAGCCCGGTGCCCCGGCCGGGGAAACAACAGCAACAATATATTGCGACGTGCCAGAAAGTTTTGGCACACCCAGCACCCACAAACTCCGCGTTGCTTCGCTTGGGTATTGCGCCTGTGGGACTATTCCCGCGTCAGCCGCTGGCGGACTTCTTCCGCCGACAGGCCGGTTATGAGGAATTCTTTCCGCGGGGCGGTCGGGCCGGAAGTCAGCGTGACGGAGCGGCGGTCGCAGCCCAGGGCCGAAGCCAGCACGGTCGCGATGGCGGCGTTGGCCTTGCCTTTCTCCGGGGCGGCCGAGACGGCGACCTTGAGGCAATCCCCCAGCACTCCGACGATGCGGTCGCGCGACGCGCCCGGCACGGCCTTGACGGCCAGCACGCAGCCGCCCTCGACATCGTGTAGTTTAAGGTTGCCGATATCCTTCATGATGTCGTAGATCGTAGTTCGAAGGTCGCAGGGACAGCAAAGCAAAACCGGGAGTCCACATGCGGGGACTCCCGGCCGATTATTCGCAATTCGCGACTCGCCCGTCGCAATTTCTACTTGAGCATTCCCGCCTTCTTGGCGAAGTTGAACACGCCGCCGGTTGCGACGATGGCGGCCACGTCGCCCAGCGGGCAGAGCTTGAAGGTCACGCCGGTGGTCAGGTCGGTCAGCAGGTTCTTTTCGCAGTCCAGTTCGACTTCGTCGCCCGTCGAGATCGACTCCACCAGGCGCTGCGGGGTCTCCATGGGCACCAGGTATCCGCCGTTGACGCTGTTGCGGTAGAAGATGCGCGCGTAGCTCTCGGCCACCACGGCCTTGGCGCCGGCCTCGGCGATGGCCAGCGGCGCGTGCTCACGCGAACTGCCGCAGCCGAAGTTGCGCCCGCCGATGATGACGGCGAAGGGACTCTTGTAGGCCTCCTCGGCCACGAAGCGGATATGGCCCTTGGGCAGGCCCGACTGCTCGATCGGCACGCCGCTCATGGCATAGCGGCCGAAGTATTTCCGCTCGGAGGGGTCCGAGGGGTTGTAGCTGAGGAACTCGGCCGGGATGATCTGGTCGGTGTCAATGTTGTCGCCGACGACGAACGCTTTGCCGCGAATTACCATCTCCATCGCATTGTCCTTGATCTAATGGCTGGCTTGTGGAAAGACGGGGGCATTGTAGCATCGGCCGGCGCGGGTGGGAAGCGCCTGCCCCAGGCCGATAACGCTCAGCCCTCCAGGAACTCGAAACGCCCGCGACGGCAGCAGGGGCAGTCCACCGCCGCGCAGGCGGCCCGGGCGTCGATGCGCTGGAAGGTGTTGGCCCACAGGTCCATCTTGGTCAGGTACGGGCTGGCTGATTCGGCGTGGCCCGAGAGGATCTTGATCGCCTCCAGCGCCTGGATCGACGCGATGGCGGAGACGGCGGGGCCCAGCACGCCCGCGGCCCGGCAACTGGGGTCCACGCACGGCGGGGCGGGCTGATCGTAGATGCACCGCAGGCAAGGCCGGCCGCCGGGGAGGATCGTCATGGTCTGCGCCTCGGCCCCGATCACGCCGGCCAGGATCCACGGCAGGGCCTGCCTGACGCAGTAATCGTTGATGATGAAACGGGCGACGAAGTTGTCGCTGCCGTCGAGGACCAGGTCCATCGAGGCGGCCAGTTCGGCGACGTTGTCCTTGCCCAGCCGCGCCTGGACCGGCTCGACCCTGACGTCGCCGTTGATCTTCCTGAGGCGCGTGGCCGCGGCCTGCACCTTGGGAACCGACGAGGCGGCGTCCAGCTCGTCGTACAGGGCCTGGCGGTGAACGTTGGCCAGCTCGACGCGGTCGTCATCGACCAGTCGCAGCATGCCCACGCCGGCCCGCGCGAGCAGTTCGGCGTTCCAGCTCCCCAGCCCGCCGACGCCCACGATCAGCACGCGCGAGCGGCTCAGCGCCCGCTGACCGTCGAGCCCCAAAGGCTCAAAGGCCGTCTGACGACAGAAGCGACGCAGGTTTTCAGGTTCGGTGGTCATTCGATTATCACTTGGCCGCTGCCCGATGCACGGAACGCCAGCCGGTATTCCTGGGCACGCCGCCGCCGGCATCGGCGGTCTCCTCCGACTTCTCCAAGGCACGCTCTATCTTGGCGATTGTCGCCACGTCCGGGGTTGTCTTGCCCTTCTCGAGGCGATTGAGTGTCTCGGGACGAATGCCGGCGCGACGGGCCAAGTCAGCCTGGGACAGCCCCGCCGCGCGACGCGACTTGATGATCTTTCGTGCCAGCGAAGCTCGGGCGTATTCCACCGCCGGATACTCGCCCTTGGCGCCGGCCTTGGGAAGCTCCGGCCAGGGGCCTGCCTCTCCGGCCCGAGCCGCCAGCCGCTTGTACTCCTTCTCGGACATGATCGCCCAGCGCTGGCCCGACAATTCCACGATCTTGATACTCATAGTGCACCTTCAGTCATAGAAATGGTCACGATGGCCGATGTTCTCAACCACGATAGACCTGCTTTCGACACGAAATTGCAGCCGGTAATCGCCCGTGCGGAGGCGATAGTGCCCAGCCAGAGAACCCGTCAGAGGTTTGACGCCGCTCACTGCCGGCCATCTTGCCAGGCGTTCCAGCAGAACCAGCATTCGAGCATGAATGACCAGCGGCAGCCCTTCCAGATTGCGGGCCGCCTGCCGTGTCAGGGTCACCTGCATGTTGTTATCCTATGGGACATTGACGCACAAGTCAAGATCATTGACTCAATCGGCCGGGATCGCCCCGCTATCTCTTGCGCCCCTCCAGGCGTTTGATCGCCAGGTCGATGGCCAGGTTGATCGCGGCGATCATGCTGGAGGGGTCGGCCTTGTTCTTGCCGGCGATGTCGAAGGCCGTGCCGTGGTCGGGGCTGGTGCGGATGATGGGCAGGCCGAGGGTCAGGTTCACCGCGTCGCGCCAGGCCAGCAGCTTGATGGGGATAAGTCCCTGGTCGTGGTACATGGCCACCACGCAGTCGAACTTGCCTTCCAGGGCCTTGTTGAAGACGGTGTCGGCCGGGTAGGGCCCGGTGACGTTGATGCCCGTCTCGCTGGCCATCAGGATGGCCGGGACGATGACGCGCTGCTCCTCGTCGCCGAATTGCCCGTCCTCGCCGGCGTGGGGGTTCAGGCCCGCCACCGCGATGCGCGGCGTCTCGATGCCGAACCACAGCCGCAGCGCCTGGTCGGCCAGGTCGATGGGGTTGAAGACGCAGCCGATGGTGAAATTGTTGCGGATGTCGAAGAGACCCTGGTGGATGGTGGCCAGGATGACCTTCAGTTGCGGGGCGACGAACATCATGGCCACATGCTTGACCTTGCACTTGTCGGCCAGCAGTTCGGTGTGGCCGGGGTACTTCTTGTAGCCGGCCAACTGCCAGGAGGTCTTGGAAATCGGGGCTGTGACGATGGCGTCGATGAGCCCGGCCTTGGCCGCGACGATGGCGTCCTCGCAGAAGCTCATGGAGGCCTTGCCGCCGGTCTTGCTGGGGCCTCGCGGCATGGCGATGGGCTGGGCCAGCTCGTCGTAGTCCAGCAGCACCAGCGCGTCGTCGGGGAAGGGGCGGAGGTCTTCGTGGTGTTCGCGGCGGAAGGGGAGGTCCAGCTCCAGCGAGTCGGCGACGTAGGCCAGTTGCTCGGTAAAGCCGAAGACGACGAAGTTGGCGCGGGCGCGGAGGTCGTCGCGGGCCATCGCCTTGACGATGATCTCGGCCCCGACGCCGCAGGGGTCGCCCATCGTGATGCCGATCACCGGTTTGCGGGGTTTGTCGTCCATCGGGGGCTAATCACGCAAAACCTGCGTCCTTAAGCTTTTGGAGTGTTAGCCCCGGGGCGGCGGCCTGCGCACTTTCTCCCAGGCCCCGCAGGTACTTGAGCACGTACTTGCCGATGAGGTCGGTTTCGATGTTGACGGCCGAGCCGCTCTGGAGGTCGGCCAGCGTCGTGGCGCCCAGGGTGGTGGGGATCAGGGCGACCGAAAAGCGGCCCTCGGCAGCCGTCGCCAGCGTCAGCGAGACCCCGTCGATGGCGATCGAGCCCTGGGGGACCATCATGCCGGTCAAGGCTGGCTCGGCGGCGAAGTCGATGACGTGCTCGGAGCCGCGACGGACAGACCGCACGCGGGCGATGCCGTCGATGTGGCCTTGCACCAGGTGTCCGCCGACTTCCTGCCCCAGCCGGGCGGCGCGTTCGAGATTGACCTTCGCGCCGCTGCGAAGCTGCCCCAGCGTGGTCATCGCGAGGGTCTGGGCCACCGCGTCGAACCAGGCGGCCTGGCCGGCCAGCTCCGCGGCGGTCAGGCAGACGCCGTTGACCGCGACGCTGTCGCCCACGGCCAATCCCTCGGCGCACCGGCCCAGATCGATCAGCAAGGCTCGGCCGGCGGGGGTGTCGCGGACAGTGCGAATCGAACCAATATGTTGCACGATGCCGGTGAACATTTATACTGCCATGCTAGGCGATGGACGGGCCTTGCGCCAATAAACATTCTGCGTCGCAGCCGGTGCGGGATTTCCGAAGGTGCTGTAACGCCTGCAGGAGACTTTGATTCGGGGCGGCGCGCGGTTCTGTTGCCTCTGCGGCCACGATATAATGATTCCACTAACTCAGGAACGAGATGTGAAGACATGGGCCATGCCGAAAAGCTAGCCGAGTTGCGTCAGAACATTCAGTCGGTCCTGCTGGGCAAAGAGGAAGTGGTCCGCCGCGTGCTGGTGGCGCTGCTGGCCAAGGGGCACGTGCTGCTGGAGGACGTGCCGGGAGTGGGCAAGACCATCCTGGCCCGCGCCCTGGCCCGCAGCGTGGACTGCATCTTCAGCCGCATCCAACTGACCCCCGACCTGCTGCCCAGCGATATCCTGGGTGTCAGCGTCTACGACTCGACGCGCGGGGAGTTCAACTTCAAGCCCGGCCCCATTTTCGCGCAGATCGTGCTGGTGGACGAGATCAACCGCACCACGCCGCGGACCCAGAGCGCCATGCTGGAGGCGATGAGCGAATCGCAGGTCACCGCCGACGGCAAGACTTACACCCTGGGGCCGCCGTTCATGGTGATGGCCACGCAGAACCCCTACGAGTTCGAGGGCACCTACTTCCTGCCCGAAAACCAGCTCGACCGCTTCATGCTTCGCCTGGCCGTCGGGTATCCGACCAAGGAGGTCGAGCGTGAAATCCTCACCACCCAGCCGGCCCGGACGCGGCTGACGCACCTCAAGCCGGTGATGACGGCGGCGGAGCTGGTGGAGATACAGGATCGCGTGCTGGGGGTGCGGATCGACCCGGCCATCCTGGACTACATCCTGGCCATTGCCGAGGCGACGCGGCGAAACGAGGACTTGACCGTCGGCCTCTCGCCGCGCGGGGCGCTGGCGCTGACCCAGGCGGCCAAGGCCGCCGCCCTGCTCGACGGGCGGGAATTCGTGGTGCCCGACGACGTCAAGGACCTGGCCGTGTCCGTCTGCGCGCACCGCTTGCTGACCAAGGCGCTGACGCATGGCGGCTCGGCTGCCGCGGCGGAGGCGATTTTCCGGCAGATCCTCAAGACTGTCCCCGTGCCGCAGTAAGAGTCTCAAGGCGAGGTTTCTGATGGGCATCGGCCGACCATCTTCCGCCCCCCGCGTCCGGCTGGCCCCGACGGTGGCCGGCTGGCTGTTCCTGGTCGTGGGGGCCATCGTGTGCTACTCGGCCTGGCGCAGTCAGGCGGCGATGCTTTTCGTTCTTTTCGGCGTCATGGTGGGAGCGATGAGCCTCTCGATGGCCATGGCTCGACGGATGATTGCCGGCGTGGAACTCAAGCGCGACGTGCCCGAGCAGGCCTGGCAGAACCAGACCATCCACCTGGGTTACTACCTCCGCAATTCCCGGCGACGCGGCTCGTGCCTGGGCCTGTCGATGAACGAGCGTGCCAGCCGGAGCATCCAGAGCGTCCGCGGATATTGCGTGCACCTGCCACCCGGCTCGTTCTTCCGTTCGGGCGCCCGGTTCGTGGCCCGCGAGCGAGGCCGCATCGAGCTGGACGGCGTGGAGGTTGAGACCTGTTTCCCCTTCGGGCTTATCGCAGCCCGGCGGCTGATCCAGGCCCCCGCAACGCTGGTCGTCTGGCCGGCCAAGGGGCAGCTCAAGAGGCGCATCCTGATCTGCGGCGCGGTGGAGTCCTCCAGCGCCGCGCCCAGCCAGGCCACCGGCGGGCAGGACGAATTCTTCGGCCTGCGCGATTACCGCAGCAACGACAACCCGCGGTGGATTCACTGGCGGCGATCGGCCAACCGCCAGGCCCCGGTGATCCGCGAGATGTGCCAGCCCCTGCCGGAGATTCTGTGGGTCATCCTGGACACCGCTCTGGACGACCTCTCGGAGATCGCCCAGACCAGGCGGGAGCGGCTGATACGTTTTGCCGGCACGGCCATCGAGCACACGCTGGCCCGCGGCTACAAGGTGGGCCTGGCCCTGGGCTGCAGTCATGGCCCGGTGACGATTCCCCCAATCGCCGGGAAGGGGCAAATGCATGAACTGCTCGGCGCCCTGGCGACCATCGACATCAACACCCAGTGCCGCCTGGAGCACACCGTGGCCGCCCTGCGCCACGGCAGTCTGCGGGACGCGCAGGTGCTGCTGATCGCGACCGATGGCGCGCGGGTGGATCCGGTTGCGTTGCGGCCGATCCGCGCCCACTGCCGCAGCCTCACCGTCGTGGGCGACCGGGAACTTCCGTTCTACTTCGAGGACGATCCGCTGGCGGCGGGGGAGGTTCGCTGATGCCCACCGCCCCCTTCAGCGATGTGGAGATCGCCCTCAAGGCCCGGCGCCGCCTGGAGCGGCCGCTGCTGCTGACGATCTGGATTTCGGGCATCATGCTCAGCCTGGCGGAGGGGAACGTGTTCTACCTCCTGGCCATCAGCTTCGCGGTGGTCATCAACCTGGTGGCGGTCCAGCGGGCCTCGGAAATCTTCGTCCGTCGGGTTTTTGTCAATATCGGCGTGCTCCTCTCGACGGTGGTCCTGGCGGTGGAGCTGTGGGACGCCTCTTTCTCCCTGCCCGCGGCCCTGGGGCACTACATAATCCTCATCCAGGCCTGCAAGCTCTTCGAGCACAAGAGCAACCGCGACTACGTGCAGCTACTGGTCCTGAGCGTCCTGACGGTTGTGGCAGCGGCGCTGTTCTCGCAGGCGTTATGGTTCGCGGCCCTGTTCGTCGCGCATCTGACGCTGGCGGCGTACTGCGCGATGGTCCTGACCTTGAAGCGAGGCCTGGATGCCTCGGCCGAAGCGCGACTGGCCAGCGACACGTTGCCCATTCCTGCCCAGCGGATCGCCTGGAACGTCATCCGTGACTGGCCCGGCAAGGCGCTGGCGCGGCGCCTGGCAGTGTCGCTGGCGGCGATGTTCGCATTGGGGGCGATAGTGTTTGTCCTGGCCCCGCGGGTTGAGATGTCTCCCGGCAGGGGCTTCATGGGCTCGGCCAGATCGGCCGGCAGCGGCTACGTGGGGGAGGTCAAGTTAGGCCAGCCCAAGCAGATATACCTGTCCGCCCAGACGGTGATGCGAATGACTGTTCGTAAAGAGGGACACGGCGGCTTCTTCGGCCCCCTCTATTTGCGAGGCAAGACATTCGAGGGCTACCGGCAATCGTCCTGGGTGGACCTCTCGGGAGGGGCGTTCATGGTCTCAACCGATCTCAATGACGAGATCCTCGCCGGCGCCATGGTTCAGGAAGTTACCTTAGACCCTAAGTTGCTGCCGCAGGTCTTTGCCGTCAGTCTGCTGGTGCGATTGGAATCCCCCGATGGGCTGGGCTACATCGACTCGCGCCTCCAGGGGCGGCTGTCCTCGTCGGTCCTTCCCAACCGCCCGGTTCACTACACGGCCTACAGCCTCCCGGGGCCTCTGAATCAAGCCCAGCAGGACTACCTTAACGCTTTCCAGAACAACAGATCAGGAGATCCCAACAAGACGGTCGATCCGCTGCCGGAAGTCCGCGCCCTGGCCCTCCAATGGTGCAAGGATTTGCCCAACGTCGAGACGACCCAGCCGTCCAATCGCGACGAGGCGGACCTGGCCATTGCCCAACGCATCGCCCAGAAGTTGCGGTCAGAGTATGCCTACACGCTGGACCTGACTTCCGCGCAGGCCGGCCGGGATGGAGTGGAGGATTTTCTCCTCCACATGAGGCGGGGCAACTGCGAGTACTTTGCCTCGGCCATGACCGTCATGTGCCGCCTGCTGGACGTGCGGGCGCGGCTGGTGACGGGTTTTCTCGCCGACGAGTTCGACACGAAGGGCGGGTATTACATCGTCCGCGAGCACGACGCCCACGCTTGGACGGAGGTCTTCACGCCTTCGAGCGGATGGGTCACCTTTGACGCCACCTCGGGCAATCGCTGGGTGCCCAGGCGGGAAGGGGTTCTCGCGGGCATCGAGGACTTCTGGGGCCGCGTCCAGTTCTACTGGTACAACAGGGTCGTCGGCTACAACGCTACCGTGCAGCGGGAGCTGGGCGAGCAGGTGGCGGAGCAGGTTGTTCTATTCGCCCGGGCCATGGAGAAGTCGATGCACGCCGCCCGCGAAGGCGTGATCAACCTGCTGGTGCGCGGGGTGGTCGATACGGCGATGGTGCAATTGTCCATCCTGATCGGCTCGGTGGCGGTGGTTGTGGAATTCCTTCTGATCCTGCGTTGGAGGCGGCGCGCGTTGCAGCGGCGCGCGGAGCAGGCGCTTCTGGCGGCCCAGCCGTGGGGAGAGTTGACCTTCGTTTCCCAGTTGCTTGCCGTCCTTGCGGCCCACGGGCTGCCCGCGCGCGACGATCAGACGGTTCGCGAGCTGGCGGCCGAGGCAAGCAAAAAACTCAACCTGCCCGCCCGGATGCTCATGGAACTGACCGCCCTGTACTACCGGGCCCGCTGGGGCGGGGTCCGCCCGGACCCACCCGCCATTGCCACCGCACGGGTGCAGACCGAGCAACTCCGGCAACTGCTGGCGGAGAAAGCCGCCCCCCGCGGCTGAGAAAGTCCTTGGAAATGGGGCCCCGGCAAGCCAAGATACCCGATGCGCCGCACCCGGGCGGTCGTGAGTGTTGGCTGCGAATGGCCGCGAGACTTGAATTTCACAGTGGATGAATGAGGTAACGATATGCGGGTTGCACTTGTGGGTCCGATTCAAAGCGGGAAGTCCAGCCTTTTTGCCGCGGTGGCCCAGGCTGGCGGCTCGGCCGTGCATCTGGATCGCCCCGACCAGCCGCACCTGGCCGTGGTGAAGGTGCCCGACCCGCGCGTCGAGTGGCTCGCCGAGCACTACAAGCCCAAGAAAGTCACCCATGCCGAGCTTGAACTGCTGGACCTGCCCGGCATGGACCTGTCCGACGAGGCCGGGCGGACGCGGGCCAAGGCCCTCTGGCCGGCGATGCGGCAAAGCGACATGCTGGTGTTTGTCCTGCGGACCTTCGCCAACGAGGTCGTCGCGCCCTATCGTGGCCGCATCGACCCGCTGGCCGACCTCCAGGAACTCCAGGCCGAGATGCTCTTTGCCGACCTGGAGCAGGTTCTCAGCCGCATCGAAAAGCTCAATGCCGGCATCAAGAAGCCCGGCGGCAAGCGTGATGAACTGCTGCGGGAAATGGACCTGATGAACCGCCTCAAGGAGGCCCTGGAGAACGAGAAGCCCATTGGCGGGGTGGTTTCCTCCGAGGCCGAGGCCAAGCTGCTGCGAAGCTTCGCCTTCCTGTCGATCAAGCCGCAACTGGTGGCGATCAACTGCGACGAGCAGGCTGCCGCGACGGGCGGGCCGGCGGAACTGTCGGGCGTGGAATGCATTCAGCTTTCGGCCAAGATCGAGTCGGAACTGTCGCTGCTGCCCGAGGCGGAGCGATCGGAATTCCTGGCCGACCTGGGCCTGCCCGCCTCGGCCTCCGACCGCATGGTGCGGGCCTGCTATTCCAAGCTCAACCTCATCAGCTTCCTGACCGCCGGCGAGGACGAGTGCCGCGCCTGGACGATCCCGGCCGGCACCGACGCGGTCACCGCGGCCGGCGCCATCCACAGCGATATCGCGCGGGGCTTCATTCGCGCCGAGACGGTCCACTATGACGACCTGCACGCGACGGGCGACATGAAGGCCGCCCGCGCCGCCGGAAAAATCCGCCTGGAGGGCAAGAACTACCCGGTCCAGGACGGCGACATCATCAATTTCCGTTTCAACGTTTGAGCCGGCTGTCTCATAACCAGGGTGATGATGACGATCCCCAGGCAAACCAGGCTTTCTGAGAAAAGGGTCGCCACGCGGCTGTGGTGGCAGCGGCTGCTGCGGGCGGCGACGCTGGCCGGCCTGGTGTTCTGTGCCGCCTACGTCTCCATTCCCTGGTGGGCGCCGACGGACTTCATCCGCCGGACAATGGCAGCCGACATGTCCCGGCAACTGGGCGTGGAGGTGACGATCAAGCGCCTGTCCCTCAGTTGGGACAAGGGCATCGTCATCGAGGCTCTGACCATCCCGTCGCCCGACGGTTTTTCCGGCCCGGCCATGGTGGAAGTCGGGCGGATCGGGGCCGACTTCTCGCCGCTGACGTTGCTGGTGGCCGGGAAACTGGAACGGGTCGAGATCGACGGCCCCCTCCTCCAGGTGCAGATCAGGGACAACGGGCAGAGCAACATCGCCGCCGTCGCCAGGATGCAGAAGACGTTCCAACTGGACCAGGTGATCGTGCGGGGCGGGCGGGTAATCGTGCGAGGCGGGGCGGCGGAGGACTGCCTGGAGCTGCCTATCATCAGCGTCGACATGCGGTCGGGCAGCAACGGCCAGCTAAGCCAGATGACGCTCTCAGCCGGGTTGAAGCAGAAAGGCGCAGCCGCACCGATCAGCTTCCGCCTGTCCGCGCCGGCCGGTGCGTCGGTGGCGGCGCTGGCGACCATGAATTTCTCCAATGTCGACCTGGCGCAATTGCCGCTGATCGAAGGCCTGAAGCTGCCGCTCAAGAAGCTCTCGGGCGTCAGCTATGGCTCGGCCGAGGTCGAGATCGACCGCAATGGAATGGTCAGCCAGTTCCGCGGAAACATCAACGCCCGCAGTCTGGACGTCCAGCCGGCTGAAGGGCCGGCCTTGCCGGTGCTGGAGAACGCGGGCCTCGGGCTGACGGGCAGCTTCGACCCCATCGCCGGACACGTGCAGGTGCATCAGTTGGAACTTCGCCTGCCGGGCGTCGAGCTGGCGGGCAAGGCCGAGATGACCGCCGATATCTACGAGGGCCGATGGGAAGCGATGCGGACGATGGACTTGTCGGGCCAGTTGCACCCGACGACCTTGGCGGCCCTGCTCACGGGCAGGGGCACGTTGCCGGTGGGCCTGGAGTTGACCGGGCCGGTCGGCATCCACCTGACGAGTCAATCCGACGGCCTTCGCGCGGACTGGGAACTGACCGCGCAGGCCAGGGAAACGGTCCTGTCGCAGAATGGCCGCGCCCTCAAGCCTGCCGGCGCCGCCTGCCAGATGGAGATCAAGGGCAGCCTCAACCGGCGCGACGGGCAACTGGCGGTGGACCAGAGCGAATGGATCTGGGGCGAGAACAGATTCTCCGGTTCCGGCACAGCCGGCGATATCGAAGAGACTGTCGCGGCGGCACAGGGTGCCGAGTTCGGCAGCGTCGGACGGGTGCTGCTGGCCCAGTTGGCTCGGCTGGACTGGAAAGGCGCGTGGGAGATTCGCGAGATGGAATCGCTCAAGGGGCTCTTGCCGCCCGACTCGCCGCTCCAGCAGGCGACCATCCGCGGCCCGATCACCGGACGCTGGTTCATCGATCGCAGCCAGTCCGCGAGGTTTCACCTGCGCGCCGACGCAAGCGGCGCCTCGGGCCTGACGGTCGGCGAGCTCTTTGCCCAGCCGAGCGATGCCGCCATCAGCCTGGACCTGGACGCGACGATCGGAACCGACTCGCCGGGCCTGGCTGGCCTGGACGTCGAACTGACCGTCGGGCAGGGGCGGCTGAGCATGGATAATGCCGAGTTGAAGGCGGACCTTTCCGGGGCGGTGCCCTCCGTCAGCCTGACGGGCAAGTACGAACTGGACGACCTGGCCGCGCTGGCCCAGGCATTTCCATGCGCGAATGACGCGGCGGCGGGGATTTCCGGCGGCCTGTCCGGGCAGATCGAAGTGCAGGCCGATCCAGCCTGCCAGCAGGCCTACGTGACGGCTGACCTGACCGCGACGGAACTGAAGCTGCGGGCCTTTGAAAAAGCCGCCGGCGTCGCAGCCGCTTTCAACGCGACCCTCGTGCACAATGCCCAGGCGACGCGCGACCGGCGCAACTGGCTGGCCCTGGAGGCCAACCTGCCCTGGGCCAGTGCGCGGGTGGAGGCGTCGGCGCCGGACAAGGCGGAGGCCAACGACGCGCCCGTCAACGTGCGTGTGTCGGCCTGCGTTACCGAGGCCGAGGGGCTGGCCCAGGCCCTGCCCGTGCTGCGGGACAATCTGACGCCGGGCCAGTTGACCGGCTGGGCCACGATTGACGCCAGTGTTCGCAAGCAGGGCCAGGAGATGCAAACCCAACTGTTCTTCGATGCGACGGGTATCGAGCTGGACAGCGGCGGGACGGTCCAGCGGGCCAAGCTTGCCGATGCGCCGCTGGTGATCGAGGCCTCCGGCACGCTCGTGGCCCCCGAAGGCGGCCCGATCGCCATCTCCCGGATCGAGTCCTTCTCGGCGCAGCTAGGCCGCAGCCACGTGGCGATAACGTGTGCCGTCGGCCAGGCCGCCAGTGCCTCCAAGCCGGCTTCCGCATCGACTTCTTCTTCTTCGCCCAGCACCGCCTTGGCCAGAACACCGACGGCCACATCGATGGCCGCGTCGACATCGGCGCCGACCTCCGGACCGGCATGGGATGCCCGCCGCTACAAGGTGGACCTGGCCGGCGAGGGCGTTCTGGACGAGTCGCTCCGGCTTGCCTTTCCCGAACTGGCCAGGGCTGCTAACCAGTGCGGGTTGGAGGGAGAAGTCTCCCTGTCGGCCCGACTGGACGACGGCCCGATGGGCCCCTCGCTCAAGGCGCGCCTGGTGGGGGAGAAGCTCGGCGCCGCGGGCATCCCGCTGGGCCTGACGATCACCGGCGACGACGGCATGCGGGAGGATCTCCGTGTCGCCAAGCCGGTGGGCATGCCCTGCGAGGCGTCGCTCGAAGCCACGTTCTCCCCGACGTCCAAGGGGGTGCTGGTCAACAATGTCGTCGTCCGCGCGGGCCGGTTGCAGCTTGCCGCCGATGGCGCGATCACGCTGGAGTCGATCTTTCCGCCTCGCGCGGCGCTTCAGAAGGCGCACCTCTCGCTCTCGACACCGAAGGCCGACGAGTTGGGCGTGTTGCTGCCGGCGTTGCAGTCGCGCCGGCTGGGCGGCTCAGGCATCGTCGAGGGCGACTGGGACGCGGTGACCGGCAGGATGACCAACGTCAGCCTGTGCTTTGGCCATCTCCGCGGCCATTACAACAACAAGGACTTCGCCCTCGATGGCCGTTTGGCGGCCACGGGCGTGGAGTGGGCGGCCGGGGACTGGAAAGTCCAGTCCGTGCAGACTGATGGCCTGGAGTTTCAGGCTGGGACCAATCACGGCTGGCTGCTGGCCCATCTGCGTAATCTTCCGCAGGCGCCGGTGGGGGAGTTCCGCCTGCTGGCCACGCGGCTGGATGACAAGGATCTGGCGGAGTGGCTGGGCGGTGGCGCGCCGACCCCTCTGGCCGCTACAGAAAGCCCCGCCAAGCCCGGCGCAACCTCGGCACCTTCCACTCGGCCGGCCGATGCCCCGCCTCCGCTGATGACCGACGCCCAGCGCCACGACCTGGCCGCCAGGGCGCAAGAGCTTTTCACGCGGGCCAAGCCGGCCCTGCTGGCAGCCGAAGTGGACGGCCACGTCAACATTCTGGAGTTTCGCACCTATGACGCGACCGTCGATCGCAGCTATCAGGTCCGCAACTTCAACCTGACCTTCCTGGCCAGCGACGGCCAGGTGGAAGTGGATTACGGCGTGGCCGTCAACGGCGGCGTGATCACGGCCAATTACCAGGCCGACCTGACGCAGGATCCGCTGGTCGCCGTGATTGACAATGAAACCCGCGGCGTGCTGGCCGATCAGAACATCCAGCCGCAACTGGCCAAGTTCTTCCCCGGCAACACGGTGTTCGGCACCTTCGACCGTGCGGGCACGGCGAGCCTGCCCGTGCCGGACCTGCTGGCCGCGGTGATGGACGCCAACTACGCGATGTACCTGGACGGGACGGCCAAGACCGTCGCCACCGACGGCCTGCTGGAAGGCCACGCCGTGCCGGCCTTCGTCACGCGGATTTTCCCGGGCCTGAACCTGACACGGTATCGCTACAACCGCATGACCAGCTTCGCCAAGTTCCTGCCCGACGGCACGGCCGAGAACGACATGGTCTTTTCGGGCACGACCTACGACATCTACATCGAGGGCACGACCGACCGCCACAGCGTGGGCCGCTACGAGGTGGGGTTGATCCTGGTGGGCACGCCGCAGTCGGCGGAGTGGAATCATACCTACCGCCAGGGGCGGATTCCGCTGCTGAAATTCAAGGCCAGGATCATCGGCGGAAAGATGTACGACGAGGTCGTCAGCTTCGTCTATCCCAACGAGGTTCTCTTCAAGGTCTTCCTGAAGAACAACATTTTCTATCGACTTTGGCTGGCCTCGCGGCCCCACCCATGAGGTATCCTATCCCTCCGGCATGACAGATATGGCGACAGGGCAAGACGACAATTTCGACCATCACCGCGGCGCCGAGCCGCTGCTGCGGGAAGCGCCGCTGTGGCGGCGTCTCCTGTTCCTGGGCCTGGCCTTTGCCCTGTTCATCCTGGCCAACATGTTCTGGCAGTACCTCTCCAGCGGAAGCTGGCGCCATTTCTCGCCCCAGGCCTACCGTCATGACCTGGCCACGCCGCTGGCGGACACGCTGCTGCACCCGCTGAGCATCTTCAGTCACCCCTGGATGCTGCTGGTCGATTCGCTGCTGCTGGGCGTGATTATCTTCGTGCCCATCATCATGGCCATTCTCTACCAGCTTCCCCTGGCTGCGGCGCTGGTGGCGGTGGTGGTGGTCTTCTCGCATGCGCCGGTGCTGGGGTTGACGATGGCCCTGGCCTGCCTGTTGGCGGGAAAGACCTCGCTCCGCAGCGACATGCCTTTCCTGGCGGCCTTGCTGGCCCTGCTGCCGGTGGGGCTCTACCTTTACTTCTTCACCTTCGTGGGTTCCGATGCCGCCGCCGTGCCCGCGCTCCAGCGGCTGGTGCTGGGCGGGGTCCTGCTGGCCGCGGTGGTGACGGCGATCCTGGCCTTCACGGCGGTGCTGGCGCTGGCCCCGCTGATGCGATTCCGCCCCGGGGTCGTCGCGCCGGCGCTGGCGGTGCTGATAGCGGTGTCGCTGGGGGTCTTCTACAACCGCGTGGGCAGCGACGAACTGGAGTACTCCATCATCGCCGAGGGCTTGACGGCTGAGGAGACGATCTTCGAGCCCGTCGCGATGGACACGTGGAGCCGGATGAATCACGCCGAGGGCCTCAACGGCCAGACGCTGAGCCTCAAGGTGCGGGACGATCTGCTGGACCGGAGGCGGGAACTGATCTCGCGATGCGAGTCCTTCCTGGCCCGCTATCCCAACAGCGGGCGGGCGCCGGGAATCCTGTGGGCCGCGGCGCAGGCCCAGAGCCTGCAACTGGACGCGACGGCCCTGGAGATGGGGCTGGTCAAGTACAGTGTTTCGCACGTGCTGGCAGGATCAGAGGCGACCTGGCAGCGCCTGCTGGAGACCTACCCGTCCTCTCCGCAGGCGGCGCTGGCCCAGTGGCGCCTGGGCACGCTGGCCCTGCGCGAACGCAAGGTCGAGCCGGCGCTGCAACTCCTGCTGAGCGCGCAGGCGAGCCTCAAGGCGATGGTCACGCCCGATGCCGGCTCGCAGGAGGCCGGCAAGATCGCCGAAATCTTCGCCCCCGCCACCACGATCCCCGCCAATCGCTACTACTCCGAGGCGGCCTTCGAGGTCAACAAGCTGCTCTGGCTGGCCCAGTCCTGCGACGCCCTGCACGACCCTGCCGCCGCGGAGGCCCTGGCCGCTTACCTCGAGGCCAGCCCGTACGAACTGGGCTACTTCGATTGCCTGGGCAAGCTGGCCGGCGCTTACGAGCAGACGAAGATGGGCGACCATCTCAAGCTGGCCGTCGCCCTGGCCAGCCCCAACCTCTACGAGCGGGCCGAGATGCTCATCCTCCTGGCCCAGCGCGACTCGGACGCCGCCGTCCAGGCCAACTACGAGTTGGGTCGCCTGGCCATGCGAACCTCCGAGGCCCCCGCGCTGCCGCTGGTGCCCAACCTCAAGAAGGCCCAGGCCTACTTCGAGATCGTCGCCTCCGCCAAGCCCAACCCCTGGCAGGCCATTGTGCGCGAGCACCTGGCCATTCTCAGTGCGGCCCAGCCGCCCGGGCAGTAAAGACGACCGCTTTATCGCTTGTCACCGGGCCTGCCGCCGCGCACACTATCGGCCATGACAGACATTGCCCACAATCCCCGGCCGCGACGAAAGATCCTGATTATCACGGCCTCCGTCGGCGCCGGCCACAACTCCGTCGCCCGGGCCTTGCGCGATTCGCTGGCCGAGGCGGCCCCGCAGGCGGAAATCTCGACGCTCGATCTGCTGGACTACACCCCCGGCTGGTTCCGCGCGTACTACGCCGGCGGCTTTGTCTTTGGGATGACCCGCGTGCCGCTGCTGTTTGATATCGGCTTCTTCCTGACCAACCGCCCGCAGACGCCCAAGCGCGGTTGGAGCGAGAACATCCACCTGACCGTGGAGCGGCTGGCGATGGAGGAACTCCACGAGCACCTGCCCAACATTCGGCCGGACTTGATCGTTCACACGCATTTCCTGGCTGCGCCGATGGTCACTTTAATGGTGCGGGCCGGCCAACTCCGCTGCCGCCAGGTCGTGGTCGCCACCGATATCGAACTGCACCGCCTGTGGTTCAGCGAGGGCATCGACCACTGGCTGGCCCCGTCCCAATACAGCGCCGACACGCTCCGCCGCTGGGGCGTGGCCGAGGAAAACCTCAGCGTCACCGGCATGCCCGTCGGGCCAAAGTGGCTGGCGCCGCTGGACCGCGCCAGGATTTACCAGGACTGGAACCTCCCCGAGGGCAAGCCCATTGTGCTGCTGTCGGGCGGGACGGAATTTGTCTGCGGTCCCATTGTCAAAATCGCTCGCGGCATTGTCGAGGATGACGACCAGGCCACTGTGGTTATCCTGGCCGGCAGGAACAAGGGACTGCTGGCCGAGTTGGGCAAGGTCGCCGCATCGCAGCCGAGGATTCGCCCGCTGTCCTTCACGGACCGCTTGCCGGAACTGGCCGAGGTGGCCACGCTGATGGTGAGCAAGCCCGGCGGACTCACCACGGCTGAGTGCGTCGCCAAGGCCCTGCCCATGGTGCTGCTCCACTCCGCCGGGCACGAGGAAGGCAACGCCCACTACCTGGCCCACAACGGGGCCGCCGTCCTGACGGTCAACAAGGACGATACGGTCTCGGCCGTCCTTCGGCTGCTGCGCAACCCCGCGCGACTGAAGGAGATGAGCGATAATGCCCGGCGGATCCAGCTTCCCTCGACGCAGTTGGCCACGGAGATCATCTGTCGGGAACTGGAGGCCGCCGCGCCGCGTCCGGCGGACTCTTCTGCCACGGGTGCGGTTTAATTTACTGGCGCTTTAGCCCGCATATTTCACGCGGAATGAGGGGGCTATATAGTCAATAGCTTAACTATTTGGTAAATGCTGTTACAACATAGAACCGAGAGGGTTCGTTTTCGGCGTTGGGTGCTGACTCATCGTTTGGCGACCGGGGCTGTGTTGCCAAACACCGGAGACGGACCACCGGCTACTGGCTACAGGCTACTGTTTCCCTACGCCCCCGTTTGTGTGCGAGCGTCCAGCAGCTTGTCCAATTCATCCTTGGGCAGGATGTTTCGCTCGGCCAGGAGTTGACGGATGGTCTTGCCCGTGGCGCTGGCCTCCTTGGCCAGGGCGGCGGCGGCATCGTAGCCCAGTCGCGGGGCCAGCACCGTCACCATCGCCAGCGACTGCTCCACCAGTTCCCCGCAGCGCGCGGTGTTGGCGGCCAGCCCGCGGAGGCACTTGGCATCGAAGACCTTGGCCACGTTAGTCAGCAGGTTGATGGCCGTGTGCAGGTTGCTCGCGATGACCGGCATGGCCACGTTGAGGTCCAGAATGCCGCCGACCCCGCCGGTGGCGGCCGCCGTGATCGTCGCATCGCAGCCGACGACCTGGCAGGCCACCTGCACGACCGACTCGCACATCACCGGGTTGACCTTGCCGGGCATGATGCTGCTGCCCGGCTGGGTGGCCGGCAGCACCAGCTCGCCCAGGCCGCAGCGAGGCCCGCTGGCCAGCAGGCGGATGTCCGAGGCGATCTTTCCCATGACCAGGGCCGTGCCCTTGAGCACGCCCGAGGCGAACACGGCCGCGTCCAGTGTGGTCTGGGCCTGGAAATGGTTGACCGCCTCGCGGAAGGGCAGGTGAGTGTGCTCGGACAGGAAGCGGCAGACCTCCGCCGCCAGGTCATTGGGCGCGTTGAGGCCCGTGCCCACAGCCGTGCCGCCGATGGCCAGATCGCACAAGGCCGAGATGGCCACCAGCAGGCGTCCGGTGCAGTTGTCCACCGCGGCCGCGTAGCCGGAGAACTCCTGCCCCAGGCGAATGGGCACTGCGTCCATCAGGTGCGTCCTGCCGATCTTCACGAGGGCGTCGAACTCAGCCGCCCGGGCGATCAGCGTGCCGTGCAGGGCTCGCAGCGCGGGGGCCAGGTCCTGGTGCATGGCCACGGCGGCCGAGACGTTCAGGGCCGTCGGGATCACGTCGTTGGAGGACTGGCCCATGTTGACGTGGTCGTTAGGGTGTACCAGCGTCTTGTCCCCGGCCGAGCCGCCCAGGATCTGGTTGGCGCGGTTGGCGATGACCTCGTTGGCGTTCATGTTCGTGCTGGTGCCGCTGCCGGTCTGGAAGACGTCCACGACGAACTGGTCGTTCCATCGCCCTGTGGCCACTTCGCGCGCGGCGGCGACGATGGCCTCGGCCCTGCGGGCGTCGAGCCGGCCGGCCTGGCGATGGGCCTTGGCAGCGCCTTCCTTGATGAGCCCCATGGCGGCGATGAAGGCCGACGGCATGGGCCAGGAGGAAATGGGGAAATTCTCCACCGCCCGGGCGGTCTGTGCGCCGTAGAGTGCGTCGGCGGGCACTTTCATCGCTCCCATCGAATCGGTCTCAGTGCGGGTTCGAGTCATAGCGGTCTTCCTTTGACAGCGAATTATAAGGCGGGAACGCGCGCAGATGAACACAGATTCAAGAGATATGCGGCGAGGATCGCGAAGTATGACAAGTGTAGACGAAAAGGGTGCAAACGACAACGAATGCTACGAACGCTATATCTTTAGGGTATTCATCCGCGTTCATCTGCGTTCATCCCCGCTGATATTTCTTCTAGCCCGCATATTTCACGCAGTTTGCCCATAAATAAGTTGCCGATGTCCTAACTATTTGCTATATAAGTAGTTACCAGACCTCTTATAGGCAATTAGAAAGGCCATCGG
>JBAZTO010000027.1:0-51667 GCA_041661865.1 Phycisphaerae bacterium | reverse complement strand
TCCTTGTCCTGATCCATCGTTGTCTCCTCATGTGGATTGTCAATATGAGAAGATATTCCGATTATTCCGAAAGCGCCAGAAGAATTTGTCACACCCCTGCCGGACTACCGAACTGCCGGAGGACCGGAATTACCGGAGTACCGAATCCTCAGGCCACGTGGGCGACCTGGTGCCACGGCTGCGTTGTGTGCAGCCGTGTTTGACTCCGACATTGTTGCAAACACCGCAGCAGTGGCGCCACCACAAAAGTTCACAGGCGGGACGCCTGTGCTACCAAACAAACGCCCGGCCGGATGCGCTGTAAGCCGAGTTCTGTTCCGCCGCAGCCTGGGCAAGCTGCGACAGCGAAGGCCATTTATCTGGACCCGCCTTTGCAGACGGGCTCTCTCCCTTGCGGGAGAAGCGGCCTACCCGCGATCGTATTGGCCTGAACCGGGCCGCGATCGCTGCTTGGCCTTGCACCCGATGGGGTTTGCCATGCCGGTCGCCTCACGACGGCCGCGGTGCGCTCTTACCGCACCTTTTCACCCTTACCCCGGCCGCAAGGGCCGAGGCGGTTTGCTTTTCTGTGGCACTTTCCCTACCCCTCCGGCAAGCCGGCGAGGCGGTGGGCGTTACCCACCATCGCGGTTCAGTGGTGCTCGGACTTTCCTCCCTCCGTGCAAGCACGAAGAGCGGCCTTCCACGCATCCGGCACCCCCATTATACGACATCCGGGCCCGGATGAACACAGCACAACGCGGAGGACAATTCATCGCGGATGGCCTGCTGACTTTCGTTTCATTCGGACGATAATAGATCAGCCGCGGCCCAAGGTGGCGAAGGAGCCCGAAATGTGCAAGCTATGGACGGCTGTTATGTTCGCGGCCCTTGCCGCGACGGCGGCCCACTCGTATGCCGCAACGGCTGGGACTGAGCCCGCCGAGGAGAAACTTTCCATCCATGAGCGACTGGCCTGGCAGATCGCGCTGGACCGGGTGGGCTACTCGCCCGGCGTGATCGACGCCAAGTGCGGAGGCAAGACCGAGGCGGCCACGCGGGAGTATCAGCGAGCCCGCGGCCTGGCCGTTACGGGCATCCTCGACGCGCCCACCGCCGCAGCCCTGGACGTGGCGCCGGGGCGGGCGCTGACCACCTACACCATCCGCGCCGCCGACCTGGCGGAACTCGGCCCGCATCCCAGAAAGTGGGCGGACAAGGCCAAGCTCGACCGCCTGGCCTACCCCTCGCTGGATGAACTGCTGGCCGAAAAGTTTCACTGCACCCGCGCCCTCCTTGCTGACCTCAACCCGGGGTCTGACATTGCGCACCTCCAGCCCGGACGCATTATCAACGTCCCAGCCCTCTCCGACGACGTGCCTATCGCCCGCGGCGACCGCGTCGAGGTGAACCTCAGCGAGAAGGTCATCCACGTGCTGGCCGGCGGAAAGGTCGTCGGCATGTTCTACTGCTCGGTGGCCAAGGACAAGGCCAACCTGCCTTCCGGCCCGGCCAGCGTGGTCTGCATCAGCGAAAACCCGACCTATCTCTTCGATCCCGAGAAGTGGCCGGAGGTCAAGGACGTCCACGAGAAGCTGAACATTCCGCCGGGGCCGCGAAACCCCGTCGGGCTCTGCTGGATCGGCCTGAGCCTGCCGGGCTACGGCATGCACGGCACGCCCACGCCGGAGATGATCGGCAAGACCGGCTCCCACGGCTGCATCAGGCTGGCCAACTGGGACGCCCTGCGACTGGGCAAGATGATCCGCGTCGGCACGCCGGTGAGCTTTACCCAACGCGGCAAAGTGAAGTAGCACAGGAGCGCGCGCCGCTTGTGGTAGTGCCGGCAAGTGCGTACAATGGCCCCAATGGCTTGGTTTTCTCTGACAGGGCAAACAGACGGCAGCGAGCTGGTGCAGCGTTTTGGCGGTCCCGGCCTGGCGCTGCTGGTAGCCGTCATTGTCATGGCCTTGGTGATGCTGTGGGCCAGGAGGCGGTCGCGGAACCTGATCCAGCGGTCCGGGCCGCAGGGCCCGCCGGACATAGGCTTTACGCTGGAACGCCTGCGGGAACTCCGCCGCAGCGGCCAGATAAGCGAGGAAGAGTTTAACCGCTTGAGGCAAATAGCCTTGGGATTGGATGGGTCTGCCAGGCATGAAGTGACTTCGGCCTCAAGTACCCCCCCGAATGATGTCGATGGAAAAACCAACGGGAAGGGCGGCGGTCTGCCCTCCCACAAGGAGTTGTGATGAGTCCTGATGATACCAAGGGCAAAGGGCCCACCGGCGGCAAACGCCGTGGCGTGAGCACTTGCAGTTTCTGCCACCGTTCCAGCGATGATGCCGGCCCGGTGGTCGAAGGGCCCAACGGCGTATTTATCTGCGCCAACTGCGTCGAGCTGTGCCACAACATCATTCGCCAGGAGCAGAAGCGCGCCCCGCGCAGCGAGCCGATGTTCGCCAGCATCCCCACGCCTCGGCAGATCAAGGAATTCCTGGACCAGTACGTCATCGGCCAGGACCATGCCAAGCGCGTCCTGTCGGTCGCGGTGCACAACCATTACAAGCGGTTGACGCACGCGGACACCGACGAGGTTGAGAATATCGAGATCGACAAGTCCAACGTGCTGCTGATCGGTCCCACCGGTTGCGGCAAGACGCTGCTGGCCCGCTCGCTGGCCCGCGTGCTCAATGTGCCCTTCGCCATTGGCGACGCGACGACGCTGACCGAGGCCGGCTACGTGGGCGAGGACGTGGAGAACATCCTGCTCAAGCTGCTCCAGGCGGCCGACTACGACCTGGAGGCTGCGCAGCGGGGCATCATCTATATCGACGAGATCGACAAGATCGGCAAGACCAGCCAGAACGTCTCGATCACGCGCGACGTCAGCGGCGAGGGCGTTCAGCAGGCGCTGCTGAAGATGCTCGAAGGCACCATCGCGAACATCCCGCCCCAGGGCGGCCGAAAACACCCCGAGCAGCAGTACATCCAGTTGGACACGACTCACATCCTGTTCATCTGCGGCGGCACGTTCACCGGCCTGGAGGAGATCATCAAGAAACGCCTGGGCCAGCAGGTCATCGGGTTTGCTTCTGAAGAGGCGACCGACGAGACCGCCGCCCAGACCACGGCCATCCTCGATGAGATTCAGCCCGAGGATCTGGTACACTTCGGGATGATCCCGGAGTTCGTGGGACGCCTGCCCTGCGTGACGGCGCTGGGCCCGTTGGACGAGGCGGCCATGGTGAAGATCCTCACCGAGCCGAAAAACGCGATGATCAAGCAGTACCAGCAGTTCTTCCGCATGGAGAATTGCACGCTGGAGTTCACCCAGGAGGCGCTGCACAGCATCGCCCGCAAGGCGATGGAGCGGGCCGTGGGTGCGCGGGCCCTGCGCGCGGTGATCGAGCAGGTCATGCTGAACCTGATGTACGACCTGCCCGAGCACAAGGAAGAGCAGGGCGTCTACCAGATCACCGCGGAAATGGTCGAGGGCACGGTCCGGCCGAGCCTGTTTGCAGCCAGGAAGGTCAAGAAGGAAAGCGCCTGACGCCACGCGAAGCTTCCCGGCGTAATCGAGATACAAAAAGGCCCCTTGGATGATTGAACAGCTCAATCGCCCAAGGGGCTTTGGTTTTTCTCGTCAGGCATGTTTCGCGCGAGCATCCCGGTGCGGCCGCTGTTGCTTGCGGGCGGGCATGCACAACGTCCGCATGCCCGTGCCGGCAGCAACGGCCGCATGGGCATGTCGCCCCGTCCGCAGGTTCAAAACGGTCGGAATGCTAGTGGGCCGTGACAAACGAAGCGACAGGTGCCACGGCTGCGTCGTGTGCAGCCGTGCAATAGCGTCGACACTGCTGCAAACATCGCAGCAGTGGCACCTAATCCATCGTTTGGCAAGCGACAGATCACAAGTCGCGCAGGAAGAAGTCCAGTGTTACCACTGACGCCCGCGTGACTCGCCGCGTCCGCCGCCGCCACCGCCACCACCGCGACGGTCGCCGCCTCGCCCGCCACCACCACCGCCGCCACCGGGACGGCGATCGGCCTGGGGCTTGGCCTCGTTGACCTTCAGGCTCCTGCCGCCCATGTCCTTGCCGTTGGCGCCCTCGATGGCTGCCTGGGCTTCAGCGGCATTGGGCATTTCCACGAAAGCGAAACCCCGCGATTCCCCGCTGAACTTGTCCTTGATGATGCTGACCGTGTCGACCTGCCCGAAGCCCGAAAAGAGCGTCTTGAGTTCATCTTCGGTGGTCTGGAACGACAGATTGCCTACGTAGATATTCATTCCAAAGTCCTGCCATTTGCCCGCATGGGGCCCATTCCAAGCCTCGTCCGCCGGGCAACCGCTGCCCGAGGCCGGCTTTCCTTGGCATAATAGGCACCGCAAGTGGCAAAAAACAAAATGATAATCAAATCCCGCCGATCGGATTCCGCGTCGGCCGACGGGGCGGCTACTGCCCGGCCAGGTCTTTCATCACCACCGCGTCCCGCGCCGAGAGCGTCGGGAAGTCCGCGTCGCTGCCCACGTCGGGCCGGCGCTTCCAGCTTCGCTCGCAGCGCTGGTACTTCTCGCGGGTGTCGCCGACCTCGACGGCCACGTCCTGGCCTTCCGGCAATGGGGCGCCCTTTTCCATCCGCGCGTAGCCGACGCCCAGCAGGTCCTCAAGCTCCTTGAGGTAGGTCTCGATCACAGCGGCCACGTTGTCCTTGCCGGCGGCGACCTTGAAGACCGCCTCGGCGTCCAGGGAGTTCTTCACGCCCGCGTTGCGCAGGGCTTCGAGCTTGCCCAGGCCCTCGGCCCGCAGGTCCATGAGTCTCTGCCAGACATAGGCCGGGCCGCCTTCGAGACGCTCGGGCGAGGCAGAGCCCTGGTCGGGATTGACCACGCGAAGGTCTTCAGCCAGCGCCAGCACCTCCGGGTCATAATCCGGCAGGCGAGTCAGGTGCACGCTATGGGCCTGGCCGGGATCGCGGAAGGGGATATGCTCCCACGCCTCCTCGCAGGTGTGCGGGAGGATGGGGGCCAGCAGTTTCACCAGCGTCATGAGTACCTGGTGGATCACCGTCTGCGTGGCCCGCCGCCGCAGGGCGTTGGGCGATTCGCAATAGAGGCGGTCCTTGACGGCTGAGAGATAGATGCTCGACGCCTGCACGGTGCAGAACTCGTAGATCAGCCGGGCGGCGCGGTGGAACTCGTAGCGGTCGTACGCGCCCCGCACGTCGCGGATGAGCAGGTGCAGTTCCATCTTCATCCACAGGTCCACCGAATGGTCCGCCGGCTCGGTGGCGTGGTGGGCCGCGTCGAAGTCGCTGCACGCGCCCATGCAGAACCGCAGCGTGTTGCGGATCTTCCGGTAGGCGTCCTCAGCCTGCGCGATGAGCTTGTCGCCGCAGCGGATGTCTTCCTGGTAATTCTGCGTCGCGACCCAGAGACGCAGCACGTCCGCACCGCGTTTCTTGAGCTGGTCCACGACATTCATGGTATTGCCCAGCGACTTGCTCATCTTGGTCCGGCCGTCCTCGTCCACCACGTAACCGTGCGTCAAGACGGCCTGGTACGGGGCTTTTCCGGCCGCGCCGAGGGCCAACAGCAATGAGGTCTGGAACCAGCCGCGATGCTGGTCGGAGCCTTCCAGGTAGAGATTAACGGGGATATCTTTCACAAGCCCCCGGCTGATAGCCACGGCGAACCAGCTCGATCCGCTATCGAACCAGACGTCCAGCGTGTCGGTTCCTTTTGTAAGTTGGTCAATCGGGAAATCGGCGGCGTTCTTCAGGTCTTTATCCTTGTGCAGGTCATAAGCTTCAAGAAGTTCCCGCGGCGATAGCGAAAACCAGGCGTCGGAGCCTTGCTCTGCGAATACCTTCGCGACGGCGCGAATGCTTGCGGGTGTCATCAGCGGCTCGCCCGCCTGGTTGTAGAAGGCTGGGATCGGCAGGCCCCAGGAACGCTGGCGGCTGATGCACCAGTCCGGACGGCTTTCCAACATGCCGGCGATACGATTGCGGCCCCAGGAGGGCACGAACTGCACGCCGCCGTCGTCCTCGGTTCGTCGGCAAAGGTTCATCGCCATTTCGCGGAGAGATCTTCCGGTAGCCTTCGTTGGCGTATCGACGCCGACAAACCACTGCTCGGTCGCGCGGAATATCGTGGGCGTCTTGCTCCGCCAATCATGCGGGTACGAGTGCGTAATCTGCTCGTCAACCAGCAGCACGCCGGCGCCGCGCAGGCGTTCCACGATCAGGGCATTGGACTTCCACACGTTGACGCCGCGCAGCCACTGGGGCACCGTATCGTCGAACGTGCCGTCGGGGCCGACGGGGCAGCAGATTTCCAGATGATGCTTGAGGCCCGTGCCGTAGTCTTCTATGCCGTGGCCGGGGGCGGTATGCACCAGGCCTGTCCCGTCTTCCAGCGTTACGTACAAGGCCGTCACGACGGGACACGAACGCAGCGGATCGATCGGGTGTTTGTAGGTCAGTCCGGCCTCGGCGAGCTTCGCGCCGCCGATTTTGCCGGTGATCTCATGCGAAACCAGCCAGCCGGGCCTCTTGCTGTTGATAGACGCCAGCAACGCCTCCAGGCGCTTCTCGGCCACGATCCAGATGGCGGAGCCATCCTGGCTATTCACGGAGACGCAGGCATATTCAAAATCCGGATGCACCGCCACCGCACGGTTGGCCGGGAGTGTCCACGGTGTCGTGGTCCAGATGGCAAGGGAGACCTTCTGGCCTTCCTTGTGGGGCAGTGTGGCGGGGACGGCCGTCAACTCGAAGGCGACGAAAATACTCGTGTCCGTGCGGTCTTTGTGCTCCAGTTCCGCATCGGCCAGGGCCGTGCGGTTCTCGATAGACCAGTGCACGGGCTTGAGCTGCTTGCGGACGATCCCGTTCTCCACGAGCTTGGCCAGCACTTCCAGCTCTGCCGCTTCGTACGGCTTGTTCAGCGTCAGGTACGGCTCATCAAACTCGCCCATCAACCCCAGCCGCTGGAATTGCTCAGACTGGATGCCGACGAATTTTTTCGCATAGGCATGGCATCTGCGGCGGATATCTACGGCGCTCATGGTAGCGGCGGCTTCGCCGAGATTCTCCATCACCTTCTGCTCAATCGGCAGCCCATGGCAATCCCACCCGTGGATGTAGGGGGCGTCGAAGCCGGTCATGTTCTTGATCCGCACGACCATGTCCTTGAGCACCTTGTTGAGGGCGTGGCCCATGTGGATGTTGCCGTTGGCATACGGCGGGCCGTCGTGCAGGATGAAACGTTCGTTGCCGGCGCTGGCTTTGCGGATCTGCCCGTAGAGATTGTCAGCCTTCCATCGCGCCTGGATGACCGGCTCCTTGGCCAGCAGCCCCGCCTTCATGTCGAAGGTCGTCTTGGGCAGATTCAGCGATTCCTTGAAGATGTTCTTGTCGTCACTCATCGATGGCTCCTCTTGGGCCTGGCCTGCCTTGGGCAGGGGCCCCGAATTCTTGCTATAGAAATTAACCACTAATCTTTCTCTTGAACAGGTCGATCTTTTCCCACCGGCCGGTCTCGAACCTCCAGCCCACGACGGCGCCCAGCGCCACCACATAGAGGCTGGCGGGGATCCACGGGCCCAGGCTGGCCAGTTGCGGCAGCGTATGCACCACCAGTGCGCCGCCCCCGACGACCATGCCCCAGGACAGGGCCACGGTCAGGATCATCGGCCAAAGCGTGTCGCCGGTGCCGCGGAGGGCCCCGATATAGACGATGCCGATCGCGTCGAACAACTGGAAGATCGCGGCGCAGATCATGATCTGCCCGCCGATGCGGACGATCTCGTCGGCCATGACTCTGGCCTGCTCGGGTCCCAGTTCCCCCGACGGGGCGACGCTGACGAAGAACTCCACCATCGGGCGGCGGAAGAAGTAGAACGCCAGCCCGCAGAGGCCCATGTACACCATCCCCGCCAGCAGGGCTGCGTGCGTCCGGCGGCGGGCCAGGTCCTTGCGTCCCTCGCCGATGCACTTGCCCACCAGCACCGTCGCGGCGATCCCGATGCCGATGGCCGGCATGAACGACAGGCCCATGTAGCGCATCGCCACCGTGGTGGCCGCCAGATGCACCGTGCCGAACTTGCCCACCAGGGCGGCCGAGAAGAGGCTCCAACTGGCGATGTCGTTGCACAACTGCACGCCCGCGGGCCAGCCGACCTTCAGCAGCTCGGTGCAGTGCCGCAGCCGCACCGCCCGCCACAGGTGCGTGTAATAGGTCTTCCGCGTCCCGGCGGACAGGAATATCGCCAGCAGGATCAGGAATTGGACCACCCAACTGATGAGGCTGCCGATGGCTGAGCCCTTCAGCCCCATCGCCGGCAGGCCCAGCTTGCCGAAGATCAGGATGTAGTTGAGCGCCACGTTCAGCACGTTGGCGACGACCGATCCAAACAGCACCACCCTCGGCCGATGCGTGCCGAAGAAGAATTGCTCCAGCACGGCCCGCGGCAGCGTGACGACGATGCTGGCGAGCATGTATTGGAAGTACATCGTCTCCAGGGCCGTTACGTCGGGGGCGTGGCCGAAGAGGGCGAAGATGCGGTCGGCCAGGAAGATCAGCGGCAGGGCCAGGCAGCAGAATGCCGCCGCGGTGGCCATGCCCGCCCAGGCGTACATGCCCGTCTGCTTGAGCCGCCCGGCGCCGTAGTTCTGGCTGACGTAGGTGTTGACCACCGTCAGAGCGCCCATCGCGAAGCTCTCGGGAATGAAGGCGAACATGCCGCCGATGAATTGGGCGCCGAAGGCCGCCGGGCCGACGCGGGAGACCATGATCCCGTCGACGAACCGCAGCAGCGTGGTGTTGAGCATCGTCAGGCTGGCCGGCCAGGAAAGCTTGAGCACCTCGCCCAGGCCCAGGCCGGGTTTGGAGGGAGACGGCTCGAAAATGTCGCGATTCGTGTCTTCCACGGCCGGAGATTACGCTCCCAAATCTGCCCCAACGGATACACTTTCCTTGACCGGGCAGGCTGTCGCCCATACTATCCGCCCTGTCGAGTCACTGGCATGAAAATCCGTCCTTATCAGCTTTCACAGATTCCCCTGGGTGACTTCTCGCTGGCCGGCTACACGGTCGCCGGCGAGGAGGCCGTTATCATTGCGCCGGAACTCGACTGCATCTTCGACATCGGCAAGTGCCCCCGCGAGGCCCTGGCGATCAACCACCTGCTGCTGACCCACGGCCACATGGACCACGCCGCCGGGCTGCCTTACTATTTCTCGCAGCGGGATTTCCAGGGCATCGGCAACGGGGTCGCGCTGGTGCCGACCGACCTGGTGGGCCCGCTGGAAGATTTGCTGACGGCCTGGGGCCGCGTGGAAGGCCACGTCGCGCCGCACAAGTTCGTGGGCATGTCCGACGGCGACAACTACGAGATCCGTCGCGGCCTAGTCGCGCGGGCCTTCGCCACACGCCACCTCAGCGGCTCGCTGGGCTACTCCATCATCGACGTCCGGCAGAAGCTCAAGGCCGAGTTTACCGACCTGACCGGCCCGCAACTGGTGGAGCTCAAGAAGAAGGGCGTGGAGATCACCCACCGCATCGAGGTGCCGCTGGTGGCCTATCTCGGCGACACGCCCAAGGCCGACTATTCGCACCTGCCGCACGTGGCCAACGCGCAGGCCTTGCTCATCGAGTGTACCTTCTTCGACCCCGACCACCTGCGCCGCGCCCGCATCGGCAAGCACGTGCACGTGGCCGACCTGCCCGAGATGCTCGAAGGCATGAACAACCAGCACATCATCCTGGTCCACCTGACGCGGCGGACCAACCTGGCCGCGGCCAAGGCCATCCTGCGAAAGAGCCTGCGAAAAGACATCCTCGAACGTGTCAACTTCCTGATGAGCCGCAAGTACATCGAGGAAGACTGATCGCGGCAGTTCCGACGGCTACTCGACCTTGCCGACGCGGATGTCCAGGTCGGCGCGGTTTTGGAGGCGGTCCTTCGTGCCGTCCTTGATCCACAGGATGCGGTCGGACTTGTCGAGCATCTTGTGGTCGTGCGTGGCGGTGATGACCGTCACGCCGTGGTGGTCGCAGAGGTTGCGGAGGGTCTGGATGATTTCCTCGCCGGTGTGCAGGTCCAGGTTGGCCGTCGGCTCGTCGGCCAGCATGATCGACGGTTCCATGGCCAGGGCGCGGGCAATGGCGATTCGCTGCTGCTGGCCGCCGGAGACTTCGTCAGGGCGGTGATGGACGCGGTGTTCGAGGCCCACTTCACCCAGCACCACCTTGGCCCGCTGTTCGGCGGCGTGGTTGTCCATGCCCGAAAACAGCAACGGAAGCATCACGTTCCGTAGCGCCGTCAGCGAGGGGATGAGGTTGAAGGCCTGGAAGATGTAGCCGATGTGCTGGTTGCGGAAGTAGGCCAACTGGAGGCTGGTCTGGGTGGTCAGGTTCACGCCGGCGATGGTGATGGTGCCGCTGCTGGGCTTGTCCAGCGCCCCGATCATGTTGAACAGGGTACTCTTGCCCGAGCCGGAGGGTCCCATGACCGAGAGGTACTCCCCGCGATAGATGTCCAGGTCCATGTCGTGCAAGGCGTAGACGTCCTGGCCGCCCATGCGGTAGACCTTGCTGACGTCGCGGCATTCGATAATCACGTCTCGTGTCGCCATTTGAGTCTTCCAATGATGTCAGAACGGTATCTTGATGACCGACTTGGCCAGGAAGTTCAGGCCGATGCTCAGCACGGAGATCAGGCCCATTCCGCAATGGAACCCGGCCGCCGCCACCAGAATGTACTGTCGCCACATCTTGCCGATGCGGCGCTGGAAATAGTACCTGCCGATCAACGCCCCGATGAACTCGGGCACGATGGCGTGGGGCAGGGTCTGGCCCAGTCCGCGGATGATGCCGTAGATCAGCAGGATCGGCAGGTGCAGCGGCCACATGACGGCGAACAGCACCGTCCCGAATCCGGCCCCGAAGACCAGATAGATCCAGTTGAACGATTCCTGCCACGTGCTGAAACGTCCCAGGGTGGCCGAGTAGATGATGCACTGGCTGGCGGCCTGCTGCTCCCACATGACCTCGGTGAAGGGATACTCGGGCCCGGGGATCACCGCCAGCGACCAGATGAACTGGGCGAAGAAGATCGAGGCGACCATCACGATGGGCACCAGGATCACCTCGGCCTTCCAGATGGACCAGAACTTGGTGCCGGTCAATTCGGCCTGCCTCCAGAACACCGTGCCCTGGCCGTAGTCGGCCATGGGCGTGGGCAGGAACCACACCTTCACGCCGCCGGTGTAGCCCGAAAGGATGAAGGCGGCCTCGCGGACCATGGGGATCTGGACGACCTGTCCGGCCAGGCCTTCGAGTCGGGCCGTCACGTAGCTGATGATGGGCGTGTAGAGGAAGGCGAAGAACATCAGCACCTTCATCACGCCGGGATGCCAGTCGATCAGGTAGCCGCTGACCAGGATGTAGGCCATCGAGGTGATGGCGTAGGTGACGATGATGATCGGCGTGGGGATGTCGCCTCGGCCCGGCGGGGTGGTGACGTCCTTTTCGACCTCCAGGCGAAGCCGCTTCTGTTCCTCGCGGAGTTTCTTCTTGGCCCGCATCTGCGTGAAGACCTGCCAGAAACCCGCCAGGGCGATGGCGATGGAGATGCCAATGGAGAAGCTGAAATAGAAGTCCATCTGGTTCTTGAACAGCGTCATGGGCGTGCGGTCGCCGGGGGACCAACTGCTCAGCAGCCCGCTGCGATAGAGCATCGGGTTGGCCACCATGGTGATGATCAGGCCGACGAAACTGCCCAGGATCGCGAAGAAGGGCATGACCATGCCCGTGACGAGCAGGCCCAGGTTCAAGTTGATGCCGGTGGGCACCGCGGGCAGGAAGTCGGCCGTCTTGGGGGTCAGGTCGACGAAGGGAATCGGCAGGATCGAGATGGGCTGGTTGAGGATGGCCGTGGACAGGGCCGGCAAGGCCGTGTAGACGGCGCCGAAGCTGAGGCCCAGAATGCCGCCGATGCTGAAGACCCGCCAGCGCCAGCCGTCGGCCTGGGCCGCGGCGCCGGAGGAGCTTTCCTCCACCTGCTGCTCGGCCAGGGCCATGATGCCGGCGGCCCCGATGGGCGCCATGGGGAAGGGCAGCTTTTCAATATCGCTGGCCACGCGGAACAGGCCGTAGGTCAGGATGGTGCTGTTGATTCGGCCGACGATCTGCGTGAAGACGATGATGCCGATGGCCGGATACCAGGCCGGGTCGAAGAAGTTGCGCTGGGCCAAAACTTCGGGGCTGGAGGGGGCAAACCAGTTGGGCAGCCATTCAGCCACGCCCGAGCCGGTGGCCGATTGGCTTTGCACGAAGAACTGGTTCAACAGCAGGCCCTGGAAGGGCTGGCCCATGGCTGCGCCGGCCATGTAGAACAGCACGAACAGCTCGGGCCGCCTGAGCCGCTTGTGCGCGCGGCGGGCCACTTCCAGGAACAGGATCACCGTCACCCACTGGGCGGCCGGCCCGATGCCCTGCCCGGCCAACAGTTGCATGTACATGGCCCCGGGGACCATCAGCATGGCCACGAAGACCGCCCCGATCAGCGAGGCGTACGAAAAGCCCTCCTCGAAGGTCGAGGGAACCTTCATCAGGTTACGAAATTCTTCCAGCTCTTTATCGTATCGGACGGTGGCTGTGCTCACGCCGAGCCTCCCATGCTCTGTGGGTCAACCTGTTCCTGAGGCAGATCGTTCCAGGCTTCCAGCGTCTTGGCCCGGTACGTGTCCATGGTTTCGTGCGGCAGGGAACGCCAGATCAGCAACTGCTTGCGCAGGTCGTTGACGAATACGCGGTTGGCCCGCTGCCAGTCGCCCTGGGCGCCGCTGAGCCGGTAGATCAGGATGCGGACTTCGTCGATGCCCTCGATGTCGCTGGGCTGGCTGAGCAGGGCGAACTCCTGGTTGACGCCCAGGTCGAAGGGGGCCAGCGCCACCGTCGCCTGGAAGCCCAGCATGTCGTTGCTCTGCTGGCGGAAGACGTGGCACTTGGTGGTGGCGAAGACGCCCAGCGAGGTGTCGCTGAAGTTCTCGAAGTGCTCCTTGAGGAAGCTGACCACGCCCGTGATGTCATAGGTCGAAACGGTGAAGGGGAAGACCAGGTCGTAGAGATTGCCCTTGGGCGTGGGAATCCGCCAGCTTCGCTGGATGCCCGGGTTGGCGGAACGCGAGGCCTTCATCGCGGGGTAAATCGTCGAGATCAGCACCGTGCCCATGACGATGAGGATGGTGACGATGGCGTTGGTGGAACTGTAGTTCATCGGCGGCACCGACCAGCCGAACTGGAGGGAGAGCCAGTTGAGCAGCCGCGCCACCACCTGGCCCAGCAGGTACCCGCCCATGCCGCCGATCACGGCGTACATGGCCGCCTCGGCGAAGAACAGGCTGGCCACGTGCGGGGGCGCCAGGCCCAGCGAACTGAAGGTGTAAATCTCACGCTCGCGGTCGCTGACGCTGCCCAGCATCGTCGCGAAGATGATCAGCCCGCCCAGGATGACCGGCACCAGCAGGTCTTTCCACCCGCTGGCCTGGGCCAGGGTGGTGAAGATCATGCGGGTCACGCCGCCGGCGTCGCCGACGTACGTGGGCAACTGCGAGGTGCGGGCCACCACCTCGGCGATGTCCCGAACCGATTCGAGCTTATCGGGCGAGGGGTAGACGCTGATCGAACGGAGCGTGCCGCCCAGCAGGCGAGCCTGTTGAGGGGAGATAATCACGACCTTGTCGATGTTGTAGGCGACGAACTGGGCGCTCTGGACGTCGGGCGTTTCGGTCAGGCGGGAGGTGCTGGTGTTGGCCGCGGCGCTGGAGAAGGCATCCACCGAGTCGCCCGCGGAGGCCTCGTAGTCCACCGGGAGCATGTCGCTGTTATCCAGCGTCTTGTAGGTGGCCAACTGGTCGCGGATGGTGCCGGCATACGTGAAGCGGTTCCCGCCGAACAGCACCTTGGCCGTTCCGATGTCGGAAGGTTCGAGTTTGAGTTCCTTGGCCACCGCCTCGGTCAGGATGATGCCGTCGGTGGCCAGCAGTTTGAGCTGGTCGTTGGGGTCAAACAGGTCGGCCAGTTGCTCGTTGCGGATGTTGCCGTTGGCGTCCCACAGGTCGGCGGGGTCCAGTCCGATGGCGGCCGACATGGGCAGAATCCGCTCGCAGTTCCCGTTGGCCAGGAGCTTCTCAAGGCTGTTGCCATTGGTGGCGGCGTCCTTGGCCTGCTGGGCGGTGGGCGAAACCCAGATGCGGGGCACGACGGTGGCGTCCTGGGAAAGGTGCCCGCGAAGGGTCATGAAGATGTCCTCGCCGATGGGGCTCCACAGCGGGTGACGCACAAAAACGTGCGTCGGGCCGCCGCTGGTGGGCCCCTCGAAGGTCTTCTTGATGTCCCAACTGCTGCCGAAGGACGCGAAGGTCAGGATCGTGAAGGTCAACAGCACGACGGTCGCAGCCGTCAGGAATGTCCGCAGCGGGCGGTGGCGCATCGTCGAGATGCCCATGTTCACCGCGGCCATCATCGTGCTCAGACGCGACACGTCGGCGCTATGCACCGTCGTGGCCAGGCCCTGCATCTTGCGGACCTCGGTCTGAAGCTTGCGGACCATGATGAAGATAACCATCGAGCTGAGCAGGATGATCGCGAAGGCCAGGAAGATGATGATGGGCGTGGAGGCGATCTTGAAGGCGGGGTTCACCGCGTACAGCAGGGCGAAGGTCAGCATGAAGAAGAGGGTGAACCAGCCGATCTGGCGGTAGATGTGCGGCGTGCCGATCAGCAAACGTTCCAGTGCGTAGGCGAACGGCATGGCCAGCAGCAGGAGCAGCACCACGGCCGTCACCAGGTCGTTCATCACGGCGATGAGGGGGATGTAGACCAGGCGGGCGAAGGCGGCGGCGGTCTCCATCGTGCCGTAGTACCAGTCGGCCGAGGAGGTGGTCTTCCGGGCTGCGGCGTCGGCCTTCATGTCCTTGACCTGGCCCGTCAGCACTTCCAGCGACTCCTGGTGGATGCGGACGGCCCGGAGCAGTTGCAGCCGATACTCGTTGAGCACGCAGAGATCGTGGGCCGTCATGGGCGGGGTCTCGGCGTGGGCGAAGACGTCGTCGAGGGGCAGGCCCTGTCCCTGGTAGCCGTCGCGGGTGGGCTCATTGTTGAGCGCCACGATGCCGGCCTTGTTGAACAGCTTGAGCCCCTTGGCGTCGATGGGGGCGAACACCGAGATGATGTTGCCGTACTCGCATCGCAGGGAGCGATCCTTGGGGAACTGCGCGGTCGACAAGGCCCGCATGGGAATGGTTTCCAAGACTCCGCGATCGAAGCCGTAACCCACCAGCGTCATGAAGCGGCAGTCAAACATCATGACCGCGGCCTTGTTCAAGTCCGTGCCGTCAAAGGGAGGAGTGGAGTTGGAGATGCAGCGGGTGATCCCGCGGGACAGGCCCTCGCGGCCTTCATCGACGGTGGGGCGGTCGAACAGGGAGGCAATGACGAGGGAGTTCTTGTGGAAATTCTTGAGGTAGGGGCCCGTCTCGAAGATGCCGTGGATGTTGGTCTTGGCCATCAGGAAATCGTTGAAGCCCGGCGCCACGTTGGCGACGTTGTGGTTGCTCCACGAGTTGCCGTGCAGGACGGCCACGAAGGCGTCGGGAGTCGGCTGGGCGCGCATGGCCCCGCCGATGCCGCTGAGGCGGACCAGTGGCCCGGTGCTCTTCTTGTTGGCCGTGGACCACTGGGCCTCGCCGTAGGCGGCCTCCGAGCGGGTCTTGGAGGCCTGGTTCAGGCTGTTCTCGTCCAGCAGTTTCCGCAGGCAGGAGGCGACTTGCTGGGTCTGGGCCTGCATGGCCGGCACATTGAGGGCCGCCACCGTGTCGGTGGGCATCCCCTGGCGGGGCAGACGATCCATCACCGTCATCAGCGAAAGGTTCCACACGGTGAACAGGCGGGCGATGGACGTGGAGTCGGCAAAGCGGCCGGGGGCGAACAGGCGGTTGTCGTAGTTCTGCGAAAGGGCGCGGTTCTCAAAGCCCGCGACCTTGGCCCCCAGCTTCCGGGCCACCTCGTTGATCGTCTTGAACAGGGGCATGTAGTTGCCCACGTTGTCGGTGTCCAGAAGGGAGGTGTCGTCACCGTGAATGAACGTCCATCGCTCCCGGGCATCGCCCAGGTTGATCGTCAGGTGCAGGACGATGCGCTTCTGGCCAGGCCCGATGGCCTCCAAGAGCTTCTTGCTCACCTGCGCCTCGGCGATGGCCTGGTCCAGTTCCTTCAGGCGGCGTTCGCAGATTTGTCGGGTGAGGACCACCAGCTTGTCGAAATACGGACGCGATTTCTCGGAGATGCTTCGATAATGCAGGTCAGCCTGGGCCTGGTTCCAGCCGAGGTTCTGGTCGTACCAGTATTTGACTTCCTTCTTGAGTTGCTCGATCTGGGCCGTCAGCCGGGTGCTCTGGGCCGTCAGTTGGGCCTGCTGGTCGGCGGGGAGATCCTTGGCCTCCAGTTTCGTTGTGACCAGGGCCAGCTCGACTTCCTTTTCCTTCTGGGCCAGGCGGCGCGGCGACAACTCGCCGCTGGAATCGTTGTCCAGCGTGCGGGCCTGGTCACGCAGCGTGCGGAGCGCCTCGTCGTAGAACTTCAGCGACTGGGTCTCCTCGCTCATCAGGTCCTTCTGGTTGAGGATACTGATGACCTGATTGAAATACCGCCGCTCCAGGTCCAGATCCTCAAGGCGGTCATCGAGGGTCAGATCAGCCAGTTTGCTTTCCTTCAAGCGGCGATACAGGGCCCCGTAAAACGCCCGGGCGCCGGCATGGGCGGCGCTCTGGCCGTCCAGGAAGCAGAAGATCACATCGCGGCGAGGACGGTCTTTGAAGAAATTCTCGGCGATCTGGAGCAGGGCGGCGACATTGCCCGCGTCGCGGGCGCCGGGGGACAGCTCGGGCACTTCGGAGAAGCTGTCCAGCGGGGCGGCCAGCACCACGGCCTGGGCGGGGGAGTCCTTGGCGTAGACCGGGTCGGTTCCCGGCAGCACGGCGATGACATTGCAGCCGCGAAGCTCTTCCCATTCGGCGGCCGCCTGGAGGGTGATCTCGCCCTTGCGGTTGGGATTCTTCAGGTCCAGTTGCTCGGCGGTCTCGAAGGGTACGTAGAAACGCGGCAGGTTGGAGGGAACGTTGAAGTGCAGTTGCGCCAGGGCGGCACTGGGCGAACCTTCGCGGTCGCCCACGAACAGCACGGCCCGCGCGCCGGCGGCGAAGGCGTTATGCCAGTTGCTCTGCATATCCAGGACGACGATCTTGTCCTTCGGATAGTTCTTGCCGAAGTCGGGCATCTCGCCCTTGCCGGCGTAGACCGTTTCGCCGGTGATGCCCTCCAGCGGTGTGACCGAAGCCTGCAACACGTTAGGCCGCGCCGCCCACAGCGGGTAGGTCTTGCCGTCGGCGATCAGGCGGCACTCGGTCGTGCGACACTGAATGACCGGGAAGCGCTGGAGGAAAATCTGCGAATCGGTAAAACCGATCTGCTTGAGCCGCTTGAGGACGTGCTCTCCGGCGGCCAGGCTGCCCTTTTCCCAGCCCGGCAGGCGATGCGGATTGGCCGTGAGGGCCTTGAGGTCGGCGGTGAAGGCGTCCTCCAGAATTGCGCCGCGGGACGCGGCGGCCAGGTGGCCCAGCACGACGCCCGCCAGGACCAGTCCCGCCAGCACCGTTGCGTATCGCTTACTCATTTTCGACGCCTCCGATCGAGCCGGTCTCCACCTTGACGTCCGAACGTTCCGCCAGCCGCTCGATCTGGCCGTCGCGAATCCACATGATCCGGTCGGCCATGCTGATGAGCCTGTGGTCGTGCGTCGCACAGATGATCGTGACCCCGCGCTCCTTGTTGAGCTTTTCGAGGATATGGTGAATCTCGGCCCCGGTCCGCAAGTCCAGGTTGCCCGTGGGCTCGTCGCACAGCAGGATGGCCGGCTTGTTGGCCATCGAGCGGGCGATGGCCGTCCGCTGCTGCTGGCCGCCGGACATCTCGATGGGCTTGTGGAACCAGCGTTCCTTCAGGCCCACCAGGTCCAGCAGGCCCATGCCGCGTTCACGCGCCTCGTCGGCGGGCACGCCGGCAAAGGCCATCGGCACCGTGATGTTCTCCAGGCAAGTCATGTACTGCACCAGGTTATACGTCTGGAAGATGTAGCCGATCTTGCGGCAGCGGAGGAAGGCCAGCTCGACGGCATTGAGCTGGGCGACGTCGACTTCGTCGATGAACACGCGGCCGGAGGTGGGGCTGTCCAGCCCGCCGACCATGTTGAAGAAGGTACTCTTGCCCGAACCCGACGGTCCCATCACGCAGATGAACTCGCCGCGGTAGAGCTCGGCATCGACGCCCCGCAGGGCCTGCGTGGTCACCTCGCCCATCTGGTAGAACTTGCAGAGCTTGCGGGTTCGGATGATGACGGGTCGCTCAGCCTTGGGCAGGGCCGAGGCAACGGCTGCGGGAGGGGCGCTGGCCACGGGTGCGGGTGGAGCGCTCGCGGCGGAAGGCCCGGGCGAAGGTTGTTTCTTCTTTTTATGGCTCATAAGTACTCGCTATTCGATTCTCATGGCCTCCATGGGGGCCAGGCGGGCGGCGACGTAGGCCGGGTATACCGCGGCCAGGGCGGAGATCAGAATGCTCACCGCCAGCGCCACGCCGGCAGCGGTCAGAATCGGCATGGCCGGATAGTTGGACAATGCCAGCGAGCCGTAGCTGGCCCAGCTTCGCAGCGTGCCCAGCAGGAAGCCCAGGAACACGCCCATGACTCCGCCGGCCACCCCCTGCATCACGGACTCCAGGATGAAGTTGACCATGATGAATCCGTCGGTGGCGCCCAGGCACTTCATGGTGGCAATCTCGCGGAATCGTTCCGTCACGCTCATCAGCATGGCGTTGGCGATCCCGACGATGCAGACCATGAAGCTGACGCCGATGAGCGAGAGCATGCGGGAGTTGAAGCCCAGGATCGTGCCGGCCTGCACGCGCGCGGTAGTGCCCTCTTCGTCGGAGGCGGTGACGGCGACGGCCTGGCCGAGGCCCCCGGCCACCTCGCTCAGTTCGTTGTTGCTCAGGGTTCTCTTGGCGACGTGCTGGACGCGGTCGGGGCTCAAGCCAAAGCGGCGGTCGCAGGCGGTGACTTCGCAGAACCATTTGGCGCCCGAAGCCGTGGAAAGCTCCTCGTAAAGCTGCTGCGGGGTAATCTTGGCGATGTCCTCGCTGATGCGTGTGGCCAGGAGGTTCTTGACCAGGACGCGGGTGGCGGTGCGTGGCGCCGCAGCCGAGTCGCTGCCCTCGCTGGCCAGCTCGATCTTCTTTTTGGCCTTGGCGGGCCTGGTGGCCGCCTGATCGGGCGAGGTGGACGGTTGCGTGCTGCCCGATGCGACGGCCTCGGCCGGGGCCTTCACTTCCTTCTCGGCGGCGGGGGCCTCGGCCGGCTCAGCGGCGGCGGGGGCCTGGTCAGCGGCAGCCTTGGCCGGATCGCTTTGGGCTGCCATGTTGGCCGGCGGGGACAGGCTCAACTCGGCGATCTTCTTGATGTCCAGGTCAGCCTGGGCTTCTTCTCTCAGGATCGGCAGGACATCGTGCGGGGCCCGGGGCATCCTGAAACCCACCGCCGCCAGTTGTGCCACGGTGGTATCGTCGGCCTTGGCAAAGAACTGCTGGGGGCTCTTGCCCTTCAGCAGCGAGGCCTTGATCTTCCCGACGGCCTCGGCGTTGCCGGCCAGGATCTTCTCCCGCAGCGGCAGGCTCGCCTGCCAATCCTTGAGGAACTGCTCGAAGTTCGCCATCGTCCCGGGCAATTGCTTGGAGCAGGTCTTGAGGTTGGCCTGAAAGTTCTGCCACCAGGTCGGATCCTGCAGTTGCACGAAGATCCCCTCGTCGCGGGCCGGGCCTATCAGCAGCCGACGCTGGCCTTCATCCAGGTCTTCCTTGAAGTATTTCCGGTAGGCCTGCTGCCGCTTGGCGACATCCGACAGCAGGGCCATCTCGTTTTCATTGAGCTGGCCCCAGCCGACGAACTCCTGCCAGCGATTCTCGCCGGGCTTGATAACGGCCAGTTGATCCGACAGATCCTGCGGGGCCATGGGGCCGGAGATGCGCGCCACCCAGTCCTGGAAGATCGTACCCGGCGCCATCCGTGCGCGGACCACGCCGGCGACCTGGCGGGTGATGAGCCCCTCGCCGAGCATCGCCATCAGGAACGCGCCGGCCAGGGCGATAATGGTGACGGTGATGGCCGCCCGGAAAAGGCGGAACTTGATCCCGCTGAACACCAGTTCGATACAGCGGGCCAGCGGAAGATGGACCTGGTCGCGTACTTCTATGATCTTCATGTTTCCTCGGCGTCCTTATTCATGCCCACGATCACCAGGATCCCGCGTTGCACCAACTGACGCAGGAAACCGCTCACCGAGAGTTGCGCCTCGCGGAACGACAGCTTATGGTCGCCGGCGAATCGCTCGATCATCGATTCGATGCTCCGCCGACCATCGCACATGTCCAACACGTAGCTGCCCAACCGATCAAGCTCCACCCGCCTTTGATGGGAAAAGGGAAGAATCCAGCTCAACGGAGGCACCAGGTACTTCGGCCGAGGTATCGGAACCGAAACCAGGGTACTGCCGTCAGGCCTGCGGGTAACTTCCATGGCCTGATTGGTGTACGGGACAGCCTGGAGGAAGTTAGCTGGCCGGGCGTTCTTTTGCAACTCATTTCGTTTCGGGCGGCGGGTCATGGTCGCCCCTGTGATACGGTTTGTGGATTATGAACGGGTCGGCAGCAGCGAACGACCAGACCCTCGGGCAGGGCCAGTTCCTCCAGGCGGCTGGCCTGCTTGACGCACAGGTGATAGACGCGGTCCTCGATCGGGCAGACCCAGGCCAGGTCCAGGCGGAGAGTGTGAATGCCCCGCAGGCTGGCCAGGGGGGTGATCCTGCTGGTGGAAACGACCGACTCGGCCCGGTGGGTGGGCAGGGGCATCATGTCCTGTCGCAGCACGCGGCTTCGGGCGGGCAGTTCGTCCGCCAGCCAGTCCCGCAGTGGGCCTTTGAGCCAATAGCCCGGCATGGCCAGCCGCTCGACCGAGAAAGTGGGCTCCTTCTTGTCGGAGGTGGCGAATTCCCATTGAACGCGCCCGACCTTGGAGGTGTTTTCCCTCAGATCGTAGCGGGCAGGTACTGACAGGCTGAGCCCCATGGCCTGCCAGAGCCGCTCCTCGCCACTGTCGATCATAACTGATTGCAAGATAGCATCTTCCAGATCGTCGTTCCGTCCGCTGGGCCAGACGATGGTCACTTCGACCACCAAACGTTCAGAGGGGAAGTTCCTAGCCGCGTGGGTCACATTGCCCTCGGGAGTGGTCCGTAGAACACCTCTCCACGGCGCGCGGAGGCCCAGGCGGGAAATATCGCGTTTTTCGCCGGTCTTGCCGTGGCGGAACTTCTCAAGCATGAGGTCTAAGTTCGGCTCGCGCTGGATGTTGCGCCATTGGACATCCAGGCGGTGGAAGTGGCGGTCGCTGAAGGTGCAATGGCCCGGCTGGCCGAAATCGCTGGCCAGCGCGATCTCCCAGTCCACCGGATGGTCAATCCTCAAGCCGCGCCAGCATGTGCGATCCAAAGTCCAGGTCATTAGGAGCAGGTACTCGCTGAGCTAAGTCATCCGCCAATGGGCAACTCTATCCTTATAGTGCATAACGCCTCCGGCGGGCAAGCATTTCGTCAAAGCCCCCTCAAAGGCAGGAATCGTGGGTTTCCATGTCCTCGCTGCTCATGCCGGCGTCCCTCCTTTGCCGATAGTACAGAAGCCAATAAGGAATCGCATTATGTCACCAGTTGATCGCGGCATGGAAGACGCACCAGCCCGCTGCCATGGCGGCCGCCTTTTTACCGTGCCTGAGGCCAACCGGGCGTTGGTGCTGGTCAAGCGGATCATTGCCGACATCGTCGTGGGGTATGCCCGGCTGGGCGATCTTCAGGAAGCCATTGACGCCGGCGGCGAGGCCACCGGGGGCAACGGCTGCGATACGGTCCGCCAGGAGCTGCTGAGCACCGTCGAGCGCCTCCAGCGATGCATGGAGGAACTGGACGAGGTGGGCGTGGAACTGGTCGACTGGTCGCGCGGCATCGTCGATTTCCCCTCCGCCGCCGACGGCAGGAAAATATGCCTCTGCTGGCAGCACGGGCAGGAACGGGTGGCCCAGTGGCACGAAGTCGACGCCGGCTCAGCCCAGCGGCAATCCATCGAGACATTGCCCCAGGACCAGATCCTGGCCATCAGCGGAACCAGGGGTTAAGCGGCTCTAGTGGTCTGTCGCTCGTCAAACGATGGATCAGGTGCCACTGCTGCGGTGTTTGCAGCAGTGTCGTCGCTATGCACGGCTGCACACGACGCAGCCGTGGCACCTACCGCTTCATTTGCGACAGAGCCCTAGCCGACGAACCTGTTCACTTCTTCCCGGGCGATTCGGGTCCATTCGGTGAATCGCTGCGGCTGATTATTGCAGGTGTGGGTGTCCTTGAGGATCATTTCCATCACGCATCCGCGCGTGGCCTCCAGCGCATGGCGGATGTAGTTGCGGATGGCGGCGGCGTCGAAGGTCTGGGCCAGGTGCGCCGGGTGCGGCTTCCACGAGAAGATGAAGCGGTTGCCCAGTTGCCGGGCGCAGGCCTCCACGTCGGCCCAGGGCGAGATGGAGATCCGCCGCATGTTGGGCATCGCCATCACCGTATCGAGCTTGCGCGTCAGATCCTCGCAGCAGCCGTAGCCGTTGAGGCCGAAGGGGGCCAGCAGCCTCGCCTCGTACTGCATGGCGAATTCCGCGTGCATCGGCGGGGAGACCTGGGCCATCTCCTGTGACTCCGCCGAGGCCCACACGTCGCAAGGCCGCACGCGGGAGGGGTTGAATCCGGCTGCGGGCAACTGGTCGCTCCAACCCACGCCGCCGGTGGACTGGTAGCCGTTGTCGTTGTTGAGCGTCAGCAGGTTCAAGTCCACATACTGCTGGGTCCTGCGGTGGTAGCCTTCCTCCAGGAACGCCATCGCCTCGTGCAGCATTTCCGGCGCGTCGAGCATATCGACCATGACCTGTTCGAGTCCGCGCAGCGAGGTGTAGACCTGCATCGGCTGGAAGTATATGTGCCGGATGCCGACCTGGCGGACCTTGAGGATGTCGCCTATCAACTCCTGCATGAAGGCCAGGTGGCGGGCGCTGTCCTTCTCGTCGATGGAGATTTCAGGATAGCGGAGCTTCTTGAGATCGGCGTACTCGAGGATCACCGGGTCGAACCCCCGCGCCCCTTCTTTCGCGTCCGAAAGATGCCACTTCGGCGTCAGTCCCCATCCGGTGTTGATGATGGTCTTGGGCACGGCCCAATCGTTGGGGATCACCATGTCGGTGTCGAAATGATCGTGCTTGTAGATCGCCACCCGCAGGTTTCGCTCGATGGACGCAGCCAGCTTTCCCGCGCAGCGGAGGGTGTCGTGAGGGACCAGTTCCCGCTCGGCGCCTTCGGGGAAGACCAGGATCAAAGGCCGGCACGGGCGTAGGGCGTTGTGGTCGGTCCACAGCTTGCGCCGCTGGGCCATGATCGGCAGGGCGGCGATCTCAGCCGTCCCGCGGGCCAGTTCGCGGATCAGAGTTCGTTCCTCGGGCGTTATCGCGTAAAGATCAGGTTCCATGTTCTTTCTTTCGATCACCGGGCCGCATCGGGCTGGGAAAACTGAATCTGGACTATCGGGGCTCCGCACGACTGCCTCCGCACTTCGCACTATGTTACAGTCTACATTTTCCTGCTGCGTTCCAAAACGTCCTTGAGGTTGGCGCAGAGAGAGGCCACCTCCTTGTCCTTGAGCTTGAGGATGTCGCGCAGCGCCTCGCCGATGGCCGGGATGTACTTCTCGATGTAGCTGCGTTTTTTCATCTCCGCGCCGATGCGGATTCCCTTGCGGACGTGCAAGCCCAGCCGCCGGCCGCACTCCTGGAGGGCCAGGCGAAGCTCCTTGAGGATCTCGGGATAGGAGGCGACGGCCTCCTTGGACTCGCTGGTGAAGGGCACCCACACCGAGGCCATGTGCACCACGACCGTCAGCGGGCCCGAAGGCAGGGCCCCGCGCGACTGGGCCAGGCCGTAGGACTTCCAGTTCATGCCCGCCACCGCCTTGGTGATCGCGCACGCGCCTTGCTGATACAGCAGCGGCACGCGGTTGGCGAAACGGATCAGCCGGGCCAACTCGTTGTCGCTCTCGCTGTCGGCCTCGTGATCGCCGGCGGCTTGGGCAGCCTCGGCGGCGCCTTCGGCGGTCGCTTCGGCCTCAGCCGCGGCGGCGGGCCTGACCGTTTCCGGCGCCTCGGGCTTGCCGTAGGCCAGCGCCACCTCGATGATGAACGGGTTGCCGCGATAGACGGCTGGGCTGCGCGTGGTGGCGGTGTAGAAGCCCGCCTCGACCACCTGCTTGAGCCCCGCGATGAGCTTTTCCTCGCCGATGGGCACCACCGAATCGGTCGGCGGGGCCATGATTTTGGTCTGCACGATGGCGTGATAGACGGCCTTGACCTGCTCGCCGGTGAGCCTGGCGGGCCGGGGCGAGGAGCCCAGGGCCGCCTTGGCCAGGATCTCCCCGGCCACGCGCGGGCTGACGCGGGAGAACTCGCTGGTGAGGAACTGCTGGAGTGTTCGGGCGCGCGAGTCCTGCATCATTTTGATCAGCACGCCCAACTCGATGCCGTGGGGGTGGGGGCGGACCTCCTTGGGCAGTGCCGGCGGCACGGTGGTCGTCGCGGCGTATCGCTCCTCGCGCCCGTCGGGGGCGTGGTAGATGAGCGTCACGTGCCCGTTGGCGATGGCGGTCTGCTCCATGTACTCGTCGACGCTGGTCTTGCCGCGCTGGTAGCGGGCCTCCAGCTCGATCTCCACCCGCGTGCCGTGGGGAACGTCCCACTCCACCGCCTCGTCCTTGATGATGACCGGGCGGTTGGCCCGCGTGTCGATCATCAGCTCGTAGTAGTGGGCCGGGCTGCGCGGGCTGATCCGCGAGGTGATGCGAACCGGCTTGCCCGTGGTCAGCAGTCCGTACATGCCCGCCGCCGAAATGCCGATGCCCTGCTGGCCGCGGCTCATCCGCAGGCGGTGGAACTTGCTGCCGTAGAGCAATTGGCCGAAGATGCTGGGGATCTGCTTGCGGACGATGCCCGGCCCGTTGTCCTGCACGATGATGCGAAAGTGCGTCTCGGAGGTCTGCTGGATCCAGGTTTCCACCACGGGCATGACGCCGGCCTCCTCGCAGGCGTCCAGGGCGTTGTCGACGGCCTCCTTGACCGTCGTCAGCAGGGCCTTGCGCGGATTGTCGAACCCCAGCAGGTGGCGGTTCTTGGCAAAGAACTCGCTGATGGAAATGCTCCGCTGCGCCTTGGCCATCGTCTCAGCCGTCGCGTAGGCGGGCGCCTTGGCCCGCGCCGCCGTCGATCGCACAGCCTCCGGTTCCGCCTGGGTCGCCTCGGCGGCCACGGGCTTGACGGGGGCGGGCTTGGGCGCGATCGTCCCTTTCGGCGGGGCGGCCTTGGCGGCGCTGCCAGGCCGGGGAGGCGGAGACTTCTTGCCGGCGATCTTCCTGCTCTTGACGCTTGCGGTCCTGGTTGTCTTAGCCATCCTTGACGCCTCTTCCTCGCAAAGGCTCCATGCCGGGAGCGGAACGTGCGCACTCATTTATCCCATATCGCGGCTGTGCGTCAAGGATCGGCCGACAATCCCAGGTGTTCTGCTTGCCACCGCGAATGGGGCAGGCTAGACTCCCCCGGAGGTCAGGCGGCAAGCGACACATTATTTATGTTGGCCGGGAGTGAAACGTGGACTTGGACTCGAAAGCGAAATGGATCTGGACAGCTCGGCCGCAGCGGCCTGGCCACAGTTTTGTCTGCTTCCGCCGGAGCCTGGAGCTCAAGGGCGATGCGTCGCAGGCGATGCTGAAGATCACCGCCGACTCGCGGTACATTCTTTACGTCAACGGCCGATGGGTGGGCAACGGCCCGCCGCGCGCGTTCCCCTCGCCCTGGACGGTGGATGAATACGACCTTCGCGGCCTGCTCCGCCGCGGCCGGAATGTCGTGTCGGTCCTGGTCCAGCACATCGGGCTCAGCACGTTCCAGTACATCCTCTGCGACCCGGGCCTGCTGGCGCAACTGGACTGGCGCGACGGGCGCGGCAGCCACCGCCTGGTGAGCGACTCGTCCTGGCGGTGCCGACCCCACGAGGGGTACACCTGGCCGGTGCCGCGGGAATCGGTGCACAAGGGCTGGGAAGAGCAATTCGACGCCCGCAAGGGCCCCGGCCCGGATTGGACCGAGGCGGATTACGACGATTCGGCCTGGCCGGCGGCGCGGGCCGTCTGCAATGTCGGCCAGGGCGCGCATCGCGAACTGGCGCCGCGCGATATCCCCATGATGACGCGCCAGTGCATCGACCCCGAGCGGATCGTCTCCATCGCAGCCGTCGCGCCGGCGCCGTATTCCTGGTCGCTGGACCTCAAGAAAAGTTTCAATCCAGACGATCACTCCGCCAACAAGAACTTCGGCCACCTGCTGGTGGCCACCTTCATCCACAGCTCGGCCGCCCAGAAGATTCAATTCCACCTGCCCCACAGGCTGGGCCACGCGGTGGGGTACTGGAAGTTCAACGGCTCGGAGCTGAAGTTCGACACCCCCTCGCCGCAACTGGGCGGATCGGGCCTGGCCATCGCCCGGTGCAAGAAGGGCTGGAACTGCCTGATGGCGCAGATGGCCGAGATCGCCCACCTGTGGCAGGACGCGATCAATATCTGGACCGACGCCCCGGTGACTTTCTCCGCCTACCCTAAGAAGACCAAGGACCAGCCCTGGCTGGGCATCGGCCCCTTCCAGTGCGACCTGCCCCTGGAAACGCAATCCTGGAAGCCCCAGGTCCGGGCGACCCGGATCCTCCCGCAGGCCACCACCGAACGATACCAGGCCATCTGGGATCGCGGCCGGCCCAGCGAGGAGGAACTGTCCTCGGACTTGTGCCGCCCGCTCGGCAAGGGCCAGATCAATCCCGTGGACGTCTATGCGATCTGCTCGTCGGAGCGCGTGGTGGCGGGCGCCAAGGCCCGCGTCGAATCGCCCGCGGCGATGCTGCACGACAATGCCGACTGGACGACCCTTTATCCCTGCCGCGGCGCGGACGTGCGGCTGGTGCTGGACTTTGGTCGCGAAATCTCCGGCCAGGAGGAATTCGAGATCGACGCACCCGCCGGGACGATCCTGGATTGTCAGAGGTACGAATACACGCACCCCGACGGCCGGCCGGAGCTTGCAGAGGGCACCAACAACAGCTTCCGCTACACCTGCCGCGACGGCCTCCAGCGATACAGCACCTTCCAGCGACACGGCTTCCGCTACCTGGCCATCACGCTGCGGAACATGACCCAGCCCGTGTACATTCGCTTCTTCCGGGCCCTGATGCACCTTTACCCCGCCCACGTCCGCGGGGATTTTTCCTGCTCCAACCCGATGCTCGATCGAATCTGGCACATCGGCGCCGCCACCGTGCAATGCTGCATGGACGACACCTACGTCGACTGCCCCGGCTACGAGCAGACGTTCTGGGTCATCGACGCGCGGCTGGAATCGCTCACCGACCTGACGCTCACCGGCGACCCGCGGCTGAGCCGGCACTGCTGGCTGCTGGCGGCGCAGAGCCTGAATCACTCGCCGCTGGTGGAAAGCCAGGTCCCCAGCGGATGGCGGAACATTCTGCCCATGTCCAGCCTGCTGTGGATGGTCTGGGCGTGGGAACTCTTCGAGTACACCGGCGACCGCCGCCTGGGCCGGAAGATGCTCGATTACCTGGATCGCAACGCCGAGGGCATCGAGATGGGCCGCAACAAGATGGGCCTGTTCGACCTGCCCGGCTCGAACATGCTCGACTGGGCCCCCATGGACACGCCCGGCTACGGGACCATCACGCACGTCAACTGCCTGGCCGTGCTGGGCCTGAAGAACGCCGCCAGGTTGGCGCGCCAGTTGGGCGATCCGCGGCGGGCGGCGCGATGGGAGGCCCTGGCCGGCGAACTGATTCGGGCGGCCAACAAGCACCTCTGGAGCCCCCGGCGGCAGGCCTACATCGACTGCATCCACGTCGACGGCCGGCGGAGCGAGGTCTTCAGCCAGCAGACCCAGACGGTGGCCTTCCTGGCCGGCGTGGCCCAGGGCGACCGACGGCGCCGATGCCGCTCGATCATCGACAAGGCCCCCAAGGGCTTCGTGCGCTTTGAAAGCCCCGGCCTGATGTCCCTGGTGCTGGAAGCCCTGCTGGCCCAGGGCCGCTACGAGGACATGGTCAAGACCATCGCCGACTACTGGAGCCTGCAGGTGCGGGTGGGCGCCTCGACTTTCTGGGAGACCTTCCACCTCACCGGCCGGGCCACGCGAAGCCACTGCCACGGCTGGGGGGCCACCCCGACGTATTTCCTGCCGCGATACATCCTGGGCGTCGGCCCGGGCAAGCCGGGCTTCGAGGAAATCCTCATCGCCCCGCACCCCTCGGGCCTGAGCTGGGCCAACGGACGAGTGCCCGCGCCGCGGGGCGAGATCGCCTGCCGGTGGGAAGACGCCGCCGGGAGTTTCAACATGCACGTGGACTTGCCCGAGGGCGTTCCGGTGCGGATCGAGCTGCCCTGCAAGGGCGAGGTGACGGTGACGCAGGGCCGCCTGCGCCGTGGGCCGGGCGGGACCGTGCTGACCGGCTATGGCCCGCACCTGACCGTGAGCGTCAGGAAGAGCCCCGCCCGAAGGCGATAGACCCAGCCGCGAAAGGTGATGGCATGAGCAAGAATGATACGGGTTCCCCTGGTTTTCTTACCACGGCGGGCGAGTTTACCGTGGGGTGCAACTATTGGGCCTCTCATGCGGGCACGGCCATGTGGTCGGACTGGCGACCCGAGGTCGTGGCGGCAGACCTGCGCCAGTTGGCCGACGAAGGCCTGGCCGTGCTGCGGGTATTCCCGCTCTGGAGCGACTTTCAGCCGGTGGCGGCCTTGCGGGCCGGCAAGGGAAGGATACGGGATTTTCGCGCCGGCGAGCAGAGCCTGGGCCATGACGAGGCGGGGCGTGCGGGCGTCGATGCCCGGATGATCGCCCGCTTCGGCGAGTTGGCTGACCAGGCCGCCCAGTGCGGGCTCAAGCTGATCGTCGCGCTGATAAACGGATGGATGAGCGGGCGGCTTTTCGTCCCGCCGGCGCTGGACGGCCTTAACATTCTGACCGATCCGATGGCCCGGATGTGGCAGGTGCGATTCGTGCGGTACTTCGTGCGGCACTTCAAGGGCCACCCGGCCATTGCCGCCTGGGACCTGGGCAACGAGTGCAATTGTCTCGGCCAGGTTGACAAGGCTGAGGAGGCCTGGGAGTGGTCCTCGGCCATCGCCGACGCCATCGGCGCCGAGGACGCCGTCCGGCCCATCGTCTCGGGCATGCACAGCCTGGCTCCCGACCGCAAAGGCCCCTGGCGCATTCAGGACCAGGGCGAACTGACCGACGTGCTGACGACGCATCCTTACCCGCTGTTCACGCCCTGGTGCGACGCGGACCCGATGAACACCATTCGGCCGTGCCTACAGGCGACGGCGGAGAGCCGATTCTACGGCGACATCTCCGGCAAGCCCTGCCTGGCCGAGGAAATGGGCACGCTGGGCCCGATGATCTGCAGCGAGAAGGTCGCCGCCGATTACGTGCGGGCGGCCTTGTTCTCGCTGTGGGCGCACGACTGCCGCGGCATGCTGTGGTGGTGTGCCTACGACCAGGGACACCTGGCCCACGCGCCCTACGACTGGAACGCCATCGAGCGCGAACTGGGGCTGATCCGCGCCGATAGATCGCCCAAGCCGACGATCAAGGAAGTTGGCCGATTCGCCCAGTTCCTCAAGACCCTGCCCGTGCCGGCCTTGCCGCCGCGAACGAGCGAGGCGGTCTGTATCCTGACCGAGAACCAGGACTCCTGGGGCGCTGCCTACGCGGCGTTCGTCTTGGCCAGGCAGGCGGGTTTCGACATCACCTTCCAGTACGCCGACGCGGATCTGAAAGACTCGCAACTGTACCTGCTGCCCAGCGTCTGCGGCGACACGGGGCTCTGGCGGCGAATGTGGGGGCAGTTGCGGGAGAAGGTCCAGGCCGGCGCGAGCCTCTATCTCTCGCACAACGACTGCATCCTTTCTCTGTTTGCCGAAGTCTTCGGGCTGGAGGTCCAGACGCGGAGCCGCCGCAACGGCCCGGCGCGATTCACGATGGGGGAGGCGGCGGGACAGACGGCCTTCTCGCTCCCGGCGGCGATTCGCCTGGACCTGGCCACGGCGGGCGCGGAAGTGCTGGCCCGGGAAGATGACGGCAACGCCTGCCTGGCCTGCCATGCCTACGGAAAGGGCAAGGCCTACTTCCTGTCGGCGCCGATGGAGTCGGAGCTCAGCCGCACGCCCGGCGCCTTCCACGCCGCGGGCGCCCAGCCGTTCTGGAAGATTTACGCCCGCATGGCGCAGGCTGCCCTGGCCAAGCGAGTCCTTCGACGCGACAACCCGCTGGTGGGCGTGACGGAGCATCCGCTGGACGATCGGAAGCGCATCGCGGTGCTGGTCAACTACAGCCCCGAGCTGGCCGAGGTGACCCTGGGCCTGTCCGAAGGTTGGAAGGCGGGGGCAAGCTGGTACGGCCCGCGATTGGGCTGGAAGGGATCAGCCTGCCAAACATCTTTGCCGGCCAATGACGCCGCGGTGCTGATGCTGGTGCGATAGTGATATTTCCGCGCGCTGGTAAGCACGCAATGTAGGTCGTGCATACTTGCACGAGGGTTGGTAGCACAGGCGTCTCGCCTGTGGCTGTTCAGACACGAAAGCATCCCGCGTGCAACAAGTTGCACGCCCTGCCAGCTCAGCCTCGTGGCTCCAGCCACAACTTTCAGCCCGCAGCGCTCGCAGCCGCGTAGCGGCGTCTTGTGTAGCCCAGGGCGAAGCCGAAGGCGAGCCCTGGGGTAAGGCGCTCAAACAGAAAAGCCCCGGTAGGGGCGTCTTAACGTTAAGACGCTCCTACGGAGCTATGTTCGCTAATCCGTGCCTTCCCCCGGGTTTCACCCGGGGCTAAGAAAGACGCACCTGTGGTGCTGACCCAGGAAGCGGCAGTGCTGCGTGCAGGTTATGCATCTGTCTGCCGGCAGGCAGGTACCTGCACGAGTGATATTTCCGCGTGCTGGTAAGCATGCCCTACTCGAAAGTATTTCCCCCCAAAGCAACGCGGCAACGGAAGACCGCTGCCGCGTGCGAACGTTTTCATTTCTGCTGCCCGACTATGCCTGCTCGTCGGAGCCTCGGGCGCCGACGGGGGCGGGTTCTTCCGGCTCCTGGCCTTCGGCGGGCGGCGCCTCGTCCGTGGCCGTCGCCTCGGTGTCCAGTTGGGCCTTCTCGCGGTAGTCGTAGAAGCTCTCGTAGTGCTTGCGGAGATAGCCGCCGGGCGTGGCCCGCACGCCGTTGAGCACCACGCCCAGGATGCGGGCGCCCACGCGGTTGAGCGTGTCGCGGGCCCGCTGAACGATGCCGTGCGTATTGACTCCGGCGCGAATGACCAGCACCACGCCGTCGACCATCGTGCTCAGCACGATTGCGTCGGTGACCACCAGGCACGGGGCGGCGTCGAAGATGATCTGGTCGTACTCGGCGATCATCTCGGCGATCGTCGCCCGCATCGACTCGCTGCCCAGCAGCTCGGCCGGGTTGGGCGGAAGCGTGCCGGCGGACATCACGAACAGCCCCGGCTCGGCCTGGGAGACCAGGTCGCGCCATGCGTACTGGCCGACCAGTGCGTCGCTGAGCCCCCGCTCGTTGCAGAGCGGGAAGAGCTGGCGGATCATTGCCTGGCGGAAGTTGGTGTCCACCAGGAGCACTTTTCGCCCGGCCCGGGCGGCCGTGGCGGCCAGGTTGGCCGCGACGGTGGTCCTGCCGTCTTCGGGGGTGGCGCTGGCGACCAGGATCGTCCGCCGCTGGTTGGCGGCCCCGCTGAAGAGCATGCAGGTGTGAATCTGTCGGAACGCCTCGCTGACCAGCGAGTTGGGATTGGTTCGGAAGGACAGGCGCAGATCCTCGATTTCCTCGTCCAGGTCTTCCAGGTGGGGGACCATGCCCAGCATGGGCAGGTCCACCTTCCGCGCGATGTCGGAGGGCGACTTGATGGAGGAGTCAGTCAGCTCCAGCAGGAAGGCCAGGCCCAGGCCCAGCATGAGTCCCAGGAACACGCCGGCGGGCATCATCACCGCCCAGCGGGGCATGGAGGGTTCCTTGGGCAAGTCGGCCTGGGCGGTCAGCCAGACGTCGTGGGAGCTTCCTCCGGCCAGCAGTCCCAACTCCAGCATGCGATCTTCGCACTTCTTGATCTGCTCGAGGAGGTGTTGTTCGCTGACGGCCAGGCCGTCCAAGGTTCCCAGTTTGGCCTGGGCTTCCTTCTGGGCGGCCAAGGCTTCTTTGTAAGCGTCGGTCACCTGGTCGAGTACGTTGCTGGCCTGGTTAGCGGCGTCCTGGGCCTTGACCCGCGCGGCATTGATGGCCATGTCGGCCACTTCCTTGCGGCGGGTGCCGATCTCCCGGTCCAGTGCGTCGAGGCTTCTCTTGTATTCCTGGAGCTGAAGGCTTTCGGGGCCGAACTTCTGCTGCACGGTGTCGCGACGTGAGGCCATCTGGCTGCGCTGGGCTTCCATGGAACGGAGTTGTGCGTCGAACTGCAACGCCTCCTGCACATCCTTGGAATCGCCTATCTTGCCATTTTTCTCCGCATCGGTCAGGTTATCCAGTTGGATCTTGGCCTGGCGGTACTCTCTCTCGGCCAGGCCTCGCTGCGCATGCTTTTCCTGCACGTCCAGGTCGGCGGCGCTGACGCTGCCTCGCAGGTTGCCCATGTCCCTCTTGGCAATGGCCGCCTCCTGCCGCGTCTTGTCCAGTTGGGCTTCCAGTTCCGTCTTCTTGGCCATAATTCGGCCGGCTTCGCCCTCATTGGATCGCCTTCGCGTGTCGCTGGCGTAGTCGACATACGCCTTGGCCACGGCATTGACGATGATGGGAAGCTCGGTTCTTTCCGGCCCCGTCATCGAAACCTGGATGAAGTTGGTCTCGGCAATAGGGGAGACGCTGATCTCTTTGGACAGGCTGCGGACGGGATCCTTCTGCCGGGCGAACCAGGCCGTCTGCCTCAGGTCGTCCTGCTTGGCCGCATCGGTCAGGACGTTCTCATTGGTCACCATCTTGGCATGGGTCATCTTGATGCGATCCATGATCTCCTTGGGATACATGAAGGTGGTGCTGGTCAGGGCGTCGCTCTTGGGCGCATCCACCTGCAAGTAGGCCTGGGCGGTGTAGGAGGGGCTGAATCGCAGCCATAGGAACGTGCCGACCGCGGCGAGGGCCGACATGATGAGGGTGGAGAGGATGATGATCCACATCCGTTTGCGCAGAATGCGCATGATGTCGCCGGGGGTCATGCCCGCCGGCGGCGGCGAGATTGCCGCTGGCCGCATCATCGCCGGGGTTGCCCCCGCCAGCGTATGCGGCAATCGCTCTCGCGTAACGATAGTGGTCATAACGTCTCCTGCCATACTTCTCTACGTCCGTGCGTGCCTACGGGGTCTGCTTTTGTTGAATTCGGGCCTGGGCTGCCGCTACGTCTTTGGCCAGGGGGTCTTCGGGTTTGTCCTTCAGGGCATCTTCAGCCAGCTTGTACTGACGAATCGCGTCGGCGGGCCTGCGGGTCTGCTCATAGACCCATCCCAGGTGGTAGCGGCTCAGTGCCGCGGCGGCCGGGGAAGCGCTGAACTCCACCGCCCGCAGCAGTGAGGATTCAGCCTCGGTGTTCTTGCCCGACTTGGCCAGCACCCAGCCATAGGTGTCCAGCACGTCAGGATTGGACGACTCCAATTGGGCGGCCTTGGCGGCGTAAGGCAAGGCGGCCGAGACCTTGTTGGCGTCGTTCACATACAGGTATGCCAGGTTGTTCAAGGTCATCGCGTCATTGGGGTTGGTCTTGAGGGCTTCGAGGAACGCCTGCTCGGCCGGGCCGAACTGCTTCATCGCATAATAGTTGACGCCCAGATCCCGGTTGATCTGCGCCTTCTCGGCCGGAGTGTTGGCCAGCGCGGCGGCCTTGCTGTAGGCCTCGGCGGCCGCGGTGAAATTCTGCGCCTCGTTCGCAAGGATGCCTGAAGCGATCAGGAAGCGGGGTTCCCGCGGGTTGGCCTTGACCCATTCCGACACCTTGGCCGAGGCGGTTTCCAGGCCCAGGCCCGTCTTGAGATGCGCGACGATGGCGGGGATTCCCGACAAGGGACTTGCCTTCATCGCCGCGGCGAATTGCTCGTCGGCCTGGCTGGCCTTCCCCTGCTTGGCCAGGGCCTCGGCACATATCGCCTGGATTTCCGGCGGGGCCTTCTCGCCGGCGTATTCCGTGGTCGCCGAAACGATCTTGCCGTACTCGCCGACCTCCAGCAAGGCCAGCAGGTAGGCCCCGAGGGCTTCGCGCGACCGCGGGGCGGCCTTGAGGGTCTGCTCCGTGGCCGAGACGGTCTTGGCCTTGTCGCCCGAGGCGCGATACATTTCGGCCTCTAGCATGAGGAACGACGGGTCGTTGGGGTAATTCTTCTTAGCCTGGGCCAGAATTTCGGTGAGCTTCGGCCATCGTTTCTGGTTGAGGTAGATCCGTGCGAGCATGATCGTCGCGCCGGCCGATTCGTTCGGATCGGCCTTATCCAGCACGTCGCTCAGAACAGCCTGGGCGCTGTCGCTGTCGCCCATCTGCATCTGGAGCCTGGCCAGTTCCACGGCAATGGCGGGATTCTTCGAGCCGGCCCGCGCCTTTTGGAGCGTCGCCTTGGCCTTGACCAGGTCGCCCTGATTGCTGTAGATCTTCGCCTGCGCGAACAGCAGTCTGGGGTCGTTGTTATTGAACTGGAGGGCCTTGTCGAGGATCTCAATCGCCTTGGCGGGTTCGCCCTGCTGGATGGCCAGGTTGGCCTTGATGCCCAGCAAGTCGGCGCTGGTCGGATCGCTCTTCAGCAGGCTCTCAATTTCCTGCTGGGCTTGAGGGAACATCTTCGCTTCGCCGCAGAAGATGACGTAGTCCCTCCTGGCCACCTTGTCCTCGGGATAGTGCTCCACATATTTCTTGATCGCTTCGGCCGCGGCGGGCCAGTTGGCATCCTTCTGCTCCAACTGGACCATCATCAGCAGGGCGCGGCGGCTGTTGGGATCCAGGTCCAGGGCCTTCTGAATGGCCGTGCGGGCCTGTCCAGGACTGGTGTTGGCCAGGAAGTTGCCGTACTGGAGATAGGCCTCGCACTTGTCGGGCCAGGAGGCGAGGAAGGGTGTCAGCAGCCGCTCGCCGTCGCTGACACGTCCGATGCGTGCATAGAAATTAGCCATCAATGCCGCGGCCACCAGCTTCTGCGGGCTGGCCTGCATCAAGTGGCGATAGAGCTTCTCGGCCTTGTCCGGCTGGTTGGTCTGCTCATACAGGGCGGCCAGGACCGCGCAATTCTGGAAGTTGTTGGGGTCGCTCTGGAACATCTTCTGTCTTTGAACGATGACCTCATCCGGGCGAGCGTTCTGCTCCTGAAGCTGCAAGTACTCCCTCTGAATGTAGGGATTGTTCGGATTGCGGCGATAGGCTCGCCCGACCCATTCGGCATGCTCATTGGCCTTGCCTTGCTCGGCCGTGACTACCGCCATACCCAGCAATGCCGGCAGATAGGCCGGATCGTTCTTGGCCAGGGTCTCGTAGACGTCCTGGGCTTTGGCGTAGTCTTTGGTTTTCATGTAGCACTCGCCCAGCATTACGGCCGGGTACTTCAATTCCGGCCTGTTCTTGACAACCTCCGCCAAGGCTGCGATGGCCTGCGGATACTGCTCACGGATAACGGCCAGCTTGGCGGCGAACACCTTCCCGCCGACGGAATCGGCGTTGACCTTGGCGGCCCTCTGTACATAATCTTCGGCCGTCTTCCAGTCCTTCTTAAGGATTGAGTAGTTCAGCAAGTTCTCCAGAACTTCGGGGCTTTCGGGGTTAACCTTCTCTGCCTCCTGGAGATACTTCAGCCAGCCCGCTTCGTCATTGGCCTTTCGGCAGACCTCGGCCTTGTTCAACGCCTTCCTGAGCGGGTCGGTGGTCAGGTCGGCCATGGCCAGTTCAATCTGGATACGCTTGGCCGGATCCTTCTCATCCATGTATTTGAGCCGCAAGTCCGCCGCGGCGGCCAGGTTGGGGTTGGCGGCGCGAACCTTCTGCACCAGCGCCTTGGCCCGATCGATCTCGCCGATGTCCTCATAGAAGGACGACAACAGAAGTTGGATCTCCTTGACATCGCCTGCCTTGGCCAGCACGCCTTCGAGCAATTTGATGGCCTCGGCTTTGTCTTCCTGGTTCCACAAGGCGCGGGCGCGGTCCATCAGGAACCCTAGCGCCTGGGGCGAGAGCTTGCCGTCAGGTCCGAAGGCTTCCTCGACCGTGCCTTTGCCCCGCATGACCTGCACGGTCCGCTGGAGATTCTGGGCATTTTCATTGTTGGGGTCGGCCTTCAGCGCCTGTTCGATATAGCGTTGGGCCTCATCGAGGTTGCGGTCATAGAGTTCCATCTGGGCCTTGATCAGCAGGATCCTGGGATCGCCGGTGTAGGCGGGGTTTTTCCGAAGGCGGTCAACCACGGCGTTGGCCTTGCCCGGCAGGCCCTGGGTGATGTAAATGGTCGCCAGCCACTGGGCCGTCGCGCTGTCGCCCGTGTTGTTGAAGACCGGTTCAAGGTACTTCAGGGATTTTTCATAGTCGCCCTCGATGAAAGCGATCCGTCCAGCCAACTGTAACGGGCCGGGGGCCGGCACATTGTCCACGTCCATGGTCTTGAGCAGATCCTTGGCCTCGGCCAGGAGCGACGCCTTCTTGTCAGGATTGCGGGCGATGCTGTCCAGCAGCGTGTTGGCCAGGCTCAGCCGCAGACTCTTCTGGCTCATCTGCAGGCGCGCCTGCTGGTTGTCGGCAGGGGCCGTGGTGGACTTCGTTTCTATCTTGGCCGTCACCACCTTCAAACCGTTCCGCAGGGCCTCGATGGCCTTGTCCGGCTGCTTCTGGACCTGGAACACGGTGGCCCGCAAGGAGTAGATCATCGGCTCGCTGTCGTCGATCGCCTGGGCCTGGTCCAGGGCCTTGGCGGCGGCCTCGTAATCTTTTTTCGTGTAGTAATAGCTCGCCAGAGCGATGTAACCGGATGGGTTCTTGGGCGCGCGGGTTACCGCCTCCTGAATCTGTTTGAGCGCCTCCTCGGGTTTCTTGCGGCTGTTGAGCAGATCGGCGTAGCCCAATCGCAGAGCCGGGTCGTTGGGCAACAGGGCGATGCCCTCCTCGTAGGCCTTCTGGGCCGCGTCGTTGCGGTCGCTCTGGCGGAGGAACATGGCGTAGGTCAGGCGATAGTCGGCCATGTCGGGCTTGAGTTCGATGGCCTTGCGGAAGTCCTGAAGGGCCTTCTCGGTGTTCTCGCCCGAGACCACGGCGGACTTGCGCGCCCAGGCTATGCCGCGGCGGAAATAGGTCTCGTGGTCATTGGGCGTCAGCTTGAGCAGGGCCGTGGCCTCCCGGATGTAATTATCGGGGAAGGGCGCAACCAGGTCGGCCAGGGCCTTCTGTGCGTCCACGAAGTTCGGATCTCGCACGACGGCCTGCTGCAAGGCCACGCGGTAGTTCTTTCGCAGGTTGTCCTTCTGGGCCGTGTTGAGATCCGGCTGGTTCTCCAGGCACTTGACGAGAACCTTCGAATACTCGTAGAGATAGGGGGCTTTCCGCGCGTCGTCGGGCGCGTAGTTGACCGACTCACCGACCAGCACCTCGGCGTTGACCCAGTCGCCCTTCTCCAGGGCCGCCTTTCCCTTCTGGAGGCAGATGACCGGGTCTTTGGGGAAGATGCTGCGGCGGAACTTGTAGACCAGGGCTCCGGCCAGCAACACGCTCAGCGCGCCGGCGACCAACAACCCGATGACGACGGACTTGTTCAGCTTCTTTTTCTTGGCCATGTGTGCGTTGCCTTTATCGAGAACTAGGGTTTGGACTTGGCCGCCGCGGCCAGCGTCGCGATATCCTGTGGCATCGGAAGCGTCGCCAGTGCGGCCGGCATGAACAGGCGAATGAATTCCTGGGCGGGGGCGTCGGTCTCGTCGAAGTCCGGGACCTCGCCGGCCGGGCCGAACTGGATCTTCGCAAAGAAGCAATATCGCTGCGTCGGGAGGGTCAGCGTTGCCCGGACCATCTCCCACGAGGCCTGGGGCGCCCCATTGAGACTGAAGGTGTAATACTGCACGTACCGCCGCGTGGAGGCCAGGACGTTGTTTCCGGTGGTTATTTCATAGCAGGTCTTGCGGAAAGGGGCGGCCTTGTCCCAGGGCTCGGGCGTGCCGGTCAGGGCGAAGGTCACGCCGCTGTTGCCGGCCAACTGGGCCCCGCCCGCTTGCGCGCACCGCTCGGGCACGTGAGGAACCGTGTCCAGCAGGCCGGTGTAGTAGTAAAGGTCCAGCCGCCAGTAGCGGAAGGGCCCCGAATCGACGCGGGTGTCGCGATAGATGCGGGAGGCGTACCAGTTGCTCTGTCGCTCCGCCAGGCGGGACTTGTCCACCGACGTGTTGATGTGGAGCGATTCGAGCACGTCCTCGCGCATGATTACGTCGCCATCGGGCTGGCCGTCGCGCTGGCGTTCCAGCTCGCCATCCTCGGCCAGGACGAAGGGGCCGATCCGCGCGGGGAAGGAAGTCAGCCGGCAGTCGGCTGAGACCGTCACGCCCGCCGGCCAGGGGACCGGCTCTTTCCGCAGGGCCCACTGAAGCTGGGTCACGCCCCAGCCCCAGCCGATGGTCGTAACCAGGAGGACTCCCGCGGCGATGCCGAAATGCGTCCAGCCCGCCGAAGCAGAACGGGATGGGGGCCTGACCGGCGTCTGTTCTGCAATCGTCACGCTTTGGAGTCTCCCGCGGCGTCTGCCTGAGGCGAGTCTTCCACCTCGACAAACATGCTCTGCAATAGTTTGTTCAACAGCCACAGCAGCAGGAAGGCTGGAACCAGCATGGCCATTCCCATGATGCTGTGCATAAAATCTTCGCCCATCTCCGGCCGGTCGATGACGTTCATGAAACAGGTGATCGTCACACGCACCACGTTGAGGAATATCGCGATCGGGATCGTGGCGCTCACCAGCACCACGCGCTGCCAAATCGGCCTGTATTCCAGATAAGCCCAAGCCACGCCGAGGGCTACATACGCAATCAGCGACCGGACGCCGCTGCATGCCTCAGCCACCGTCAGGTTATAGACGTGCCCGCTGAAACCCGTCACGTCCAGCCCGCTGGCCGAGGATGAGATTTGTACGCCACACAACTGTAGAAAGATCGCGGCGCTCTTGGCGGAAAAATTCTGGAGGGGCAAGGCGATGCGCGAGTAGAGCATGTCGGGGATGGGCATGGCCAGCGCCAGGTAGACGATGGGCAGCCAGGCGATTCTCATCACCGCCGGCCCGGCCAGGTAGAGTACCAGCCCGAAGATCACCACGACCATGCTCAGTTGGCTGAACCAGGGGGTTCGGATGGGATAAAAGCCCAGCAACGTGCCCAGGATGCCCGCGATCATGATGGGCAGCCCGGCCAGGCAGACGCGGCGGGGGGCGGCGAGGATTTCGTGCCGCCGCGCGTAGATCAGGTACAGGCTGAAGAGGGGGATGATGAACCCGTGCGACCAGTTGGGGTCGGTCATCCAACTGGCTACCAGGGAGGGAAACTGCCAGTAGTTCATCATCGCCAGCAGAACCGCCAGGACCACGATCTTGGCCATTGCGGGCCTGGACAGCCCCGCTGCCCGGACCGGCTCGCTGGTGACGACTAGTTGGGTCAACCTTCCGGCACGGCTCTGTGGGCTGGGTTCTGTCATGGAATTCGCGTGCTCTACAGTCGGGTAAAGCGATTGCTCGTGGGCGTTACGAGCAACGGGTCGGAGAAATTACGGTCATAGATGAATCCGAAACCGTACGTCATGCGGAAGGCGTTGCGGAAGACGGCGTAGAAGGGCGAACGGAAGTCGGTTCCCACGCCGATGACATCGTTGGGCTTGAGGAACACGTCTGGTTCGCGCCCCTGGAAGATGGCCTCGATGTTGAGCGGTACGACTTGCTCCTGGCTGTTGCCGATTCGCCGGTAAAGGACGGAGTTTTCCGGCCAGGCCAGGGGGCTGAGGTTGCCCGCCGCCGTCAGAGCCATCTTGACCGTCATTCCGCTGCTGGGCAGCAAGTAGACGCCGGGGCGATTGACCTCGCCGCAGACGTAGAACTCTCCCACCGGCAGGGAGGGAATGTTGATGATGTCATTGTCATGCACGACGATGTTCTGACTAGCATTTCCGTTGAGCAGACTGGGCAGGTTGACGACGATGACCCGCGCCAGGTCGCTCTTGCCGGCATGCTTCCAGCCGAAGGGATCTTCGGAGTTAGGCTCGCTGGTGGCACGGGAAGGTCTGGAGGCAGCCTTTTCGCGAGGCAGCAGCGGCTCGGGCGCCGGGCCCTGGGCCACCGCGGGTTCCTCGGCCTTGGTCTCTCGGGCGACAGGCTTTTCGATGGGCTTGGTCATGGCCACCGGCGGCGCGATGGGCTTGGTCGCAGCCACCGCCGGTGCGGCGGGCTTTTCAAGACGTTTGGCGGCCTCGACCGGCGGCAGTTCGATCTTGAGGGTCGGCTGGGCCTGGCTGGCGGGAGAGGGCTTGGCCGCGGTCTGCGTCTGGCTCGTGGGCGTGGCGGCGGGGGCCGATGCCGTCGCCGGTGTCGGCGCCGGTTCAGCCACCGTTATCCATCGGCCATCCCGGAAGACCCACTTGCTCCGTCCCGTTGCCTCGCCACCGTCGGCCGATGCCAGGCCTCCGGTGTTGGTGGTCTCGGACAGGTTGGGCAGCACGGTCGGGGAGGGGACCGGTTGGGGCTGGGTGGCGCCGGTGCCGGGAGGCATCGCCCGCCCCAGTTCGCGCAGGGCGGACTCGATGTCACCCTTGGCGGGGGCCGTTGCCTTGGCTGGAGTGCGACTGGCGCCCGGCTGGGCCGGCGCGCTGGGCGCCGGAGTCTTGGCCTTGGGAGTATCGGGGGCCTGGGGCTCTTCGGGCAATAGTTCCGGCAAGGCCGGCAGTGCCGACTCGCCTGTCCCCTGGCCGGTGACGGCGCCTTTTTCGGGCCTGCGAACCGCCGGGGCGGGCCGGATCACGTAAACGTACGGAGCATTCCTCTCCATCGGGCCGCCGGCCATGGCCAGCGCCTCCATCAGGCGCATGTCGCGGCGGACGACCTGGTAAGTGCCAGCCCGGGCGATGGCGCCCAGAATGGAGAAGGTGTTCTGCTTGCGTCCCGAAATAGTCACCGAGACGGTCGGGTTCCGCAGAATGCCCGGGCTGTAGGCCTGCTTGATCGCCTCGGTCAGTTCGTCCTTGGTCAGTCCCTCGGCCTTGATCTTGTTATCGGGCAGCAGAGGCAGGTCGATAAAACCGGTGTCGCTGACTTCGCGGCGGAGCGGGGCCTCCTGGCCTTCCTGGAAAAGGTCCATGATGAAGATGTCGACGGTGTCGGTCGGTCCGATGATGTAGTCCTTCTCGGTGTATTCCAAGTCGGCATCGGTGGGGAAGGTCGCGTTGGGCGGCAGTTCCTGTGTCTGGTCGACCAGGCTGACGCTGTTGAGAATGGGGCTGATGGGTTGCCGCGACGGCGGGGCGATCACCTGATCCGGCGAGAAAAGCCGATGCGGGTCGGTCTTGGTGAAGTCGGCAATCTGCTCGCAGCCGGCCAGTACCGACAGGCCCACGAGGCAAGCGGTGATGGGCATGAGACGCAGGCGGGCAATCGACACATCCTTGTGTCCCTTGCCTTCTGACCCGTGCCGGGTCGTTGTCGGGCGTGAGAGTCCGTTCACGTCACTGACCTTTCCTTGGTAAGTGTCACCCAGACAGCGCCTGACGTCCGGGCATTCTTCGCGCTCCCGCGAACACCGGCGCGATTGCTGCCTGAAAACATGCGGGCCGCGCATGCGGTCGACCTGTAATAGTTATCGGCCATTCATTCCGCCATCTTTATCTAACACATGCTGGTTCTGGACCTTGCTACGGGGTAATCCTGCCTGGTCTGTTGCCGGTGGCTGGTAGTCCTTCACAACTGATTTTGCTGGTGCCACGGTCAAGCGTTGTTTGCTTGGCCGTGCGGACACCCCCAAGCACCCGACGCTTGGGGGTGGCACGAACTCACAACTCCTATTGTGAAGGACTACTAGCGTAGGGATCCTCGGTCCGGGCAAAAGCTTACCCGCTTCTACGCCCGTGCCCGGCAAAAGGGTCGCGCCGAAGCAAGAAAAAGGCCGTCGCTCAACGCTCATGGGTTGGCCTCCTTCTCCGCCGGATCGGGCATCGCGAAGCGGTCGGTGACCTCCACCGCCACCGGGGCTGAGGGCAGCGCGGGAATCGCCAGGAGGATCGAGCCGTCTTCCAGGCCGACCACCTGCCGGACGGCCTGGCCTGCACAATTGACGGTCACGCCCTTGCGCCACGGCCCGGCGATGCGGAAGACCGGGTGGGGCGCAGCCGGATGACTCGGGGGGACGACAAAGCGGCAATGCCCGTTGGAACTCTTGAGGCAATAGCAGCCCTGCGCGGCGTCAAAGATGGACGGTGCGCCAGGCTTGGCCGGCGAGGCGCTGTCGGTCAGCGGCCTGACGGCCAGGGGGTGGCAATAGGTGGCGATGGATTCCTCGGCGTCGGCCGGCAGCGGAATGAGGAACGCCGCCTTGTACACCGGGCTGATGAGGTTCTGGGCCCGCAATTCCTTCCCGACCCTTCCGTCGGACCATCCCGCCTCCGTCGGCAGCAGGATTCGCAGCGAGGCGATGTCGGCGCCGCCGGAGTTGTTGATCTCCAGGCCGGTCACCCATCGGCCGTCGCCGTAGAAGGTGTATTCCCAGCGGACCTGCCGCACCGCCGACGAAACCCACTCCCCGCTGCGGGAGGGGAAGTACCACGTGTTGGCCAGCCGGACGCGGAGGCTGTTGCACTCGAGCAGTTCGACCTGCCCCACTCTCCGCCGGCCCATCAGTTCAAGTTCCTCGCCGTCGCCCCGGGCCTTCTGACCCGCTCCCAGCAGTTGCAGGATGGCGCCGTTGTCGCCCAGTCGCCACAGCCCGTCGTCGCTTTGGGCCAGTGTCAGCTTCGGGCCGTCGCCGGGCAGTTGAATGCTGTAGTCCAGGCCGCTCTTGGTGACCGTCATGCCCGCGGGGGCGCCGCCGATCGGCCGGGTGTTCTGGATGAGCAGGATGTCGTCGAGGGTGAACTTCACCGGCGCGCCGGCGCTGGGGAACGCCAGCCGCAGTTGCCGCACCTTCCTGGTGTCAAAGCCCGGCAAGGCGGACAGCCGCTGGATGTCCATCTGCACCGTGTTCCAGCCGGGGCGCAGGAGCGTGCGCGGCGAGACCCAGTTGGCCTCCTCGCTGACCAGCGTCACCTGGAGGTCGTCGCGCAGGCTCGGGCTGTAAAGGGCCAGCGACAGCAGGCTGTAGCGGCTGAAGTCGTGGACTTCGGGGATGGCGAAGACCAGGTCCCGGCGCGGCGAGAGCGTCACGTCCATCGCCCCGGCGCCGGTGCGCGTGACGTTGACGACGAAGGCGAGTTGATCGGGCGCGGCAGCCGGCTCGCTCGATGGCGCCGAATCGGTGGCGGGCACGGAGGTCGGGCGGCGGTAGCGGGCGGCGGCGTCGGGCGGCGGGTCGAAGGAGAAATACTTCACCTGCTGGTGGCCGCGCAGGCCCGCGGGGGAGTCCTCGAAGTCCGCCAGCGAAACGAACAGCCCCGTGACGGCCTCGCTGTAAACCCTGGATTGCTGGATCGGCAGCGTGTCGGGCCGCGGGGGAGTGGGAGCAGGTGGGGGCGCAGGCGCTCGCGGCGGCGAGCAACCACAAAGCAGCAGTCCGGCGGCCATCCATGCCCTCAGGAGCTGCATCATCCTCTTCCAGCCAGTCTCATCCTGGACTTTTTTTCGTACAACCATTTGCACCATACAAAAAGCTGACGCTGATGATAGCGTTCCAGCCTTTCAAGACACAAGAGGGAAAATGGAATAGGAAATCGTGAAAATCCGCGAATGGGCCAGGGGTGTGGCGGGTGGAGGGCCGGCGGGAAAGAAAGGGTTCATGGCCCATTTCCGTGGAGCCGCCGTCGAATGACGAATTCCGAAGCTCGAATGTCGAAACAATGACGAATACTCAAATGACGAAAAACACCACTTCGCCCGCCGACGATAGGACGTTGCGGAGCCCGGCGCCGCCCGTGTTGTGCCCCGTTCCTCGGCCAAGACGGCCTGCCGCCGTATTCGAGTTTCGGAATTGATTCGTCATTCGGGTTTCGTCATTTGTCATTGGGTTTGCGATTCTCCGGAAACGGGACAAGAACCGAAATAAAGCAGGCCAACCCGGTGAGGGGCTGGCCTGCTAAATCGTCAATCGGAAACTGCGTTACTGTCCGGCGGCCTGCTGCTCAAACCGGTCGGGCAGGGCGGCCTTGAAGCCCATCAGCAGCGGGGCGGCCACCGCGATGGATGAGTAAGTGCCGAACAGGATGCCCACCAGCAGGGCGAAGTTGAAGCCCTTGATGCCGGGTCCGCCCCAGATGTACATAATCAGCACCACCAGGACCACGGTCGAGCCGGTCAGCAGGGTTCGGCTGAGGGTCTGGTTGATCGAACTGTTGATCACCGTGGCGTTGATGGCCGTCAGCTTGCCGCGGTTTTCGCGGATACGGTCGAAGACCACGATGGTGTCATTGACCGAGTAGCCGATGAGCGTCAGGATCGCGGCCACCATCGTCAGGTCGATCTTGAAGGACTCGATGCCCAGCGCCCTTCCGAAGGCGTGCTGGCTGATCCAGCCCGACGCGGCCACCAGGCCTACGACGATCGTCAGGTCGTGGATGATGCAGACCACCGCGGCCAGGCCCCAGCGGAGCGAGCCGAACCGCACCCACAGGTACAGCACGATGGAAAGCCAGGCCAGGATCAGCGCCACGATGGCCAACTGGGCGGTCTCGCCGGCGATGGCCGGGTCGAAGTTGGTGGCCACCATCGCTTCTTCGCGGGCCATGGCTAAGCTGAGCAGGTTCAGTTCCCCGCCGGCGAAGGTGGCCCAGGCGGTGGGATTCTCAACGGAGGCCGGCTCGGCCGGGGCGACAAGGACGGCGAAGGAAGAGAAGCCCTTGCCTTCGGGCGCCAGGCCGATGACCTCGGTGCGGTTGAATTGCAGGCCCGCCGAATCCGGCTGGAGACGCATCTCGCGGATGCGCTGGAGCAGGTCGTTGCGGGTGATGGGCGGGGTGATCTTGTCGACCACCATCAGCACGCCGCCCTCAAAATCAGCCAGCTCGTCGCGATAGACCGGGTTGGCGCTGTTCCACAGCTTGGAGTTGATCGCCGTCTTGCCGTCGCCGCCGACCGCGATGCCCAGTTGAGGCACCTTGCCGCCGATGACGGGCACAAAGGTGTGCCTGGTCCGTTGTTCGAGGGCGTTGCCGAAGGCCTTGCCGACGACCGTGCGGATCAGCTTCACGGAAGTCTCGGTGGTCGAAATCTGGAAAGAGGTGGGCGGCAGGACCTTCTGCAACTGCTCGCGCGTCAACTCGCCCTTGGCCTTGGCGAGTTTTTCCAGCTCGGCGAAGAACTCCTTGCTGCCGCCGACGGAGGTGAACTCGGCCTGCGTGACCTTGTTGTCCTTGGGGTTGACGTCATAGGCCTTGAGGAAGTTCTCGGCCAGGTTGCGGTCCAGCACGGTCTCGACGATGGCCGTGTCGAGCAGCTTCTTGGCCTGGTCCTTCTCAGCCTGCTTGCGGAACAGTTCGCGGATCAGCGCGTCGTTGGGCAGTTGCCCGTTGATCATCGCGTCGCTCTTGAGCTGGATGACCGCCTTGGTGCCGGCGGAGAACTCGATGCCCCAGATGTCGCTGCCCTGCCAGGCCAGCGAGGCGATGCCCATGACGGCCGTGGCGATGGAGAAGGCCCAGAAATAGTACCGCAGGCCCATCCAGTTCACGCGGGGCACGCCGATAAGGCGGACCATCTTCTGCGGCTTGCTGATAATGTGGCCATCGAGCAAGGCCTGGAAGATCCAACGGGTCACCGTCACGGCGGTGAAGATATTGAACACCACGCCCAGGCCCAGGGTGATGGCGAAGCCGCGGACTTCCTCGGTGCCCACCCAGCCCAGGATGATACAAGTCAGCAGGGTGGTGACGTTGGAGTCGAAAATAGCCGAGAAGGCCCGCTCGTAGGCGTTCTTCAGGGCCATGCGAATGGATTGTCCCTTGGCCTGCTCCTCGCGTAGACGCTCGAAAATCAGCACGTTGGCGTCCACGGCCATGCCGACGGACAGGATTACGCCGGCGATGCCTGGAAGCGTGAAGACGGCGCTGAGCAGGCTCATGGAGCCCAGAATCAGCAGGATGTTAAGGGCCAGGGCTACGTTGGCGATCATGCCGCAGAGCAGGTAGATCACCAGCATCAAGGCCACGATGATGATGGAAGACCACAGGCCCGCTTCCAGCGACATCTTGAGGTTTTCGCTGCCGATGCCCGGGCCGAAGGAACTCTCGGCCACCGGCTCGGGGTTCAGCCGCGCCGGCAGCGAGCCGGCCTGCAAGGTGCTCACCAGGTCGGACACCTCGTCGCGGGTGAAGCGGCCCTCGATGATGCCGTTGTCGGTGATGGTGGAGTTGATCACGGGGGCCGAGTAGACCTCGTCGTCCAGCAGGGCCGCCAAGATGTGACCGATGTGGTTGCTGGTCAGCTCGCCGAAGCGGCGGGCGCCGATGGCGTCAAAGGAGAATCCCACCGCCGGCCGGCCGCTCTGGTCCTGCGTGACCCGTGCGTCGGTCAGCGTCCATGCGCCGGTGCCGCTGCGGGCCTCGTGGAGCATCTCGTTGCCCGCCTCGTTGTACAGCAGCACATAGCTCTTGCCGGCGTAGTCGCCCACGACGAGCCTGGCGTACTTGTCCCGCGACTCGCGGATGGGGAACCACAGCAGACGCTCGTTGCGCCGCCGCCCGGCCTCGGGGCCTTCCTTGCTCAGTTGCTCGACGTAGCGGTCGCGTTCGGCGGCCGGGATGGAGAACTTGTCGCCGCTCTCGGGCCCGAACGGGGCGATGCGGAACTCCAGCACGCCGGCCTTGGCGATCAGACGCTTGAGGTCAGAGGGGTCTTCCAGGCGATGCCGGCCGCCGGCCCAGTCCTGGTAAGCGGCAACGACCTTCTCGATGTCGCCGCGACGCGCGGGGTGCTTCTCCAGCAGGGAGTTGAGTTCCCTTTCGTACCGCTCCTTCATCGCGCGGACCTCGGCCTTGGAGCCGATGGCCTCTTCCTCGCTCGAAGAGACGTAATTGGTCAGGATCGCCTGCAACTGCTGGGGATTGACGTTGGTCTGCTCGACCTGGTCGAGCTTGCTCTCGTAGGCGACGATGGCGTTGTCCAGATCTTCCTGGGCCTTGGCGCGGGCGGCGTCGTTCTTGGCCGCAGCCGGGGTCTTCTGGGCCTGCTGCAGTGTGTCGTTGGCGGCGACCAGCTCAGCCAGAAGCTTCTTGAGGTTGGCGTCGTTGCCGGCCAGTGAGTCGATCTGGGCCTGGCGCTCCGCCGCGGCGAGCCCAAAGAGCTTGCGGATGTCGCCGCGGTGGACGTTGTGCTGCTCCAGGTCGTCCATGGCAGCCAGGTAGGCGTTCTTGGCCTTCTGGACTTCCGGCCCGGCCGCGGGCATGCGGACCTCGATGCGGTCGCTGCCCACCGGGCGCCACTCCAGGTTCATCAGCCCGTGGGGGTCCACGCGCCGCTTGAGGACCGCGATCATCTGGTCGGCCAGGCTGGAGCTGGTGTCGTCGCCGGCGGTCTGATACCGCATGAGTTCAGACTCCGTCCGCACGAGGGCGTCCTGGGCCGCCTTCTTTTCATCCGGCGAGACGGCTGCGGCGAGCTTGGCCTTCAGGTCGGCCTGCGTCGCCTCCAGCCGCTTGATCTCCGACTGGTTGGTGCGGATGGCGAAGATCAGGCTGTGCCCGCCACGAAGGTCGATGCCTTCGCGCAGGCCGTTGGTGAACAGGGATCCCAGGCACAGGGCGACCAGGATCGCAAGAGCAGCGAACTTCAGGGGAAGGTTCTTGGCGTTCATTTTCTTTCCAGACGGCCGCGAGCTTTGGACGCGGCATACCTAAACGTGTAGACAACGGTTCAATCACCTGCCCGCCGCCGGGCCGGTGCACACGGGAATTCCCGAGCGTTGCCTCTCGAGGTTATCGGCCCGTGAAGGGAATTCCATTAAAAGGGGACATTCTCCAGAATTGCCGCGGGCCGGTCAAGCAAAACCTCTGGCCGCCGCCGGCTCATCCTCGCCCGCGGGCGCCGTGCGGATCGTAGACGGCGATGTGGACGATGCCGCACAGGAACAGCGGCCGCTCGTCGACGAACTCCACGGGCGAGAGATTTTCGGCTTGGTCTTCCCTGACGTTGGGCACCGTGGCGACCTCGCCGCAGCGCGTTCGGCCACCGCTGTCGGCGACCCACAGCGTCTTGCCGATGTAGGGGCGGATCATCTCGGCGGCGTAGAAGGGGGGTAGCGGGATGCCCTGGTATATGGTCCGATAACCATCTGGCGGGCTCGCTAATTTGCTAAAAGTTGACTTGCCGGGCTTGCCGGGTTTGTCAGGCTTGCCAGAGGTTGAACTCATCGCGGACCCCACCTGTCTTCGCAAAAAATCAAGGTAATGCTACGGTAGTCTTTTGGCGCAATAAGGCCTTTGCCTATGGCAAGACCTGAACAGTGGACCATTCCTCGTAGAGGGTGTTGAAGACGAACTCGATGTCCGCGTCGGCCAGGCGGATGCAGCCCAGCGAGGCGGCCTTGCCGATGCTGGCGGGATCGTTGGTGCCATGAATGCCGTAACCATCGGCTGTGCTTGTTGTTGCGTCTGTTCCTACCAGGCCGATCCACAGGCCGTCCTTGCCCAGGGGGTAGTCCGCATCCCCCGGCCGAAGCGAGACACGCACGTCCGCCGTCGCGGGCGGATACCAAGGCGCGTTACGCAACTTGCTTCCCAGCCTTAACTTCCAATTGCCGGCTGGCGTGCCGCCGTCCTTGCCCAGCCCGACGATCAGCCGCTTGACGAAGAGTTTCCCAAGATCGGGCCGCTCAAGGTAGAGGTCCATCGTGAAGTTGCTCTTGGAGACCACGGCGTGGAACGGGCCCTGGATCATCTTGACGGTCTGTCCGGCACGGATGGAGGAGGCCCGGGCGATGCCATTGATCTTCAGGATCAACTGGCTGGGCACGTGCAGGGTGAGCTTTCGCTCGACCTTGTCCATCAGGTCGCCGCTCTGGAACGTATACTGGAAAGTGTATGGGTCGCCCTCGAAGACGCGCGGCGAGAAAAGGGTCGCCTCCACCAGTTCGGTCAGCTTGGCGCGGGCCTGGTCGGCCTGCTCGGGGCTCAGCGTGCCGGAGAAATACGCCTGCGACAGTTCGTTCCGCGCGTCGAGAAGTTTGTCGGCGCCGGCCAGTTCCATGCCGTGCCGGAAGGCGGCGGCTGCGGCGTTGGCGTCCAAGGTCGGCTGGGCGGCGGCGGCCGCCGGCGCACTGGCGGGCGCAAAGGAAGGCCTGGCGTCGGGCTCAGCCGCGGGCGCGGGAGCCGGAGTCGGCGGCACTACTGCCGGGGCGGGCGCTGCCGCGGCGACCAGCGCCGGGACCGGAGGCACGTTATGCGCCGGCGAGGGCGCTGCCGGCTGGGGCGTCGGAGAAGCGGCTGCGGGTGGCGGGTTGGCCTGCCCGTCGGCGGGTCGCTGCCGGCCGAGCCAGACATAGGCGCCCGCCGCCACGACCGCACAAACGATGATACCCCACATCACATTTCTGCTTTTCTGCGTCACACGCTTCTCCTGTGTCTCGATGGAATCAGCCTTCACGCACTAACATCACCCGCTACAAAACCAGCGGCAGACGATCAATCAAATCTCAGCACTTCCCGGTCTGTCACGAGCAGACTCACCGGGCGATCATTCGGCGCGGTGGGCACTTCCGCGAGCACCTGCTGGTCAAAAGCGAATCCGCACACGGAGGCCCGCAGGCCCGGCTGCGACAGAAAACGGTCGTACAACCCCGCGCCTCGTCCCAGCCGGCTGCCGGAGCGATCATACGCCAGGGCGGGGGTCAGGATGAAGTCGATTTCCTCGATCTTCCACGGCCGGCCCGCCAGCGGTTCGAGAATTCCATACCGGCCGGGGGCCAGGCCGTCGGTCAGGCTGTCGCATCGAACAGCCAGCATCGAGCGGCTTTGCCAGATGACCTTGGGCACCAGAACGACCTTGCCTTGCGCCCAGGCCTGCGAGACCAGCGGGCGGGGGTCGATCTCGCCGGGCATCGGCAGGTACAGCATCATCACGCGGCAGCGGCGATATTCCTCCAGGCCCTCGACGTGCCGGCAGGCCCCAGCCGAGGCCGAGGCGATCTGGGCGTCCGACAGGCCCGCGAGCATCTGCTGCATGCGGCTGCGAATCTGCTGTTTGGTGGCGTTCATGCAGGGGTGGTTTTATCCGCGCGCGGCGGCGGGGGCAAGTGGGTGGCGCGCCTATAATTCCCCAACTCTGTCCGGCAGTGGGTCGGACGGCTCTGTCGATCAATCTACGAGAGGAGACATGCCATGAAGTACTCACTGATTCTGATTTCGATTGCCGTTGCGGGCTTTTCTCTCTGTGCTGTCGCCCAGGTGCCCACAGGAGCGGACACGGCGAAGGACGCGACGACGGCACAACCGGGCGATATGTCGCAGTGCTGTCCGGGTTGCCGCATGGTGATGGGCAAGGCCGGCCAAAGTGAGTGGTGCAAGGAAATGATGGCCAAGGCGGGGATCTCCGAGCAGATGATGTCATTCTGCCAGGCCATGTGCAATGCCCCGATGGAGCGGAGCGATCCGGCCATGCTCATGGGCTGGGAGAAGGATCTCAAGCTCACCGACGATCAGAAGGCCAAGCTGGCCGACATTGCCAAGGACGCCCGGGACAAGGCGTTGGCGGTCCTCACCGACGATCAGCGCAAGGTGATAGAGTCCATGCCCGCCGACAAGATGACCCTGCGGGAGATGCGCATGGAAATGCACAAGAAAATGATGCCCGTCTGCAAGGAAATGATGAAGGAAGGCAAGAAGTGCGGCGGCTGCCCGATGATGCAGGGAATGCACGGCCCCGGCGGGACGATGCAGGATATGGGCGGGACGATGCATAATATGATGGACAAGGCTAAATAAGAGTGACGACCAGGGAATAGGGACCAGGGAAAAGGGACCAGGGTGTCCGGTGTCCGGTCCGGGAATAGGTTGTCACTTTGATCAGTGGAAGTGATGGCCTTTTTCAGGAGCGTGGCATGCAACCGACGGTACGTATTCGTTACAGTATGGCTTTCAAGCAGCGGGTGGTCGAGGATTTGGAGACTGGACGTTTCAGGACGATCCTGGCGGCTAACGAGCACTATGGAATCGGCGGAGCCGAGACTGTCCGCAAGTGGTTG
>JBAZTO010000026.1:0-52513 GCA_041661865.1 Phycisphaerae bacterium | reverse complement strand
TGACGAACAGAAGGCGGACTCTTCACTATACTACGTCGTCAAGGATCGTTGACCATGAAGTTCGGCTGTCTTATGTGACCAACCTCAGGAGTGATACATGCACAGCTCTCTTGCACGCCGCGCGGCTCATATTTGTGGATTCTTAGCGATATCCTTCTTCACTGCGGCCTGCACGGCTGCCGAGAGTGCCCCAACTTCCGCAAGTGCCCCGGCGGACCTGCCCGTGATCCCCACCACCCTCCAGAAGATCAGTGACGGCGTGAAAGATGGGACGATTCACGGCTGGCACACGTCAAAATTGGTTCGATACGGCGGGGCGCTTTATGCCATCGCCACCGTCGTCGACCCGAATGATCCCAACAATCCCAACAAGAACAACGGCGTCCTCTACCGCCGCGACAAAGATGGCACTTGGTCCGAGGCCTGCCGACTGGCCTTCCAACCCTACGTCCTGATGGTCGACCCCAAGGGGCGGTTTTGGATCCTCGGCCGTGCATCAGAGGATACCTGCGAGATGTACCGATCGGGTCCCAATGCCGACGTTTCCCGTTGGGAGCAGAAGTACGTGGTTCGTTCCACGCATCCTGGGGCAGCGATCAGCCCTGAGGGCAATATCCTGTTCATGTGGGCGGAGGCCCATGGCGGCCCGCAACTGGTTTCCACGGCCTTCTATGACGCCGCCAGCGATACTTGGTACACTAGGCAGATTGGGGGCATTCCGCCCATAGAGAATCGATACGGCTACGAGGCCATTTTCCTGCGAGGGAAATCGGTCTTGCTGGTGATGCAGTCTTACAATGCCTTCGCGGCCGATGGCAAAAGTGACGGCGGCGCTGGCGTGTGGCGATACGTCCGCGTGGCCCGATGCGAGGACCTGACCAAGAGCCAGTGGGAACACAAGCTGATCGCGGGCGAGCCGTGGGGTGTCACCTATCTGTTTGATGCCTACCAGGCCGATGACGGCAAGACGTATCTGACCTACGCAACGAAAGGTGGGCAGACCAAAGAAGATCTCGACAAGGGCAGCCACGGCTATCTTGCGACTATCGGCAAGGGGCTGGATGTCGATATCAAGCCGGTGGACTATCCATCCGGAAAGACCAAGTTCCTGGTCGATTCGGCCGGGCGATGGCATCTCATGGGGATTCGCAACAACGAACTTCATTTGTGGGATCTGGATGTTTCCAGCGGCCTGGCGCTGAGCAATGAGCGACGCCTGGCAAACGCGGACGCCAACAATTTCGCCGGGTACGTGATCCATACTGACCGGCCGCAACGATTCGGCGGCGAGAGTGACAAAGAGAACTTCTACCTCCTGGGCACCGGCCAGCCTGAAACCGGAGACCCTAAGGACAGGAGCAAAGTGCCGCTTTGGTTCTTGTCCTTCCCGATCCCCAAGAACTGAGCTTTTCCGATTCCGGCAGAAGTTCGGCTGTCTTCGAGACCAGTATTGTGAGCCAAAGGCCTATTAACCGGTGCGAAAGAGAATGTCTGCGTCTGATCGAAAGGAGCAATGTCGTATGAATATCCAGCTTCGGCAAGAGCAGCGGTGCGGGCATGTTGCGGTAATCGGCCTGGCCCTCACTGTCGCGGCGGCCTGCGCCCATGCCACCACGACCCAGCCGTCCTCGGCAGCTTCCGCGGAAGGCGACAACGCAATGACTGGCACCCAACCGTGGAAATCCATCATGACCTCAGTTCTTCAACATGGCGCCGTCGGAGACGGCAAGACGATGAATACGGAGGCCATCCAGGCCGCCATTGACGTGACGGCTGAGAAAGGCGGCGGGGTGGTGTACGTTCCGCCCGGAACCTACCTGACCGGGCCGATCACGCTCAAGAGCCGGATCACCCTGTCCCTGGAGGCCGGCGCGACGCTCCTGGGCAGCGACAAGCTGGAGACCTACAAGAGCGCAGGCAAGGGCTGCCTCATCGGCGGCGATGACTTGGACGACATCGCCATCGTCGGCCGGGGGACGATCGACGGGCAGGGCGGCGCCTTTCCCCGCAAGCAGGGGCCTCTGATTATCGCCATCTCCAGGTGCCGCAACGTCCTGATCGAGGGCATCACCCTCCGCAACGCCGGAAGCTGGGTGCAGTGCTATGGCCTGTGTGACGGTCTGGTCATCCGCGGCATCACGGTCGAGAGCTTCTGCAACTCCAACAACGACGGTCTGGACATCGACAGTTGCCGCAACGTCCGCGTCAGTGACAGCCGCATCTGGGTCGGCGACGACGCCTTCTGCCTCAAGAGCACCTACGGCCAGTTGTGCGAGAACGTGGTCATCACCAACTGCATCGCCAGTTCACACTGCAACGCCTTCAAGCTTGGCACGGAGTCCTACGGCGGGTTCAAGAACATCGCCATCTCCAACTGCGTGGTCGTGCCGATGGGCGTGGAGATGAAGTGGCACGGCAGCACCGAGGGCAACTGCGGCATCTGCCTGACCATTGTGGACGGTGGGACGATGGAGAACGTGGTCGTCTCCAATATCGCCATCCGCGGCACGCGGGCGCCGATCTTCATCCGCCTGGGCAACATAGGGCGGCCCCATCGCGGACAGCCCAAAAAGGATGTCGGCCAGGTCCGCAACATCAGCATCAATAACGTCACGGCGGTCTCCGCCGCCCGCGCCCACTGCGAGATCACCGGCCTGCCGGGGCACATGCTGGAGGACATCTCGCTGAGCAACATCAACTTGACCTTCACGGGCGGCGGTCCGGCCGATCCGAATTTCACCTCCACGATGCCCGTCAAGGAAAAGCCCGAGGGCTACCCCGACATCCTGTGGACGCACCCCTACCTGCCGGCGTACGGCCTGTTCAGCCGTCACGTCAAGGGCCTGACGCTCAACAACGTGGTCGTGAAGACCGAGAAACCCGAGCCGCGATCTGCCATGATTCTTGAGGACATCGACGACCTGCGGATAGACGGCTTCTCAGGCGGTGCCTGGAGCGGCAGCGACGCGATACTGTGGATCAAGGACGTGCGAGGCGCCCTGATCCGCGGCTGCGTGGCGATGCCCAATACCGGTATCTTCGCCAGGCTTGACGGCGCGTGCCGGGACATTGCCCTGCTGGGCAACGACCTTCGCAAGGCTTCGCAAATGTTCGAGTTCGTCGGCGGGGCCTCGCCGGACATGGTTGTCGAAAACGGCAACCTGCTTCCATCCAAGCCGCAGGCCCCTGCTTCGGCTCCTGCCTCACAGGAGTCAGGGTCATGACGCCATCTTCATGCCGTAGGGCTCGCGCATGACATTTCGGTCCGTAATTTTGGGGTTGCTGGCCGCCGCGTTCATCGCCGGCGTCACCTATTACAACGACTACATCCTGTACCTGCCCAGGATGGTGGGCAGTTTTATTCCTCCCATCGTGTTGGGAGGAATGGTGTTGTTCGTCCTGGCCTGCAACCCCCTTCTCAGCCGAATCCGCGGACATTGGGCACTGCGGCCCAACGAGCTGGCCGTCTCGCTCGTCCTGGCCTGCATCGCCTGTAGCGTGCCCACCGACGGACTGCTGCGTTCGTTCATTCCCGCCACGATCATGCCGGTGCACCTCAACCGCATCACGCCCGGATGGCAGAAGGACCACGTGCTGGATTACGTGTCGCCGGCCTTGCTGGTTTCAGGCGACGACAAGGATCGGGCCGCCGTGGACGACTGGCTCACCGGTGCAGGCCCCAATCAGCATCTGTCACTGTGGGACATCCCGTGGGCGCAGTGGCGCCTGCCGTTTCTGGCCTGGTTGCCGCTGATCGGGCTCTTTGCGGTCGCCATCATCGCACTAGCACTGATCGTCCACCGGCAGTGGTCGCACCATGAACGATTGCGGTATCCGATCGCGGATTTCGTCACCTCGCTGCTGGCCCAGGGCCCGGGCGCAACAGCGTCCGTCTCGCGCAACAAGCTCTTCTGGTATGGATTGGCCACGGTCGTCATCCTCCACGTGGTCAACGGCCTGCACGCCTGGTACCCCGAGAGCATTGATATCCCGCTCGATTTTACGTTCCCGGCCTTCACGCAGCAGTGGCCCGACTCCTACCTGGCCGAGCATCTCTCCCGGTTCCTCATCGTTCCGACGGCGGTGGCCTTCAGCTTCTTCCTGGCCACGGACGTCGGCTTGAGCCTGGGCATCGCCCAGTTGCTCTATGCCATCGCATTCAGCGTTCTGCTCAAAGCGGGCATCAACCCGCAGACGAGCATCATGACCGGCGGCGGTTTCAGTTGGCAGATCTTCGGCAGCTACCTTGGGATGGCCCTGGCCCTGCTCTACAACGGCAGGCGGTATTACCTCCAGAGCCTCAAGGCGGCCGCTTGCCTGCGCCCCGCTGCCGCGTCGGAAGGCCTGGCGGCCTGGCCGGTCCGCATCTTCATCGCCTCGGTGGCCGCCATGACGCTGTGGCTGTCGGGCCTGGGGCTGAGTTGGCCCATCGCACTGATGGCCGTGGTCCTAAGCCTGCTGGTTTACCTCGGAATCTCGCGAATCGTGGCCGAGACGGGCCTCTTCTGGTGCCAGGCCTTCTGGTTCCCCTCCGCCGTGCTGATCGGCCTGTTCGGCTACGAGGCGCTCGGCCCCAGCGCGGTGGCCCTCCTGTGCATGCTGAACCTCGTGCTGACCCTCAATCCTCGCGTGGGCCTGATGCCCTTCCTGGTCAACGGGCTGAAGATCACCGAGAGTGTGTCGGTCAAGCCCGCCCGGATAGGTTGGCTCTCGGGCGTCACCTATGCCGCGGCGCTGGCGGTGGCGCTGCCCGTCTTCCTATGGATCAACTACTCCCTGGGCATCCAGTCCGATGGAAACAACTGGAGTTGGCGCCTGATGCCGCAGGAGGCCTTTGACACGGTGGCGCGTGCGGTCACGACGCTGAAACTCTCCGACCGTCTGGACCAGTCCGTCAGCTTCACATCCTGGCAGCGGCTGATGCACATCCAACCCGACGCATCATTCCTGTGGTGGGCGGGTATCGGGCTGGCACTGGTTCCGGTCTTCGTCTTCCTCCGGCTGCGATGGCCCTGGTGGCCCCTCCACCCGGTCATATTCATGATCTGGGGCGGCCATTCCATCAGGATGCTGGGCTATTCCTTCCTGCTGGGCTGGGCGATCAAGGTGTTGGTCACTCGCCTGGGTGGCGCAAAGAGTTATCATCAAGGAAAGATATTCATGGTCGGCATCATCGCGGGCGAGCTGCTCAGTTGCCTCGTGTACGCGATAATCGGAGGCATCTACCGCCATGTTACAGGCTTCATGCCGCCGCATTACAGCATTCTGCCTTAGAGCCTGGCGCATTGACACCCCGGACGCCACGGGCTAGCATTCCGTCAGTATTGACACTGTGTGTTGGATGTTTGTTCGGCCCCCCTGCCCCGGCAACGCCCTCTGAAAATGGAAGATGAGATAGGAAACTGATATGGACGGCCGTGTAATTAACAAGAAGCTTAGCTTCCTGAAATCCCTGAGTAATCTTCGGTCGGAGAATATCCCCAGGTGGGAGGGGCGGACCGCCCGATACCTGGCCGCCGGCCAGTACGAGTACGAAGGGCCGTGGAAGGCCATCGCGATGCCATATTTTTGCCCGATCGGCAAGACGCTCTTCCTCCGCGGGACGGTCGATGTCCCCAAGGACATGCCCGTCCGCGATACCTATCTCCACGTCGGCATGGCGAACATGGAGGGGCTGTGTTCGATCGATGGGCGGGCCCATTTTGGCGTCGATTTTCAACACCGTAGCGCCGTGGTGCCCCGCGGCGGCAAGCTGGCGGTGAGCTTCGAGTTCATGTCCGCGCCCAAGTCCTATCATACGCCGCAGGGCCTGACCGGCCAGGGCGTGATCACCGATATCAGCCTGATACAGGTGGACCGCGCGTTAGAGGCGACGTACTACGACATTCGCCTGGCCTCCGAGACGGCCAATTCCACGACCGACGAGGTTCGGAAGAAACGCCTGGGCCAGGCCGTCGAAGAAGCCCTGCTGGCCATCGACCTTACGCTGCCTCGCCAGAAGTTGCTGGAAGAAGCCCGCCATGCCCGAGAGATCCTCCGCGATCGGCTGGCGAAGATCGGCTTCGATCCCGAAAGCGGCAGCCTGTTCATGACGGCCCACTCGCACATCGACACGGCCTGGTTGTGGCCCCTCCGCGAGACGGTGCGCAAGTGCGGGCGGACCTTCTCCACCGCCTGCCGCCTGATGGAACGCTTCCCCAAGTTCTACTTCTCGTGCAGCCAGCCGCAGCTCTACAAGTACACCCGGCAGTACCACCCCGAGCTTTACAAGCAGATCAAGAAATGGGTCAAGGCCGGGCGCTGGGAGACCACCGGCGGGATGTGGGTGGAAAGTGATTGCAACACGACCTCCGGCGAGTCGCTGGTCCGCCAGATCCTGCTGGGGTTGCGCTTCTTCCGCAACGAGTTCGGCACGCGGCCCAGGAGCTGCTGGCTGCCCGACGTCTTCGGATACCCCGGCTCGCTGCCCGAGATCCTGCGAGGTTGCGGCCTGGACTACTTCTTCACCTGCAAGCTGCACTGGCAGGCACAGAACCCCTTCCCGGCGCACCTGTTCAATTGGCGCGGCCTGGACGGCACGGAAGTCCTCGCCCACATCCCCAAGCTTCGGAACTACTACAACGGCATGCCCTTCCCGGAGGATATGCTCCTGGGCTGGGCCAACTACCTCCAGAAGGCCGAGTACGGTGAGGTGCTCTTCCCGTACGGTTTCGGAGATGGCGGCGGCGGCGTGACCGAAGAGATGATGGAGTTCATCAATCGTTACGACCATTTCCCCGCCCTGCCGGCCGTTCGCGTCGGGCCGTCGGATCAGTACTTTGACGACCTGGCGGCCAAGGATCCCACGTTGCCGGTCTGGGATGGGGAGTTGTACCTGGAGACCCACCGCGGCACCTATACCACTCACGGGCACATCAAACGGGCCAATCGCAAGGGCGAACTGCTGCTTCGAGAGGCCGAGATTTTCGGCTCGCTGGCCAATCTGTCGAGCAGGAAGGTCGCACTGGAGCCCCTGGATGCCGCCTGGGAGAACCTCCTGTTGCTGCAATTCCACGACATTCTGCCGGGCAGTTCCATCGGCATGGTCTACGACGAGGCCGCGGAGGATTACGCCCGCATCGAAAAGAACGTGCAGGCCGTGCTGGAAGAGGGCCTTTCCGCCCTGGCCTGCGGTGCCAAGTCCAGCCGGCCCAATTCCGTGTGCGTATTCAACTCGCTGTCGTGGGATCGCGACGATGTTGTGACGGCAACCGTGCCGGACCCGGGCAAACACGTCACCGTCACCGCCGGCGACGGCAGCGTCTTGCCGGCGCAGGTGGTCTCGCGCAAGGCCGGCCAGGCCACGATCGTCTTCCAGACGACCCTGCCGTCGGTCGGCTGTGCTGATTTCGCGATCGCCCCCTCCCGCCAGGCTCCCGCCGCCGGCAACATGAAGGTCTCGGCCAGGAGGATCGAGTCCCGCCGCTACACGGTGGAACTGAACAAGACCGGCGGCATCACCCGACTATACGACAAGGTCAACAAGCGGGAGGTCGTGCCTGTCGGCGCGGTCGCCAACGACCTGCAACTCAGCCAGGACGGCCCGGAGGGCGAGGATGCCTGGAACGTGCATGTCACGGCGACCAAGCGTCGTTATGCCTGGGAGAATCCCGCGACGATCGAGGTGGTCGAGAGCGGCCCGGTGCGGGCCGTGGTCCGGGTCAAGCGAACCTATCGCGACTCGGTCCTCGAGCAGGATATCGTCGTTTACGATGACCTTCCGCGAATCGATTTTGTCACCCGCGTCTTCTGGCAGCAGCGGAATACGCTGTTGAAGGCGGCCTTCCCCGTCGAGGTCCGCTCCACCCGCGCCACCTACGAGGTGCAGTTCGGCGCCATCGAGCGCCCGACGCACCGCAACACTTCCTGGGATGCCTCCAAGTTCGAGGTCTGCGCGCAGCGATGGATGGACCTGAGCGAAGGCGGCTACGGCGTGAGCCTGCTCAACGACTGCAAGTACGGCCACGACGCCCTGGACAATGTCATGCGGATCACGCTGCTCCGCGGGACCATCGCGCCGGACCCCAAGGCCGACCTGGGCGAGCACGAGTTCACCTACAGCCTTCTGCCGCACGAGGGAGACTGGCGGACAGGGAACACCGTCCAAAAGGCATGGGAGCTTAACGTCCCGCCGCGAGCCGTCGCGGTCCGCTCGGCCAGCATGTGCCAGCCGGTCAGCTACCTGCGGCTATCGGGCGCGCCGGCGATCATCGAGACCTTCAAGCCGGCCGACGACGGCAAGGGTTACATCCTCCGCGTCTACGAGCCCAATGGCGGCAGAGGCCAGGTGCAGGTCGCCTGGTCGCTCCCGTTCAAGAAGGTCGTCCAGTGCAACCTGGTGGAAGAGGGCCACGAGCAACTCCCCGCCGGCAGCGAGGGTTTTGCCTTTGACATCAAGCCCTACCAGATTCGGACCTTCCGCCTGTTGAAGTCGTAGGGTTCCCTGAGTGACACCGCCGTTTGTTCATGTAGGCATGCAGGAACATCATGCCGGAAAGTGATCAGTCCGTTATGTCCAAGGACGCTGACAATGCCTGGTTGGAACAATGCCTCAGCCGCCTGAGCCGGGCCCGCGTGGCCGTGCTGGGCGATTTCGCCATCGACGCCTATTGGCTGATCGACGCCGACGAAAGCGAACTGTCGGTCGAGACAGGCCTGCCCGTGCGGCGCGTGCGGCGGCAGCGCTACAGCCTGGGCGGGGCGGGCAACGTCGTGGCCAACCTGGCGGCCCTGGGCGTGCGGAAAATCCATGCCGTCGGGCTCATCGGCGAAGACCTCTTCGGCGGGCTGATGCTCAAGATGCTTCAGGACCTGGGGGCTGACACCTCCTGCCTGCTCGCCGTCCAGGAAGGCTGGCAGACGCCGGTTTTCGCCAAGCCCTGCGTGGAAGACCGGGAACTCAACCGCCTCGACTTCGGCCCCTTCAACACGGTCAACGCCTCCAGCATCGAGGCGGTGGCCACCGCCCTGGACCGGGCCGCCAAGGCCTGCGACGTGGTCATTCTCAACCAGCAAATCCCCGCCGGCCTGTCCACTCCAGCCATGATCGAGCGGATCAACGCCGTTATCGCCGCCAACGCCCAGTGCCGCTTCATCGTCGACTCGCGCGATCGCGCCGACCTCTACCGCGGCGCGATGCTGAAGCTCAACTCGCACGAAGCCGGCAGGCTGCTGGGACAGCCCCACCCGCTGGATCAACGAATCGGAGGCGACCTGGCCCGCCAGTTTGCCCGTCGCCTGGCCGGCCAGACCGGACAGGCCGTCTTCATCACCCGCGGAGAAAATGGCATTATCGTTGCCGATGGGAAGGCGCTGCACGAAGTGTCTGGCATCCAGATCATCGAGCGGACCGACCCGGTCGGCGCCGGCGACACGGCCATCTCGGCCATGGCGGCGGTGCTGGGCAGCGGTGGCGAGGCTGCGGCGGCGGCGACACTGGCCAACATCGCCGCCTCCATCACCGTCCGCAAGCTCCAGACGACCGGCACCGCCAGCCCCGACGAGATCCGCGCCATCGGGCCCCAACCCGATTACATCTACCTGCCGGAACTGGCCGACGACCCGCGCCAGGCCCACTACCTCGACGGCAGCGAGATCGAACGGGTTCGCCCGCTCCCCCAGCCGCTGCGGATCCGCCATGCCATCTTCGACCACGACGGCACGCTCTCCTCGCTCCGCCAGGGATGGGAAGCCATCATGGAGCCGATGATGGTCCGCGCGATTCTCGGCCGGCATTACGATGACGCCGACGAGGGCCTCTACCACAAAGTCGTCCAGCACGTCCGGGTCTTCATCGACAAGACCACGGGCATACAGACGCTGTCGCAGATGGCCGGGCTCATCGAATTGGTCAGGCAGTTCGGCTGCGTGAGCGAAAGCGAAATCCTCGATATTCACGGCTACAAGGCCCTCTACAACGAGAAACTGCTGGAGATGGTTTCTTCCCGCGTGGGCAAGCTCCGTCGCGGCGAACTCTCAACCGAGGACTTCCAGATCAAAGGAGCCCACAAACTGCTGGAGGCCCTCCACTCCGCGGGCGTGAAGCTTTACCTGGCCAGCGGGACCGACCAGGCCGACGTGGTCGCCGAGGCCGAGGCGATGGGTTACGCCCATCTGTTTGAAGGCCGCATTTTCGGCGCCGTCGGCGACATCAACATAGAGGCCAAGCGGGTCGTCCTGGAGCGGATCATCCGCGAGCATCGCCTGGGCGGAGCCGAACTGGCGACCTTCGGCGACGGCCCCGTCGAGATGCGCGAGACTCGCAAGCGTGGCGGCGTCGCCGTCGGCGTGGCCAGCGACGAGATTCGCCGCTTCGGCCTGTGCCCGGCCAAGCGGACGCGACTGATCCGCGCCGGCGCGGACCTGGTCGTGCCCGACTTCAGCCAACTCGCCGCCCTCCTGGCCACGCTGGGACTGAAATAGACTCCCGGCCAAAAATGCGGGAGCAGGGCGTTACTGGCCGACCACAACCAGTGGGAACCCGCTGTTATCGGTAAACTGTCCTTCCGCGTTCATTTTCAGGCTGAACAGCGGGGCGAACTCGGGCTTGTTCCCTTTCTCGAGGGACAGGCGAAAACAGGCGTCGAACTTGAACCTCTCAGCCGCCGGGTCGAGATCAAAAAGCGACAGAGGGACCAGACCCAACATCTCATAGCCGCCCTCAGCCAGGGGGCGAATCTGGAATCGGACGCCCTGGGGAGTCGGCATCTCTTTTTTTCCATCGAACAGGACGGCCTCGCCGGACTTCCACCCGGTCGGATGAAGCTTGATGCGCCGCACGACGTTGGAATCAGGCTTCGAGACCAGCAGGTCCAGGCCGCGATCACCCCAATTGCTGGTAAGAGCATTGGCGTCATGATCGAGGATGGTGGCCTGCACAGCCAGATCCTCGCCAGCCAAAGCCAGGCGGATCTCGCCGACCGGGACGCCGCAGGTCTGGACAGCTTTTCGCTGCGCCTCGGCCAAGGCGGCAGGAATCTCATCCAGCGAGGCGATTTTCTTTATCCGACCCACCGGCCATTCGGGAAGGACATAGTACAGGTACGCCGGAGACACACATGGACAGTCGCTCTCTATCTCGATGGCGGTCTCCGCGGCCTGAGGGTCGGCGGTGAAGCCGAAAACCCGGCTGGTGGACTTTCCCGGCGGGAGATCGAAGGCCAGGGTGTCCTTCCCGTCGGGGCCCGTGCAGGGCCCGGCGGCGGTGTGGACGCGCACCAGGCCGGCGATATCCACCTTGCCGGTGTTGTCCAGCGTGACGCGGACTTTCCCGCCGGTTCCATCTCTGGCCGAAGGGTCGGTGATTTCCATGCGGGTCCGAACATGCTTCATGGGCGCGTCGGTATCCGCCGGCCAGGCGTCAAGAGTCGCGGGCAGGGCTGAGGGTTTGCGGAACCTGGGCCCGGCCTGGTCGAGCGGGAAGGGCTTAAACCCAATCGCCAGCGCCGGCGAGCCGGGCTGGAGCGTGAAGTCCGCATGGGCCGGGTCCACGAACAGCGGGTCGGCCACCTTGCCGGCGCGGTCCCACGGAGGGCCTTCATTCGGTTCATGTTCCAGAGGCGGGTCCACGCGCCAGTAGAGGTTGCCCTTGAACTGCATGCGCGAGTGCAGGCCCTCGATGAATTGGCTCTGCGTCCAATAGAAGATGTTGCCGGTAATCAGGAACGACAGGTGCCCCTCTCGCCGCAAACAGGAGATCCGGGGATCCTTGGCCAGGGCGAAGATGTTGTTCCGCGCGACATTGCCCTGCCCGTAATGCTGGTACCACGAGCCGTCCTCGGTGCGGTAGACGAGATTGTCCTCGTCGAGCATTTCGCTGCTGCCCTCGTCGTGGTAGATGCCCCAGCCGCCATAGCCGTAACGGCTGACGTCGTGGATGACATTGCCCCGCAGCACCGTGCCCGGCTGAACGCCCAGCGTATAGATGCCGCCCATGTCACTGAGTATGCCCCGGCCGATGTCATGAATATGGTTGTATTCGATGCGATTGTCACCGGCGCTGGTCTGGGCATAACCCCACGACCAGCCGCAACTGATCCCCGTGTAGTCGAAGCGGCAGACCTCATTGTGGCGAATCCGCGTCCCGTTGCAATTGAACACGAGTATGCCCACGCCCTGGTGATGGATCATCCCCCCGTCGTGGATGAAGCAGTCGGCAACTTCATTGTTGTTGCCGCCGATCTTCACGCCACCGGCGCCGAGATCACCGATATCGCACGCGATCAACCGGTCGGCCTGGCCGTTCATCTCCACACCATAGCCGCCGACGGCAGAAATCTCGCAGGCGTACAGCGCGCAGGAGTTGCTCTTGTCAAACAGGACCGCTCCGGGCACGTCATGGGCGGCCTGGCCGGCCCCGATCTTGTTGGTCGGATAGTGGAATTCCGCGTGCCGAAGAGCCAGCCGCTCCAGGCGGATGTGCTGAACCGGCTTGGATTCCTCGCCCTTGAACACGACCAACCGCTCCAGCCTGGGCGCCACGGCCTGCAGATTGTCGGCTGTCTCGCCATCTTGTGGCAGGTAGTACAACCGTCCCGCGGGGCGGTCGAGATACCACTGTCCAGCCTGCGTAACGGCTTCGGCGACATTCGTCACATAGTAGCGGGCCGGCTGGCCCTTCTCGTCCTGCAACACGCCTCCGGGCGTCACGAACTTGACGACATGCTCCTTTTCGTCGATGCCGGCAATGCGAAGGTGCCTGTCGCGCCAACCCTGAAGTACGACCAGTTCCAAGTCGTCCAGGTTCCGCCAGGCCGCCAGATCGCCCGGCGTAAACTCCGCGGAGTTCGGCCCATTCTTATAGTCGGGTTGGTCGTTGGGCGGAGGCAGCTTGGCGAAACGGAAGAAGCCGCTCTCTGGCAGGCGGCTGCGGGGCCTCCGCTGCTGGCCGACGAATAGCTGCGTGAAGTGCCACTTGCCCGCCGACACCTCCGGCAGGTCGGCCACCAGGCAGGGCTTGTCATTGATCTGGCCGGCCCGCCAGCCGGTGATTCGCCGCCCACCGCTGAGAATCGGTTTTTCGTTCGGATAGGCGGCGTAGGTAATCGGACATGCGTCCGTCCCGGAGTCTTCGGGTGTGAAGGTCAGCGGCTCATCCAATTCGTAAACTCCCTCTCGCAGCAGGACGCGAACCGGGCCGGTCAGCCCTCCATCGGCCTTCAAAGCCCTGACGGCCCCGCGAGCCCGCTGGATCGTCGCGAACGGTCCGTCGCTGCGCTGCGAATTGGGAGCCTCCAGCTTTCCACTCCAGGAGTCGTCGCCTGATGGCGACACATAGAGCCGCACCTCCCGGCCGGCCCCGACAGCCAGACTCGGAAGTGTCATGACAATCATGAACAAACTCAAGACCACTGAGACCGCGTTGCTGATTGGCATGAATACTTCCCTTCAGGGCGCAAGATCGAATTAGGAATCATGGAACGTTTCCCGAAACGGCCTTTACCGCAGGGAGGCGGGCGACTGACATCTCATATCCATTTCAGCGGGCGACCCGGCCTTCGGGAAGCGTCATCGTGGAGGCCTGCCTTCTTTCGCCACTTCCAGCAGGGCCAGCATGTTGGCCACAGGAACGTCTTCCTGGATGGCCTGGGCAGGGGCAAAGACATACCCTCCGCCGCGGGACATCATTTCCCGCACGGCCCGCGCCTCGGCCTTGACCTGCTCGCTCGTGCCAAACGGCAGCGTCCGCTGCGTACTCACGCCGCCCCAGAACGTCAGTTTCTCGCCGAAGCGTGCCTTGAGCGAGGCAATGTCCATTGCCTCCGGCTGGACGGGATTGAGCACGTTGAGGCCCATGTCGATCAGGCGTGGTATGACCTTCTCGATCTTTCCGCACGAGTGCAGCCAGACGTCCTTGCCGTAGGCGTGGACCAGGTCGTACTCTCGCTGCTCGCCGGGGGCGATCATGTCCTCCCACATCGCCGGCGAGAGGATCAGGTCGGTCTGCGTGCCCCAGTCGCTGCCCAGCAGCACGCCGTCGATGTCCTTGATCGCCAGGATATTTTCCAGCATGGCCATGTTGCGGTCGATGATCCGCTGCAGGAACTGTTTGGCCCAGTCGCTGTCGCCGGCCATGTCAGCCAGGAAATTCTCGATTCCACGGGCCGCGTTGGCCTTCTCAAAGTGTGAACCGTAGATGATGGCCAAAACATAGGGATCGTAGTCCTGGCGCGCGGCGGCAATGGAGTCCTTGAACTCCCCGTAAGACCCCCAGCCGACGATCCGCTCGGGCGAGCATGGCCGATCAAGCTGGCGCCAGTCCGCGGCCAGCTCATGCCACCCCCACCACGGAGGCCAGATACACAAGACGTCGTTGCCGATGAACTGCGGCAGCGTCTTGCCGTCCAGGAACGGTTGGAGCAACTTGCCGGCCCCTTCGGTAAACTCGATGCAGTACGGGACACGGTCGGTCTGCTGGTGCGCAAGGGCGGCCTTGACAAGCTGACGACTACTCATGTTTCCCAATGCAACTCTCCTGTGAAAGCACACTTCCGCCACCAGTCGCGGCAGGATGTGCCCGTGTTAAGTTGTACACCCGTCCTACGCCGGGTCTATCCGGAAAACCTTCATCGCGCGTCTGCACAGCCACAAGCCCGGCAGACTCTTCATTAATGACAACTTCCGTTACGCCACTACCACCACAGGAAGTTGAATTCCACTTCCGGCTGGCCCTGGCGGTTGTGCCACAGCATCTTGAGCGTCCGGCCTTTCGGCTTCCAGTAGAATATCACGGTGTTCCAGTCGGACTCGAGGTCGATGTCGGCGATGGTCGCCTTGTTCTCCTCGCCCAGATTGGCCACCTGGTAGGCATGACCGTTGACGACCAGTCGGATTTCGCCCGCTCCGGTCAGGTCCACAAGCGTCTGCTGGCTGGGGTCGGGCAGGCCGCCTTCGACCGGCGCCTGCTTGCGAGGCCGGCCGGCACGGATATGCATGAACAGGACCACCTCGCGGGCCTGCAGGTCCTGCGGCAGTTCCAGTGTGCCCTCGGGCGTCTTGACCAGCGTCCACCGGAACGTGTTGAAGAGGGCGTGATTGGGCAGTTCCGTCTGCGTCGCCCGGGAGAACTTCGCGATGCCCTCGAGCACCTCCGGCGAGGGATCGGCGATATACCGCGCCTCGACAGGACCGCCGTCGCCCTTCTTGAGCCCGGAGGCGACCTGCTCGCCCTCGAGCAGCGACGCAGCCACCTTTCCGCCCAGGTTGCCCATCAGCCGCACCCAGAAGGTCCGCGCCTTGGAGTAATCATCCGCGGGCAGCGGCACCTGGCAGATGACCAACTCGCCCGCGCCCACGGGGATTCGCATCAGCCCGGCGGCGTACTCGCGCGGGCCATTCCACAGATAGTGTGTCATGACCGGCATCCGCAGAAACTCCGAGCTTGCTCCCTGCGTGAAGAATTCGCGCCAGCAACTGTCGAATTCGCTGACCAGCAGTTCCTCGCCCGCCTCGCACCGCACCAGCCACTGGCCCATCGGCCGATTGACGAACTTCTCGGAGCGGTAGCTGCACCGGTCCAGCCAGTAGGTCTCTTCATTGCCGATGCCGTCCAGCAGCAAGTCGTCCTTCCTGCGGACAAGATGGTAATAGGTGCCCAGATCAACCGTTTCGATCTTGACCCCGGCTGCGGCCGACAACGCCTCGGCACTGGCGGGATCCAGGCCGATGACCAGCGTCTTACCGCCGGCGCGAGCTCGTTCCACCAGCGCCGCGGCCCCGGCTGCATCGAGTGACGCGCCCTGGGCCACCAGGAGGCCATCGCTTTCCATCGCCACGCCCAGCTTCTGCAGTTCCTCCCTGCCGGCCTGGCCGATCGCCGCCACCGGCTGGGTCTGCGCCGGCTGGTAGCTTGCGGCATACTGGAGCATCGCCCCCAGCAGCCGGTCGGCGGCCGGGTGGGTCGCCGCCTTGTCGGTCACGCGGAGTTGGCAGGCCACGAGCACGCCGGCTCCCAGGCGAGTTTCCACCAGCGGGGCCCACTGCATGCCGCCGCCACCGAAATCGCCCCATCCGCTCTCGATCAGCACGCGAGTGTCGCCGGCCGTCGGCTTGCAGTAGGGGCTGACAACCACCCACGAGTCGCTGTCCCGCAGGCCGTAGGGCTCGTCGCCCCAGTACTCGAAATCCGTCGCCTCGAAACCCTTGAGCAGGTCTTGGCGTCCGCCGCGGATATGCACCCTCTCCGACGGCCTCGTGTCCACCTGCATTTGCGGCATGACGCTGGCGGACTGTTCCAGAACCACCGCTCTGCCGCCGGCCCGGATGAACGCCTCCAGGTCCTTGTGTTGCATGCTGCCGGCCTGGATCGCGGCGCGTTCGACCAGCAGCACGGGCGCCGATGCCACATCCACCTCGGAGATGGCTCCCACGCGGCGAACTTCCACGCCGTGGCCGGCCAGGACGCTCTCCATGGACCCATCGCCCACAACGGCGATTGGGCCAACGGACCAGGCGGAGGTTCGCTCCTTCCGCGGATAGATGCGCACGGACCGCTCCACGCGGTCATAGGCGTGTGTCGTGTCCAGCAGCGTCGTCTCGACCCGGGCATCCTGGACCGAACGGAAACCCTTCAGCGGCACTTCAAACACGCTTCGATGCGTATAGCCGTGGGCGAGGGTGATTTCCTCGGCCGACTCCCAGGCCACTTTCCCGCCCGCCAACAGGCGGACACGGACGCGGCCGCTCACCGTGCCCCAACTGTCGTTGATGGTGGTGACCGTGTGGCGAATCTTCTGGTCGGCGAAGAACCGGTTGCGCTTCTCCCGCACGACCAGCGCCACCGGGCGGAAGGCGTGGCGGATAATGTCGAAACTCACTCCCGGGGAATAGCCCTTGCTTTCCGGCTCCCACCAGGCGAACTCGCTGCTGTAGGGTGCCGATCGCAGCGGCTTGAGCCCGGGCGCCGCCGGGTCGGGCCAATCGAATGTCCGCTCAGCCGGCCAGGGACGGTAGTTGTCCAGGCCCGAGAGGTTCCAGGGGAACTGGCAGAGCACCTCGTTGCTCCGCGCCTGCTGGATAACATCCGCGGCCTCCAGGGCAACGGCGCGATGGCACTGACGGAACGAGGCGAAGACACTGTCGTCACCGAAGATCAGGTTGTCGTTGGGTTGGCCGAAGTGCCACTTGCCCAGTTCGCCCACGTGCAGCGGACGGCTGCGATCCCACCATCGCCCGCCCGTGCACTCCAGGCCGTAGTGGCGGCTCATCAGCCTCTGCTCGCGTTCGTCCCACAGGCTGCTGTCGCCGTCGTGGTATGCGATGCGCGTCGGATCCACCTCGGCGTAATACTTCCTCAGCCGCGGGAAGTTCGCGATGATGGCGGGCCGGTCGGCATTCCAGCGACACTCGTTGCCCACGCTGTAGAGGATGATGCTCGGGTGGTTCTTGTCGCGACGGACAATGTTGCGGATGTGCTGCAACGATCCCTGCCATAGCCGGTCGTCGTGCAGGGCGTGCTCATTGCCGAAGTGCCAGCCGGCCTCCAGCGAAACAAGGATGCCCATCTCGTCGGCCAGGTCCAGCACCACCTTCGCGTGCGGGTAGGTGTGGGTGCGGATGTAGTTCATGTTCAGGTCTTTGAGCATGCCGTACCACTGGCGGAGATACTCCGGCCGGTACAGATCAAAGTGGAGGTTGTGCCTCCACTCGCCCGAGAGATGCACCGGCTGGCCGTTGAGCATCAGCCAATGGCCTTCCGTCCAGATCTCGCGGAAGCCGAACCGCTCCGTCTGGCTGTCCAGGACCGAGCCGGCCTCGATCAGCCGCGTCTCCAGCAGGTAAAGCTTCGGCGTGTTGGGGGTCCAGGCCTGGTAGGAAGCCCACGGCTGGACGACCTCGACAGTCCGGGTCTCGCCGGCGGCCAGTTCCAGCTCGGCCGCTTCAAAGCTCCAGGGCCCCACGCCGCAGGTGTCGGCCACCGAGAACCGGGGCCGGACCTTCCGAGGCCGGCTGGAGGCATTGCACACCGCCGCGATCACGGTCAATTCGTTCCGGCGGGTGGAGGTGCGGATGGTCACGTCGTCAACGTACACCTCCGGCCGCGTTTCCAATTCCACGTCCTGCCAGATGCCCTTCTGACTGGCCATCTGGTCGGCGCCGACGGGCACGAAGGTCTTGCCCTCCGCGTTGCGCTCGTAGTCGGTCACGAAGACGTGCAGTACGTTCTCCCCCGGGCGCACCGACGCGGTGGCATCGTGGGTTGAAGGCATGATGCCGTCGGTGCTGCGCCCGACGCACTGGCCGTTGAGGTAATACCAGGCCTGGCGAAGGACGCCGCCGAAATGCAGCATGTACCGCCGGCCCGGCTCGACGCCGGGCAGAGTGAACGTGCGGCGATACCAGGCCGTGCAGGTCTTGTCCCACTGGGCCGGGTAGCCGTAACTGTCGTGCAGGCGCCAGCTCTCCCACGGCTTGGTTTTCAGGTCTTCGTCGCTGGGGGTACAGCCGCCGGCCGTCCAGGATCCCGGAACCAGGATCCCGCCGGTCAGCCATCCTGAGTCGGGGATCTCGCCGGGCTGACGGTGTCGTGTGCCTTCCTCGCTGAGATCCGGCAGGAAATCCCACCAACCATTGAGGCTCATCCGTTCGCGCAACGCCATTGCCAACTTCTCCTCCAGGCCGCTTGTCGGGCCCTGTACACCGGGATGTCTCGGGTAACTTCGTCCGGCCTCGCTGCCGGGCGATTCGTCCAACATTATGCTGCCCTTCCCGCTTGCGCCAAGGTTTGTCTCTCGGTATTTTCCCCGCCCAAGCCGCGCAAGAGGAACTGTCCTTGTGAGACGACCCCTGTCAGCTTAGAATCATCGGCGCTGACGAGCGTCCCTGAGGCATCATGGCGAGGACACCAGGACCGTGACCCAACACATAGTAATAGATACATCCAGCCAGGCCGGAACGATATCGCCCGAAACCTATGGCCATTTCATTGAGCACCTGGGCCGCTGCATTTACGACGGCATCTGGGTGGGCGAGGACTCCTCCATTCCTAATGTCGAAGGCTTCCGACAGGAAGCCGTGGATGTTTTCCGGGCCGTCAATGCGCCGCTGATTCGCTGGCCGGGAGGGTACTTTGCCGACTGCTACAACTGGCGCGACGGCATCGGCCATCGGGAAACTCGCCCGTGCCGCTTCCACAACTTCGAGCCGGCGTTCCAGGAACCCAACCAGATGGGAACGCACGAGTTCCTGCGATTCTGCGAACTGGTGGGGGCCGCTCCGAATATCTGCGTCAATACCGCCACCCTGGGGCCCCAGGAGGCCATGGACTGGGTCGAGTACTGCAACCATGACGGGGCAAGCTCGATGGCGTCGCTGCGCCGCCAGAATGGCCGGGCCAAGCCCTGGGGCGTGAAATACTGGGCCATCGGCAACGAATGCTACTACATGCACCGGTCGCAGGCCTACGTCGACCGCTACCTGCTGTGGCGGGCGCACATGCGACGCGTCGATGAAAGCATCCAGTGCATTGCCAGCCTCATGGAGCCCTGCTGCCGCACGTTTATGGCCCGAACCAGCGACTGGCTGCCGGAGGTCATCTCTGGCATTCATGAGCACATGGAATTGGCCAGCCTGCACGTCTATACCCTCGCCGGGCCGGGTGAAGGCTTTGATGCCGACCAGTATTGGAACGCCCTGGTCCAGATCGACCACAAGAACCGCCATCGCATCGAGGCGTTTCTGGGCGCCATCGACGCCGTCGTCGGCCGGCCGAAGATCAAGCTGGCCCTGGACGAGTGGGGGCTGTGGCACACCAGGGCGACCATGAGCAACAATTGCGAGCAGCCGTGTACGCAGCGCGATGCGATCTTCGCCGCGCGGTACTTCCACATGCTGCACGGCTTGGCCGACCGGATCGGGCTGGCCACCGTCGCCCAGGGCGTCAACGTCCTCCAGGCCATGCTGCGGACCGACGGCCCGCGGAGTTATCGCACCCCGACGTTCCATGTCTTCGAGATGTTCAAGGCCCACCAGGGCGGCAAGGTGCTGTCGGCCCTGGTTTCCAGCGGTCGCAAGGAAATTCCGCCGTCGCTGAAGGAACACCGCTTCTTCGATCGCGGCGAGTTGTCGGTAGTGACGGCCTCGGCCACGTTGAGCCCTGACGGCCAGAGTATTCTCCTGTCAGCCACCAACGCGGACCTGGAAAAGAGCTTTGATTACGAGGTGCGATTCGTCGGCGAACTCAAGCCCCGCGGGACAATAAACTGCCGCATCCTGGCCGATGATCCGCATGCTCAGAACAGCTACGATCAGCCCGACCGCGTGCAGCCTCGGCAGGCGAAAGCAAGCCTCGATAAAGCCGGAACCGTCAAGGTAACGCTGCCGCCCTGCTCGATTGCGACACTGTCGATAAACGTGTCGGCTGGGGAGCGGCCAAGAGCTTCTTAGGGACTCTAACAAAACGTCGTATCACGGGCGTCCCGCCCGTGATACTCATGGGCAAGATGCCCATGCTACGAGCCGCGCGCCATTTGCCGCGAACTACCCAGCCGTCGCCGCCTTGCCGATGACCTTGAGCTGATCGATGTAGGCCTGCGGGATAACGCCCGCCGCACTGATCGGTACGTCCCATGTGACCACGCCGCCGCTGCGGTTGAAGAACTTCGTGTAGCCGGCGGGCAGTTCGACCGGGAACCTCGGCGAGCCTGCGCCCCAGGTCTCGCCCAGGTAGGTCAGGATGTGCAACTGGGCGCCGTTGACGAACCTTTCCATCGGCCGCTTGGGCTGGCGGAACAGAAGGGGCAGGTCGGCGTCGATCTCGCCGGCGGTATAATCCTCATACTGCGTCATCGAGACGACCGGCAGGTTGACCCCGCCGTTGAACGCGATGAGGGACTCCTTGTTGCCCGATTTGAGGGCGCTGGCGAAACTTCGCCAGTTGGGCTCCTCGGCGAAGTTGTACATGTCGACGCCGAAATAGCAGCCGTCGATCCACCAGCCATGCACCTTGTTTCCCCACCGGGTGGACCACTCGCGAATGATGGCCTCCCACATGCGCTGAAACTCCGCCAGGCGCAGGCCCCGGAAGATTCCGGAGTAGGCTTCCATCGGGCCTTCGTAGCCCCACTCCCACTGCAACCGCCGGCAGGCGAGCTTGTCACAGTAGGGAGCGGCGCTGTTGAGGTAGGCCAGCAACTTGACGCCGCGGCGGGTCAGCGCGTCGGCCAGGTCGCCGATCAGGTCGCGCCGCGAACACTTGCTGGGGCTGATGCCCACGAAGGAGTCATACGCGGCGTTGGGCGAGCAATAGTGGCCGCTGTTCTGGCCGATGGTGAACAGATAGTAGGCTGCCCCGGTGGAGGCCACCTGATCGGCCAGGGCCTGGACGTCGATGCTGTCCACGCGCTTATTCCAGGCATCGGCGGTCTCTTCGGGGCTCCCCAGGTAGTGGGTCATCACGCCCCAGCGAGCCTTGCTGAACCAGTCGGTATTGGCCCGCTTCCAGGTTGGGTCGTTCACTTCAGGCATCACAGTTCCTTTCAACAGTGTCAGTTTACTTCGACAGTCCGCCGCGAGGTAATCAACTCAGTCGGTCGCCTTCTGACGACGGACAACGCGGCCACGGTCCTGGCGTCCTATCTCTTGTTGTCGCGGAAGGAGACATTGACTTTGGCCCGCTGGCGGAGCCTGCGGACCTCCTGCACCGGGCGCTGATGCGGCACTGACGCACACTCCAGCTTGATCACGCTGACAGGCCCATCAGGGGCCTGCTCGGGGCAGCCCGTCACATGAAGGCGAAGCGGCGTCTGCACGAACTTGAGCTTCTGGCCGGTGGCCAGGATCTGTACCGACTTGACCTTGGTCTTAAGCCCTCCGATGGACCAGTCCGACCCCGGCCAGCTGTGGCAGCAGGCATAGAGCGTCTTGCCGCGGCGCGTGAAGACGGCAAACTCGCTGTGGCGGACATCGTTCCGCTCGGTGTCGAAGATCGCCTCGCCGTTTCGTTTCAGCCAGTCGCCCACCTCGCACAGGATGTCCGCGGACTTCCGCGGCACCGTGCCATCGGGCAGCGGCCCGACGTTCAGCATGTAATTGCCGCCGTCGCGGGCGCAGAGGGCCAGGTTTCGGACGATGAGCTTGGGGCTCTTCCAGGACTCGTCGTTGCGGACGTAACCCCAGTTGTTGTTGATGGTCATGCAGCATTCCCAGGCGCGGTCCTGGGCGATGATCTGCTGCTCGGGCGTCGAGTAGTCCTCCGGCAGGTGAGAGCGGTCGTTGATGATGATGCCCGGTTGAAGCTTGCGAACCATGGCATTGAGCTTCTTGGACTCCCAGCCCTGCCACGTCTTGTACGGCATGGGCATGTCGTACCACAGGATGTCGATCTTGCCATAGTTGCTGCACAACTCGCGGACCTGGCTGTGCGTGTAGTCCAGGAACCGCTTGCGGGCAGCGGGATCAATCAGGCCCTTCATCCCATCGGGGTGGTGCCAGTCCATCAGCGAGAAATAGATGCCCACGCCCAGGCCCGCGGCCCGCACTGTCTCGACGTACTCCGCCACCAGGTCGCGCCCGGCGGCCTGCTTGGGCGCGCAATAGTCGGTGGTGGCTGTGTCCCACAGGCAGTAACCTTCGTGGTGCTTGGCCGTCAACACCACGTACTTCATGCCGGCCTTCTTGGCCAGCGCGACCCACTCCCGAGCCGGGTTGGGCTTGGGGCGGAACTGCTTGGCCAGCAGCTCGTACTCGGCGGCGGGAATGGCTTCTCGCTCCATCGTCCACTCGCCGCGGGCCAAGTGGCTGTAGAGTCCCCAGTGAACGAACATGCCGTACTTGGCCTTGAACCACCAGGCCATGCGACGCTTGCGATCCTTCTCCTGGGCCAACTGACGCTGCTGCTTGCTTGCCATCACAAACTCTCCTCTTCTCACGGAACTCTATTCTCATCCAAGGCCTGGGCCTGCGATTGTCCCGAGGCCAACGCGCCTCAACGGACGACAATACCAATTGTCATGCGGGTAATCTCTAATGAAACGTTACGTCAACACTGGGGCGCTCATTCGCAGTCCATACCTGCTCGCGCGTCATCTGACGCACTGGCGGACGGTCGCAATCAAGCACGATCGTCGTCACCAGGGGCTGCGGCGGCTTCTTGGGGCAGTCCATGAACCTCACCCGGTAGCGGTCCTGCTGGAAGCGGAGCGGCTGGCCGGTAGCCAGGATATGCGCGGACTTGACCTTGAACTTCCATCCCGGCAGCGACCATTGCCGGCCCGGCCAATGGTAACAATTCAGGTAGAGCTTGTTGCCCTTGCGGGTCGGGAGGGAAAAGACGCTGTTGCCAAGTGGACAGGGATCGGTCCCGTAAACGGCCGCTCCGTTTACCGCCAGCCATTTTCCAACGGTCGTGAGGATCTTGACGGCCTCTTCCGGCAGCATCCCGTCGGCTTGGGGCCCGACAGCCAGCAGGTAGTTGCCATTGCCCCGGGCGCAGGCCAGAAGGTCGCGGATGATCCGCTTGGGGCTCTTCCAGGCATCGTCGGCGGCCTGGTAGGCCCAGCTATCGTTCAGGGTCATGCAGGTTTCCCACGGCCCTCCGCCAAACCCGTAGTGAATTCCCTGCTCATGGGTCTTGAAGTCGCCGGGCAGGTGCGCGCGGTCGTCGATGAGAATATCCGGCTGCAGGCGGCGAACCATCGCGTTCATCTTTTTCGTCTGCCAGGCGGCGGCGCTCTTCAACGGCAGCGCGCAGTCATACCACAGGATGTCGATCTTGCCGTAGTTGGCGCAAAGTTCTCGCACCTGCTGGTGAACGTAGCTGATGTAGCGCTTGCGAGCGGCGAGGTCCTTGGCACATTTCTGCCCGTCAGGGTGGTGCCAGTCCATCAGCGAATAATAGATGCCCACGCCCAGCCCTTCAGCCCGCGCCGCCTGGACATATTCAGCCACCAGGTCACGCCCGCAGGCCTGCCGGGGCGCGCAATAGTCGGTGGTCTGGGTGTCCCACAGGCAGAAGCCCTCGTGGTGCTTGGCCGTCATCACCATGTACTTCATACCGGCCTGTTTCGCCACCTTGGCCCACTGACGGGCCGCGTTGGGATCGGGCTTGAACCGCTGGGCCAGCAACTCGTACTCCGACATCGGGATGGCCTCGCAGACCATGGCCCATTCATGCCGGCCGATGACGCTGTACAGCCCCCAGGTGAGGAACAGGCCGAAGCGGGCATCCTGCCACCACTCCAGCCGATGCTTGTGGCGTGTCTGTGCGGCTGATCGCGATTTCATTATGTTATCCTTGCAATTAGGGGTGCCCGGCACTGTCGGCCGGTGTTTCTCAGGTACACTTGAGCGTCTTGATCTCGAACGGCCGCAGAGGCAGTTCGAGCGTGTGTCCGCGAAGCTTCAGCGGTCGCGGGTTCTCTTCGAGCAGGTTTACTTCCTGTACTCGCTTGACGGCCGTGCCGAACTGAATGCGGGCCGTGCAGGAGGAATGGCCGGCCTCATAAAGTCGCACGATAAAGCCCTGACCGTCTTCGGATCGCTTGACGGCTTCGACGATGACGTTGACCGGGGCCACCGTCAGCAGGCTCGCAACGGGTGCCGTGTTGGCGTTGGCGGCGAAGGCGTGCAGCGGGATGTTGAGCTCATAGGCTTCGCGCACGACGTTCCCGACCGAGAAGGGGCCATGAGGCAGGATGCTGTAGATCATCCTGTGCGTGCCGGCGTCACCGCGCTCATCGGGATGCGTGCCGGATTTCAGCAGGCTCAGCCGCATCTGGTTGCCTTCCATGCCGATGCCGTACTTGCTGTCATTGAGCAGGGCCACCCCGAACTGCTCGTCCGACAGGTCGCTCCACTTGTGGCAGCAGACCTCGAAGCGGGCGCGATCGGCCGGCGTGTTGGTGTGCACCGGCCGGCGAACGTGGCCGTACTGGATCTCGTGCCGGGCCCAGTCCGTCTGAACGTTGATCGCGAAAGCGGCCTTGAGAAGCTTGTGCCGTTCATTCCACTGGATCAGCGTGTCGAAGTCGATTCGCGGGCTGTGCGCGTGAAAGACCATGTCCTGAACGATGGCGGAGGCGGCGCTGAGTTCGTAGCAGCTGCGAATCCGCAGTTGCAGCGGACCGTCACAGACAACTTCGCGCGACCGCAGCTTTCCTGCCTCGCGGAGCTTGGCCCGCTGGTCAATGTCGATGTCCCAGTTGTCCCATACGTGGGGCACATCCTGGCCGAGCAGGAAGCTGTTCAACTCGCCGCCGGGCTGCACGGCCTCCCGGTCTCGGGCGGTGTCCAGCAGCGAAATAATGTGGCCGGCCTTGTCAAACCGGATGACCGCCCACGGGGTCTTGACGAAGTCCTTGCCGGTGCGGAAGGCCGAGCTTCGGGCCGACCCGTTGGCCTTCTTCAGCTTGACGGCCGCCGTGCCCAGGGCCGGGACGCGGACACCGGAAATGGCCAGGCCCGGCGTATCGGCCACGTCGCGCACCTGCTGGGTCACAACCTGCGGATCGTCCACAGTGGTCTTCGGCGGGATGTTCTCAAGCAGGATGTTCGAGCGATCCCAGGAGAGGGTGTTGCAGAGGAGGCGATAATTCCCGGCTGCCTTGCCGCCCGCGATCGCGGCCATGGCGCTACTGGCCAGATTCCCGGCCTCGCGGCCGATGGCATCGAATGACGCAATGGCCTCGTCGTTGACGGCGGCAATGGATGAGCCGGGCAGAATGTCGTGAAACTGGTTGGTGAGTAATTGCCGCCAGACGTCGGAGAGTGCCGCGGCGGGGTAGCGGAAGCCCTTGCCCTTGCCGCCGGCGTGCAGCATCGCCAGCACGCAACAGATTTCCGCGTCGCGGAGGGCGATCTCGCACTTGCGGTTGCCGCGCTTGATCTTCGCAATGGACGTCAGCGTCCCGCGGTGCCCCTCAAGGTAGAGTTCACCGGAGTGAACCGGCAGGCGCGGCCCCAGATCATCGCGGAGGGAGTCCATGAAACCCGTCAGGGTCGTGTGGGCGGTGCGCGGGCAGCCCTCGAGGTCGTTGACCCGCCGGGCCATTTCCATCATCTCCGCCTGCGGCCCCCCGCCGCCGTCGCCGAAGCCGTAGGTCATCAGGCGGCGGTTCTGGACGTCCTTGTGCTGCACCTTCCGCCAGCTTTCCTCCAGCGACTCCACGTCAGGCCAGCAGTGGATCTTGTTGAAGTGCGCCAGGACGCTCGTTCCGTCGATGCCCTTCCAGTAGAACGTGTCGTAGGGGAAGCGCGTCGTGTCGTTCCACGCTATTTTGGTCGTGCAGAAGTAGCGGACGCCGGCCAGTTGAAGGATCTGCGGCAACGCGGCGGAGTAGCCGAAAACGTCGGGTAGCCAGAGCGTGTCGCCGGTGTAGCCGTCGAACAGCTCGCGCGTCGTCTGGGCCCCCAGCAGCAGTTGCCGGGCGAAACTCTCGCCGGAGGGAATGTTGCAGTCGGGTTCGACCCACATCGCGCCGTTGGGTTCCCATCGCCCGGCCCGGTACATCTTCTGCATCTCCCGGAAAACGGACGGGTGATCGGCCCGGATCATGTCGGTGTGGCAGGGAGCAGGCTGGAGGAACGTGATCTCGCGGTACTGCTCCATCAGGTTGAGCATGCTGCTGAAGGTCCGGGCGCACTTGCGCCGGGTCTCGGCGAGGGTCCAAAGCCACGCCGTGTCAATGTGCGAGTGCCCCATCAGGCCGAAGAAGGGCGTCGTGTCCCCGTTGCGCCGGGCCAGCAGGGGCTTGAGAATCGCCCGGGCCTTGAGAAGTTTCGGGCGCCAGAACTTTTCGTCAGATTCGCGCGGTATGCCGTCGATCACCGCGACAACTTCCGCCAGGCCCGCAGCCACCTGGCTGCGTCGCAGGCTGTGCTCGTCGAGGGTCTTGAGCAACTGTCGCAGGGTGCGGAAGTCGAAGACAAACTCGGTGACATCCGGCCGCTCCAGCAGCACCAGCACCGACTCGAAGACCCGCATGTCTTTCGTGACGACCCGATCGGAGTCGTAGGGGTGCATGCCGGGGAAGGTGTGCCCCGCATAGGCCTCGAGGGCGACGTGGTATTTCTGGTTGGCCCGGCCTCGAGGGCACATGCACACGACCGGGTGGTTTGAATCGAACACGCCGCGCGGCTGGCCGTCAACCAGCAGCATTGCCTCCGGAGCGCCGGTCGTCGCGGAGAGGAAGACCCTCTTGCCTCCGCAGACGGCGGGCAATCGCACGTCGCCGCGGAACCAGGCGGTCACGCCGCTGTCGCCCCAATGCAGGCGCGCCCGGGCCTTCTTCCAGGCGCCGCCGGCGGGCTCACGACGGAGGTGGCCGACCGTCTGCGTGTATTCCATGTCAACCTGAGCGACGGTCTGAAACCGCAGGGCCTCGTATTGCCGCTCAAGCCATTCGAGTTTGGACAGGGTCTTCTGTTCAACTAGCATGCAGCTGGTTCCTCTCTGTGTGGCCAGGCCTCTGACTGTTGCCTCCGTTGTACGTTCACTGCGTAGGCACGCCAAGGCCTAACCAAGCGGAGTATATTCGGCCGGCACCTGCGGGGGCAACGCTTATTGGTCATGTATTGCCGGCAATCACGGACTAACTTGCGGCAACATGCTTGACTTGCGTGTTTATGGCCGGGACACTTAGAACTTATCCCAATAGGTGGCACAGCTTTTCCAAGCTGTGCCGCGTACAGGCTGGAAAGCCTGTGCCACACACCTGCTGAGATAGGTTCTTAGCAGTCGAGCGACGGTGCTTGCCTCAGGAGCTGTGCATGAAACGCTTTCCTCTATTGATGACGCTTTCCGCGGTGCTCTTGATCGGATCGGCCACCTCGCTCCGCGCAGCCGACGCAGCTACCAACGCAGCCAATGGTTCCATACACTCGTGCGAAGGAGGAACTCCCCAAACCATGCCTTCCGCCGTCCACAAACTCGATGCTATCGCCCTGTGGCAGCCGCCGCTGCCCTGTGCCTGTAGCGGTGCCGACGCAAACGATTATCCGCGACTGACACCATTCCTGCCGGAGGTGCGTCGCAGCCGGGGCGCCATCATTGTCTGTCCAGGCGGCGCGTATGCCTATCGGGCGGCGCACGAGGGCGTCCCCGTGGCGCAATGGGTTTCCAGCCTGGGAATCGCGGCGTTCGTGCTGGATTACCGCGTCTCGCCGCATCACCACCCCGAGCCCCTTCGCGACATTCAGCGGGCCATTCGCATGGTGCGGGCCAATGCCTCAACGTGGGGAGTGGACCCGGCCCACGTGGGTATGATGGGTTTCAGTGCCGGCGGCCACCTGGTGGTCTCGGCCGGGACGATGTTCGACGCCGGCGATCCCAACAACGCCGACCCGATCGAGCGTCAATCGTGCCGCCCGGACTTTATCGTCGCCTGCTATCCGCTCATCACGCTGGGGCCGTACGGCTACGAGCAGGCCCGGTACGCACTGCTGGGCGAGAAGCCTTCGCGGGAGTTGGTCGAGTACATGAGCCTGGAAAACCGGATCATTCCCCAGACGCCGCCGACATTCATCTGGCAGACGGCCGACGATGCCGCGCTGCCCGTGGAGAACAGCCTGCTGCTCGCCAGGAGCCTTCGCCGCAACAAGGTGCCCTTCGAGCTGCACATCTTCCCGCATGGCCGCCACGGGCTGGCACTGGCCGAGGATGCGCCGGACGTGGCACGCTGGAAGGACTTGTGCGCCGCCTGGCTGAAAAGCCAAGGACTTTAATGTTCTGTCATTCGTCAAACGATGGATCGGGTGCCACTGCCGCGGAGTTTGCAGCAGTGTCGGCGTTATGCACGGCTGCACACAACGCAGCCGTGGCACCTATCAATCGGATGTGACATAGCACGAGATATCACTACAGATGGCGCCGCTGGCACGCTAAAATTCAGCCTACGGCGTCGGCGGAATGATAGGAGAACTGATGCGTATTCTGTACCTGGACATCGACACGCTTCGGCCGGACCACCTGGGCTGCTACGGTTACCATCGCAATACCTCGCCCAATATCGACCGGCTCGCCCATGACGGCGTGCGGTTCGACAAGTGTTACGTTTCGGACGCGCCCTGCCTGCCCAGCCGCGCGAGCTTTTTCAGCGGGCAGTTCGGCATTCACACCGGCGTGGTCGGTCACGGCGGCACGGCGGCGGACATGCGGCTCATCGGCCCCGGCCGGACGTTCAGCTCGATGCGCCTGCGGCCTAGCCTGACCTGGTGCATGCGACTGATGGAGATCTACCCGGTGAGCTTCAGCCCGTTTGCGGAGCGTCACTCGGCCTGGTGGTTCTGCGAGGGATGGCGCGAGTTCACCAATCCCGGCCGATTTGGCGCGGAAAACGCCGACGAAGTGTCGAAGCCCGCGATCGATTGGATAAAAGCCAACGGCGAGCGGGACAACTGGTTCCTGCACGTCAACATGTGGGATCCGCACACCAACTACACCACTCCGAAGGAGCTGGCCAACGCCTTCGCCGACGAGCCGCTCGAGGGCTGGTACACCGAGGAGATGCGACAGCGGCAGTGGGGGGGCTTCGGCCCCGGCGGGCCGCAGGAACCCGGCGGCAACATGGGCGGAGACTACCGCTGCCCCACCATGCCCAATCACATCAAGAGCCTGGCCGACTACAAGACGTGGGTGGACGGCTATGACCGCGGCATCGCCAACGCCGACCTGTGGGTCGGGCGTATACTCAATGCGCTGGCCGATCGGGGCATTCTCGACGACACGCTCATCATGGTCAGCTCCGACCACGGCGAGAACTTCGGCGAGCTGGGCGTGATCGGCGATCACGCCACGGCCGACCACATCACCTCCCGCGTTCCGATGATCCTCCGCCATCCGCGGCTGGGCGGCGGGCGCGTCGATGACGCGCTGCACTACCAGACGGATGTCGGGGCAACCCTGGTTGAACTGGCCGGCGAGGTGGCGACCTCCCGGTGGGAGGGAATGCACGGCACGGGCGGGGTGGTCCCTGCCTGCTGGGACGGCCGGAGCTTTGCCCCGGCGCTGAAGGCGGGACGGAGCGAGGGAAGGCCAAACGTCGTCTTCAGTCAGAATGCCTGGTCCTGCCAGCGCTCGGTGCGGTGGGACAATTACGTGTTCATCCGGACGTATGACACGGGCCTGCGCGGCTACCCGGCCCACATGCTCTTCGACATCGCGAAAGACCCGCACGAATTGAACGACCTTGCCCCAGGCCGGCCGGACCTGGTCGCGCACGGCCGGTCGCTGATCGCGCAATGGACCGACGAGATGATGCGGACAAACGCCTCGCAGATCGATCCGATGTGGACAGTCATGGCCGAGGGCGGCCCGTACCATACGCGGGGCAAGCTGGAGTCTTACTGCCAGCGCCTCCGCCAGACGGGCCGGGCGCATCATGCGGAGTTTCTACAGGCGCACCCGACGGGCCTTTGAGCCGATCCGAGTTTGTCGCGCGCCACGAGCCAAGCCGGCGGTCCGCCACAAGACAGATGCTCGCAATGAAGGGATACTGAATGCCGACGCCCGAGTTTCTCCTCTATCACGTTTACGCCAACCACATCCAGGACCACTCCATGGACCCGCGGAAGGCGGCGCAGTTCTTCGTCGATCGCGGGATGTTCAACGGCATCATGGTGTGGGTGGACCACCAGAAGCGCGTCATCCGCCCGCCGGAAGTCGAATGGTTCAAGAAGCACGACCTGGCGATTATGTTCGAGTTCTGGACCAACGACCGCTACACCCCCTTCTGCGCCAAGCTCGAGGGCTTCGGCGACGACCTGGCCGCGTACAACGAGTTCTGGTGCCGCCTCATCCTTGACTATCTGGCGGCGCTGGGCCCAGGCAAGAGTTACTGGAATCTCGGGCACGAGCATTACGACATGCCGCCGTTCCGCGAGTTGACCGACGACGGCCAGGTGGTCGCGCGGCCCGCGGTCAGCCGGCGGGACGGTTTTGAGAAGTTCAAGCGCTGGGTCCTGACCAACCAGCACCAACTGGCCTGGGAAAAGCACGTCGCCACCTTCCCACAGCGCCGCGAGCAGGGCTTGCAGCTCAATGACAGCGACACCTTCACATTCCTGCGCGAGCGTGGCCTGGCCATCCCGCACGGGCTGATGCTCGGCGGCACGCTGCCGCAGAACGCCCATTACCAGTTCGAGCTCATCCCCCAGCAGGAAATGTTCTGGTGGGAGTGCATGCACCCGATCATGGCGGGCGTGCAGGTCGGAATGAGCTTCCTGCGCGGCGCCTGCGCCCAGTACCACCGCAAGGCCCTGGCCGACGTGGCGCCCTACGGCACCTGGCGCACATGGCACAAGGATCGCGAAGAGGAGGCCGCCGCCAAGGGCTTCGTCCAACCGTATTCGCCATACTGGACGGTCTACGACGAGCAAGGCCGCAAGTACGCCGGCTATTCCGAGAGCCTCCACTCCCGCGTCTGGATGTCCTTGTGGGCCGGCGGAGTGGACCAGATGCTGCACGAGGACTCCATTGCGACCCACCTGCTGGCCTGCGGTGGCAAGCTCGAGCTGAGCCCGCTGGGAAAGGCGGCCGAGGAGTTCGCGGACTTGTCGCTGCGCCGGGCGAAGGACCGCGGGGAAGTCATTGCCACGGCGGCGATTGTCCTGCCGTTCCTGCACGGCATGTGTCCGCCGGCCGGGCCAAACAATCCTGACCGCGTGTCCTGGCAACCGATCTGGCACCACGACCGCCTGCCCTGGAGAAGTCTCGAACCCGACCAGGGCGACTGGTCCATCGCGCAGTTCTTTGACGTTGCCTTCCCCCAGGCCGGCCTGCTTCCACCCTGGCCTTACAGTTCCCGCGTGGATAGCAAGAACGCCGAACGGAGCGGGCTGGCACACGCCGGGCGGGCCTTCCGGATGGGGCTCGACATGCGGGCGCTCGAGCTCAAGCATGTCACTTCCTGCGGGTGGGGCGATGGCCTGGATGTGCTGCTGGACAACGCCTCCGTGGACACGTTGCGGCGATATCCAGCCGCCGTGCTGCTGGGCAGCTTCGACAGCGACAGTCCCGTCGCCGATAAGGTTCTGGAGTACGTTCGCGGCGGCGGGCGGGCGCTGGTCTCAGCCGATTTGCCGGGGCTGGACAAACTGGGCTTCTCTGCCGGCCCCGTCGTGGCCGGTGCGGCGGAGATCCGTCTTGCCGATGGCTCTACGTTGGCTGCAACTGCCGCCTACAAGGTCCGCCAGTTCTCCGCGCCGAACGACGCGGAGGCGTTGGCCAAAGATTCCGCGGGCAACGTCATCCTCTGGCAGCGGACAATCGGCAGCGGGCAACTGTGGCTGGTGGCGATAGACCACCTGATGGCTGAGCCTGTTGAAGGACACGTGCCCGTGCTCGCCTCGTTCGTGCCAGCGATACTGGACCGCTTCTTCGATCCGCACCTGGGCCTGAAGATGATTGCGCCGCCGATGCAGTGGTGCCTGGCCCGGAACTCGCAGGGGCTGCGCCTCTACCTCGCCAACCACAACCCCTTCGACGCACTGCCCATCGTCCGCATCCAGCCGGGAGTGTGCGGCGTCGCCGCTCCCACCGAGACGGTGCTGGGCAGGGAATTTGTCCAGGACAAGGAACTGCCCATCACGGCCTGCGAGGGGCAGTTTGAACTGGAAGTTCTCGTGCCGGCCTTCGGTTTCAGGCTCATTGACATTCCAGCCACGCCACTGCCGCGGCCGTCCGCGAAGTAGTGGACAATTTCAAGGTGACGCCATGCCCGCATCGCGGCGAGTCCTGATTGACAAACCTCCCTTCAATGCCTTCTCGACCCTATGGGATTATGGCAGTTGGAGGGCCAGGTGGATCGGCGTGCCCTCCGGCGAAGGGCCAGGTTCCGTTTCCTCCGGCGTGGCGCCCGCCTCGGCCGTGCTAGCCTTCCGCCGGGAAGTCGTACTCGATCAGCCGGCCACCTGCCGCATCCATGTCTCAGCCGACCAGCGATACCGCCTGTTCCTCGACGGCCAGCGGATCGGACAGGGGCCTGAGCGCGGCTGCTTCGAGAATTGGTTCTACGAGACCTACGATCTGGATCTGGAAGCCGGCCGGCACGTCCTGGTGGCCCAGGTCTGGTGGCTCTCGCTCGACGCGCCTCCGGCGTATGCACAGATGACGGCACAGGCAGCCTTCCTCCTCGCCGCCGAAGGACCGCTGGCCGAGCACCTGGATACCGGTGTCGCGCCGTGGCAGGTCAGGGTGCTGGGCGGCTACTCGTTCCTTCCGCCCGGCGATGCGTGGGGCACCGGGGCCAAGCTCCGCATTCGGGGGGCGGACTTCAGCTGGGGCTTCCAGACCGGCCAAGGCGACGGATGGTCCGCGGTGGCTGTGCTGAACGCAGCCGTCAACGCCTCGCAGGCCAATGAGTTCAAGCGGCCCTGGATGCTGAGCCCCGCCACGCTCCCGCCCATGCTGGAGGAGACCGTGCGCCCGTTCGCGGTGCGCCACGTTCAGACGACCGACGGCGGCGCGGCCTCGACGCTTCCGGTGCGGGCGAAGGATCACTTGCCCGCCGAAGCCGGCCAGTGGCAGGCAATGTTCGATGGAAAGGGCCCTTTGACCCTTCCGCCTCGAACGTCGCGCCGGGTCATCGTGGATCTGCAAGATTACTATTGCGCGTATCCGCAGCTGACCGTCTCGGGAGGGGCCGGGGCGACCGTTCGCATCTCATGGGCCGAAGCCCTCTACGAGATGGCGGCGGACGGCTCTCCCGGCCACGCCGCGACAAAAGGCAATCGCCGCGAGATCCTCAATAAGGTCTTTGACGGCATCGGCGACGTGTTCGAGCCCGACGGCGGCCGGGATCGCGCCTTCGAGACGCTCTGGTGGCAGGCGGGCCGATACCTGGAAATCCTTGTTCAGACCGGCGACGCGCCCCTGGTCCTCCAAGAGTTGACCCTGCGGCAGACGCACTATCCTTACGAGTTTGAAGGCGCCTTTGCCTGCTCCGACCCCGCGATGGAAGAGGTCATCCCCCGCGCCTTGCGGACGCTGGAGATGTGCTCGCACGAAACCTATATGGATTGCCCGTACTATGAGCAACTCATGTACGTCGGCGACGCACGACTGGAGGCGATGGTCACCTACGCCTGCTGCCGGGACGATCGCCTCCCGCGCAAGGCCATCACCCTGTTCGACCTGTCCCGAACCCCTCGCGGCCTGACGCAGTCGCGATTCCCTTCGCGGGTCATGCAGATCATTCCGCCCTTCTCGCTTTACTGGGTCTCGATGGTGCATGACTACCTGATGTGGCGCCGCGATCGCGACTTCGTGCTGCGGCTCCTGCCGGGGGTGCGAGGCGTGCTGGAGAGCTTCCGCCAGAACCTCACGACCCAGGGCCTGTTGAACTCCCCATCCGGCTGGAACTTCATGGACTGGGTGCCCGCCTGGCCTTATGGCATCAGCCCGGGCGGCCTGGAGGGGCAGAGCGGATTGCTCAACTGGCACCTGGTGATGACGCTGCGAGAGGCGCAGGCGATGGAACGGCTGGCCGGCGAGGACTTGCTCGCCCAGCGCGACGGCCAACTGGCCGAGTCACTTGCCGCCGCAACCGACAGGGCGTTCTGGGATGAATCGCGCGGCCTGTACGCCGACGATCTCGAACACCGCTGCTTCAGCGAGCACACCCAGTGCCTGGCGATTCTTTCGGGCCTGCTTGCCCCTGAGAAACGCCGACGGGTGGCTGACGGCCTGTTGACAGCCCCCGACCTGACGCGAACCACGATCTACTTCAGCCACTACCTCTTTGAAGCCTATCGCCAGATCGGCCGCATGGACGCGATGGCCGGCCGGATGGGGCCGTGGCTAGCTCTCAAGGATCTCGGCTGCACGACGACGCTGGAGATGCCCGAGCCCAGCCGGTCCGACTGCCACGCCTGGGCGGCCCATCCGCTCTACCACTACCTGGCCTCCGTGCTGGGCATCCGCCCGGCGGCCCCGCTGTTCGCAAGCGTGCTGATCGAACCGCAACTGGGGACGCTCACCCGCGCCGCCGGGACAATCGCCCATCCCGACGGACTGATCGCGGTCGAGTTGCACACCCAGGCCGGGCGTCTTGACGGAATGGTGGAACTGCCCCCGGGCCTGACAGGCGAACTGATCTGGAAGGGCAAAAAGGTATCGCTGCGCGGCGGCCGACAGGATTTTACGCTCGACTGATCCGCCGGCGTTCAGAGCGTGTATAAAAACCGTCGTTGCCCGTAGCATGGGCATCCTGCCCATGAGTCGCAGGGGCATCTTGCCCCTGTTCTGGAATGGCCTGACACGGCCGGGACGGCCGTGATACTCATGGGCGAGACGCCCATGCTACGTTTTCATACACGTTCTCATGGACTGGGGATGACCTCGCGACAAAAAACACACCGGGCGGCGCCATGCTTTGGCGCCGCCCGGTGATCTTCAACTTACTACTTCCTCAGACGTCATTGGGCCGCTTAGTGGCCGGCTGTGACGCTGTTGGGATCCACGCGGTACTGGAGGTAACGCTCGAGGTTGGTGTACTCGTCGTTTGAATCCAGGTCGCCGTTGTTGTCGGCGGTGTTGGGGTTGGTGCCGTACCAGTTCTCCCAACTATCAGGCATGCCGTCGCTGTCCGTGTCGGTCGGCGCGGTGCCGGTGGCCAACGACGGATAGGCGGGCGTGCTGGTGATGATAGCGCCGTTGCGGTTGGTCACGCTGTTGACGACCGCCGTATCACGGCTGTCACGCGCCGGAAGAGTTGCGCCGACGCCGGCCAGCACCGCCTGGTAAGCCGTATTGGCGTCGGTGGTGGTGATGGCGTTGGCCGTGGGAATCGTGTAGGCCGAGGCCACGATCGTCCTGCCGCCCTTGAAGTTGTTGTTGGTCACGGCAATGCCGTCGTGGGAACTGTCCTTGTCGGTGTCGACCAGGTTTCCGCTGTGATAGACACGGCAGGTGGCGCCGCTGGCGCTGGTGTTCATTACCGTGTTGCAGTAGGAGGCGGCTCCTGTGCTGGGACCGGCGATAGCGTAATTATTGACCCAGTTGGTGTTGAGGTATTCCGCACCTACGCAGCCCCAGCAGCCCCAGTCGCCCGCCGTGCCCCAGTTGTAGGTCACGTTGTTGACGTAGTCGAGCAGGAAGTCATTAGCGCCATTCTGGGCGCCGGCGCGAGGCGTCCGGCCCAGGTGGTGGGCATAGAGGTTGTGGTGGAAGCTATTCCGGGCCCCATTGGCCTGCGGCGCTATCAACGAGCCGTAGCCGTGCGTAGCGTCGTTGATGCCTTCGCTGATGAGGCTCCACTGGACGGTGATGTTGGTGCCCTGGGAGGAAACGCATTCGTCTTTGGCCCACGAAGCCGAGACGTGATCGACGATCGAGTTGGTGCAGCGCATGTCAATGGCATCGGTCACGCCGTCAGGGCAATCGCCCAGACGGACGCGGATGTATCGCATGACCAGGTCATGGGTTCCGCTGCCGGGCCGCATCTTGTAATTCCTCGTGCAGATGCCGCCGCTGTCGGACGGGGCGGTCTGGCCGGCGATGGTCAGGCCCTGTGTCGACGTAAGAGACGGATCGACCCAGAGTGTGCTGGACAGTGCGATGGTCCCGCCAATGTCGAACACGATCGTCCTGCTGGCCCCGGAGAAGTAGCAGCCGTCGCGGAAGGAACCGCCGCCGCTGTCGTTGGTATTCGTCACATGATATACATCGCCGCCGCGGCCGCCAACGGCATAGGCGCCGTAGCCCTGGGCGCCGGGGAAGGCACGGGTTTGAACGTGTGCGATGGCCACAAGCCGCGTATTGCTGTCACGCAATTCGGTGGTCCAGCCGGTGGGAACATTGGTGAAGTTCCCGCTGATGGTCCCGCCGCCGGTGCTCTGGATAATCGTGAACTCCTGGTGATTGCCGGGCTCGTATCCGCCAATCAGGCTCAGCGCCAGCGTGCAGCCGCTGGTCAGCGTCACATTGCCCGACACGTCAGCATACGTGCAGTCGCCATTGGCGATTTCCGCCGAGAACGTGCCGTTGCTGCTGATGCTCATGGCGCCGTTGACGTCGAGGGTGGCATCTTTGCCGACCTGTAGCGTGCCCCGAGTCACGGTCATGCCGGTGCAGGTCGTCGTGCCTCCACCCAGTATGCAGTGACAGGCTTGATTGGTGCCGTATCCGACGGTGATCGCATTGGTGCTGATGGCGCCACCGTACTGGGTAATCTTCCCGTAAGCCGCGCGGTCGCCGATGCGGATATTCGGGCAGCTAAGGTTGCCGGGGCTCCTGAGGTTATATTGGCCGTTGGCGGTGGTGTAGCTGGAGGACCCGCCGTCGCCGAGGATCAGGTCCTCATTACTGATGGTCACGTTTCCACTATTGTGCTCCACCTTGCCCAGGCCGTTGGAGTTGTAGCCCACCTTGACCATGCCGCTCGCAGTCAGGTTGCCGTTAACATTCAGTACGATCGTGCTTCCGCTGTAATAGACGTAGACGCGGCGGATGTTGGCTGTGTAGCCGCTGGGGATCGTCGCGCTGGAACTGGACCTCTTAATATCGGCATCGTCGCCGGAGGATGGAATACCGATGTTCCAACTCCCTGATACGTTCCAGTTGCCGCTGGCCACGTTCCATGTGTGGGTGTCGGCCAAACTCGTCCCGGCGGCGAGGGCCAGAACCAGGGCCACTGTTGCAAATGCTGCCATCTTACTCATGAGTCATTCTCCTTTGGGGCCGCTCTGAGCGGCGCCGCTTGTTCCGTTGCCGACAGCGTTTTCGTCATTCGTGGCGGCAGGGGCCGCCTGAACCGGCGACGGCCTGCCAAAAGCCTGATTTGAGAAACGCTCTTGGCAACATCTCTCAATATGCGAGGAACCATTGGCCTGTTCCTTCGCCCTTACTGCAATAACGTCCACAACCTGTCACACAAGAACAGCCGGTTTCGTCAGACCATCGATACCTCCTTTTCCAGCTTTAAAGACATCAGGGAACCTCACGGGAATGCAATGCCCAGCACGGCATTGAAAACGTCTCGGCCGGCCGGGGGGACGACAGATACCTCGACTTCCTGATATGTCGCCCAAGCAGAGCCGACTGCCGCACGACTCGAAGCCCGGCCAGAACACCGGTCACGACCTGATAGCAGACAAAGATAAAACCACTACACACGAAATGAAGACCACAAAACAACCATAGTCTATCCCGAAAACACAAACAGTCAACATAAATCTCGCGAATTATCGGACTATTTTTTGCGGCGTTTGCGGCAATAAAAATGATAGCCCCTACCTGTAAGAATGCCTAGACTTAGGACCCCGGTATGAAAAATACTTTATCAGATGCCGCAAGACATTGTTGATACTGTTGTTAGATAACATGGAATCCCAAAGTCCCGCCACGCCTTCCGCTGCGCTCTGGATGTGGCTATTTGTCAGAAAGTGTCGCCTTTCGACCAGTTCCTGACGAAAGTGATAATGAACGCCGCAGACCATGCAAACTGAGGCGAACGAAGCCCCTTGCCGTTCCGCGAGTCATAAAGCTCCCAGATGCAGTCCTCGTTCTTATCGCACCAGGAGAGAATCAAATCGCGGCCTGCATCGGCGATTGCGTCGTAACCGTAGTACTTAAGACCCTTTAGGGCAAAATAGGCGACATTCAGCCAGGTCGGGCCACGCCAGTAGAAGTCGTTTCGGTACTGGGGATTATCGTAGGCCACGGTGGGCATGCCCGGATGGAACTTGCTCGGGTCGGCCGCCAGGGCCGCCATTCTCTCGGCGCGGTCCTTCGGCGCGATGCGGATATACAGGGGCATGAATGAGGCGGGACTGAGCACATCACTGTAGGCCCCGCCTTCCCGGAACCGGTCGACATAGGCGCCCGCGGACTCATCCCACAACCGATCATTGATCTCCGCGGCTAGCTTCTCGCCAGCAGCCTCCCAGGACTGGGCCTCGCTCGCGCGTCCGACTCTCCCGGCCATGTAGGCCAGCGCGCGGTACGTCATCACCATGTAGCAGTTCAGGTCGATGGCCCACAGGCCGAAACTGGCCTTGTCCCAGCGGACCGAGTTATCCCATCCGGACTCGAACCTCGAGCGCTTGTCGCGCAGAACAGGCTCGGTCATCTCGCTGTCGTAGCGGAACAATCCCTCCGCCGCGCCGCCCCGGTTAAGCCGCCAGTGCTCTTCATAGCGAACGAACTTGCCATAGACCTCGCGCATGAAGCTGTCGTCGGGCGCCAGGCGATCGACGACTGTCGCAGCCCAGGGCATGACCGGCGGCTTGCCGCTCTGCGTATTGACCTCGCCGTTCTCATAAACCACGTCGGGAAGGGCCCCGCTGGGCTGCTGCAGATCCAACATGATCAGAACCTGGTCGCGGGCCAGCGCCGGATCAAACCAGGCCGCCCCGACAGCATGGAAGGCCGCGTCCCAGTTCCATATCCCGCGATAGACCCACGGCGTCGGGCAGATGCCTCGCCGCGGATGCCAAGGCAGCGGGTCGGCGAACTTCTCAGCCGGCCTCATCCGCTTGGCCAACACTTTGCCGTGGTTCTCCCACCACCACTTGCCTTCTTCCACGCTGGTGGGCTTGAGAACGTTGTCCTGGAGCGTCTTGATCGCCCGCTCTACCAGCCGTTGGTAAGTGCCATCTGATGGGGTCCGGTTCTGTTGTGTAACATCCTCTTGCCGCATTATCGGACTCGCTTCCTGGATACGCCACCGGCAAAATGTGTCGGGGGGGGGTGGGTCGATAATAACACACGCCGATGGAACGATACACCTAATCGAGTGGCAGCGTCTAGCTTTTTTTGCACAATTAGCTGCAAAGTTGCAAGCGATGTGCCCCCAATTTCCCGGCAATCCCGTTTTCTAATGCTCTGTCTGAAAACGCTGGCGCAGGTCCGAGAACGAGGGATTTCGCGGGATGGCAAGGACGGCGAAGCAGGCAAATCTGGTCGATTTGTCGATGCAGCCGGACGCCGCCAGCACGCGGAATACCCTCGTGCAAGTATGCACGACCGACGCGATATATAGGGAGGTGGAGTTCCAACTCCACCTCCTTTTCGCGTGACCTGAACATCTCCGCGGCGGAGTAGGAACTCCGCCGCGCGTCTGCGCGCGGAAGGGGTCACATATCGTCCAGCATGTGGCCCATCTTGTCTTTCTTGGTGCGGAGGTAGTCGGCGTTTTCGGCGTTGGGGACGATCTGGATGGGCACGCGCTCGACGATCTGGAGCCCGAAGCCCTCCAGGCCGTAAATCTTGCGGGGATTGTTGGTCATGATCTTGAGCCGGGTCAGCCCCAGGTCGCGGAGGATCTGGTTGCCGATGCCGTAGTCGCGCTTGTCGGCCTCGAAACCCAGGTGCAGGTTGGCCTCGACGGTGTCCATGCCCTGCTCCATCTGGAGCTTGTAGGCCCGCAGCTTGTTGATCAGGCCGATGCCCCGGCCCTCCTGGCGGACGTAGACCACCGCACCCTTGCCGGCCTGGGCCACGCGGAGCAGGGCGTGCTTGAGCTGGGGGCCGCAGTCGCACCGCAGCGAACCCAGGATGTCGCCGGTGAGGCATTCGCTGTGGATGCGGACCAGGACCGGCTCGTCGTGCATGACGGGCTTGCCGTCGGGGCCCAGCGCTCCGACCCCGCCGTAGCAGAGGGCCAGGTGCGGCTCGGGATCGACGACGGAACTGTAGGCGATCAGGTGGAACAGGCCCGCCTCGGTGGGCAGGTCGACCTCGATGGCCCGTTCGATGAGGCGCTCGCTGCGGAGGCGGTGGCGGATCACGTCGGCCACCGAGCACATCTTCATCTGGTGGCGCTGGCAGAAGGCTTCCAGGTCGCTCTTGCGGGCCATCGAGCCGTCATCGTTCATGATCTCGCAGATCACGCCCATCGGGCTCAGCCCGGCCATGCGGCAGAGGTCGACGGCGCCTTCGGTCTGGCCGGCGCGGACCAGCGAGCCGCCGTTGCGGGCCCGCAGCGGAAAGACGTGCCCCGGCCGGGCCAACTCTTCCGGGCGGGCGCCTTTGCGGCAGGCGACGCGAATCGTCCGTGCCCTGTCGGCGGCGGAGATGCCCGTGGTGATGCCCGTGGCCGCGTCCACGCTGACGGTGAAGGCCGTGCCGAACGTGGCGGTGTTGTCCATCGTCTGGGGGTGCAGCGCCAGTTCGTCGGCCTTGGCGGCGGTCATAGGCAGGCAGATCAGCCCGCGGCCGTGCGTGGCCATGAAATTGATAATCTCGGGCGTGACGGTCTCGGCGGCGCAGACCAGGTCCCCTTCGTTCTCCCGGGACTCGTCATCCACCAGCACGATCATCTTCCCGGCCCGCAGGTCGGCAAGAATGGCATCAATCGAATCCATCTCTAACTGCTCTTTCCGCCGCCCTCTTCGAGCGGCTTACCCTCGTGGCCGACAAACACCAGTCCCATGCGCGTGTAGCTCAGGACGGCCAGGGCGCACATGCCGGCCACGATCCAACTCATCCAATCGGCCACCTGGCTTCCCAGGCCCGCCCGCAGCGCGTTGAGGTCGGGGGCCAGGAGCACCAGGAGCACCATCACCAGTTGCGCCACAGTGCAGGCTTTACCCGCGACGCTGGGGCGAACCAGAAAACGATCCGTCACCAAGTATATCACAAGGAAGCCGATTATGACCCACAGGTCTTTGCCGACGATGGCCACCACGATCCAGTCCGAAAGCTGTGCTCCCGGCGGCGACGAGCCGGGCAGTGAGAGCAGGACCGCCGAACAGATGATCAGCACCTTGTCAGCCAGCGGGTCGAGAATAGCGCCCAGGCGCGTGCGGACATTGAGCCTCCGGGCCAGGATGCCGTCGAGAAAATCCGATACGGCCATGATGAAGAATATCGCCATGGCCATGTATCGCGCCGGACCCCACTGCTGCTGCTTCATCAGCAGGACGACAAAGGGCGGGACCATCAGCAGCCGCATGAGGCTGATGCGGTTAGGCCAGTTGATGCCGTGCCAGGCTTTTATCATGATCCCGCTCGATTCCGCTGTTTCTATGAAGGAAACTCCTGCCGTAAAATCAGGTGAACCCTGTAGTCGATGCCGCCAAACCCCGTGTGGGTTTCCGACTTCTCGGGGCGGCAAACTTTTTTTGGGGCATTGATGAAGTTTTGTCGCTCTGCCGGGTCGACGCTGTTATAATCTCGCATGTTAGCACGTCTGTCAGTGGGATGGCCAGCCTATTTGTGAACAGGAGCAGCCATGAACTTACGTTCTCCAGTCCGGGCGGGAAGTTTCTACGACGCATCACCCGAGCAGTGCCGCGCGCACGCCGACAAGCTCTTGGGGCAGGCCGATCTGCCGGACGATCTGCCGGCGACTATCTACGGCGGAATCGTTCCTCACGCCGGCTGGGTGTACTCGGGCAAGCTGGCGGCCCAGACATTGCAGGCGCTGGCCCGTTGCGGCGGCGCGCAGACGTTCATCCTGTTCGGCGCGATGCACTTCGACGTCCCCACGCGCCGGGGAGTGCTTTACGATCGAGGGGTTTGGCGGACGCCGGTCGGCGACCTCTACGTCGATGAGCAACTGGCCGCCGCGATTCTGGCCGGCGAGGCGATGGTGGAATCCAACCCGCGGGCCCACGCCTACGAGCATTCGCTGGAAGTGCAACTGCCGCTGCTCAAGGCCCTCTACCCCGCGGCCATGATCGTCCCCATCGGTGTGCCCCCGGTGGCCGAGGCGGTGCAGATCGGCCAGGCCGTCGGCAGGCTCATGGCCGATCGCTTCCCTGCCGTCCGCATCATCGGCAGCACGGACCTGACGCATCACGGCGGGCATTTCCCCTCGCCCGGCGGGCACGGCGAGGAGGGGGTCCGCTGGACGGCCCGCAACGACCGCAGGATGATTGACCTGATCGAGGCGATGGAGGCCGACAAGATCGTCCCCGAGGCCGAGGCGCACCAAAACGCCTGCGGGGCCGGGGCCATCGCCGCCACCATCGCCGCCTGCCGCGCCATGGGCGCCTCCCAGGGCCGCTGCCTGGCCTACACCAACAGCTACGACGTCATCCACGCCCTGGTCCCGCACGATCCCGACGACACCACCGTGGGCTACGCCTCCATCGTGTTCGTGTAGGACAATACGCGGAATACCGCAATACCGATGCCGCCCGTTTCGTGAACCTCGCTGCTGTACGGTTCAGTTACGTTGTTCTTCTGCTTCTGGCAACGCGCCACTAAGAAACTGGGTGCAAGGCAGTTTCTCCGTTACAAATTCCTTGAATCGCTTGAACTCACTGTCGCTGGTCAGGTAGAAACGCACGCACCGCCCACCACCAACGACATCGACCACCTGTGAAGGATCGAGAGTTGCCTTCCAGAAATCTACATCACCAGAAAAACGGCCTTCTTGCCAAACATAGGAGTCAGACTTTCGAATATGCACGAAAAAGCGGCGCTTCTTGGCACTATCACGATAGATGACAGATCTGCCGTTGAGGTTCTTCTCGCAGCCCGCAGCAATCTCATTTCGGAAGAATTCCTTCAAGACGTCATTGTCACTAACTGCCAGTGCCTCATCCCAACTCCCCCATCGAAGAACCGTTCCGTTGTTTCCCTGCTTTGTTCGTTCGCGAAGTTCCGGTGCTGGATAAATACATGCACAACTCAGATATTCCAGTCCGGCATCAGCAGCGAGACTGAGTTGATAACATCGGATGTCCACTTCAAAACGTTCACTTAGCCATTCCGCCGTCGCCAGCACTTGATAGTCAAAAGCCTCAGCTATCAAAATCAGCCGTTGCGACGCATTAAGAGTCCCAATGTCTACCTCCAGAAAGCCTTCGATGAGTTCTTGGGCTTCCTCGGCCGCTTGCCCAACGAATGTGCGACGCAGTTCGATCAGTTGTTGAGGCTGCCACTTTGAAATCATGGCTGCATAGCTCAAGGCCTGCAGTAGTTGTAGCCGATTACTGCCCCGCTTCAATTCGATGACTACAGCCTCTCCCTCTTTCCCAACGGCTAACAAATCGATGCGGTCGTCAACGACATCCGTCGGGCGGACCTCCTCTCCCAGAAGGAGCAGCGATTCTCCGAGCTCTTCAAAAAATGCTTCAGGGTTATTCGCGATCAGTCGCTGGAGATGATACCGCTCTGTTATCTCAGCTTCACCCAAAGTGGTGCTCTTCATCGGCATGAGCGACTTCTTGTTTCGATCGATTCTAAGCATTGATTCCATCCCTTCTCGAATTGAATGCCCCTATTTGGGTGACATCACAATTCTTGATTATCACGCCACTGAAGATGCAATGTCAACGTTTGAGCCATTCGATTTCCTTGACTCTTTGCATGGGGCCGGTATGCTGGTTGGGTTGGTTTGTTGGCCCAAATGTCGAGGATAATCATGGCAAGCAAGAATGTTACCATCGTCGGCCTGCAATGGGGCGACGAGGGCAAGGGCAAGGTTGTGGACGCATTGGCGCGGGTCTGCCGCTACGTGGTGCGATTCTGCGGCGGGGCCAACGCCGGCCACAGCGTCCACATCGGCGCCGAGAAGTTTGCCATGCACCTGATCCCCTGCGGCGTGTTCAATCCCGGCGTGATCAACGTCATCGGCAACGGCGTGGTGTTCGACCCGGCGGTGGCCGTCAGCGAGATCGACGGCCTGGTCAAGCGAGGCGTCGCCGTCGACGCGCGCAACCTCCGCATCAGCAGCGCCGCCCACGTGGTCATGCCCTGGCACAAGCTCCAGGACAGCCTCAACGAGGCGATGCTGGGCGGGGGCAAGATCGGCACCACCGCCCGCGGCATCGGCCCCTGCTATGCCGACAAGGCCTCGCGTTCGACGGCCATCCGCGTGGGCGAACTGACCGACGAGGCGGCCCTGCGCGAGAAGATCGCAGGGATCGTCGCCATCAAGAACAAGATTTTTGCCGCCCTGTACAACGCGGCGCCGATGGACGCCGTTGCCATCGCCGACGAGTTCGTCGGCTACGGCAAGAGACTGGCGGGCATGATCTGCAATACCGGCGCGATGCTGCGATCGGCCATCGACGCGGGCGAGCGGATCCTCTTCGAGGGCGGGCAAGGCGCGATGCTGGACGTCGATCACGGGACGTATCCGTTCGTGACCAGTTCGTCGGTCTCAGCCTGCGGCGTGCCGTCGGGGACGGGCGTGCCGCCCTCCCAGGTGGGGCAGGTGCTGGGCATCATCAAGGCCTACACCTCGCGCGTGGGCGCGGGCCCCTTCCCCACCGAACAGGACAACGCCGTCGGCAACCGCCTTCGCGAGCGCGGCCACGAGTACGGCACCACCACCGGTCGGCCACGACGCTGCGGCTGGCTGGACGCGGTGGCCCTGCGATACGCCGCCGACCTCTCGGGCGCCGACGAGTTCGCCCTCTCGCTGCTGGACGTGCTGTCGGGTCTGGACGAGATCAAGATTTGCACCAGCTACCGCATTGGCGGCAAGACCGTCGAGGCGCTGGACCCCTGCCGGCTGGGCGAGGTCGAATGCGTGTACGAGACGCTCAAGGGCTGGAAGGCTGAGATCGGCCAGTGCCGGCGTTTCGAGGATCTGCCCGCCGAGGCGCAAGGCTACATCCGCCGCGTCGAGGAACTGCTGGGCAGGCCGGTGGGCTTTGTCAGCGTCGGCGCCGACCGCCTGGCCACCATTACCCACAGGACTTCCATCGAAGGGCTGGCCTGATGGCAGATATTTCACCACAGGCCGTCAGCGCCGCCCGGGCCGCCCTGGGCGTGAACGAAAAGAGCATCCCGCGTTCGGCGGCGATCATCATGGACGGCAACGGGCGATGGGCGCGGGCGCGGAACCTGCCGCGCGTCGCCGGGCACCAGGCCGGGGCCGGCGTGGTGCGGCGCATCGTCACCGAGGCCGCCCGGCTGGGCCTGGAAGCACTGACGCTGTACAGCTTCTCCATCGAGAACTGGCGCCGCCCCGCCGAGGAAGTCAACGCCCTCATGCACCTGTACGCCGAGTACCTGGTCAACGAGCGCCCGACGGTGATGGCCCACAACATCCGCCTCCGCCACCTGGGGCGTCGCAGCGGCCTGCCCGACAGCGTCCTGAAGGAACTGGACGAGTCGGTCCGCGTTTCATCGGGCAACACGGGCATGTACCTGTGCCTGGCCCTGAATTACGGCTCGCGCGCGGAGATGGTCGACGCGGTCCGCGGCATCGGCCAGCGGGTGGCCGACGGCAAGCTGGCGCCCGAGCAGATCGACGAGAACCTCATCTCGCAGTCGCTGGACACCGCCGGCGTGCCCGACCCGGACCTGCTGATTCGCACCAGCGGCGAGTACCGCCTGAGCAACTACCTGCTGTGGCAGATGTCCTACGCCGAGTTCTACGTGACCGACATCTTCTGGCCTGACTTCGACGAGGCAGCCTTCCAGCAGGCCATCCGCGTCTATGCCAATCGGCATCGCCGCTTCGGCGGGCTCGACCAGACCAACACGTGAGGGATCGCCCACCGTCGCGCGGATGGACGTTCCCCGCTCGTTGCATATCGCCGGAGCGCTGCGATAGAATGGCCCGTGGCAAAGGTGCCAGGAAACACGCGGCTAACCCGCAAGCGAACCCAAGGTTACGAGCGGCCGTAGACAAAGAGAGAACATGATTCCACTGCGTACCGACTACCAGATGACCCGCACGCCGGTGGTGAACTACGCCCTGGTGATCCTCAACGTGGTGCTCTTCGTGATCGGCGTGAACGGGGGAAATCCCAAGGTCATACCCCTGATGCTGGATCCCTATACGCCCCAGCTCTACCAGTTCTTCACCTCAGCCTTCATGCATCAGGACATCATGCACCTGCTGGGCAACATGGTGTTCCTGTGGGTCTTCGGCAACGGGGTCAACGACCGCTTCGGGCACACGGGCTACCTGGCGTTTTACCTTTCCGGCGCGGTGCTGGCGGGAGCGGGCTTCATGATGCTCGGCGCGAGCAGGCCGATGCTGGGGGCCAGCGGGGCCATTTCGGCGGTGACCGGGGCCTACCTGGTCCTGCTGCCGCGCGTCCGCGTCACGCTGCTCAACATCATCTACATCATCACGACCTTCGAGATATCGAGCCTCTACTTCCTGCTCTTCCAGTTCGTCTTCAACATGTGGATGTCCTTCCACACCGGCGGGCCCGGCGGCGGGGTGGCCTACGCCGCCCACTCCAGCGGCTACGTTTTCGGCATCGCCGTGACGGGGCTGCTGCTGGCGACCAAACTGCTGCCTCGCGACGCCCTGGACCTGCTCAACCTCATCTATTCAGCGCGCCGTCGTCACCGCTATCGCCAGATGGTGGGGGCCGGCTACGATCCGTTCAACCCGGTTTCCTCGGAGGTCCGCTCGCCGGCGCCGAGATGGGTGGAAGCCACGGCCTCCACCTCCGCGCCGGCCGACACGCCCGCGGGCAGGGAACTCCAATTGCGTCGCGAAATCACTGAAGTCTTGCAGCAACATGACCTGCCGGCGGCCTGCGAGAAGTACCTCAAACTGGTGCAGATCGCCGACGACGCCGTCCTGCCGCAGGCCCAGCAACTGGACGTGGCCAACCAACTGATGGTCGCTGAACAGTACCCCGCCGCCGCCGATGCCTACCAGCGGTTCCTCAAGCACTACCCTCTCTACGAGCACATCGGCGATATCTATCTGATGCTGGGACTGCTGCATAGCCGATATTTACACCAGTATGACCAGGCCGAGCAGTCCCTGCTGAAGGCCATCGAGTTGCTGCACGACGAGCGAAAGTTGCAGTTGGCCCGGGGCGACTTGCAGGCATTGCGCCAGCGGCGCTAGCTCCTGGGGAGCCGTCGCGGCGCGGATGGACGGACCCCTGCCGGCCCACAAGGATGTGGCCTCGTGTTACCGATATTGCCGCCATTGCCGCCGGGATTGACGCTGGAATGGACCTGGGGCCTTGCCCTCTCGGGCATCGTCCTGGGGCCGCTGCTGATCCTTTGGGGCCGCGTGCTGTCCAGGCCCGTCCTGGCACTGGCGGGAGTGGGAATAGGCTTGGTGCTGGCGCCGTCGCTGGCGCGGCAATTCGGCATCGACCCCACCCTGGCGGCTGTGCTGGTGGCCGTGATCTTCGCCGCCGTCGGCGCTGTCGCCGCCCGGCTGATCTGGGCCCTGACCGGCGGGGCTCTGGTAGCGACGGTGGCCCTGTGGACCCTGCTGGCTTACTGCCTGGCCGCCCTGCCGCCCAAGGAGCAGCCGCTCTTCCCCAAAGGCCTGGACACGCTGGAACCCTGGCTGATCGCTTGCTGGCATTTCGGCCTCGCGGGCCTGCGGGCCCTGTGGACCGTCCACTCCGAAAGAATCCTGTGGACCCTGTGCCTGGGAGGCGGTCTGCCCCTGGTCGTGCTGCTGCTGTTGCCGCGCTTCGGCAAGATTTTCATGACGGCCTTGCTCGGTTCGCTGCTGCTGACGGGAGGCTTTCTGCTGGCGGCCACCAGTCTACGGCGGGCCATCTGGCCGTCGGCGTGGAGCGACTACCTCCTCTACGGCGGCATCATTCTCGCGATGATGATGTTCTCGTTGGTCTTCCAGTACATTGGCGCTGTCACGGCCGCCAAGGCCAAAGCGGCGAAGGATAAGGAACAGGCCGGCCAGGGCGCTAAGAAACCCTCCGAGTCGGCCAAGAAGTAGCCAAGGAAACATTATGAAGCACACTCAAACCGGCAACAACGCAGCCTATACGGGAGTCCTCGATTGCCTTCAGGACGGAAGGCTTCCCACTCGCCAGGAATTCGTCAACTCGCTGCTGGTGATGGACCCGCTCCAGGCGGTGATCCTGCTGGCCATCGGGCTGGTGTACATGTTCTACGGGTGGAAGGCGTTCAAGGTCATGGTCGTCGCCAACGCCGCCGTGCTGGGAGTGGCGGCCGGCTATGCCCTGGGCGGGCTGGCGGAGTCGCCCAAGCTGCCGCCCATCAGCGGGGCTGCGGGCGGACTGCTGCTGGCGGTGCTGGCCTGGCCGCTGATGAACGCCGCCGTCGGCGTGATGGGCGCCATCATCGGCGGGTTCGTCGGCCTGGAACTGTGGCGATACATCGCCGAGGTGGTCAACCATCCCAACCTCGATCAGTACGCCTGGGCCGGCGGCCTGATCGGCCTGATTACGCTGGGCATGCTCGCCTTCATCATCTTCCAGGTCACCGTGATGGTCTTCACCTCGATCCAGGGCACGCTGCTGGCCGTCTCGGGCATCATCGCCCTGCTGCTGCGATACGAGCCGATCCGAAACGACATCGAACAGCGATTGATCAATGACATCCACCTCCTGCCGCTGATTATCGCCGTGCCGGCGGTGATAGCGTTCGTGGTGCAGGACACCTACCTGTCGGCCAAGGGCAAGAAAAAGCCCGGCGCGGGCTGAGATTCAGGTGCCCGCCGGTGGCACAGCCTTTCCAGGCTGTGCATGCACAGGCTCGAAAGCCTGTGCCACCCATCAATCCATGCCTTATAGAGCCTGCTCCTGCCCACGGCGAAGCGCGGCGATAATCCTGTGATTGGCGGCGGGGAAGGCGTAGCGGTCCAGGTCGCCGAGCGTGACCCACTTGAACTCCTGGCAGCCGATGGCGCGCGCCGGGCCCCGGACGTAGCGGCACACCACGGCGTGCAGCGTGATGCGAAAGTGGCTGTAGGCGTGCTCGACGGATATCAACGGCTCAGCCTGGAGCGGTCGGACAACGATGCCCAGTTCCTCGGCTGACTCGCGCACAGCCGCCGCGGCGGCCTTCTCGCCCTTGTGCATCTTCCCGCCGGGGAACTCCCACAGTCCGCCCAGCAGGCCCGCGTTCGGCCGCTTGTCGATGAGCAGCTTTCGGCCGCGCCAAATGACTGCCGCGGCGATGTCATAATGCGGCAGCGGCTTTCGCCGCACCTTGCGAGGCAGCTTGCTGACGATGCCCAGCTTCCGGGCGAGACAGCGCCTTTGCAGCGGGCAGGCGGAGCAGCGGGCCCCCATCGGCGTGCAGACCAGAGCGCCGAGGTCCATGACGGCCTGGTTGAAATCCCCCGGCCGCTTGGCCGGCACCAGCGATTGGGCAATGGCCCACAGTCGCCGCTCGACGGCCGGCTTGCGCGGGTCGCCCGTGATGGCCAGCAGGCGGCAGAGCACGCGCTTGACGTTGCCGTCCAGGACCGGCTCGGGCCTGTTGAAGGCGATGCTGGCGATGGCCCCGGCGGTGTAGCGGCCGACACCGGCCAGCGCCCGCAACGCCGCAACGCCTTGGGGAACCTTCCCGCCGTGGCGTTCGATGATCTGCTGCGCGGCGCGGTGCAGGTTGCGGGCGCGGCTGTAGTAGCCCAGGCCCTCCCACGCCTTCAGCACAGCCTCCGGCGGCGCGGCGGCCAGGGCATCGACGCTGGGAAAAGCCCGCAGGAATCGCCGGTAGTACGGCACGACGGTGGCCACCTGCGTCTGCTGGAGCATGATCTCCGAGACCCAGATCGCGTAGGGGTCGCGGCTCTGCCGCCAGGGCATGTCGCGATGGCCCTTGTCCCACCAGGCCAGGATCTGTCGCCGCACCGCGGCCAGCGTGGCCGGATCGGGGGCTGGGGATTTTGGATTGCCGGTCATGCCCGCTCTGGGCCGGCGAGGTTTTCGCTCGCCCGTCAACGGATTACCCGTCCACTTCCAGGACCAGGTCCAGCTCAACGGCGGCATTGAGGGGAAGCTCAGCCGCCCCGATGGCGCAGCGGCTGTGACGGCCCTTGTCGCCGAAGATCTGCACCAGCAAATCGCTGGCGCCGTTGGCGACCTTGGCCTGCTCGACAAATCCCGGCGCCGAGTTGACGAACACGTTCAGGCGCACAATGGCGGTGATCGACTCCAGCGTGCCGGCCTGGCCCTTGGCGGCGGCCAGGGCGTTCAGCACCGCCTGGGCCGCGGCGGCCTGCGCCTGCTCGATGGACACCTCCGCGCCCACCTTGCCCGTCGCCAGCAGCGCGCCGCCCTTGAAGGGCAACTGGCCGGAGGTGAAGATCAACTTTCCGCTCCGCGTCGCCGGCAGATACGATCCCACCGGCGCGGGCGCGGGAGGCAGGGCCAGTCCCAATTCCGTGATCCGCTTCTCAGCCGACATGTTCGGGACCTCCCGACTCTTCGGCAGGCTCGTCGCTGACGTACTTGCCCAATTCGTCATCTTCCGCGGGCGGCGCGGCGTCCTGGGCCGCAGGCGTCTGCTCGATCGGCTCGTCCACCACTCCCGCAGCCGTCGGGGAAACCTCGATCGAGTTGGCGACCGACTCCTGGTCCTGCGAAGCGGCCTCCGCCTCGGCTGCGGCGGCAGAGCGGTATTCCTGCTCCATCGCCTCAGCCGCCTGCTCCTGCTCGGCCTGGGCGGCCGTGCGGAGGTGGAGGACGATCCGGCCGAAGTTGTCGTCCTGGATGGCGTGGATCTTCTTCTGGCGGATCAGTTCCAGCATGGCCAGGAACAGGCCGACGATCTCGGCGCGGTTGGTCCGGCCCTCAAAGACGCGGCCGAAGCTCAGCGTCCCCTCACGCTGGAGGCGGTCGAGAATGTCGGCGGCGTGGAGCTCGCCCGGCGTGTCGTCGTAGATGACCTCGTGATGCGTGGGCCGCTGGCCGATGGAGTCCATCAGCTTCGAGAAGGCGTCAAAGAGATCCCAGATCTGCACCTGCTCCAGGTCGATCTCGCTCTCGGCGTCCCGGGCCTCGCCCGCCGGGGCGCGCGGGAACCGCATGGCCTGGGCCTCGGCGGCATCGCGAAGGTCGGAGGCGGCGTCCTTGAAGGCCTTGTACTCCAGCAATTGGCGGACCAGCTCGGCCCGCGGGTCGATGCCCAGGTCGCCGCCACCTTCCTGCACCGGCGGGGCCGGCAGCAGCATGGCCGTCTTGATCTCCATCAGCGTGGCCGCCAGCACCAGGAACTCCCCGGCCAGGTTGGGATCCACCTGCGACAGCGCGTTGACGTACTCGAGGTACTGCTGGGTGATCCGCGAGATGGGAATATCGTAGACATCCACCTCCTCGCGACGGATGAGGTAAAGCAACAGGTCCAGCGGCCCGTTGTAGATGTCCAGGTTGACGCGATAGTCGGCCATGACTGAGGGGGAGGATATCAACTCCGGCGACGATTTTCGAGCAAGAACCCGCCGGCGGAAATCATGGATTGCGGCTGGCCGGCGCAAGAGGCTCTCCCCCGGCGGCGGCGTCTGCGGTATGGACGGCTGGCGGCGGGGTCGGTAGCATGGGCCCTCGACGCCCGCACGCAGGCGGGTGCATCTCGGATAACGGTGAACGATGGCCAAGAGCAGGCAAAACGATACGTCCCGTCCAGACCCCGCGGACTTGACGGGCCGCTCTTCCCGGCGAGGGAAGCTCCTTGTGGCCGCGGCTTGGGTGGCCCTGGCGGCGGCGACGTTCCTGGCCTACCAGCCGGCGTGGCGTGGCGGACTGGTCTGGGACGACGACGCGCACGTCACGCGGACGGACCTGCGCTCGGCACAGGGGCTGTGGCGCATCTGGACCGACCTGAGGGCCACGCAGCAATACTATCCGCTGCTGCACAGCGCGTTCTGGATCGAGCACAAGCTCTGGGGCGACGCGACGCTGGGCTATCACCTGGTCAACATCGCCCTGCACGTCC
>JBAZTO010000025.1:0-54921 GCA_041661865.1 Phycisphaerae bacterium | reverse complement strand
TCTTGAAGCGGATATGCAGGCTGCTGTCGAGTCGCTTCTCCACAATCACCCATCCGCCTCGCTGTCCGGGCAAGGCCGGCTTGAGCAGTTGGTAGACTTGGTTGTCCAGGCGGATCGTGTAGTCGTTGGCCACCCTCCGCTTCTCCTGGATGCTCAGGATCGCCGGGTAGGTTCATCGACGGATGCAGCGGGCGGTGGGCGTTGTTGCCGCTGGCAGGCTTGACGGTGAATCGGCGGTTAAACAGCGGCAGGAAGGTCTTGTCGAGCACCTCGTTGGCCTGCTCCATCGTCGCGGCTCCCGCCAGGCGAAGCTCCTTCACCAGGCGGTCCTGCGCCGTGCCGTTGAACCGCTCCACCCGCCCCTTGGCCTGTGGACTGCCGGCGGGGATCCAGCCGATGTCCAGTTCCTCCAAGGCCCGCGAGAACTGCGTCTGGGCGGACTTCTTGCCGGGGCACTCGCCACAGAACACGCTGTCATGATCCGTGTACAGGGCCACCATCCGTCCGTGCTTGCGGAGATACCGCCAGAGCAGGTCCATGTAGCCTTCGGTCGTCTCAGCCGGATAGAACCTCGCGATCACCTTGCTGGTGGCGTCGTCGATCATCACCAGCAGAACCATCCGGGGCCCGCGGCCTTCCAGCCAGTCATGCTCGCTGCCGTCGGCCTGCACCAGTTCGCCGAAGCATTCCCGGCGATCACGCCGCTGACGATGCTTGTCGCGATGCCGCTTGCGCTCCCATAGCTGGGCCGTCAGCAGCCAGTTCCGTAGCGTCTCGTCGGAAACCGGCAGGCCTTCATCCGTCAACTTCTCTGCCGCCAGCGTCGGCCCAAAGCCCAGGTAACGTTGCTGGTAGCGGCTCAGCACCTGCTGCCGCAGTTCATTGGCCTTGGCGTGGTTCGACGGACGACCCCGCAGGCGATGAATCACCCCTGGGTCGCCCTCGACCTCCAGCCGCCGCTGGACACGCCGTACCTGCCGAACGCATCGCTTCAGCAGCCGCGATGCTTCCCTTTGCGTCCGTCGGCCCTCCAGCACCGCCGCCATCACCTTCAGACGATCCCGTTCCCGCTGACTCATCGCGATCCGGTCTCCTTCCATCCGCTCTCCTTCTCAGGAAACCGGACAGTTCTACTTTGGTAAGACCGGACATTACTACTTTGGTATGACACGGCGCCCGCGGCTCGATTGCCTTCAAGGCCCACAACGGCTACAATCGTCCCTCGCTTGAAAGAGGCCTCAGAATCGGCCCAAAGGTGACCCCATGCGCTCATGCCCTCGTAGTCTTCCCGGCCCGTGGCTTTCCTGCGTTTGCCTCCTGGCGGCTGCGGGATTCGTGCATCTGCTGGCCGCGCCATTGTCGGCGGCCTCGCCGGCGACGTCGGCAGGTGGACGGGCGGCCACCGCGGCAGCCACCACCCAGGCGAGCCGGCCTGCCGACGATGTGTCGGCCGAGATGATCCAGACAGCCCTGGCGGCCCTGGATCAGGACAAGACGCTGGACCCAAACGTCAAGGCGGCCGCGACGGGCCTGTACAACCAGGCGATGGACCAGATCAAGGCAGCCCAGGAGTGCGCAGCCAAGGCTGCGAAGTTCGCCGCGGAGCGGGCGGAAGCCCCGGCCAGGCTGGAGGAAGTGCAGGCCCTGCTGGCCCAGCCGGTCCAGGTCCGGACCCAGATGCCGCCCGAGGCCTCGACCGCTGAATTGGAGCAGGCACTTCGAGAGGCCACCTCGCAGCTTGCCCCGGCCCGTCGCGGGCTGGCGGAACTGGAAGCTGAGCCTGCGCGGCGAAACGACCGTCGCGCCGAGATTCCTAAGCAGATGGTGGCGACCTCGGCCCAGCGGGAAGAGACGGACAAGGCGCTGGCCGCCCCAGCCGAAGCGGGCGAGGCGACAGTGATCACCGACGCACGCAAGACGCTGCTTCGGGCGCGACGGCTCGCCTTACGCCAGCAGATGTCGGCCTATCGCCGCGAGAGCGAGAATTACGAGTCCACCGGCGAGCTTCTGATGGCCCGCCGGGACCTGGCTGCGCGCGAGGTGGCCTCGCTTCAGAAGGCCTCCGACGCCATTCGGGAACTCATCAGCCAGCGAAAAAAGAGCGACGTGGAGAAGGCCGCCCAGGAGGCCGCCCAGGAACTGGCGGGAGCGGCCAGCGCACATCCGCTGGTGCTCCGCGTGGCCCAGGAGAACAAGGATCTCGCCCAGCTTCGCACGGGGAGCGAGGGCGTGACGGCGCGGCTTGACCAGGTGCAGCGGCAGGTGCGCAAGATGCAGGCCGATCGCGACAGCGTCAATCGTGAGTTTGCCAATGCGCAGGATCGCGTTCGGGTTCTGGGCATGAACAACGCCACGGGCCGGCTGCTTCGCAAGCTTCGCAGCGAGTTGCCCGCCATTCCGAGCCTGCGCCAGCAGATTGCGGCCACGCGCGAGGAGATTCCCAACGTCCAGCTCCAGGCCCTGGAATTGGGCGACCGTCGCGAGGCCCTGGCGGCGATTGACGACGTGATCGCCGGGATGATCGCCGCGCAGCGGCCGCCGCTGGCCGAGCATGAACGCCACGCCGTCGAGTCGGCCTTGAGGGCCTTGCTGACCAAGCAGAAGACCTACCTCGACGATCTGATCGGGGACTGCAACCGGTTGTCGAGTCAACTGCTGCTGCTCAACGAGGCCGGCAGCTACCTGGTGACCAAGGTCGAGGAGTTCCTCAATTACATTGATGAGCGCGTGCTCTGGACGCGCAACTCGCCGCCGATGTACCGCATGGACTGCCGGGCCCTGGCCGCCGCGGCGGGCTGGCTCGTAGCGCCCGCCAATTGGGAGGATCTGTGGTCGCTGACCTCCCGGCCGGTGACGGTGGTCTTTCTCGTGACGATGCTGGCCGTGCTCACGCTGTGGCGGCGGTCACTGCGAGCGAAGCTGGCAAACCTTGGCCAGGCCATTCTGCCCGGCGTCGAGGGGCTCGGGGCGACTTTCCGGGCGATGCTCGCGACCCTGATCGCGGTGGCCTTGATCCCGCTGCTGATATGGATGATCTCGACGGTTATCGCTTCGGCGGACGGTTCCGACTTCAGCCGGGCGATTGTCGGCGGCCTGCGGGCCTTGGCGCTGGGCTGCCTGACGGTGAGTGTCCTGGTGGACCTGTGCCGGCCCGGGGGCCTGGCGGAATCATATTTCGGGTGGCAGGCGAGCGTGACGGGCCTGTTGCGGCGGCGGCTGATCCAGTTGGCCTGGATCGTCGTGCCGCTGGTGACAGTGGTGGCCATCATGGAGTGCCAGGCCCTTGACGGCCGCAAGGACACGCTGGGGCGGCTGGCCTTCGTTGCCGCGATGGTCGCCGTCACGGTGTTTTGTGCCGGTGTCCTGCGGTCCTCGCAGCCGGGGATGCACGCGATGAGGGAACGTTTCTCCAAAGGGCCGCTGGGGCGTTTGAGCCCGGGCCGGCCGCTGCACCTGCTGAGTGTCGCGGCGCCGCTGGCTTTGGCGGTCGCAGCCTTTTCCGGTTACTACTACGGCGCCATCGAACTGGCATGGCGGCTGGTATGCACGGTGTGGCTGGTGGTAGGCGCCCTGATTGCCTGGACCCTGCTGCAGCGGTGGATTCTCCTGGCCCGCCGCAATGTGGCGGTTTCATCCATCCTCAGCAGTATGGCAGGCAGGCGCTCAAAGGTCACGACCCGCGGCGGCGAAGGCCCAACTTCCCCAACTCCTGACGCGGTGGACGTGGAGAGCAAACTCGACTCTCTCCACGAGCAGAGTCACCGCCTGATGGGCTATGGCACGATTGCGATCTTCCTGATCGCCTTGTACTTCACCTGGGAGCCGGTCTTACCGGCCTTGGGCCGTTTGACGCGGATCACCCTGTGGACCCACAGCGGCCTGGTCACCTCGCAGCAGGCCGGCAGCAGTGGGGTGGCCGCCGGCAATGTCCAAGGGCAGGTGCCTGTCACGCTGGGAGACCTGTGCCTGGCGATCGTGGTCCTGCTGCTTTCGCTGGGCCTGGCGCGCGGGGTGCCCGGCATGCTGCAACTGATTTTGCTCAAACGCATGCGGTTTGAGAGCGGGGACTACTACGCGATGGCGGCGGTTATCCGCTACGCCGTCACCGTGGTGGGCGTGATCGTGGCCTTCGGCCTGGTCGGCATTGGCTGGAACAGCGTGCAGTGGCTGGCGGCGGCGTTCACCGTGGGCCTGGCCTTCGGCCTGCAGGAAATCTTTGCCAACTTCGTCTCGGGCATCATCATCTTTTTCGAGCGGCCGGTGCGGGTGTCCGACACGGTGACGGTGAACGAAACCACCGGCGTGGTCTCGCGAATCCAGATTCGCGCCACGACCCTCGTGGACGCCGAGAACAGGGAAGTGGTGATCCCCAACAAGACCTTCATCACCGGCAAGGTGGTCAACTGGACGCTGTCGAACACGGTGCTGCGGCAGACGATTCCCATCGCCATCACCTACGATAGCGACATCCAGCAGGCCCAGACGCTGATGGTCAAGATCGCCCGGGAGAATCGGCTGGTGCTGAAGAACCCGCCGCCCGAGGCGCTGGTGGTGGGGCTGAGCAGAGGCAAAGCGCGGCTGGAATTGCTGGTTCACACCTCCAACTTCGCCGACCTGGAGAAGGTGAAGGACGAACTCCTGGTGACCGTCAAGCAGGGCCTTTCCAGCGCGGGAATGAAGCTCCTCTGACCGGTTCTTACTTCACCCAGCCGTAGCCTTGCGACGCGGAATAGGCCGTCGTGTCCGTGATGAGGATGTCGTTCCGCGTCTGCGCCTCGGCCTGGGCGTTGCTGGTGAAGACCAGGTTGCGATATTCCGCCAGCAGGCCCGCGTGGGCCAGTTCCATGCCCCAGATGGCCCAACTGGCATTTTTCGGGGCCGAGAAAGTCACCTGGAGGTTGTCCTTCTCCACCTCGACATTGAGCGTCTCGACCCGCGCGGTTCCGTGAGTGACAAACGGCCCGGCCGTTTGGGCATGGTTGAATGTCAGCACCGTCTGGTGTGTGGCTCCCAGGCCCAGTTGGCCCATCATGGCCGTCAGGCGGTAGGGTCCGGCGGCCAGGTCGATGCGGAAGGTTCGGCTCTCGCGCCCGATGATCGGGTGTTGCCCGAGCGACGGATCGCTCACAGCCACCGACTCGTCCAGCCACATCCGGCGGATCAGGTCATACGTTGCCCGCTGGATGGCCGATTCGTCGGCCCCGGCCACGTACAGGCACGCGGGGCAGAAGGCCTGGCCGATGGCGTTGGCAATGGTCGAGCTGCGGGCCTTGACCTGGAAGGGTTCCTCGATGACGGCCAGGAAGCTGCGGTTCTCGCCCAGGACGCGGCACTCGTTGGGCGCCAGATGCTCGATGACGCGGGCGAGATAGTTGTTGGAGGGGTTGCCCACGATAATCAGGGGCTTATCCAGCACTCGCTGGGCCGTGAGGGTGGCGACCTGGTCGCACATCTGCCCCGTCACGGCCTGGATGACGCTCCGCAGGCGGTAAGCCATCTCCGCCTCGAAGCCGATCACGTCGCCGGTGACGATGGCTGGATTGGGGTAGCGGCGGAAGAAATCCTGCACGCTGGCGACGCCGCCGACGTACTTGACGCCGCCCAGCAGCTCGGGAGTCGCATTGAGGGTGACCTCCATCGGCCGCTTGGGCCAGGCCCAGCCGACCGCAGTCCTGACTGAACCCGTCCAGGCCGGGGCCTCGAACGTTGCGAAGACGTGCGCCGCGGTCTGGCGGCTGGCCGACCACGACGCGATCTTTGCGCGATGCTCCACAGTCCCGCCAGAGGGCAAAGTCAGCTCGGCCGGTGCGCCATCGAGCTTGATGCCATTGAAGGCCTCCAGGTGCATGTTGCCGCAGATCGGCTTGGGCGAGCGGTTCTCCAGTTTCGCAACGGCCTGGCCGTTCTCGACCGTCACCGACACCTTGACCCACCTGGCAAGGTCGTCGTCTGGCAGGGACCGCCCGGCCATTTTGGCAAACGTGAGCGCCGAAGGTTTCGGGGTTCCGTCGATCCACACCATGCCGCACTGGCTGGTGCCGATCTCACGCCAGCTCATCTTGTCGCGAAAGCTGTGATAGCCGATGACCGTCAGGTCGGTCCGCTGGACCAGCGCCCCGGCCACCTGCTGCCAATTGGCGGCCTTGGTCTCCTCCGGCACATGGGCGGCATAGCGGTGATAGCCGCAGGCGGTGATCTCGGTGATCCACCGCTCCCTGTCGAACTGGCCGTACTCGCCCTCGTAGAACTCCGACGGCACGAATCGTTCGCCCTTGGCCTGCTCGAAGCGGTTGTCCTTGCCGCCGCAGTGCGCGACGAGTTGCTCGATGTAGACCGGCTCCCACCCGCCGATGCCGCCGATGGCATAGAAGTGGATCAGGGCCACGTCCAGCATGGAATAGAGTTTGGGGAAGTCCTTGCGAACGCGGGCCAGGTCGTTGGGGAACATGTCCAGGCCCCAGCGGGCGGACGGGTCGGCGGCGCGGCCGACTTCCACCAGCTTTTCCACGTGCCGGCAGCAGTCGTCGCTCCATTCCCAGTATCCTTCGTTGCCGATCTGGTAGCTGCTGACCAGGCCGCGGAGTCGCTCCACCGTCGAGCGAACATCTTCGGGCGTGATCTGCATCCGATGGCTGGACCAGATGTCATAGTGGACGTGCAGCCCCAGATCGTGGGCGAACTTCACGGCGGCGTCGATCAGCGCGACCGACTGTTGCGGATCCTCGCCGGGGTGGCAGTCCCGGGCCGGGTTGGCGGGCATGATGTGGAACCGCACGAAGCGGCAGTTCATGGCCCGCATCATCAGCAGGTCGCTCCGCATCTGGGCCCGCGACATGCGATTGTCGATCCAGAACGGGGCGAAGTGCTCGATCAGCTCGACGGATGGCAGATAGTTGAAACCATAACTCACTGGCCGAAGCGAGGCGTCATCGTGCGGCATGTCCTACTCCAAACGGGATTAACGGGTACGATACAGGCGACAATCAAGGCAGTAGGTTAAGCTCTGCCTCGCCGCAAGGCTACCCCTTTCGCGCATTTTCCGGAGAATATAGGCGTGGTTGCGGCGGGGTGGGAACCTCGCCGCGCGAGGTTTGCGTGGGTAGCACAGGCGTCGTGGTCGCGACCTGCCTGCCAACTAGCCGCGAGCGCGAAGCGAGCGGGAATGGTCGCTTCCCGGCGCGAGCGCGAAGCGAGCGGGGCCTTCCGCGTGTGTGTCCTGCAATCTGGCACGCTGCCCCTCCAAGTCACAAGACGTGGCTCACCCTATGGAGGTGTTATGGCGACGCGTCTGTTGTTGTCAGTGTCGGCGACTTCGCGTGTTCGATCAGCGAAGCGAAGTTCTGCAACGCCTTGTCGTAACGGGCGTCAACCACGTCGATAAGGTCATTGTGTCCGGCTCCTGGCACCCACAGGCACTGCTTCTCTCCGGGTGCAGCCTTGTAAAGGCGATGCCCATGCCAGGCGGGGACGATCATGTCATCCTCGCCGTGGATCACGAGTATGGGGCATCGCACGGCCGGCAGCTTCGCGAGGTTCTTGAACTTGTCCCAGGGCAGCAAGGGCACGCGCACAGCCGTTCGGAAGGCCGAGACGAACGCACTTTCGAGGATCAACCCGGCGACGGGCTGTCGAGTCGCCAGGTCCGTGGCCGGACCGCCGCCGACGGACCGTCCATATAGGATGATCTGTTCGGGCGGTATGCCCAGTTGCGTGGTCAGGTAGGCGTAGGCGGCGTCGATGTCGGCGTAGGCGGACCGCTCGCACGGCGAACCGCCGCTGGTTCCGTATCCGTGATAGTCGTAGGCAAGGACATTGAAACCTGCCCGACAGATCCTCCGGTAGATATCGCGATCATCCCCCATGTCTTCGCCGTTGCCGTGGCTGTGGAGGATGGTGTACCTGGCGGCCGGGTTGGTCAGGTGCAGCGCCGATATCCTCACGCCGTCTGACGTGGTCAGTTTGATGATCTCGGCGGAGTCGCGGTAACTGGATGCGTGGGGCCGAAAGAGCAGTCGCTCGGAGAAGAACGCGGCGATAAGGGCGAACATCACATACGCGCCGGCCAGGAGAAACGCCAGCCGCTTGATCTGACGCTTGACCGTCATTGGCTGACGGGGTGTTCCGGTGGTGGTAGTCTGCCCCATTTCGTCCACACCTGTTGCTTTGGAGCGTCGCTTTCTCAGGGATTCGGCGAAACCCTTGATACGTCTGGACAATATAAGCATGCCCATCGGTTCGAGCAACCGGGCAGATGTGGGGGGGGATCGGCCAAACACCTGTCAACACGCGCCAAACCCCTTGCAGAAATGGGCAATTTGCGGTACACTCGTTCAGATAAACGCAGAGGTCCGCGGGCGGTTTCGACGCCGCGAGCGCTGTGCGGAGGAATCTGTACAAAAAGGCTTGGCAAGCCGGGAGAGGCAGCGTGAGAAATCTACCCGCGACGGTCTTGGTATGCCTGCTGCTGGCCGTCTCCGCGCAAGGGGCCGATTTCACGCTGACGCTACAGCAGCCGGCGGCTGGGCAATGGCAGGTGTACGGGCAACTGAGCACCAGCGGCGACAACGACGGCCTGGCGAGCCTGATTATCAATGTCCAGGGTTCCAACGACCTGGCCATCACCAGTTCAGTCAATAACCTGCCCTTCGGCACTCACTACTACTACGGCACCGGCGGGACGATCCTTTCGCAGGGGGTCGGCTTCACCGAGTATCGCAGCGATGGCTCGGCGGGCATCGGCGTGCGGGCCGGCCAGAAGACCACCTCGCTGGGCCAGGTGATTCTGACCGACGTGGGCTATTCCGCCGGCAGCACTTCCGGCGACGCGACGGGCACCGGCCTGGGCCCGGTCAGCATCAATTGGTCCTCCCCGGTCCTCATCGCCAGCGGCACGTATTCGGGGCTTTGGGGCACGCTCAGCGCCACGGTGGGCGCCGGCCAGGTGAACGTGCTGGACCAGGCGCGCGACCCGAATTATTCCGGGCAGGTTCACCAGGTCGAGTCGGTCACCGCGGGCATGCTCCGCGTGCTGCACCCCGGCGACATCAACGGCGACGACCTGGTCAGCACCGGCGACCTGTCCATCCTGGCGGGCCACTGGTCGATGACGGGCATGACGTGGGCCCAGGGCGACCTGAACGGCGACGGCCTTGTCTCGACGGGCGACCTGTCGCTCCTGGCGGGCAACTGGGGCTGGGCTGCCCCCGCCCCGGCGCCAGAGACATTCGCAAGCGTTCCTGAGCCGGCCTCGCTGACGCTGCTCTCCCTGGCTGCACTGGGCCTGCTCCGGCGGCGGCGCACGTAGAGGCACGCCTTTCGCTTGGCCCTGCGTGGCGACGACAAATCCCTTGCACCTCCAGCGGGCGGAGATAAAGTAGGCCTCTGCTGCCGGCGAGTTGCCGATTGACCGTTTGGGTCAGCTTCGTTGCGGCAATGACTCCTTCTTGAAGCGATACAGGAATGTCTCTCGATCTATTGACCTTGGCCCTATCGGCTGGTGAACTGCCCGCGCGGCTGGGCCAGATCTTCTATTTCGTCGTCCTGCCCATGTTGCTGCTGGCGGCCATCGGCTTTGTCATCCAGAAAAAGCTCGGCCTGGACATGCCCACCCTGACGCGGATGAACTTCTACTTCGTCACGCCGGGCATGGTCTACTTCTCGGTGGTCAGTTCGCGCGTCACCATCGACCAGATCGCCCAGGTGGTGGGCTTCTCGGTGGCGACGATGGCGGTGGTGGGGGCCATCACGCTGGCCGTCGCCCGCCTGCGCGGCGTCCCGCGCGACCAGCACAATACGATGCTGATGACCACCATCCTCAACAACTCCGGCAACTACGGCCTGCCGCTCCAGGACCTGGCCTTCCGCTCGTATCAACTGGGCCCGCTGGCCACCTCCTACGCCGTCTTCGTCATGCTGGTGCAGAATGTCGCCCACTTCACCATCGGGATCCTGCTGGCCGCCGGCGGCAAGAAGGACCGCCACTGGAAGGAGAACCTCCTTTTCGTGGCCAAGTTCCCGCCGCTGTATGCGCTGGCCGCGGCGCTGCTGACGGTACAGATCCGTATCGCCCTGGGCAATCACGCCCCGGCGGTGGCAGCGGCACTTCAGCCGTTCTGGGAAGTCATCAGCCACCTGCGCCTGGCCTATGTGCCGGTGGCGCTGGGTTCGCTGGGGGCGCAACTGGCGCTGATCCCACACAGCGACGAGAAGTACCCCGTCAAGGCCAGCCTGGTGCTCCGCCTGCTGGTCGCCCCGGCGGTGGGGCTGGGGTTGTGCTACCTGATGGGCATCCACGGCTTCCTCGCGCAGCTATTGATCATCAGCACGGCCACGCCCTCGTCGGTCAACTCCGCGCTGCTGTGCCTGCAATTCAACAATCACCCCGCCTACGCGGCCCGGACGGTCTTCTACTCGACGCTGCTGTCGTCAATCACCGTCACCATCGTCATCTTCCTGGTCCAGGGCGACTTCCTGGATCAACTGGCCTTCAGCACGCCGTGATTATGTCGCTGGATATAGCTGAAGTTGAATTGACACATTGTCGAATTGACAATTGACGCAAATTGTGCTATGCGTTACAAGGATGTGGCTAAGTCGATCATTCTACAACTCAACTGTGCTATAATGCCCTGTTTGGCTTGCTTGATTGGGGCTTGTGACGAGAGGAAAGATGAGATAATGTGCGAGATGACTCACGATGTGGATTTGGCGGAAAAATCAAAGGAGTTCGCATCACGCATGAGGGCGGCACAGAAAAAGCTGGATTACTCCTGGGTAGAGCTGGCGCGGCTGACGGATATTTCAAAGCCGCGACTAAAGGAGTTGATGGGTGGAAAGGCGATATTCAAAGCCTCCGAACTTCAGGTTCTAGGAATTGTGTTTGGCATCGCCTTCGATCACCTTTTCCCTTTGGCAATGTCCAAGCAGAAGGTTCACAGGGTGTTCAGCCAACTGGTGGCCGATGGAGTGGGTCTGATTGCCCCGGCCGCTGGGGCGCCTCGACGGAAGGTGCCTCGTCAAGAAGTTTTTGAACGCTCGATTGTCCAACTTCATCATTGTGCTGAATGCCTGTGTGCTTTTCCGCAGTAGCCTTGTCATCTGAGGGGAATCCGTGGCTAAAAGCCGATACCGCACGCTGGTCAAGAATAAGGATCATGTTAAAGTCTTGGGCAAAGTTCTTCGTTTCTTGGACGAGGCCCAAAGAGTTGACGTAAGCCCGGTGGACCTTATGAGGCCCGGGTGCCTCCAGAAAGCAATTCGAGCGGCAACGCCAATTGACAATTGCCTGCCGGTGAGCAGGAAGCTTATCTGGGAATATGCGTCATGGCTGGGGCAGTGGAGCAATGGGGGGAATCCCTTTATCGCGGTGGACGCATCCATCTACCCCAGCGAACGACTAATCAATGCGCTACAACCTACTGACCGTGCGGGTTCGAGGTTACTGGCGGTACTCGCCCATGAGGCGGGTCATGAATTGATGTCTACCGGAAAGCGAAAGTTCGTAAGGAACATGGGGTATTGGCTGGCGGCCGAGGAAGAGAGTCTGCATTCTGAAGCTACTGGCTGGCTGTTTTCCGGCATGTTGCGGGCTTTTGTTTTCGCGGATGTCGGCAGCAGCGCTCGCCCCGATCAAACTGTGCAAGTGGTCTAACCGGACGATCGCCATACCCACGAACGACCTGCCGCGGCCGAGTACGGACTTTCCATTTTGACTCGCTGCTTTGCGAATCCCATCCGTTTGCTCATGCAGGCCCCTCGGGTGTCCGATATATAGGAGGAACGTTTCATTTTCTTCCTCGGCCGAGGCCTTAAGGAGCCAACGACCATGAAAGTGCTGATCATCGACGGAGATTGGAGTTTCGCCGAGCAGGTAAGGGATTCCTTGGAAGCCAAGGCGAACCTGGTGGTCACGGAAAGTCATGCCAAGGCCGCCCTCGAGCAGGCGCGGCGATGGCAGCCGGATCTGGTCATCGTGGCGGCCGAGACCGCTGCCCGCGAGGGGTTCCTGGATTCGCTTTCATCCGTCAGCCCGCGCCCGGCCGTCCTGCTGACCGAACGCATGGACCGCTTCGACCGCGCCTGGCGGGCCTGGCAGAAGGGCGGCGACGAACTGCTGCTCAAACCCGTCCTGTGCGGCGACGACCTCGACGGCGCCATCATCGCCGCCCGCGAAAATGCCGTCAGCGGCAGGGCCCGGACGCGCAAGGCCGTCCGCGCCGCTTCCTGATGACGCGCCGGATCGAGCCCGGATTGCCTCGATAATCCTGTCGCACGGCCTGACTGCCGCCGCTACAATGCCCTCGTCTGGCGGAAACTGTCCGCCAATGGGCATCTGTAATCATTGGCCATCGAGTCGGGTCATCGCATGCTGGGCGTCATTCTTATCATCGCGGGCATACTGCTGATGCTCCTGGGTATGCTGATGATTACCGGCTGGGTCAACGGCAAGAGCAGTTGGTTCGACTCGGGGGTGTACGACCGCCAGGGCAGTACCAAGACCGACCGCCAATTCCTGGATCTGTATTTCATCGTCCTGGTCATCGCGCCGTTGCTGGTGGGGGCGATGCTGATCGTCTTCGGCCTGCAGATGTTCCGCTAGAATAGAAGACGGTCGTGGCCGGCGCCGAGTCGAGTGCCGTGGCGTTTGCGACCGTGAGTTGGCATCCACGCGGTTACGACAATCAGCCACAGAGGCCGCCGAGGACGCAGGGGGAAGACGATTGAAAAGCACCGGGCAGGCACGGTGTTTTGTCCTACGGATTACCTCCGGTTCCTCTGCTTTCTCTGCGGCTATCTTTTCTGGCGGGCCACGCACCCCTCGGTAAATTCCCACCGGACGCTTTGCGGCATTGACTTCCGGGAGTCGGCCTGATACCCTTACACGTCTGTAATAGCCCCCGCACGGTGGATATAGCTCAAGTGGTTAGAGCACCTGGTTGTGGTCCAGGGGGTTGTGGGTTCGAGTCCCATTATCCACCCTTTTTCTTCCCCGGAAGACCGGATGGCCGAACGCACCGGAATACCGACTACCGGGCACTGGCTACCTCATCTCTTCGACCCTACGACCTTTCTTCCGTTCTTGCTGTTCTACGACCTACGACCTACGACCTACGACCTTTCTCTTCGACCTTCTTTGGTTTCCTCCCCAGCCGCCCCGGCGGTAAGATAAGAGGCTCGGCTTGGAGCACTCGTGAAGGTCTACCTTGAAACGATGGGCTGCCAGATGAACCAGCTCGACAGCGAGTTGGTCTGCTCGGCCCTACGCGCGGCGGGGCATGAGATGGTGGACGGCCCCAGGTCCGCTGATGTGCTGCTCTACAACACCTGCTCGGTCCGCCAGCATGCCGAGGCCAAGGTTCACAGCCGCCTGGGGGCCGACTCGCAGCGGAAGCTCGCCGGCCGAAAGGTCCTCATCGGCGTGCTCGGCTGCATGGCCCAGCGGGAGGGATCAGCCCTGGTGGAGCAGTACCCGCAGATCGACCTGGTCGTCGGGCCGGCGCAACTGGACACTTTGCCGGCGATGATTGAGTCGGCCGCCGCGGGTCGGTCGGTGGTGGCCGTCGATCCGCCGCGGGCGGGCAAGGCCCAGGCGGGCCAGGACGATTTCGACGCACTGGACCTGTCGCGCGACGCGGCAGCCACGCCGTCGCCCTCGCAGGCCTACGTCCGCATCATACGCGGCTGCGACAAGTTCTGCGCCTATTGCGTGGTGCCGATGGTCCGCGGGCCGGAAGTCAGCCGCGATCCCCGCCGCATCGCCGCCGAGGTCCGCCGCCTGGTCGATGCCGGGCGCAGCGAGATCACCCTGCTGGGCCAGACCGTCAACAGTTATCGCTGGGAGGGCGGCGGGGCGGCCGTGCGCCTGGGCGACCTGCTGGCGACGCTCTCGCCGATTGCGGGCCTGAGGCGGCTTCGTTTCGTCACCAGCCACCCGCTGGACTTTGGCGACGACCTCCTCCAGGCCATGCGCGACCTGCCCAACGTCTGCCGGTACATTCATCTGCCCGCCCAGAGCGGCTCGGACGCGGTGCTGGCGCGAATGAACCGCCGCTACAGCCGCGCCCAGTACGACGAACTGATCGACCGCATCCGCGCCATGCTGCCTGACGCGGTGCTGGCCGGGGACTTCATCGTCGGCTTTCCCGGCGAGAGCGAGGCCGACCACCAGGCCTCGGCCGGGCTGATCCGCCGGTGCGGGTACAAGAACACGTTCATCTTCAAGTACTCGCCGCGCCCGGGGACGTCGGCGGCCAGGCGATTCGACGACGACGTGAGCGAGGCCGACAAGCGACGGCGGAACAACGAACTGCTGGCCGTGCAGGCCGAAGTGGGGCTGGCCCATCACAGCCGCTACATAGGCCAGTGCGTGGAGGTGCTGGTGGAGGGGCCTTCGCGACGTTCAAACAAGCAGGCGACGCCCGCCCGGCCGGAGGCGATGCAACTGGCCGGCCGGACGCGCGGCGATCATATCGTGGTGCTGGACGGCCCGCGGACCCTGGCCGGACAGTACGTCCAGGCCCGCATCACCGCCGCCACCGGCCTGACGCTGTTCGGACAACTCGAATAAAAGCGGCAATCACGAAGGCCGCAAAGAGTACAAATCACTTGACCGTGCCACCGGCGGCGAGTTTCAGAAGGTCATTACAAAAAGCTTCCGCAAGGTTAGGTCGTATTATGTCGGCGCCAATGCATACAAACTCTTGATTGAGGGCAAGCGGCTGACGTTCTCTGTGGGTGCTTCACGGGATTATGGCCTTGTCGTTGGGCCAACTGAGGAAGATTGATATTTTCCGGGTGGGCAGAAGAAAAGGATGTTTTCCCTCTTGACGTATCAGTAAAACCGGATATACTCCCCAGTGCTTGCTTGCGGCTTGCCTTAACTAGCGGTTTTGGCAGGTCTACAGGGCTGTTTATCTTGTGATTTTGACGGGCGTGCCGTGGAACGATGAGGATCCCAGATCAGGAGGAGAGACCTGCCGCTTCCGCCTCTGCGGAAGCAGATCTCCCCCTTCCTCTGAACCGGCCGTTTCGCAGAATACGACGAACGCCCTGTTTCCTGTAACCTTTGTAAGAGCCGGCGCTTAGCAGCCTAAAGGTGCTTACTTCAAGGCTGGGGCACATGGGGTTGGCAGGATTTGGAGGCGTCAGAGCTTTCAGGGGCCGTGCGTCTCTGGATTTCAGGAGGAGAGATCATGGTGCGATCAGCGTTTTTCACCGCTTCGTTGGCATTGCTGCTTCTGGCCACATCAGTTCACGCCGGCCCCATTAGCGTTCGCATCGACGACCACGACTTTACCTTTGGCGTCGCGGTGGATGCGGTTTACGCCTACGACGGAAATCCACGTCGGGACACGGAGCGTTCTCGCTTACTCGCACTTGCCTCAAAGGCCGCCCGGCTACTACCCGCATTTAGATCCTATTTTGGTATTTCGCTATCTATTTGAAACCAGAGGGACCCGCCGGTTGGGGTTGGTGCCTCATTGCCGGCGGGCTTCTTCTACAGAGCAGGGGAAAGACCCTGTAGAAAAGGAAAACACCATGAAACTCCACTCCCTATTATGCCTGTCGATTGTGGTGGTTGTCGCTGTGGCCTCTGCAAATACAATGGCATCCGTTTATTCCGCAACAGGTGATTTTTCTTCCACAACGAATCCCGCCGGCACCTGGGGATACTACTGGAGCAGCACCTTAGGCTCGCCCCTGACGCTTCTACAGCACCAGAACGACCCCCAGCCCGATCTGAAGATGTGGAGCAATGGGCAGAGTCAGCCTGACTACACTGGCCTCTATTGGTCTCCTACCGCTCAGGGCTACGCGTGGACGAACCTGATTTCTCCGAATTGGCTGACCCTGGACCCGCAGAACCAAGCCGTAACGATTCGCTGGACAGCGCCAACCACCGGAACGTGGAGTATCTCCGGCGAGTTTGGCCATGCCGACAGCAACCCCCAGACGCTCGGCATCGCGATCCTGAAAGACTACAACACCGCCAATCCCCTCCTGCTGCAATCGTTCCCCGGGTCCGGACCGGCAGTACCCTTCCAGTTCGACAACATAACCTTGAATGCCGGTGAGACCATTGACTTTGTCGCCTATAAGACAGAGGACTACTACAACCTTTCCACTGCGCTCTCCGTTGAGATCGTGCCCGAGCCAGCCACGCTGTCGCTGCTGGCCATTGGCGGCCTGGCGACGCTGAGAAGGCGGAAGTAGGCTGTCCCGTTAGTTTACATGAGCACAGGCCCTGGGCTCCCCGCCCGGGGCCTGTTTTGTTGGTTCATGCCCCGATTTCGGGGATGCCCGGTGCCGTGTTTCTCCGCGTAGCGGAGAAGCATGCTCTCGCAACCTGCCCGTGGCCTGCGATGAACCCCGGCATGCCCTTCCGCAAACAGCCGCGTAAGGGCATGGCACCGGGCTCAGGGCTTCGGGGTGATCCGCAGACGCTGGCCCTTGGAGGTCTCCAGCGTCAGTAGTGACCCTGTCATTTCCTGCGGATTGCCAGAGTCCGTCTTGATGATTACCGTGGCGTCTGGCCATGGGTTCCGCATCCGGCATGTGCCGCCTAATTGTGAAGTGATCTCCACGAACTTGATCTGACCCTGGTCGCTGACTGAACTCACCAGGAATCCACCGCGACACAGCAGTGAGAACGAGGCCGCCCACTCCTTCGGACAGGCTGGGAAGAGGCGAATGATCGGATCGCCGCCGGGCTTGGCGGGGGCACTCTGGACCAGGGCCAGTTCCAGCGCGTAGCTCATCGCGCCATTGCCCTCTGGTCCCTGCATATTCGCGAGAAACCGATCGGGTTTGCATGCGTTAGGCAACGTCTGCCTGATGTCTTCGGCTCTTCCCAGCTTGGCGGCCTCTGCCGGCGTCTCGGCGAGCCAGCATTGGCCCTTGGGGGTCTTCAGGATCTTCTGGTGCTCCGATGCGTCCAGCGAAGCATTCGCTATCTTGACGAGGTTCGGGTCATCCGACTCCAGCGACCACAGGTCGTAGTGCAGGCAGGGCTGGCAAACGCGCATGGGCGGTTGGACGATCTGGAAGTGTACCGGCTTGAGGCCCTCGGCGAAGGTCGCCGTCTTCGCGGACGAGGGGTTGTGCATGATAGCGTCGGGGTGCTCGCTGGTGGGCAGCGGCGCGAGATTCTCCAGCACCTCGGCCCAAGCGGCGCGCAACTCTGTGTCAGTACCCAATTGCTCTGCCGCCGCCGTCGCCAGTGACAGCATGCCCCGGATTGCCGTCAATTCCTCGATGGTATCGTTCGCGCCGACCACGGCCTCGCCGTTGTTAACATTGCGAATGTGGTACTTGCCGTCAGGCGCTTTGCGGAAGTTGGGATAGTGGCGGTAGAACTCTGCCACGCCCCTGAGCATCGGGTAGGCGCGGTCACGAAGCCACTGCGCGTCCATCGTGTACTGGTATCGCAGCCAGTAGAGATAAGCGATCTTGGCCCCACTGGAGAACATGCCCGTTGTCGTGCCGTACGGCAGGAAATCGCGCCTCTTCCAGTTCCACCGGCTGGAATGCACATGACGGCTCTCGACGTATTGTTTGAACTCCGGCGTCACATCGATCCAGTTCTTGCGGTCGAACATCAGTTCCCGCAACTCCGCCGCGATCGCATCCGGCAGCACCTCGGGCCCGTTGAACGGCATGGTCTCCGACAGCATGATGCCCTGGGTTCCCCATTGCTGCCGTGCCGCGATTTCACATGCGGCATACATGTCGCTGTACATATCCAGCATCGGTGTCATCAACTCCATGTGGTTGGATATGATCAGGCCACGGTACATCGGCTGCGTGTTTTCCCACCAGTACTGGCTGCCCCACCTCCGTGTGTCGCCCTGGGTTGTCCAGAGCATGCCGTTGAACTTGGGCGGGTACTTGCCGCGGGATGTGGAAGCCATGTCATAGAGGTAAAGCGTGTACTGACGCTCGACCTCGTCGGCCTGGCCGTCATCGCCGTGGAGATGCACGAACGATTTGGCCCAGAACGCCGCCCACGACTCCTCGGTGGCGCTCCGCAGCCCCGCGAGCCCCTTGGCGGAAGCGGCATCGAGGCTGGCCATTGCCTTGGCCAACACGTCGCTGTTGCGGTCGAAGCTTGCCCCGCTGGCGATAAGAACCAGGAAGTTGCCGTTTCCCGCGGCGACGTTGAGTCGGACGATCGTGTCACTGACGGCAGAAGCCTCAGCTTTGCGTCCAACCACCGCTACAGCCACCGCGGAGGTGCAGAAGTAATCGGCCTCGGAGAACTCCTGAACCAGACCGACGCGATTCTCGCGGGCCGTAACAAGCGACTTGGCAGTGTGATGGAGGGTTTGAACTACTGCCGGCCGAAGTGCCGACAAGTCGATGCTGATGGCTGCGGCCTCGTTCGCCAGGCCCGATAGTTCCACCACCATCACATCGTCCTGGCTGCTCACAAAGGTACGAGCCGAGGCGCCCGGGCCCTTCACCGTGGCCACCGCTCTATAGACGTCGAGGTCGTGGGCGGTCCTGGTGTCCGGGAAGACCTCCCCGCCCAGCTCGATCTTGACCATCCCGCAGCCGCCGCAGTAGTCCTCGTGGCGATGAAACAGACTGCTGCCGTTACTGGTCGTCGAGAATACATCCACGCGGTTGATCTGGAGATTGATGGAGTTGGGACTGGTCCAAACCAGGCTGCCCATCCGCCCGTTGCCTACTGGCAGGCCTGCATCGAGCCCCACATTCGCCTCGGGCAGATGCACGTTTGCGCGGGAGATCAAGGCCTCATAGTTGACATTAAGTTCGCCTGAAGGCCCGAGCTTTACGACCGCAGGCTGACTGGTCGAACTGGGTTGCGATGCCGCACCGGCCGCAACACCGGCAAGCACACCCACCAACACCACCGCAACAAAATGCCAATGACACATAATCGATCTCCGTTGTCTGACTCGATGAACACGCCAATGACCGCCCGGTGCCGTGGTCGCGGCGTGTGCGCCCCCGAGAAGCCTACCTGGAGAACGGGCCGCCGCCGCCGGCGCAGGAATACTCTTTGGCCGCCCCAGGAGTGGCCATCGCGGATTGTGCCGATGAGTTATCGCGATTCATGGCGTGGTCCCGGGCGAGGCTGGGCTGGTGACAGGCGACAGTGCTTCCAGGATCGGCTGGGCAACCCAGAATCGTCCCCAATCACGGCCGGTCACTTCCTTCAGAATGCTGGCGCGTTCGAGTTCTCGAATCGTCTTGCTGGCAGTCGGTGCTGTCACGCCCAAGTGGATTCCCGCTCGCGCCACGGTGGTGTAGGGGTTGATGAACAATTCATCCACCAGCGTCAGGGCGCGATGTTGCTTGGCCAGTTTCTTTCGGAAAGTTTCCCGCAGTTGGAGGAGGGTCTGACTCTGATCGATGGCGCTGCGCGCCGTGTCTCGCACCGCTGTCAGGAAGTAGTGCAGCCATGCCGGCCAGTCCCCATGCGTTCGGATACGTTGGAGCAATTCGTAGTAATCGCTACGATGTTGTTCGATGTGGCTCGACAGGTACAGCAGCGGCTTGCTCAGCCGGCCTCGTTCGATGAGAAAGAGCGTGATGAGCAGCCGGCCGATACGCCCGTTTCCATCGAGGAACGGGTGGATGGCCTCGAAGTGTTCGTGAACCAGTGCGCACTGGATCAACTCGGGCATCTGGCCGCGCTGGTGCAGGAACAACTCCCAATGCTTAAGGCACTCATGCATCTCATGGTCCGGCGGCGGGACGTAGGTGGCATCTGCCAGGGTGCAGCCAGGAGGGCCGATCCAATTCTGGCTGCGACGAAACTCGCCGGGGGTCTTGTCATGGCCGCGCACGTCTTTCATCAGGACCGCGTGGATGTCGCGGACGAGGCGACAGGAGAGCGGCAATCTTTCCAAGTCTCGGATGCCGCGGTTGAGGGCTGCCACGTAGTTGCGCACCTCAAGCACGTCACTGCCCGGCGGCGTCCGCTTGGGCTCGATCTCATCCAGCCATAGGTCGGACAGGTCTGCCTGTGTGCCTTCGATGCGGCTGGACGCGACCGCCTCTCGCTTCACATAGGGTGCGATAAGCAAGTCGGGATTCGGCAGATAGCGTCCAAGCCCCGATAGCTCACTGAGTGCGGCGTCGGCTTGCGATAGCAGCAGTGTAATGTTGGCATCGTAAGGGATCGTAGGCGGTAGTGGCGCGGGGACAAACGCCCAGTATCCGGTGGACGTTTTGACCGCTCGGCCCGCCGCAGAAGCTTTAAAGATTTTTGGGTCCATCGCTTACCTCATGTCATCAATACTTTCAAAGCGTCAAACGCTTTGAAAAACCTGACACTTATTTTACAAAGCCGGGTCAGAAAGTAAAGCTATTATCGAAGGTGCCAGGCGCCGTGGTCGCGGCGTGTGCGACCCCGAGAAGCCTACCTGGAGAACGGGCAGCCGCCGCCGGCGCAGGAGCCGGCTGCCTGCGAACTGGGGCAACGTCCGGAGGAGCAAGGGGTTGAGACTTTGTTGTGGGCCGCGAAGGTCGAGAAGAGTCGCGTCAGCTTCGCGCTGCCGCAGTGGGGGCAACAGGCCTTGGAGGCCCGCGAGGCCAGCAACAGCTCAAAGCTCTTTTCGCAACTCTTGCAGGTGTATTCGTACATGGGCATAAGCGGAGTCCTTACCTGCCGCGAGTATACTGCCTGGGCAGGGGCGGATCAATGGCGGGTGACAGGCCGGCTGCGGAACGGCTGGGGAAGAGTATTTTTCGTCGGCGGGAAAGGTTATTTCACTCCCGGTCAATTTTTCTGCTAGAATTCTGTTGCTGTCGCGAGGCGTGGCGCGTAGAATCCCGCCCCTCTGTGAGAGTACGGGGTTGCGCCCGAAAGTTTCAGGTAGTCCCAGTCGTGCGTCGTTTTTGATTTTTCGTTCGCGCCGGCCATTGGAGTTGGCGGTGTCCGGCTCGATTTGTCGCAGCAACGGTTTCGCGTTTTCTGGTTTTGGTGCAAGGCCCTCCGGGGCCCTTCACGAGGTGCGAGATGAAACTTTCTGTACGAATTGTTGCCAGGTCCAAAGGCGGCTATGCCGCCGTGTGCCCCTCGCTGCCCGGCTGCATGGGCTCGGGCAGGAGCCGCGAGGAAGCACAGAAGAAGCTGGACGAGGCCATCCGCGGGTACTTCGCGGCGGTCAACAACTTCGTCCCCGAGAACCTTGCCTGCGAAGTCATCGAGGTCTGACCGCGCCGTAGCTTGGCGCTGACGGCGCCGCTCGCTCCCTCTTTGCGCTCCCTCCGCTTTCCCCGACCGGCCCGGAACACTGTGGCGCCCGGTCCATTGTCTGACTTTACCCTCCGGCGGCGATTTGTTACCATGCCACCTCACAGTCCAACCTGAGGATGGTCAGCACGATGAGTCTATTAGTCACCGGAAGCATCGGGATCGATACGGTCGAGGCGCCCAGCGGCAAGGTGGTCGACGCGGTGGGTGGCTCGGCGGTGTACTTTGCATACGCCGCGAGTTTTTTTTCGCCGGTTCGCTTGGTCGGCGTGGTGGGGGAGGACTGCCCCCCCGGCTTCCTTAAGCCGCTGGAGGACAACGCCCGCATCGACCTGTCGGGCCTGGAGGTCCGCCGCGGCAGCAAGACCTTCCGCTGGCACGGCCGCTACCACAGCGACGTCAACAACCGCGACACGGTGGCCGTCCAACTGGGCGTGCTGGGCGAGAAGGGGCCGCAAATCCCCGCGTGCTTCCGCGACAGCCGCTACATCTTCCTGGCCAACAGCCACCCCGAGCTACAGATGGAAATACTGGGCAAGCTCAGCGATCCGGGCCTGGTGGTGGCCGACACGATGGACCTGTGGATCAACGGCGAGCGGGCCTCGCTGGGCAAGCTGCTGGGCAGTCTCGACGGCCTGGTACTCAACGATTCCGAGGCCAAGACGCTGACGGGCGTCGGCAACCTCGTCGAGGCGGGCTTTGCCGTCCTGGAACTGGGCGTTCGCCACTTCGTGGTGATCAAGAAGGGCGAGCACGGCAGCCTGCTGTTCCTGGGCGACCGGGTCTATCCGCTGCCGGGCTATCCCAGCCGGCGAGTGGTGGACCCCACCGGCGCGGGCGACAGCTTCGCCGGCGCGATGATGGGGCACCTGGCCCAGGCCGACAAGGTCGATGCGGCCACCCTCCGCAAGGCCGTCGCCTACGGCACCGTCACGGCCAGCATCGAACTGGAGGACTTTTCCCTCCAGGCCCTGATGCGGGCGACGCGGGATGATATCGAGACACGGATGTCGGACCTCAGAGGCAGCATAGACTTCTAGCGGCAGGGCCCGTTGGTACCACAGCCGTCTCGGCTGTGGCGTGTATTCGCAGGCATTGGTACCACAGCCGTCTCGGCTGTGGCCCCGTAGTCACAGGCGAGACGCCTGTGGTACCAGAGTTCACAGGCCAGACGCCTGTGCTACCTCGTATGCGAGGCGCCAAGCATGGCGATTCGGACATTCCTTGCCCTGGACCTGGATGAGCCGATACGCAGGCGATTGGTCTCAGCCCAGCGGCAATTGGCCGACTGCGGGGCCAGCGTCAAGGCCGTCGAGGCAGGCAACCTCCACGTGACCTTGCTCTTCCTGGGCGACGTGGCCGACGAACGGCTCGCCGACCTCTGCGCGATGATGACCGAGGTGGCCGACGCGACCGAGCCCTTCGACTTCGCCCTTCGCGGCCTGCTGGCTGTGCCGCCGCGGGGGCAACTGCGCATGACCTGGGCGGGCATCACCGAGTCCAGCGGACGCCTGCGGCAGTTGCAGGAAAACCTCGCCGACGCGATGGGCAGCCTGGGCCTGCGGCAGGAAGAGCGCGGCTTCCGCCCGCACGTGACGCTGGGGCGGGTCAAGTTCGCCTCGCAGGCGGCCCGCTTCCGCTCGGCTGTGGCGGCGATGGCGGAGATGGACTTCGGGGTTCAGCACGCCGAGGAGGTGGTCGCCTACACCAGCCAACTGACCAGCGAAGGCCCCATCTACACGCCCCTGGCCCACGCGCCCCTGGGCGGCTGATCCGTCGGGGCCACAGCCGTCTCGGCTGTGGCCCCGTAATCACAGGCGAGACGCCTGTGGTACCTGTTGACCTCCGATTTTTTTCTGAAGTTTTCCCATTGCGTTGACCGAACAGATACCGTACAGTACTCGGACAGGCCTTGAACTGCCCCCGTGGGCATGCGATAGTGCCTCGGGCAGTACGAAAGAAATCAAACGACCAGCATCGACCTTGAAGGAGAACGGGCATGGCCAAGACACCACGGAAGGTTGGGGAAGACGCCAAGGAACGCGACGCAGCCGCCACGGCGGACCGCCGCGAGAAGGCGCTCGACGCGGCCTTGAAGCAGATCGAGAAGAACTATGGCGTCGGCAGCATCATGAAGCTGGCCGAGGACCAGATCGTCTCCGTGGCGGGCATTCCGACCGGCGCGTTGAGCCTGGACCTGGCCTTGGGCGGGGCGGGCATTCCCCGCGGCCGAATCTGCGAACTGTTCGGCCCCGAAGGCTCGGGCAAGACCACCCTGGCCCTGCACATGATCGCCGGCGCGCAGAGGCTGGGCGGCGTGGCGGCCTTCATCGACGCCGAGCACGCCCTGGACCCCACCTGGGCCCGCAAGCTGGGCGTGGACATCGAGCAGTTGCTCATCTCCCAGCCCGACACCGGCGAGCAGGCACTTGAAATCTGCGAGCTGCTGGTACGATCCAATGCCGTCGATGTGGTGGTGGTGGACTCGGTGGCGGCGCTGATACCTAAAGCTGAGATCGAGGGCGAGATGGGCGACCAGCACATGGGCCTACAGGCCAGGCTCATGAGCCAGGCCATGCGAAAGCTCGTGGGGGCCATCAGCAAGAGTCGAACCTGCGTGCTCTTCATCAACCAGATCCGCATGAAGATCGGCGTGATGTTCGGCAACCCCGAGACGACCCCCGGCGGCAACGCCCTGAAGTTCTACAGTTCGGTGCGTCTGGACGTCCGCCGCGTGAATACCATCAAGGAAGGCGAGGAGGCCATCGGCTCGCGGGTGCGAGTGCGGGTGGTCAAGAACAAGGTGGCCCCGCCGTTCAGGTCCACCGAGTTGGACATCATGTTCGATTCGGGCATCAGCTACCACGGCGACCTGGTGGACCTGGCCGTCACGCACGAGATCATCGACAAGCAGGGGGCTTGGTTCAGCTACGGCGACGTGCGGCTGGGACAGGGACGCGAGAACACCAAGAACTTCCTGATGGCCAACGCGGACCTGACGGAGGAAATTCGCGCCGCGATCATGAAGAAGGTCGCGCCTCCCGTCGTAGCCAAGAAGGCCGAGAAGGCCGAATAGGCGGATCGTCCGGCGGGTACGCGCAGGTTATGGCCTGGGCCGTTGTCGCCCAATCGGATGGCTATTGCCCGGGCGGCGGGGCGGGCGTGGTTGAGTCCGGCGCCGCGCCGGAGGCCCGTGCCTGCTTGAGTTGCCTCAATATCCCAGCGGCCGTGGGGTCGCTGGGGTCCATTTGCACGGACTTTTCAAGGGCGGCGATGGCGGCGTCGAGCTTTCTCATACGGGTCAGGATGTTGGCATACTTGAAATAGGCTTCAGCGGTGGGTTTCAACTGGATGGCTGTGGAGTATTGTTCGGCGGCCTCCTCCAATCGATTCAACTGCTGGTAAGCGGTGCCCAGGTTGAGGCGATAGCCGGCATTGTCGGGTTTGAGGCGGACGGCCTCGCGGAGATAAGGCAGGGCCTGTTCGGGCTTGTGCATCTGAAAGAGCGCGGAGCCGACGCCATTCTGGCCGGGCGCCTCAGCCGGGGAGAGCCGCAGCACCGCGGCGTAATGTTCATACGCCCGCTCCACCTGCCGCTGCTTGAAGAGCTCGCCCGCGAGATTGCCGTGGGCAATGATGCAGTCGTTGGTCTTGAGGACATCCTCCCAAAGGGCAATGACGTCCCGGTAGGCTGGCGCCCGCAGCATGGTCACGAGCATCAGTGTCGCCACGGCCAGGCTGACCAGGCTGCTGATGATCCATCGCCCGCGAGGGGAGGCGGCGGCACGAAGCGTCCACACGATGGCCGCGAAGAGGGCGATCATCCCGATGCAGGCCAGGTATTGGAAATGGTCGGCCACGTAGGAATAACGCATCGGGTAGACGTTGATGAATCCCAGGGCCGGCAGCAGCGTACCGGCGAAGAAGAGCACCGCCACCGCCGGGCCTTTGCCGATCCGCTTGCGCAGGACCAGCACGGCGACGATCGCGGCGGCCGCCGAAACGGGGAACACGTACTGCCACCAAATGGCCCCGTTGATTGCCCACCTGGGGTATATGAAGACCAGCGGGTAGGGCGCCAGCAGTTTGCCCACGTAGAACCACAAGGCCCGGCCGGCGACGATGAAGCGTTCGCCCACCGAGAGCTGCCACTCGGTTCCCGTGGCCCCGACGTGCGTCTTTTCGATGTAGGCGGTGAACAGGCCCATGGCGGCCCCGATCAGCATCATCGGCGCCAGCGCCGCCACGTCGCGCCAATCCAGCTTCCTGCGTTTCCACCACAGCACCAGCAGCAGTGCCGCCGGCAGCGTGCAGGTGACGGTCTTGCTCAGCAGGGCCGCCAGCAGCAGGCCGAAGGAAAGGGCGTAATAGCCCCAGCGACGCCTGGCGGGCGGCTCGGGCGTCGGAGGGCTGAACCGCAGGTACGCCCCGGCTGCCAGCAGGTAGAAAAGCCCCGACAGCACGTTCTTCCGCTCGGTGATCCAGGCGACGGACTCCACCTGCACCGGATGGACCGCGAAGATGACCCCCGCCAGCCATGCGCCCGGAACGCCCAGGCTCGCCAGCAATCGCCAAAGCAGAATGGAAGAGGCCAAGTGCAGCATGATGTTGACGGCATGATAACCGCGGGGGTCGAGCTCCCAGAGGTGGTACTCGACCCAGAAGGTCGTGTGAACCAGCGGGTAGTACTGCGGCGTGGACTTGGGATCCAGCCAGATGCTTCGCAGGCCCGCGAGATCTTTGAGGGTGTGATTGTCGGTGACGTAAAAATCGTCGTCCCAGATGAACTGGTTTTCCATGAACGGCAGATAGGCGAGGATTCCCACCACCACGATGACGGCGGCCCCCAGCAGGACTCGGCGACGCTCCGCTGAGGCCGGCGATGCGCATGACTCGGCGACGGCTCGCTTGGACGGGCCTTGCCGCGTAGGGTTCTTCTTCGACTTATCTGCGTTGCTCACGGCTATCCATGAAAGTTGACGCTGAAGTGATGCCTGTTGCCGGAGAGTCTAACCGGAGAGAGGTGAAAATAAAACAGGCTTGCGCGCGGCAAGCCTGATTGAGAGTGCTTCAACAGTCGCTCAGCACATAGCGGCGAAGCTGAGGAGGATGAACAAGACCATCCTGAACTTCCGCTGATATTCAGCCCGTGCCATCGAGATTACCTCCAAGGGCAATCAAATCACATAGGACAGACTTTAATTCTATCGCGAATGCGCCGTTTGTAAAGCCCTTAACTTGCCAAAAAATAAATAGTTGTGTTGTTTAGTCGGCAAGGCTGGCAAGATATACCGTCTGCGACGACTGCGCGCACAACGCTAAGTCAATCGGCTACGTATGATAATCTGCGTTGATCGTGATGTACTCGCGCGACAGGTCGCAGGTAATGGCGGTATAGCTGCCCTTGCCCAGGCCCAGGTCGGCCGCCACGTGTACGTCTTTGCCCTTGAGGTGCTGCTGGACCTTCTTGAGGTCGAAGTCCAGCCCTCGGCCGCGGGCGAAGATCGTCACTCCGCCGACGCGAATGACCAGTTTGGCCGGATCGACCTTGGCGGCCGATTTGCCCAGCGCCGAGGCGATGCGGCCCCAGTTGGGGTCTCCGCCGTGGACGGCACACTTGAAGAGCGGGGAGTTGGCGACGGACTTTGCGGCGATTTCCGCCTCGGCGGCTGAGCGGGCCCCGCGGACGTTGATGGTGATGAGCTTGGTGGCGCCTTCGCCGTCGGCGGCCACCGCACGGGCCAGTTGGGCCAGCACCTCGGCCAGGGCCTTGACGAATTTCTTGAAGTCTGCCGACCCGGCGGCCAGCGGTTTGTTGCCTGCCGCGCCGGAGGCCAGGAGGACAGCCGTGTCGGAGGTGGAGGTGTCCGAGTCGATCGTGACGGCGTTGAGGCTGGAGTCGATGGTCTGCTTGAGGGCCTTGTGCAGGACCGCCGGCGAGGCGGCCAGGTCGGTCGTCAGCACGCAGATCATGGTGGCCATCGACGGGGCGATCATGCCGGCGCCCTTGACCATGCCGCCCACCGTGACGGTCTTGCCGCCGAGGGTCGTCCGCGCGACGGCGTACTTCTCCCGCGTGTCGGTGGTCATGATCGCGCGGAGGGCGAGGGAATCGTTGCCTGTGCCCAGTTGCGACACTGCCCGCGGGATTCCCTTGAGGATCTTGTCCATCGGCAGGCGATGGCCGATGACGCCGGTGGAGGCCACCAGCACCTTCTGGGCCGTGGTTCCCAGTTCGGCCGCCGTGGCCGAGGCCATCTTCACCGCGTCCTTGTAGCCGGCCTGCCCGGTGCAGACGTTGGAGCAGCCGGAGTTGATGACGATCGCGCGGGCCGTGCCGAAGTTCTTGGGCAGGATGTCCCGGCAGTAGCGCACCGGCTCGCCGAAGACCTGGTTCCGCGTGGTCATGATGGCCACGGCGGCGTCACGCTCGCACGCGACGACGGCGAGGTCTTCCTTGCCGCTGACCTTGATGCCGCACTTGATCCCGGCGGCGACGAACCCCGCGGGCGCTGTTATGTGACGAACCTTGGACATTGTTTCTCCATTCAGCCGGAATACCGGACTACCGTAGTAAACAGTGCGAAGTGCGATGTGCGTAGTGCGTGGGCAAGACTATCCTAGCTCTTCGCACTGGGTGTCAATACAGTCCCGCCGTTTCCTCCAAGCCGAACATGAGGTTCATATTCTGGATGGCCTGGCCGCTGGCGCCCTTGATGAGGTTGTCCAGCGCGCTGAAGAGGATGACCTTGCCCTTGGCCACCGCGGCGGAGATGTCGCAGAAATTCGTGCCCGCGACGTACTTGGTCGCCGGCAGCGTGTCGGTCCGCACGCGGACGAAGGGCTTGTCGGCGTAGGCCTTCTGGAGCACGTTGAGGACATCCTCAGCCTTGACGTTGCCCGCCGGCTCGGCGTAGATGCTCGCGAGCATCCCGCGGTCCATGGGGCACAGGTGCGGCTGGAACAGCAGCGTGACTTCCTTGCCGACGATCTTGCCCAGGGTCTGCTCGATCTCGGGCATGTGGCGGTGATTGCCCACGCCGTAGGGCTCGAAGTTTTCGTTCCGCTCGGGATAGTGGTTCTTGAGGCTGGGAGTCCGTCCGGCCCCGCTGACGCCGCTGATGGCGTTGACCACGATGCCGCGGGCCTGTATCAGGCCGGCCTGGAGCACCGGCGCCAGGGCCAGGGCTGCGCAGGTGGGGTAGCAGCCTGGGTTGGCCACCAGGCCCGCCTTGGCGATGTCGGCGGCGAAGTACTCGGGCAGGCCATACACAGCCTCGGCCAGGCCCGGCAGGTCAGTGTGCGGGCTGTACCACTTTTCGTAGACCGCTGCGTCGGAGAGGCGATAGTCAGCCGACCAGTCGATCACTCGCAGGCCTGCCTTTCGCAGGGCCGGCACGTAACTCATGGCCACCTTGTGCGGCACGCAGAGCATGGCCACGTCGGCGCCGACGGCGGCGACCTTGTCAGCCTCGAACAACTCCTGCGAGAGCTTTATCTGTTTGCTCAGCAGGGGGTAGAACTTCTCCATTGGCCCCAGTTCGGACGGCGGGCCATAGATGCCCACCAGCTCGGCACAGGGGTGCCGCAACAGCCACCGCACGGCCTCAAAACCCGCATAACCGCTGCCGCCGATCAGGACGACGCGAACCTTTTTTGTATGGGATGCCATTTCGGTATTCTCCATTTCTTCAATCAAGCCAAGTATCGGGGACCAGGGAATAGGGACCAGGGACCAGGGCTCACTGCGTCAAGCCATCGCTGAGGGCTGGCGCATCATCTGGACCTTTCTGTATTTCCCTTGTCCTGAGCATTTCGCTGCAACGAAAGAATCAAGCCGTGCAACAATCGCGAGGACTCTTCAATCAGTTGCGACAACGGCCTCGCCTGGCTGTCTGTGGCATAGCCGAGCTTCTGGGCGAGGATCACCTGGGTCTCCACTTCGTACAGGCTGCCTCGGGCAGTCTGAAGGAAGTGAATGTAGTCTTTTCTTGTGCCACGTCCATAGCCTTCCGCCACATTTGACGGCACCGATACCGCCGCCCGGCGGAGTTGCTGCACCAGGCCGTAGAGTTCTTCCCTTGGAAAGGTCTTTGTCAGTTCGTAGGCCAGTTTGACCAAGTCGCATCCTCGCTGCCAGACCAGAAGATCACGATAGCTCCTGATGCCCGCCATTGCCGTCGCCCCTTCCCACTATTCCTTTTCCCTATTCCCTGGTCCCTATTCCCTGGTCCCGGGTCCCTCTTCCCTCTTGCCTTTTCCCTCTTCCCTTTTCCCTGGTTTTCTTGTGAAAGAAAACCCCGGCGCCATAGAGGGGCGCCGGGGCGGGGGAATTTCGTTCTCGGGGTGAGGTTTAACGCTTGGAGAACTGGAACCTCTTGCGGGCGCCTTTCTGTCCGTACTTCTTCCTTTCCTTCATCCTGGCGTCGCGCGTCAGGAATCCAGAGCCGCGGAGGGCGTCTTCGCCTTCCGGGACGGCCTGTCGCAGTGCCCGGGCCAGGCCCAGCATGATCGCCCCGGCCTGGCCGGAGAAACCACCGCCGTTGACCTTCGCCCAGACATCCCACGAGGTGGGCATCTTGACGATTTCCAAGGGAGCCAGCACGGCGCGGCGGTCTTTCTCTTCCATGAAGAAGGCGTTCATTTCCCGGTCATTGATGAGAATCTTGCCGGTGCCGGGACGGATGCGGACGCGGGCGATGGCCTTCTTGCGCCGGCCGGTGCCCCAGATGTACTGGACGCCGGGGGGCAGGGGGGCGGCGGTGCGACTGGCGGGCTTGGCCGCCGGCTCGGAGCCTGTGGTGGCCAAACCTTCGGCCGGGTTCTGCGTCTGCGGGGTTACCTGTTCATCAGCCATGGATCGTCTTTCCTAACTAAAGCTCTGTGGGCTGGGGTTGCTGTGCCTGGTGAGGATGCTCCGCTCCGGCGTAGATCTTCAGCTTCCCGAGCATGGCGCTGGCCAACTTGTTCTTGGGCATCATCCGGCGAATCGCCTCGTAGAGAACCTTCTCGGGCTTGGTCGCCAGCATTTCCTTCAGCGTGACGGACTTCTGGCCGTGAGGATAGCCGCTGAAACGCTGGTAATCCCGCTGGGCGAGCTTGGCCGCGCCGGTCAGCTTGACCTTCTCGGCGTTGATCACCACGACGAAATCGCCGGTGTCCACGTGAGGGGTGTACTCGGGGCGGTGCTTGCCCATCAATACCCTGGCGATCTTGGCCGCCAATCGGCCGACGACTTTGTCCGTCGCGTCGACCAACAACCACTTGGCCTCAATCTCGCCCGTCTTTGCCATGTAAGTCTTCATGTCATTACCTGTTTGCCCATATAATGGGGCTAAAGAGCCGCGCATTATGGCATTTATTACGCCCCTGTCAACACATTTATCCAAAAAACGGCCGGCGGGGGCACAAAAGACCTGCCGCCCCGGCCGAGCGGGCCACGCCGCCCCAAACCGGCCGGGCATTATAGCAGGAGCCTCCGTCCGGGGATACCCAAATACCGGAATACCGGAATGCCGGATACAGGAATGCCGAAATACCGGAATGCGCCCGGGCTCGGCCGTAGGGCGCGCTTACCATCGCGCGGAAAGCTTTCGTGCAGGACAGCCACAGGCGGGACGCCTGTGCTACCACAACCACTCGAATGCACGACCTACGACTGGGGATTGGGACGTGGGCCAGCCGAAATTGACAATGCCTTCGCGATCAAAGTCGCATGCACATCTGGTGGCCAATCGGACTCAATCCCAGTCTCTCATAGAAACCGATGGCATTAGCATTGGCGGCGGCAACCAACAGTGTCACATAAACTGCGCCTTGCTGCTTCATAAGATCAGCTGCGGCTTCAAAAAGCGCCTTTCCAACGCCGTGTCCGCGGCAGTTGGAGGTGACAAACATATCGTTGATGTCGCCCTTGCAGCGGGCAGACATGCAAGGATTGGTCTGCGCAATGCTGCCTGTCAGATAGCCGACAACACTGTCGGAACCATCAACCGCGACAAGCATGACGGCTTGTTCCTTGCCAAGTGTGGCCAAGAAGTGCTTTCGGAACGCGACTTCCGCCTCCTTTGCACATCCCCACCGCACGTTGTCGTAGGCGCTGTGCTGAACGGCCATTTCTTTCCACATCGCGGTAACGGCATCCGCATCCTTGGACTCGGCCGATCTGATTTGAATCCCATTGTTGGTCATCGATATTACCCCATTGGGCCACATGAACGATCCAAGAGTACGTCGATCAGGCATGACTGTCAATGCTGCTGGATGGATGCCTCAGCCGTTAAGGCCAGAGCCATCGCATCCGAAAGTAAAGCCGCCGCAGGGCGCGCTTACCAGCACGCTGAATACTTTCGTGTAGGACAGCCACAGGCGGGACGCCTGTGCTACCACAACCACTCGTGCAAGTACCTGCCTGCCGGCAGGCAAGTATGCACGACCTTCAAGCTACCGCACTAACGCCCCGATGGGGTCGAAGGGCGGGATGGGGGCGAAGATCAGCCAGGCGATATTCAGGCCGGTGACCAGGTCGTAGGGGATTGTCATTCGCGGCCAGCGCCACAGGCGTATTTTCAGCCACAGGCCGCCTTCTCGCGGGTCGGTGATGGGCGAGTGGCCGTCCAAAACGTTGCGGGTGTAGAAGATCCGCCGGAAAACCGTCAGCATCGGCAGGAAGGCCTGCTGGACCACCAGGGCTGGAATGTTGTAGGAGAAGGTGGCGATGAGGATGGCGGCCGACCGCTCGCCGCGCTGCCAGTAGCCGATCTCGCAATGGTCGATCAGGTCCTCGGCCCTCGCGCGGGCGTAGGAGATCATGAAGGCGTTGAAAAACGCCAGCATGCACAGCAGGACGAAGGTCGGGTTGGCCGGGGCCGTCACCGAGTAATGCACCGCCAGCCCGGCGTAGACGGCGAAGTCGCTGTAGCGGTCCAGCGTGCTGTCGAGGAAGGCGCCGAAACGGGTGTCGCACTTGCCCAGCCGCGCCACCGCGCCGTCGAGCATGTCGCAGGCCGAGGAGAGAATCAGCAGCGCGCCGGCCAGCAGGAGGTACGCATTGGCGGGGGCATGGAGTTGGAGGCTCCAGGCGAACTTCCTGTCGGCCCCGACGGCGTAGCAGACCCCCGCGGCGGCCGTGATGACCATGCCCGTCATCGTCAGGGCGTTGGGCGAGACGCGGAGACGAATCAGGCCGCGGGCCAGGAAGTCCCGGGCGGTGCAGAAACCCAAACCTATCGCACGTCCTATCATGGTTAATCGGTTGATCGGTTAATCAGTTGCTACAGTCCCTTGGCGGCAAGGTCGGCCCAGCTTCGATAGACGGCGCGGGCGGCGGTGACCTTCTCGTTGCCCACGACCACGCAGTCCATGCCGGCGGCGCTGAAGGCGCCGGCCGCGGCGGCGGACGAGCAGATGCCGATATTGACAGCCGAGAATTGCTGCCGCATCTGCGGCAACTGGCTGACCAGGGCCGTGTTGATCCAATCGCTTTTCCGCCAGGGCAGCACGGGGCCGTCGGGCAAGTGATTGCCCTGGAGTTGCTCGTGGACTCTCGGGTAATCGTTCACGTCTCGCGAGGTGAAGTAGACGATGTTGGCGTTCTTGGCCAGGCGGTTGAGGGCCTCGCCCACGGCGGCGGGGGCCTTGGGGCCCAGCGGCACGCATTCGAGGTCCACCACGACGATCGGCTGGCTGGCCGGCCAGACGTAGGTCGGAAAGTCCTTGGAGAACTCGTCCCCGCGAATATCCTGCGTGGCGACGGTGAGGCTGTAGAGTCCTTCCTTGTCGGGCACCGGCACGACGGCCCCGGCGTAGCCCTTCTTGTCAGCAAAGGCGGCCCGCAGCGGTTGGTCGGTCACCCACAGGCGCAGCGGCGCATTCTTGACAGCCAGTGCAATGCCCATGAACTCGTGGCGTTGGATGCGCACGACGGCCGTCGCCGACCCGCCGGCCGGCGCGAGCTGATCCGGAGCGGTCAGGTAGTACTGCCCGCTGCAACCGACCAGGGCGGCGATGAGACACAAAGGCCAGGCTCGGAGCATAAACGATCTCCCGCGCATCATTAGGCCTCAAGAGCGGTGAATTGTCAAACACAACCGCCGGCGTGAGCGACCTTCTTTTCTGGCAGAAAAGAAGGTCACTCACAGAGCGGGAGAAAGTAGTAAGTAGAAAGGTGAAAATGCGGCTGACGCCGCCTCAAACGAATCACTACAGCTCTTGGCCGAAACTTCTCCCGCGGTCTACTCTCAACTTTCTACTCTCTTTTGACTGCAACGACGACTTACCACCTGCCAGAGAATAATGTCAGTTACCCTTCGGCCGCACCCGGGCCGGGCTGGCGCGGGCGGAGGGAAATGCCGATAAGGATGTAAGCCGACACCGGCGGAATATAACATGACGTCAGTGCGGACGTAACGGAGTGCAGAGATATGCCTGATCGCGGACAGTTTCTCAGAGAAGACCCCTGGCGAGTCTTTCGCATCATGTCGGAGTTTGTGGAAGGCTTTGAGACGATGAGCCGCGTGGGCCCGGCGGTGAGCATCTTCGGCTCGGCCCGCACGCCGCAGAGCGACCCCTATTACGTCAAGGCCCGCACCCTGGCCCGGATGCTGGCCAAGAAGCAGTTCGCGGTCATCACCGGCGGCGGAGGCGGGATCATGGAGGCGGCCAATCACGGCTGTCGCGAGGCGGGCGGCATGTCGGTGGGGCTGAACATCACCCTGCCGCACGAGCAGCAGGCCAACCCCTACACGCAGGTCCGCCTGGAGTTCCGCTACTTCTTCGCCCGCATGGTCATGTTCGTCAAGTATGCCTGCTCGTTCGTGTGTTTCCCCGGCGGGTTTGGCACGCTGCATGAGTTCTTCAACTCCATGACGCTCATCCAGACGGGCAAGGCCGCTGCCTTCCCGGTCATCCTGATCGGCCGAGAGTTCTGGAATGGGATGGATGGCTGGATGCGGGAGACGCTGCTCAACCAGCGATCGCCGATGATCAGCCCCGAGGATCTGAACCTGTTCACAGTGACCGACGACCTGGACGAGGCGCTCAAGATCATCGAGCACGCCTGGCAACTGGAGGGCGCTCGCCTGGCCGGCCCGGCGGCGATAGGGGAATTGAGCCCGACGGCTGAGGGAACGCTCAGCGGAAAACCCGCCACATTCTACAAGCACGACGCCAACAACGGGGATGTCCTCCAGACGAAGGCCGCCCCTGCACGAAAGCGGCGGAAGAAACCGTCCGTCAAGGGATCTAAGTCGGCGGGTCGTAGCCGCCGCGGCTGAACGGGTGGCAGCGAAGGATGCGCCACAGCCCCATCGCCGAGCCGATGAGGGCGCCGCGCTTCCGCAAGGCCTCGATACAGTAGCTGCTGCACGTGGGCACGAAGCGGCAATGCCGGCCGACAAATGGCGACAGCGTCACCTGGTAAAGCCGCACCAGCAGGATCAGCGTCCGGCGGGGTAGTAACCAGATCGCTTCAAATGCGTCGGGGAAGGTCATGACGGGTCGGCCCCGCGAACTTCAGTCACCTTCGCCGCCAGCATCCGCAGCGATTGCTGCAAGCCCGCCAACGTGATCTCCACGTTTTTCCGCGGCATGATGACGAAGTCCCACGTCGTCGGCAACTCCGGCCGCAGGAGGCGGAAGGCTTCGCGGCAGAGCCTTTTGATGCGGTTGCGGCGTACAGCCCCGCCGTGCCCTTTGGAAACCACCACCGCCACGCGAGCGTAGTCCAGGCCGTTGGGGACCGCCAGCAGCGTCATGCAGGCGTTGACCGCCCGCCGGCCTTTCTTGAAGACCCGGTCGAGGTCATTGCGGCGGGTGAGGCGAAGGTTTTTCCCGGCTGGATATCGCATGGCCGACTCGTTCCGTGTCGGCGGCATTGTAACGCGCCGCGGGCGCGGCATGGAGCAATCGTCCAATAAAAGCAGGCGACAGGGGTTGTCCCTGCCGCCTGACGATTCTCAGACTCCAGCGGGCCACGCCCGCCGATACGCTTGAATCCGTTACAGCGACGCCACCGCCGCGGCGACCAGGTCGCCCACCTGCGTGGTGGAGTGGCCCATCTTGCCGGCGTTTTGGCTGGCCATCTTCGGGGTGACCGTCAAGATGGCCTGCTCGACCATTTCGCCGGCCTTGCGGAGCTTGGCGTCGTTCTTGTCGTTGCCCGTCTCGCGGAGCATCATGCCCAGGGCGCCGATGGCGGCGATGGGGTTGATGACGTTCTTGCCGGTGTACTTGGGAGCGCTGCCGCCCATGGGCTCGTACATGCTGACGCCCTTGGGGTTGATGTTCCCGCCGCCGGCCACGCCCAGCCCGCCCTGGATCACGGCGGCCAGGTCGGTGATGATGTCGCCGAAAATGTTGTCGGTGACGATCACGTCATAGTACTCGGGGTTCTTGACGAACCACATGCAGCAGGCGTCGACGTGGTTGTAGTCCTTCTCGATGTCGGGATATTCCTTGCCCACTTCCTGGAAGGTGCGGAACCAGGTGTCGCCGGCGAAGGTCAGCACGTTGGTCTTGTGGACCAGGGTGAGCTTCTTGCGCATGTTGCGGCGGCGGGTCAGCTCGAAGGCGTAGCGGATGGCCCGCTCGGCCCCGAAGCGCGTGGTGCAGTTGACCTGCGTGGAAACCTCCGACGCCATGCCCTTGTACTGCACCCCGCCCATGCCCGTGTAGAGGCCCTCGGTGTTCTCGCGGACGACGACGAAGTCGATGTCCTTGGGTTCCTTGTCCTTCAGGGGCGTCCAGACGCCGGGATACAGCTTGACCGGGCGAAGGTTGATGTACTGGTCCAGCGCGAACCGAAGGCGGAGCAGCAGGCCCTTTTCCAGGATGCCCGGGGCGATCTTGGGATGCCCGACGGCGCCGAGGTAGATGGCGTCGAAGGTCTTGAGTTGGGCGATTTCCTCCTCGGAGACGATCGGGATGGAGGGCTGGGTCGGGTCTCCGCCGGCGGCCAGGTAACGGTTGCCGCTGAGGTCGAAGTCCTGGGTCGTGTAGGTGAAGCCGACCTTCTTGGCGACGGCCTGTAGGACCTTGAGTCCCTCAGCCACCACTTCCGGGCCTGTTCCGTCACCGCCGATAACTGCGATTTTCATCTTTTCATCCTTTCCTGTGGCCGCCGGCGGGTCTGCCCCGTCGGGCGAAGCGGGAGACTATAGCATCGTCCGGGGCCGGAAACAATACCCAGCCACGGCCGATCGCGGGGCCATCGCACCCAAAAAGTGAAGTAAGCTGGTCGCCAATCAATCAGCCGCGAATTCCGCGAAGACAGCCGCGAAAAATGAAATACTCATAAGCCCGATCCGGCTTCGTTGTTTTCGCGAAATCTTTCCGGTCTTGCTGTCAGTTCTTTATCTCTTTGAATTCGCGTAATTTGCGTAATTCGCAGCTAAGGTCTCTTTTCAGATGCGTTCGCCCTGACGGCCGATCGCGGGTCTTGACCGGTCCGGCGTTGCCCACGGCCCGGACGCTTGCGGGACCTCTAAAGTTTTGCCCGCGGAGGGGGCGATAACATCACAAAGGACTCGCGCACTCCCGGATCTATGACCGCACCCAAAGGCGATACGTCGTTGATGAAAATTTCCCAGGCCGCGCAGGCCGCCGGGGTCAGCAAGCAGACCGTCGAGTACTACGCAATGCTGGGGATGATCGTTCCGCTTCGAGTGCCGCACAAGCGAGGCAGATACTTCGACGCCAATCTGGTCAAGCGGATCAAGTTGATCCATCAATTGAACGAATCGGGCTACACGCTGCGATCCATCCGCGAAACGTACCTCCGCCAGCGATAGACGGTGGTAGCCCGGCGGTGCGGGCACTTCCCGCCGCATGCTTTCGTGAGAAGCATGGCAGCGGCCCCCGGACTCGGAGTACAATGGCCGCCTCATGGCAAGGCTCGTGAAAACATCGTTGGCCCTGAAGTTCCGCCTGCTCTTCGGCGCGGCGGTGCTGCTGATTATCGCCATGGCGCTGGTGGTTCCCTGGTATTTCATGGAACTGCTGGCCGAGCAGGCCTTGCAGCAGCGCGGGGCCGAGTTGACGCGGCTGGTGATCAACGAGCACCTTGCCGATGCCAAAGACCCCGCCACCAGCGCGCAGATCGCCCGGTATTACACCGCCGGCGGGCAGAAGGAGGGGCAGAGGGGCCCGGTCTTCATCAAGCTCTCCCCCGACATGAAGCCCGGATTTCGATTGGACGCGATGGCCCGAGACGCGCTGAGGTTTTTCCGCCGGACGCGGGATCAGGACCTGACGGTCTCGCGGACTGAGGACGAGGATCATCGCCCGGTCTATCGCAGCTTTCGCGCAATGCGGGCCGAGCAATCGTGCATGGCCTGCCACGGTCCCACCGGCTCGCCGCAGCGGCAGTTTCAGCCGGGGCAACTGGTCGGGATGATCGACGTCACCCTGCCGGCCGACACCTCCGCCTCGGTCGGCGTGAGCCTGATCTGGCTGACGCGGGCGGTTTTTATCGCCGGGGCGGCCCTGGCGACGTTGCTGGCGATCATCCTGCTGACGCTCATCGTTCAGCGGCTGGTGCTTCGGCCGGTGCGCCAACTGCGGGCGGTGGCCGACAAGGTTACTGAAGGCGACCTGACCGTCCGCAGCCGCATCCGCACCGGCGACGAACTCCAGCGCCTCGGCGAGAGCTTCAACGAGATGCTCTCAGCCATCGCCGACCAGCACGACAAGCTCCGCGCCGCCAACCGGGCGCTGGACCTCAAGCTCCACGAGCTGGCCGAGGCCAATGTCACGCTGTTCCAGGCCAACAGTGTCAAGACCGAATTCCTGGCCAATGTCTCGCACGAACTTCGCACCCCGCTCAACAGCATCATCGGCTTTGCCGACCTGCTGGCCGAGGCCAACGACGAGCGCCTGCGGCGGTACGCGCTGAACATCAGCACCTCCTCCAAGAGCCTGCTGAGCATGATCAACGACCTGCTGGACCTGGCGCGGATCGAGGCGGGCAAGGCGGTGGTGAACTGGGACAAGGTCTCCATCGACGACCTCTGCCGGACGCTGGTGTCGCTGATGAAACCGCTGGCGGACAAGAAGCAATTGGAGATGGAGACCCAACTGGCCGACGACCTGCCCATCGTGGTGACCGACGCGGGCAAGGTTCAGCAGATTCTCTACAACCTGCTGTCCAACGCCATCAAGTTCACACCCTCCGGTGGCAACGTCATTGTGTCGGCCCGGACCGAAACGGCCGTGCGCGGAGGGGCGGAGATCAAAGAGGTCACCGTCTCGGTGGCCGACACGGGCCCGGGGATCGCGGAGGTCGACCAGCAGAGGATCTTCGAGAAATTCCACCAGGGCGACCGCTCGCTGACGAAGGAATCTTCCGGCACGGGCCTGGGGCTGGCGATTTCCAAGGAATTGACCAACCTGCTGGGCGGGCGGCTGACGCTGAAAAGCTCGCCCGGCCACGGCACGGTCTTTACGCTGACCTTGCCGCTGGCCCCGGCGGGGGACGCGACGGTCAGCCCGGCCCAGGCCGGCGGCACGGCATAGGCCGGAGCGCACGGGCAGGGGGCCTGCTTTCACCGGTCATCCGGCATAGAGCCTTAATACCAGACCATCACGATGATGTTAGGCTCGGCATGCTTGCCTTCCATCGTGCCCACCATGTGGCCGACGTGCTTGACGTCGATGTCGCCGTCGTCCAGCCAGGTGTTGATCTGGTCTTCCAGGTGCTCCATCGAGGACTCGGCGACCTTACAGTGGAACAGCCGGCAGCGGACGGCGCCCTGGCCGGTGTTGACCGGCGCGCGTTTGAATTGTGTCCGCTTGCCCGTGTCCAGGGTGGTCTTGATGGCGCGCACGGCCGACGGCGCCGCTCCGGGGGCAAAAGCCGACCGAACCGCGCTGGCCGGCGCCGGCGCGGCGGCTCGCACGCCGTTGATGGGCTGGGCAGCCTGGGCCGGCTGACCTGGTGCGCCCGGTGCCCGTGGGGGCGGCAGCGAGAGGGGATCTTCTTCGTCGCCGCCTGCTAACGCGATGGGTTCGTCCAGAGGGTCTTTTTCTTCGTTCGACATGAGGCCAGACTCCTTGCGCCAGAAGTGAAATGCGAATACGGCTAGACGTGTCACTGTCGCGTATTATATCCTATTGGGGCGTTTCGTCAACACGACCTGATGCGGAATAATTGCTTCAGGCGGGACGTTCTATGGTGTGGGCAGGCGGCTACCCTGGCGGCCCGGCGGCCGTGCGTGCGGGTAGTGCCAAACAGGAGATGGTGGATGCACAGGGACAAGGCAGTGGTTTTTGGGATATTCGTCCTGGCCGTCGCAGCGGCGCTGGGTTTCCGCGTGATTCGCGGCGGGGGGGCCGAGCCGGCCTACACCGAGCCGGTCAGCCAGACCAAGCCCACGGGCATCGGCGAATTCCGCGGCGCCTGCCTTCAGCTTCACAGCGGCGCCGCCGACCATCCCTACGAGCAATACATCGACGAGATCGCCCGCGCCGGGGCCAACACCCTCTGCATGACCGTTGCGGCTTACCAGGAGAATTGCTCCTCGACCTCCATTTTCGTCGACCTGCGAAAGACCCCCTCCGACGAGAAGATCAAGAGCCTGATCGCTTACGCCCACGCCCAAGGTCTGGCCGTCGTGCTGATGCCCATTGTCCTGCTGGAAAACCCCCGCGAAGGCGAGTGGCGGGGCAAGATCAACCCCAGCAGTTGGCCCGACTGGTGGGAAGATTACGAGAACTACATCATGCATTACGCCTGGCTGTCCGACGCAGCCGGCGCCGAGGTGTTCATGGTCGGTTCGGAGCTGGTTTCCACCGAAAGCGACACCGAGAAGTGGCAGGAACTCATCGCCCGCGTCCGCAAGGCCTTTCATGGGCGGCTGAGCTATTCGTCCAACTGGGACCACTATTCGCAGGTGACCTTCTGGGACGACCTGGACATTGTGGGCATGACCACGTATCACGACCTGAGCGTGGGGGACAACCCCACCGTCGAGGCCATCATGGGCAAGTGGGAGCCCATCAAGAAGACGATCCTGGACTGGCAGGCGACCGTCAATCGCCCGATCATGTTCACGGAAGTCGGTTGGCCCAACCAGATCACCTGTGCCCAGTATCCGTGGGATTATTATCGCTCGACGGACAAGCCCGATCCGGTCGGCCAGGCCAGGTGCTTCGAGGCCTTCTTCCGTGTCTGGGAGGGAGAGCCCAGCGTGGCAGGCTACCTGATCTGGGAATGGCGAAGCTATCCCGGGCAGGTGACCGACCCGCAGAAGGATACTTCCTACGTTCCCTGCGACAAGCCGGCCATGGACGTGATTTCGAGACACTTCCACGCCCCCAAGGCCAGGGATACGCACTCGGCCGTCCTGCCCACCTCCCAGCCGACGGCGGGAGGATGACGGCCCCCCGCGGGTTCCGCCTGTTCTGAAGGCTGCTGGACAGGCCCGGCGGATATGAAAAAAGCGGACAAAAAAGCTATTGACCGTCCTATGTGGTTCTGATAACATAATCCCACGGCTGGCATTTCCCCCCTATGCCGGCTTGTTTAAGAGAAAGCAGACCTGGTCTCCCCCCACCAGGTCTGTTTTTCTTTTTGGGGAAGATCAATGTAATGCGGGGGCGGCCGTTGGGACGATGCAAGAGGTGTGACGTCTTGGGCTGTCTTGACGATTCTCCGCCAGAGGCCAGGCGAAAATGCGACCGTTGCGAATCTGCCAATTGATCACCGAACTAGGCCCGGCCGGGGCCGAGCGGTGCGTCTTTGAACTGGCCCGGCGGCTTGACAAACGCCGCTTCGAGGTCCAGGTGGCGGCGCTACGCGGCGGGGCGGTGGCGCAGTGGCTGACCGAGGCGTCGGTGCCGGTGACGGTGCTGGACATTCGCAGCCGTCTGGACCTGCCCAAGGCCGGCAAACTCGTGGCTTTCCTCGCGCGCGAGCGATTCGACATCCTTCACACTCACCTCTTCCACGCCGACTTGGTCGGCAGGCCCGCGGCCTGGCTGACCGACGTGCCGCATCTGGTGCATACCGTGCATACGGCCGAGGGTCGCTACCGGCCGTGGCAGTTCGCCTACGCGCGGCTGGCCGCCCCCCTGTGCGAGCGGATCATCTGCGTCTCGGCCTCGGCGCGCGACCTGCATGCCCGGCGGTCGGGCCTGCCGCTGTCGCACTACACCGTCATCCCCAATGGCGTGGACGCGGCGGCCTTCTCGCGCGATCCGCAAGCCCGCGCGGAGTTACGGAAGCAGTGGGGCCTGGGCGAGCGTGAGGTGCTGGCGGCCTACGTGGGGCGGCTGGACGGCGAGAAGGGCATCGACACGCTGCTGGAGGCCTGGAGCGGCCTGATTGCCGGCTCAAGCGTCACGCGGCTGATCATCGCCGGCGACGGCCCGCGGCGATCGAGGGTCGAGAATGTGGCCGTGCATGGCAGAGGCAGATGGCGGATCAAGTACCTGGGCTTCGTGCGGGATGTCCGCGGGCTGCTCAGCGCGGCCGACATGCTGGTCATGCCCAGCATGTGGGAGGGCTTTGGACTGACGGCCGCCGAGGCGATGGCCGCGGGACTGCCCGTAATCGCCACCGATGTGCCGGGCCTGCGCGACGTGATCGACGACGGCGTCACGGGCGTGCTCGTGCCGCGCGAAGACGCCGTCGCCCTCGCCTCGACCGTCGCCGCCCTGGCCGCCGATGGCGACAAGCGCCACCGCATGGGCCAGGCCGGCCTTGAACGTGTGAAGAAGCTCTATCCCCTCGACGCCTCCATCGCCGCGCATGAGCGGCTTTACGAGGCCATAACCGATCCGCGAAATGACCAATCCCGCTCACGTTGCGCTCGCGGCTAGCGGGTTAAGGACCGGTCCGTGGCTCTGTCCGACAGGGTACCTGGCCTCTGGCAGGCCACGCCGCCGGCCCGATGAGGGGATCGGGGATTTCCCGTATTGTGGCGTAGGGGATGCACAAATCCGCCCGCCGGGTGTGAACTGCTCAAGTTCACGCCGTACCCTGCCGACGAGAGAGGTGTGGGTACACATCCTCATTATTAGGCGAGGTTGGTGACATGGCAGGCATTCAAGAGTTGAGCAATCGTCAGATCGATGAGAGCATCGCCGCCGCCGTCGAGCGACGTGTGCCCATGTCCATCACGTTCCCAAGCGGCAAGAGCTGGGCCTCTGTCCCCGGGCGGGCGTTGCGAGTCCGCGACATGCATCTGCTCATCGAACTGCCCGCGCCCGGCGAAGGCCAGGAACCTCATCACTTCAGCCCGGCCGACAAGGTCGGGGTGAGTTTCAAGCTCAAGCACCACAAGCACATTTTCAACGCCTTGGTCGCCGGCACCGAGCCGGGAGGCGGCGGGAATGGCGCCGCGTCGCTGATCCTCTGTCTCTGCCGGCCGACGCGGATGCAACGCCTCCAGCGGCGATCCTATCTCCGCGTGGATGTGCCCTCCAACCGCATTGTGCGGGCGTCATTCTGGCTGGGCGGCATGTCGTCGGAGCCTTCGGTGGTCTCGCCCAGCACGCCGGTCTGGTCGGGCAGGGTGACCAACCTCAGTGCCGGCGGGTTCCAGGCCCACGTGGACCTGGAAGCGACCGGCGCCCTGGAGGATGGCGACATCGTGGGTGTGCGGCTGGCCTTCGGCATGGCCGACCAGGCTGTCTACGCCGACGCCGAGGTCCGCCACATGGAAGAGGGCGAGTCCAAGTCGGTCATCGGCTTCCGCTTCGTCGGGATGGACCTGAGTCCCCAGGGCCGATCGACGCTGGAGATGATCGCTTACAAGGTGCATGAATACGACCGGATCAACAGCGCCGTGTCGGCGAAGCTTCGCTCGGCCTCGGCGCCCTTCCGCGCGCCGGTGGGCAATGGCAGCGTGACGGTTGTTCACGAACATCAGCCGGCGAGCGATGACTGAGTAACCCCTCTCGCCACTCTGTGAGGAGTTGTCCTTGTCGGTAGACCCAGGGCTTCAATCACTTGGTGCCCTGGGTTTGTTTTGGTAGCATCGGGGGATGGCCAAAAAAGACAACCGGGAATTGACGTACGCGGTCTGGGCGACGGCCTGGGGCCCGATGGGCGCGGTGGCCGGGCCGGCAGGGCTCTGCCGCGTCGTTCTGCCGCACTACCCGTTGGACCAGCTTGCCGACCTGCTGGCCTGGGAGTACGCCGGGGCCAGGCGCGACGAAACCCCTTTCGCGATGCTGATCGAGCTGTCGCGCCAGTATTTCAACGGCAAGGCGGTGGACTTCGGCCAGGTGGCGTGCGATCTGCCGGGCGAGGGGACGTTTTCGGGCAAGGTGCTTCGCGCCTGCCGCGCCATCGCGTATGGCCAGACTCGAAGCTATCACGTTCTGGCCGAGTTGATCGGCAGCGCCGAGGCCGCCCGGGCGGTGGCCACCGCCTTGAGCAAGAACACCATTCCGCTGGTGATTCCCTGCCACCGCGTCACTTACGCGGGCGGCGGGGCGGGCGGATTCTCGGCTGAGGGGGGCGTGGAACTCAAGAAACGCATGCTGGCCCTGGAGCAGGGGGGCATCCTTGGCCAGAAAAAGACCTGACCACGGATTCCGCCAGCAGGAGAAAGAGGGCGGTTGCTTGTCCTTTCCCGCCGTGTTCGCGTGATTCGTGTAATTCAAGGCTAAGGCTGGATGGGTGCGAAATGTTCAAAGCGAAATGTTCAAAGCGGCACTTGACATTAGCGAACGGCATGCCATAATTGCCGGTTTCTAGTTCTGTAAGGAGTCGGCATCGTGTATGCAATTATAGAAGACAGCGGCTCGCAACTGCGAGTGAGTGAAGGCGACGTGCTGGACGTGGATCTGCGCGATCTGCCCGAAGAGGCCAAGGAAGTGACGTTCGACCGCGTCCTGCTGGTCAGCAATGACGGCGTGACGCAGGTGGGGACGCCGCTGGTGGCCGGGGCCAAGGTCGTGGCCGAGATCCTCACGGCCGAGAAGATGGGTCCCAAGATCCATATCTTCAAGTACCGCGCCAAGAAGACCTACCGCCGCAAGACGGGCCACCGCCAGCGTTACATCCAAGTGCGCGTGACCAAGATCGTCGCGTAGCGGCTGGGCTGGAAAAATTGACGATTGGCGATGGAGTTCCGCCATCAACCGCCCCGCGCATTTGGGGATGATGACTCCTACCTAAGACGTTTTCGCCAGGTGGGAGTTTGGACCTACTGATACAGAAACTCTCACCGGCAAGCTGGTGAGAGTTTTTCTTTTTGGCGAGGTCAACGACGATGCTTCCGCACTTGCACAAGCTGATGCTGCTGGCCGTGGGCGGTTCGCTGGGCACCGTGTCGCGCTACGTGCTGTCGAGCCTGATTCACCGCTTCTGCGGCACGGCCTTCGCGTGGGGCACGCTGGCGGTGAACCTCTCGGGATCGTTCCTCATCGGCTTCCTCTTCGCCCTTGGGGAAAGCCGGCTGATCCACACGCCCCAGACCCGCCTGCTGCTGGTGGTGGGGTTCCTGGGCGCCTTTACGACCTTCTCCACCTACATGCTCGATAGCTACCACATGTTCCAGACCGGCCGGCCGATGCTGGCCTGGCTGAACATCGTCGGCAGCACGGGGCTGGGCCTGGCCTTGCTGATGGCGGGAATCGGAGTGGGCAAGGCGGTGTAGATAGCGGGAAGCGCGAAGCACGCGAGGCGATAGTCATGCTTCACTTCGCACTGCGAACTTCGCACTCCGCACTGTTGTTGATTAATCCAGTCCGCCCTTGAGGGGCTTGGTGCGTTTCCTGGCCGGGGCAGCCGGCTGGTCGGCGGCAGCTTCCGCCGCGGGGCCGCCGGTATACTCAGCCGAGGTGAACGCCTGCTTGATCGACAGGGCGATGCGGCGGCGGTCCTCGTCCACGCTGATGACCTTGGCCTGAACGCTCTGGCCTTCCTGCACAGCATCACTGACGCTCTTCACGTGGCCGTCGCTGAGCTCGCTGATGTGGGCCATGCCCTCGACGCCGGGGGTCAGTTCGATGAACGCCCCGAAGTCCGTCAGCCGCTTGACGACGCCGGTGACCAGGCTGTTGACCGGCCAGCGGCTCGAAGCGCCCGTCCACGGGTCGTCGCCGGCTCGCTTGAGCGACAGGCTGATCCGCTTGCGGGCCATGTCCACGGCCAGCACGCGGACCTTGACGATGTCGCCTTCCTTGACGATCTCACTGGGGTGGTGGATGCGCCGCTCGAATGTCATCTCGCCGATGGGGATGAGCCCCTCGACGCCTTCTTCCAGTTCCACGAAGGCCCCGAACTCCGCCAGGCGCGTGATCCGCCCGCTGACGATGGACTCTTCGGTCCATTTGGCGTCGGCGTCTTTCCACGGGTCGGCGAGGGTCTGCTTGAGGCCCAAGCCGATCCGGCGGGCCTCGCGGTCAACCTTCAGGATCATCACCTCGATCTGCTGGCCCTCACTGACGATGGTCTTGGGGTCTTCGACGCGCCCGTGGGCCATGTCGCGGACGTGCAGCAGCCCGTCGACGCCGCCGATGTCCACGAAGGCCCCGTAGGGCATGATGGTCTTGACCTTGCCGACGACGACCTTGCCCTCCGACAGCGTCGTCCAGGCCTGCTCGCGCTTCTCCTGCGCCTCCAGCTCCAGCAGGTTGCGGCGCGACAGGATCACCCGCTGCTCGGCGGGGTCCACTTCCGTCACGGTGCACTGCATCCGCTGGTTGACGTAGGGCGAGAGGTCCTCGACGCGGAACAGCTCGATCTGGCTGATGGGCATGAACGCGTGAATGCCGTTGATGCTGACTTCCAGCCCGCCCTTGTTGAAGCCGGTCACCCGGCCTTCGACAAGCTGGCCTTCCTGGAGCGTCTCCCAGGCCGCCGCCTGCACCGCGCCCTCGCGCGAGAGCATCAGCAGGCCTTCGTTGGCGTCGTAACCCTCGATGGTCACCTCGATCATGTCGCCGACGTTGGGCAGCGGCTGCTCGTGGAACTGGCTGGCCGGCAGGATGCCCTGGCTCTTGCCGCCCATCTCCACGAAGATGTCTTCCTTGTGGATGGCCACGACTCGCCCGCGACGCACGCCCTTGGTTGCCGTGGAGGAGCCGGCCTGCTCGCTGTCCATCAGGTCCTCGACGCTCATGCCGCCCAGTGCCTCGTCCAGCTCCCGCTGAAGTTCGGCGTCCAGATCGCTACCGGGCTTGCCCTTCCTGCCGCTGCTGCCTTGATCGGGTGAACTCATCATCGCTTGCTTCCTGAATAGACGTGCCAGGGATTATACGTTCCTCTCGAAAACCAAGGCCGTGCCATCGACACGGCCGCCATTGCCCAATCATACCACTGCGCTTGCCCACGGTATGGGCCCGAAGATAATAAGTGGGCGGGTCGGCCTCTGCAATTGTTTTCGCCCGCGCACGGTGAGGGTCAGCCGTCACGGGCCAAGCAGTTCGATCTTCTGCTGGGGCTCGGGGACCTGGAGCAGCCTCCAACCTTTGGGCCCCTTGGCCCAAAGAACCTCCCACACCAGGGCCGCCTTCCCGCCGGCCAGTTCGACGATGGTGGCCACGTGCATCCGCGCGCGATCGCCGGTGACCTCCACGGTCATGGAGGTGAAGCGTATCTTTTCGATCTCTCCACGGGCCAGGGCAGCCTTGCCGGCCTCCAGGGCGCCGGCCTTGTTGCCGCCCAGTCCGGTGTAGTTCGGATCGAGGTAATGCTCCGCCGCCTGTAGGGAGTTGTTCTCCAGATCGCGCGCGATCCGGTGGGTGGCATGGATGATCTGTTCCCGGTCGGTCGCGACCAGGGTCGCGATGGCGAAGGCCAGCACGGCCAGGGCCGGTGGGGCGAGCATGGCCAGGGCCGCTCGCCGCGTCCGACGCTCGTACCACCAGCCGGCCAGGACCAGTTCGGCGAAGGCGCAGAAGATGTAAACGTAGACGGGATCCTCAAGAAAGGCCTGCTTGAGCGCTTCCATGAACGAATTGTAATCGGGCCAGCCAGGCTTTTCCACAGGTTATGCGAAGCTATCGCAGGGACTTGGCCGGGGATGTGTCGTCCACAACCCAGGCTCGCCTTCTCCTCATCTTGGCACTTGCCAAGCCCAGCCGACTAGTACTCTTTCAGCCGTCAACTGATGGACGTACTCTTCCGGTGGCACAGCCTTTCCAAGCTGTGCCTGCACAGGTTTGAAAGCCTGTGCCACCCATCAATCCATGCCTGACAGACCGCTTAGATCCTCACGAAGACGGGCGGAATGGCGAAGATGGCGTTGTTGGGCAGAACGTATGTGTTGACGCCTGACCCGCCGTTGAAGTAGGCGGTGCTGTTGAAGACGGCCTGGTGGCCGGCCTGGGCAGCGATGCCGAGGTCGACCGTGTCGTCGCCCGCGGCGCCGAAGAACTGGAACGGCCCGTTGAATGTCGTCACCGGACCCACCTCGGGGCCGCCCTGCTCGACGAGTATCTGGTCGTCACCGGCCCCGAGACGGACGAGCACCGTCCGGGCGAACGTGGAATCATCGATGCTCACCGTGTCGTCGCCGCCATCGGTGAAGAGATGCGTCCAGCCGCCCGCGGTCACGGTGTCCAGAGTCACGGTGTCGGCGGGGCCGCGGGTCCGGACGGTCAGGTTCCTGTCCACGCGTACCGTGTCGAACGACACGGTCGAGGCGCCGCCGGACGCCTTCACCGTGAGGTCTCGGCTGAACACCGAGTTGTTGGTTATGGTCGCGTCAATCCCATTGACGCCTCCACAGGCGGTGAGGTTGTCGTCCATACGGCTATCATCGACGACGAGGACCAGTTGGCCACGGGTCCTCAGCACGCCGCCCGCGTTGACCTCGGACCCGTTGAGCACGTCCACCGTGTCGACGCCTCCGCCGGAGTTGAGCGTCAGTCGGCCGGTGATGCCGGAATCGTCCACGAGGGTGCTGCTGCCGCCGGCGCCGGGGCCCACCCGCAGATTCCGGTTGATCAGGCTGCCGTTCACGACGTTGACGGTGTCGGCCCCAGCCTGGCTGCGAACGATCAGATCCCAACTCACGATGGAGTTATCGATGGTAGTGGAACTGCCGCCGGTACGGTTGTTGATGATGACGCTGCGGTCCACCCGCGAGCCGTTGAGCAGCGAAAACGAGTCGGTCCCCGTGCGGTTGTTGATCGTAATCCGGCCGGCGACGGTGCTGGCATCAAACGTGACGGTGTTGTCGCCATCGCCGCCCTTGATGGTCACCTCGCCGGGCAAGGCGACGCCGTTGAACCCGACAACGTCGTCACCGTCCTTGAGATCGATCCGCACGTTGCGATTGACCACATCGAACACCACGGGGCCGGCCAGACCATTGATCGTCGTCCCGCCGGAAGGGGTCACGCGGAACTGCTGGGCCGACAGACCTGCCTGGTCAACCACGAACTCGTTGTCGAGGTTGTCGCCGGTGAGCGTCAGTGTGCCGCCGGCCACCACGCCGACGACGTCGCCGGCCAGCAGCAGCCGATCCTCCAGTCGCTCCATAGCCGGTCTGGTAAACGAACGCGGAATCGAACCGTCATTGCGAGCCTTCGCGTGCTTCAACATGGCATTCCTCCCGATTAAGGGACTGCTTGGGTTGTTTCATGGTCGCTTGTTTCCAATTTTGTTCCACCCGCGTTCACGCCGGGGTATAGACCGGCCCGGGCGGACTCCGCGGCGTCCGCCCCAGGAGGACGGGCGCCGCTACAGGGGTCCGCGTCAGATCACCAGGTTCTTCAGCAGCACGCTCACCCCGTTGGAGAGCGCGTCGGCCACCGCGATGTCAAGGCCGCCATCGTTGTTGAAGTCAGCCACCAACACGGCCGCCGGTTGACGCTTCTTGACGTTGCCGACGTCGAAGACAACCGGGTCGGCGAAGGTACCGTTGCCGTTGCTCACCAGAACCGACACATAGTTGGAGGCGCTGGCCACCGCCAGGTCCGTCTTGCCGTCACCGTTGAAGTCGCCCGCGGCGATCGAGACGAAGGGCTTCTTGTACGTGGCCACCGATTGCAGGGCGAACGACCCGAGCCCGTCGCCCAGCAGCACGCTGATGGCATTCTTGCGGTTGTTGGAGACCGCCAGATCCCAGTTCCCGTCGTTGTTGAAGTCGCCGAGGACGATCGACGTGGGGTTCGCACCCGACTTGCCGGACTTCGTGGAGAAGTCGCCGGTCAGCGTGAAGAAGCCCACGCCGTTGTTGAGGAAGATGCTGACGCTGTTCGTGCGGTAGTTAGACACCGCGATGTCCAAAGCGCCGTCGTGGTCCAGATCCTGTAGGGCTATGCTGCTGATCTTCTTGCCGCCGCTGAGGATTGTCTGTGAGGTCGTCAGGTTGCCCGATCCGTCGTTCACGAGCGCCATGACGTCCTTGGAACCGGTGATCACCACGTCCACGTAGGTGTCGCCGTTGATGTCGCCGGCCGCAATGCCCAGCATGGCGCCCCGCAGGGTGGTCGTCGTGGTCACCGGGGCGCGGAACGTGCCGTCGCCATTGCCGCCCAGGAAAAAGACCGCATTCTTCCCACGCCGGTCCAGGCCCGAGGCGACCACGTCCAGATGCCCGTCGCCGTCCAGATCGGTCACCACCAAGTCATAGACCTTACGCGCGACGGTGCCAAGGGAGTAGATGGCCGCTGGGTTGAAGGTGCCGTTGCCCCGGCCCAGGAACACGCTGGCCACGCTTGGCCCTGTCGTGTTGATGGCCACCATGTCCTGCCAGCCGTCCTCGTCGAAGTCGCCGTTGGCTACCGCCCGCGGCCGCTTGCTGTTGGTGAGATACGTGACTGCCGAGGTGTAGGCTGCGGCGCTGAACCCATTACCCCCGCTCAGCCCGGTCGAACCGAGCGCGTTCCAGACCGCCAGCTTCTCGATCTCCGTGAACACGACCGGCTGGTAGCCGAACGCGGTGACCGTCCCCGAATCGGCCGACGGCTGCCCGCCGACCACCCGGTCGACCGTGACGAACTGTGCCCGGCCGTCGACCGTCAGCAGGTCGCCCGGCGGGACGTTGAACCCGTCGCCGAAAATCGGATTGTTCCCGTCGATGTTGCGGACGACAGCCAACGCGTCCACGGTGATCATGTCCTTGAACTGGCTGCCGTTCATGTTCTCGATGGGGTCGAACAGGTAAAGCGCGGTGCCGCGTTCGCTCACGATCTGGTCGAAGTCGGTCAGGTCCATGTCCACGTTGACGCCCGGATTCGTGTTGTGCAGTGCCGGCGTGATCGGGGCGTAGGCCGAGTAGTCCATCGTGTCGGATCCCTGGCTGCCCTTGAGCAGCACCTTGCCGGACCACTGGCTGGGCACGCCGAAGAAGGCGCCGATGTTGAACGTGTCGTTGCTAGTGCCGCCAAGCAGTTCGGCTTCCTCGATGCCGGTCAATGTGTCATTGTCAGCCGTGGCGCCTGTGATGCCATTGCCGGCGCTGACCCGAACGAGCGAGGTGTCGGTCAGCGTGAAGGAGAACGCCTGTCCGGTGTCCCAGATGGCCTTGGAGACCACACGGTCGATGCCGTTGCCGCCGTTGAGGGTCTGGGAGTGAGGCCCGGCGACCAGCGTGTCGTTGCCGTCGCCGCCGTTGAGGGCGCCGTCGCCCTCCAGGTAGTCGTTGCCGTTCCCGCCGTTCAACGTCAAGTTCACGTGGTTGGACACGTTGGCCGCGTCGCCAAGAGAAGTGCCGACCGCCGAGATGATCGTGTCATCCCCGTCGAGGCCGTTGACCGCCAGGCTGTCGGCCGCCGCGGCCGGCGTAGTGTTGGAGATGCGAACGCGGGCAGCCAGGCCCTTGACGTCGATGACGCTGTTCGCGACGCCGGCGTAGCTGGCGTCCATAGCCAGCGAGACGTTGTCCGGGCCGGTGCCCCCGTTCAGAACCACCGCGTCCACGGCGGCATCGGCGCCCACGTCGATGTTGACCAGCTCCATGTCGGTCCGGGACAGGTCATTGACCGTGACGGTGTCTGCCCCAGCCAGCGTGTTGATATCCAATTGCTCGACCTGGGCGATGTCCAAGGTGAACGGACCGCCGCCGGCGTCGGTGACGACAGACACCCGCCGACCATTGGGGCTGACGGTGAAGGTGTCACCCGCCGCGGTTCCGTTGAGCACCAGGCTATCGTCTCCATCGCCGCCTTCCACGAGGTCGTTGCCCTCACCATTGTTCCATGTGCCAACGTCCGAGTTCTCGCCATAGAAGATCACATCGTTGCCCAGACCGCCGTTGAGCTGGTCATTGCCCGGCCCGCCATCGAGGACGTCGTCACCGGCCCCGCCGAACAGGCGGTCGTTCCCATCGCCGCCCAGGAGGGTGTCGTTGCCCGGCGAGCCGGTTAGGAAGTCATTGCCCAACCCGCCGTCGATGATCGTTGGCATGCTCTCGGCGACGGTGATGGTCAGATTGGTCAGGTCGGCCGTGTCGTTGCCGCCGAGGGTATTGACGTCCAGCCGGTCGATATCGGCGCCAAGGGTCACAAGCCCGACCGTGTCGCCGTCGTTCTGCATGCTTACGACGTTGGGCGCCACCGCGCCGACCGTGTCGGCGTCTTCGCTGCCGAGGATGGCCAGCACGTTGAACCGCCCACCGCCGTTGGCGGTGAACGTTCCGACGCCCGACCCAATCGCGAAGTTGGTGTAGGTCAGGAGCGGGCCTTCGACGCCTCCGGCCCAGAACTGGCCCTCGCCGTCGCCCGTCGGCCTGACGTTGAGGGTGTCGTCGCCGGTGCTTCCGGTGACGTTCAGGTTGGCAGCGTCCTCGCCGTCCAGTGTGACCGTTTCCAGATCGCTGGTCGTCGCGCTGGCCACGCCGAGGTTGGTCACGTTGACCGTGTCGGCGATGGTCGCCCCATTCCCGTCGATCGTCAAGTCCTCGATGCTCGACAGGGTAATGGGGGCGCCCAGCCCGGTCACAATGCCGGTCGCCAGGTTCAGACCGATGGTCTCATCCGCGGCCGTGCCGATCAATGTCGCGGAATCCGAGCCGCCTGGCTCGCCGCCGTTGAGCAACACCGCGGCGAAGGGCGTCAGGCCGTTCACAGTGAACGCGTCGTCACCGCCCAGGCTGTTCAGGGCCAGCGTCGCCACGCCTGGCGTCGACACAAGCACGGACTGGATGTCGATCGAGGCTGCGGCCTGCTCGAAGAGTTGAACAACGCCGGTGTCCGACAGGGTGAAGAGGTCGCTGATCTCATCCGCCCGTGAAACAACGGTCAGGTCATCGACCCGGATCTCGTCGATGTCGGCAAAGACCAGGCTGCCGTTGCCGCCGAGATCCTCGAACAGGATCCCCAGCAGCTTGGAGCCGCCAAGGTCGATCGAGTTCCGGATCGTCACATTCCCGGCATCCGCCAGCGGGAGGTCGGCCAGTTCGATCACCTGCATGTCGGCCGGCGTGGTGATGGACAGCGTGTCGTCGCCGGACTGGCCGTCGTAGATCACCTGCTCGATTCCGCCGAGGCTGGAAGTGTAGAACACAACCGGCCCGGGCAGCGTGATCACAAACGGGGCCATCGTGATGGTCGAATCGCTGGCCTGGCTCAGGGTGAGCACGCCGGTTTCCGGCCCGGTGGGTGCGAAATCAACAATACTTGTGCCGGGGGTTTCCAGGAGGAGCGTGTCGCTGGCGGCAGGCGGGCCGCCGGCCACGAAGGCGTCCACGTCCCATACCGCCGTGCTGGGCAGAGCCGCCGGCGCCCGGAAGTCGATTTCATCGTCGCCGGACAACCCGTCGACGTAGACCTGTGGCGAGTTGATAAACAGGATTTCGAGGCCGTCGTTGACCGAGGCGGTGAAGTCCTGTACGCCGTCGGTGCCGACGTACTCCGGCTCGCTGGTCGTGTCGCGGGCGATGATGCTGATGTCGTCGTCGCCGTTGGTGCCCAGGATCACGGCCGGGCCGCCGCCGCTGACGGTGGCAGATTCGATGTGGTCAAAGCTGACGTCCTGGTTGCCGGCGACGGTGAACCCGCCCTCGTCATTCTCAGGGCCCTGCTTGAATATCGTCGGGTTACCGCCGTTGTTCAGGTTCAACTGGTCGCCCGGCAGCACGCCGATTGGGTCGCCGCCGTCGATGAACAGGGTTGTGGCGGCCGACGGGGTGACGTTGAATACGTCCGTGCCGGAAAGGCCGTTGACACTCAGGTTCTCGACATTGTCGTAGTTGTATGTGCCGATGGTCAGCGGGCCGGCCGTGGTCACGGTGACCAGCGAGCCGGTCACGTCGATGGTGTCTGCCACCGCGGTCGCATTGACCGTCAGGGTGTCGGCCTCGGTGCTGCTGGCCACGGCCAGGTCAATCGTGAACGTATTGACGTTGGAGAAGTTGACCAGCGGCGAGAGGTCGTTGTTTTGCACCGATCCGCTGTCGGCCACGGCGCCGGCGGTAATCACTGCGTTGTCCGATCCGACCGTGCCGTTGACCGTCAGATCCTCGCCGGAGGTATCGAGGTTGACAACCTCCACGCCCGTGACCGTCACGGTGACAAGCCCGCCGCCGGTGATCGTGGAAGCCGTGCCGTCCATGTTGCCCAGGTTGTTGACCTGGACGCCTGTATTCCCGTCGCCGATCGCGTACAGCACGTCGCTGGCGGAGGGATCGCCGCCGTTGACTGTGATTCCACCGCTGTAGGGATGCCCGCCGTTGACCGAGATTTGATCGTCGCCGTCCACGCCTTGCAGAATCAGGCTGGACACGCCCGCGTTCGCCGCGCCATCCACCGTCACGTGGCCGGCCAGCGTGACGTCCCCGGCCACAGTGACCGCAAATACGTCGTTGTCGCTGGTGCCGTTGTACGTCAACGCGCTGCCGCGAGCTCCGCCAGTCTCCGCAAACGCCAGCGTCCCGTTGTCCGTGCCGCCCAGGTTCTGGACATGCACCGACGTCAGGCTGTTGACCTGAATGTCAGCGCTGTCCCGCTCCTGGCCCGGAGTCAACAGGATTGTCGCCCCGGCCGGCGTCGTCGTTGTCAGGCTGTCCGCGGTCGTCGCGCCCTGGCCGTGGATCGTCAAGTGCTCAATGTCGCTGAAGGTCACCGTGTCGGTCAGGCCCGCCAACGTCCCGGCCACCAGGTCCAACGCCATTGCGTCGTCGCCGGCCGTGCCGTTGACGATCAGCGTGTCGCTGGCCGTCGGATCCCCGCCGTCCACCGTGATTGCCGCCGTGGCTGTGCTCGGCGCGACGTTGATCACGTCGTTCCCGGCCTTGCCGTTCAACGCCAAGGCCTCAAATAAGGTGTAATCGATCGTTGGGCCCGCGTTTACCGTCACCGACGCGCCGCTCTGGTTGATGGCGTCGTCCGCGTTCGTCCCATCCACCGTCAGCGTCTCGCCGGCGCCCGCCGTTGCGTTCAGATTCAACGTCTCAATCCCGCTGAAGTTCACGTCCCCGTTGACCGCCGTCACCAGGCCCTCCGACACCGTCGCATTGCCGCCGGTGGCGATCGTCAGCGTGTCGCTGCTCGTGGGCAGACCGCCCTCCACCGTCAGGTTCATCGCGAGGTTGGCACCGCTCACCGTCACAGTGTCGTCGCCTTCGTCCGTCGAAACCACCAGGCTGTCGGTGTTCGCATACGTCACCGTCTTCAGGCCCGTGATCGCCACCGTGCTTGCCGTCCGGTCCACCGCCACCACGTCGGCACCGCTCGTTCCGTTGACCGTCAGTCGGTCGTTGCCTCCGCTGACGCCGTCGATCGTGAAGGTGCCGGTGTTGTCGGTATTGACCGTAGTGTTGAGTCCGGCCAGGGTCGTGCCGGCGGTGTTGGCG
>JBAZTO010000024.1:0-55796 GCA_041661865.1 Phycisphaerae bacterium | reverse complement strand
GCCTGCAATGAGGCAATCTGCTCGCCGGTCATCCGTGATTCTCCCGGAGCATCCTTGCTCCAGAAAGCCTATCGGACAACTCTCGCGGTTCTCTTGAGCTAAACTAGCGCTGTCGTGGTACTATCAAACGCCCTACGGGCTGACAACAACAGCAACAATATGTTGCGACGTGCCAGAAAGTTTTGGCACACCCGTCGAAGTTCACAGGTCGTGGAGGTCGCGGCGGCACAGCCGCCATCCGATTTCACCCATCAACCGATTAACCACTCCCGCGGCCACTTGCGTGGGGGCGGGGCAGCGCCTACGATATGCCCTGCCGTGCTGGGCTAACATCTGTTTGCCTGCCTTCCAGCCGCCACAGTCAGGAAACATGACCAAGCGATCCGACAAGAACAACTCGCGTGGATCGGCCAAGACCCTGGCCCATGCCACCCCACGCGCCTCGGCGATGGATCAGGTGATGTCAGGCCTGCTTCTGCTGGGGCTGTCGATCGCCAGTTTCGGCCCGGCGCTGGCTGCGGGCACCGTCTGGGATGATGCCGTCCTGATATTCCAGAATCCGTTCATCCACGCCGCCGACGGCCTGCGCACGTTCTGGCTGACCACCAAAGCCGACGACTATTTCCCCCTGACCTCGACCCTGTTCTGGGTGGAATGGCGGCTCTGGGGGGCCGATCCCATCGGCTATCACGTCGTCAACATTCTGCTCCACGCGATGGTGGCGGTGGCTGTCTGGCGCGTCCTGCGGCGGCTGGCCGTGCCCGGGGCGTTCCTGGCGGCGGCGATTTTTGCCGTGCATCCGGTGGTCACCGCCTCGGCGGCGTGGATCTCCGAAGGCAAGAACACCTTGTGCATGCTCCTGTTCCTGCTCTCGCTGCTGGCTTACCTTCGTTTCGAGGACGGGCGGAGGCGGGCCTGGTACCTCGCCGCGCTGGTCTGCTTTCTGCTGGCCCTGCTGGCCAAGACGGCTGTGGTGACGATGCCGGCGGTGTTGCTGTTGCTGTGCTGGTGGCGGCGCGGGCGCGTGACCGCAAAGGATCTGCTGCGGGCGACGCCCTTCTTTGTCCTCTCGCTGACGCTGGGGCTGGCGACCGTGTGGTTCCAGCACAAGATTCAGGTGGATGTATTCCGGCCTGAAGGGTTCCTCTCGCGGCTGGCTGCAGCCGGCTGGTGCATCGCCTTCTACCTGTACAAGATCGTCCTGCCGCTGAGGCTGTCCATCATCTATCCCCGCTGGCAGGTCGATGCGAGTTGGCCCCTGGCGTGGCTGCCGCTGCTGGCGCTGGTCGTGTTGGCTGTGGTGGCCTGGCGGAATCGAGCGGGCTGGGGCCGCCCCGTCCTGGCGGGCCTGGGATATTTCGTTCTGATGCTCCTGCCCGTGCTCGGGCTGGTGGCCATGAGGTTCCACCTCTATTCGCTTGTCTCCGACCACCTGCAATACATGGCCATGATCGGGCCCATTGCATTGGCCAGCGGTGTTGCCGCCACGATCTTCAGGCGACGGAACCTGCCCGACTGGCTGGCCGTGGTGGCCGGCGGCGTGCTCATTGCCGTCCTGGGCGGCCTGAGCTTCCAGAAATCCCTCTCCTACCGCGACGATCTGCGCCTGTGGACGGATGTCCTTCAGACGAACCCCCAGGCCTGGGCGGCCCACAACAACCTGGGCAATGTACTGTCGTCGCAGGGGCAGAGCGGACTGGCGATCGAGCACTATCGGCAGGCGTTGAAATTGAAGCCGGATTTTGCCCAGGCCCACAATAACCTGGGGATCGCGCTGAAGTCGCAACGCCAGTTCGGCGCCGCCATCGAGCAGTATCGGCAGGCGTTGCGATTAAGGCCGGACTTCCCCGAGGCCTGCAACAACCTGGGCGATGCGTTAGCCTCGACAGGGCAGGCAGCCGAGGCCATCGAACAGTACCGCCAGGCGCTGAGGCTGAAACCCGACTACCCGGAAGCCCACTACAACCTGGGCAACGCGCTGAATTCGACGGGCCGGGCCGCCGAAGCTGTCGAAGAGTACCGCAAGGCGCTGGAACTGAGGCCGACCTACGCCGAGGCCCACAACAATCTGGGCATCATCCTGGCCTCGCAGGGCCAGGCCGCCCAGGCCGAGGAACACTACCGGCAGGCGATCCGCGTGAACCCCTCCTTTGCCGAAGCCCACAATAATCTGGGGTGCGTGCTGGCCGACCAAGGCCGGCTCGACGAGGCGATCCGCCAATATGAGCGGGCCGTGCAACTCAAGCCCGACTATGCCGCCGCCCGCGATAATCTGAGCCAGACCCTGGCGCAGATCAAGGCGGAGCATCCGGCGTCGATGCCGGTTTCGTCCCTTCCTGCCCAGCCTTGAGGGCCTGGGAAGGAAGACTGCCTGGGCGAGTCAACCCGTCCACCGATTAACCGTTTTCTGCCCCCTTGCTTGTCGCCGGGTAAGCCCCTATCATGTCTTTCGCCGTGCTAGGTGGGGCGCTAGCGGTGCCCTGACTCCCCAGCGATGGGGATGACCCGCAATCCGCTATAGCGGGACTGAATGCTTCGTCAAGGGACTCTGCGGCAGGATCAGCCTGTCGCCTGGGCGACGTTGACGGTTGGGTCCTCTGCAACGCTGGTGCGTGAACCTGGTCAGGTCCGGAAGGAAGCAGCCATAAGCGATTGTCAGCGTGTGCCGGAGGGTCGCCTGGCCTGAGTCGTTTGGGCGGCGAGCCCCTGACGCAGTGTTTCGACACGAAGTTGCACGGCATTTTGTTTTTTAATCACAAAGTCCACGAAGGACACGAAGATCACGAAACTCGAAGTTTTAGAGGCCATTTTTAGATATAGTTTTCTTCGTGAGCTTTGTGGTCTTTGCGGCCTTCGTGATTTCCGTTATTTGTGATATCGGGAACCTATGGCAGGATATCTCGTCCTAGCTCGGAAGTATCGCAGCGAGAGCTTCGACCAGGTGGTCGGGCAGGAGCCCATTGCGCAGACGCTGACCGGGGCCATCCAGAGCGGCCGGGTCGCTCACGGCTACCTGTTCACCGGGACGCGCGGGGTGGGCAAGACCACCATGGCCCGCATCCTGGCCAAGGCCCTCAACTGCCTTTCCAGCGACGGCCCCACCACCACCCCCTGCAACAAGTGCGACGCCTGCATCGCCATCGCCCGCGGGGACGACATGGACGTGGTGGAGATCGACGGCGCTTCCAACCGCGGCATCGACGAGATCCGCGAACTGCGGGCCAACGCCATCTTCCGCCCCTCCCGCAGCCGCTACAAGATCTACTACATCGACGAAGTCCACATGCTCACCAAGGAGGCCTTCAACGCCCTGCTCAAGACGCTTGAAGAGCCGCCCGAGCACGTGAAGTTCATCTTCGCGACCACCGAGGTCGAGAAGGTTCCAGCCACTATTCTCTCGCGATGCCAGCGGTTCGACTTCCGCAACATTCCGACGCGCCAGATCGCCGACCACCTGGCCGTCATCTGCAAGGCTGAGGGCGTGGAGGCCGACGCCGCCGCCCTGTTCCGCGTGGCCCGCTCGGCTGCCGGGTCGATGCGCGACGCCCTGAGCCTGCTGGACCAGCTTCTGACCTCCGGCCTGGCCGTCGCCGAGGCTGACGTGATCCGCCTGCTGGGCACCCCCAGCGATGAGCGGATGCTGGCGCTGGCTGAGGCCGTCGCCGCGGGCAACGCCGCCGCGGCCATCGGCGTGCTGGACGGCGTACTCGAAAGCGGCGTGACCCTGCCCTCCGCGGTCGGCGCGCTGGCCGAGGTGTTCCGCAACCTGCTGCTGGCCGGCGTGTGCGGGGGCGAGAGCGATCTGCTAGAATTGCCCGAGCAGCAGAAAAAGCAGGTGGCGCAACTGGCCAGGAAGTTCGTCGTCCCCACGCTGGTGCAGGCGACCGGGATTATCGCGGCGTTGGCGCGCAACATTCGCACCTCCAGCGTCGCCCGCGCGCTGACCGAGGCGGCCCTGGTGCGGTTGGCAGAGGCTGACAAGTTCGTGGATCCCGAGAGTCTGCTGGAGCGGATCGAGGCCTTGCGGAGCGGCGCAGCCGCCCCCGCGGGCGCGAGGAGTGCCCCGCCGGGCCCTACACAACGGGGCGGCGGTAGTTTCGCTGCCGCTCCGGCTGGCAATAGCCCGCAGCAGAAGCCAGCGACGACGACCGGTGGAACCGCCCCGGCGGCCGGCGGAAACGCTGCCGCGGCGCCCGTCGCCACGGCAGGCCCGGCCTTGGTCGGCCTGAGCACGGCTGAGAAGAACGGCATCGCGAAAGACCCCGCGGTTCGGGCGGTGATGGACCTGTTCGGCGGGGAGATCGTGGACATCCGACAGGACAATCGGCAAGTCGCCGAAGAGTAGCCCTGGTAGTGCCTGAGAATCGCAAGTGTGAGTCTGGTGCCACCCCCGAACGCCTTTTGGTTTGGGGGTGAAAGACACGCCTCCAAGGGTACTTGGGGGTGGCACGAACCTGGAAAGGAGACAACGATGATCCAGTTCAAGTGCGCCAAGTGCGGAGAAGCGATGGAAGCGGCGGATTCGTCGGCCGGGTCGAACATGCCCTGCGCCAAGTGCGGCAATGTCAACGCCGTGCCGCTGCCCTCGGCGGCTGAGCCCGTTGCGGCAGGCGTCGCGGCGGCCCAGCCACTGTCGGAAGGGGAAAAGAACGCCCGGATGTGGGGCATGTTCTGCCACCTCGCAGCCATGGCCGGGTTTGTTTTTCCTTTCATCGGCGCCATCGTCGGCCCGCTGGTAATCTGGCTGATCAAGGGCAATGAACACCCCTTCATCGATGCCAATGGCAAGAACTCGCTGAACTTTCAGATCTCCATGGTCATTTACGGCCTGTTGTCCATCCCCCTGTGGATCATTTTCATTGGCATATTCACCCTGGCGGCCGTTGTCATTGTTGACGTGGTGTGTGTTATCATAGCCACGATCAAGGCCAACGAAGGCGAGACCTTTAAGTACCCGCTGACGATTCGGTTTGTGAAATAGTGAAGAAGTAGAGGAGAAGTGATGTTCGGCGACATTGGGAAGATGCTCAAGATGGCCGGCGAGATGAAGAAGCGTCTGCCGGAGATGCAGGCCAAGATTGCCTCCAGCGAGTACACGGCCCAGGCCGGCGGCGGCGTGGTTTCGGCCACCGTCAACGGCAAGGGCCAACTGGTGGGCTTGAAGATCGACCGTCAGGTCATGACCGACGGCGACAACGGCATGTTGGAAGACCTGGTCAAGGCGGCTGTCTCCGCCGCCCAGGACACGGCCACCCTCGCCACGGCTGAGGCGATGAAGGAACTGACCGGTGGCATGTCGCTGCCCGGCCTGGAAGGATTGATGTCTTAACGACAGTGCGAAGGTCGAAGTGCGTAGTGCGAAGTGAACAGCCATCCGTCACGGCCTGACCTATCCGCACTTTGCACTCCGCACCTCGCACTTGTTTTGAACTTATGACCGCCTACTCAAGCACAATACAGCGGCTGATCGACGAGTTGGGCAAGCTGCCGGGCATCGGGGCCCGCACGGCTGAGCGGCTGGCCTTCCACCTGCTCAAGAGCAGTCCGGAGGAGGCGCTGGCCCTGGCCGACGCCATCCGCGACGTCAAGCGCCTGGTCAAGCCGTGCAGCGTGTGCTTCAACCTGGCCGAGGGCGATCTCTGTGCCGTCTGTTCCGACGCCCGCCGCGACAAGGGCCTGGTCTGCGTCGTCGAGCAGCCCAAGGACCTGCTGGCCCTGGAGTCTACGGGCGTCTACCGAGGCGTCTACCACGTGCTGATGGGCCACATCGCCCCGCTGGAGAACATCGAGCCCGAAGACCTGACCCTCGCGGCCCTGGCCGACCGCGTCCGGGCCGGCGGGATCAGGGAAGTCATTCTGGCGACCAACCCCACGGTGGCCGGGGACGGCACGGCCTTGCACATTTCCTCGCTGCTGGCCTCCAGCGGCGTCAAGATCACGCGCCTGGCCCGCGGACTGCCCGCCGGCGGACAAATCGAATACTCCAACAAGACGATTCTCTCGGACGCCATCAGCCAGCGAAGAGAATTGTGATATCGTAAGCTCCTGATGGCGGCGGATGTTGCCTGCGACGGCGCGTTGCGCTTATACTATGGCACGTTGCCACGGATGCGGGGGGACGAATAGAATGGATTGTTATGCGGCTGGACACGTCACAACAGATGCGGCTCGAGCAGCGGATGAAGCTGGCCCCACGGATCATCCAATCCATGGAGATCCTTCAGCTTCCCATGATGGCGTTGCAGGAGCGCATTGAGGCCGAGATGCAGTCCAACCCGGTGCTGGAGTTGCGGGACCCCGACGTTGACGACGAGGCCCCGCTGGTCAAGGATGACGAGGTTCCCGACCGCGGCGAGCGCGACCTGGTCGTCGATGCCGACAACGGCCAGGGCGAGGACTTCCAGCGGCTGACGGAGTTCGAGGACGAGTACGGCAGCGAGTTTCCCCACAGCGATGCCCCGTCCCGCCCGGCCCCCGCGCCCGGCGAGCGCGACCGCAAGCTCGACGCCATGGCCAACACCCCGGCCCCCGTCGAGTCGCTCAACGAGTACCTGCTCCAGCAGTGGTCCTTTATCGAGGGGCCCGATCCCATCAAGGCCGCCGGGCGGGTCATCATCAACTTCATCGACGACGACGGCTACCTCCGCACCCCGCTGGAGGAGATGCCCAAGCAGACCAACGAGCCGGTCACCCTGGAGAACCTCAAGGCGGCCTTGCGCGTGGTCCAACTGCTGGATCCGCCCGGCGTGGGCGCGCGGGACCTCAAGGAGTGCATTCTCATCCAGTTGGCGGCTGAGGCTGCCGCCGGCAGGGACGTCTCGCTGGAAACGGAACTGGTGACGCACTTCCTGCGGGACATCGAGATGAACCGCCTGCCGCAGATCGCCAAGCGGACGGGCAAGAGCGTCGAGCAGATCAAGGCCGCCATCGAGAACCTCTCGCGCCTCAACTCGCGCCCGGGTCTGCTGGTCGGCGAGCGCAGCGCCCCCACCATCACGCCCGACGTGATGGTCGAGCCCCTGCCCAACGGCGAACTCCGCGTCACGCTGCCCGACGGCCACCAGCCCTCGCTCTACATTTCCAAGGCCTATCGCAAGATGATCCAGGACCGCAGCGTCGATCGCGAGGCCCGCTCGTTCATCCAGAAGAACATTCGCTCGGCCCAGTGGCTCATCGGCGCCATCGAGCAGCGCCGCGCGACGGTCCGCCGCGTTGTGGAGGAGGTCTTCAAGGTCCAGAAGGATTTCCTCGACGAGGGGCCCGAGGCCCTCAAGCCCCTGCCGATGGCCCAGGTGGCCGGCAAGGTCGGCGTGCACGTGGCCACCGTCAGCCGGGCCGTGTCGGGCAAGTACGTCCAGACGCCGCGGGGGATTTTCCCCCTGCGGATGTTCTTCTCGGGCGGCACGACCAACGCCGAGGGCCAGGACGTGGCCTGGGACGCCGTCAAGGCCAAGTTGCAGGAGATCGTCGGCGCCGAGGACAAGGCCAACCCGCTCAACGACGACGAACTGGCCGAGGAACTCAAGAAGAACGGCTTGGACATTGCCCGCCGAACGGTCGCCAAGTACCGCAAACTGCTGGACATCGCCCCCGCCCGCAAACGCCGGAAGTATTAACACAAGTGCGAAGTTCGCAGGTCGAAGTGCGAACGACCTTTCTGGCGATTTTTTCACACCATGGCCGCAATGGGTCTTCTGTGGGTTTTTCTTCGCACTTCGCACCCCGCACTTTGCACTGATTTCCGCCCTACAATGTTCCAATACATGAAAGGGGATCCACCATGACTCTGCCAGACTTGACGGCCAGGAAATGCACCGCCTGCCAGGCGGGCGCCGAACCCCTCAAGGGCGACAAGCTGCGAGAATACAGCCTGCAGGTGCCCGCGTGGGACATCGTCGGCAACGATCACCACATCTCGCGGAGTTTCAAGTTCAAGAACTTCGCCCAGGCGCTGGAGTTCGTCAACAAGGTCGGCGAACTGGCTGAGCAGGAGGGCCATCACCCGTGGATCGCCTTCACCTGGGGCATAGTGCGAATCGATCTGTGGACGCACAAGATCGACGGCCTGCACGAGAGCGATTTCATCCTGGCTGCGAAGATTGACCGGATTGAATGACCTTGGCCAGCCACTCCAGCCGTTTGCTGACAGGCCGGCCAAGGCCGATCCCGTGCCGCGGGATCAAAATCGGCCTCAGGATGCCGCCACGGCAATTATCGCATGCTTGCCAACGGCCCTAACGCTTGGTAGCCTAGGGCTTATGCTTCGCCTGCACGACATTGCGATCCTCGGGGGCACGCCGGCTGGTTACGCGGCGGCCTACTACCTGGCCAAGAAGAAATGCGATGTCGTCGTGCTGGATGTGCCCCAGCAGGGCGCCCAGTGCCCATTGGCGGACTGGGTCAGCGCCGACTTCTTCCACCTGCCGCATCTGCCTCGCGACCTGGCCAAGGCCTGCAAGGCCCAGGCGTTCAAGACGGTGGTCTATCACAGCAACGACCTGTCAAGAACGGCGGAGCAGCGTTCCGCGTCCAACGTGGGCCATTTTCTTCAGACTTCCGAGTTGACCCGGGTGCTGGCGGCTGCAGCCAAGAAGGCCGGCGCGAAGATTCGCACCAGCACCACCCCGCCGGCCATTCGGCTGGACGAGGATCATGTGGAACTGGTCGGCTCGGCCCAGGTGGCCGCTAGGCTGCTGATCTTCGTGCAGGGCAGGCCCAACGACGCCTTGGGCGACCTGGCCTTGCCAGCCCGAACAATCGGCCCCTCGCCGCTGGTGGTGGCCGGGCTGGACTGCCACATCGACGAGCCGCTGGATGGCGCCCTACACGTGCTGGAACTGCCCGAGCGCACGGAGCTGGGCGTGTTCTTCTGCGTGGGCAACCTGCTTCACCTGCGGGTGATTTCCAGTTCCGCCGCGTCCCTGACGCGGGCGGCGGAACTGTCGGCGATGGTGTCGGTCCTTCAGCGGGGCAAACTGCTGCCGACGAACTTGCCGCTGGGGCGGGCCAGGGGTGCGGTCTGGCGACCTCCGGCGGGCATGGCCTTGGAACTGGAGACTCACTTGGCCAAACGCAGCGTGCTGGCGGGCACTGCCGGCGGGTTTGCCGAGGCCATCACCGGGCAGGCGCTGGTGCCGACAGTGGCGTCGGCCATTCTCGCCGCCGAGGCGGGCTTGGCAGCTTTGGGCACACAGGACGTTCAGGATGCCCTGACCGGCTACGAGAAGGCCTGGCGAAAGCAGCTTGAGGGCCGCCTTCGCCCCCCCACCACGCCCTTCCAGATGCTCCTGCCGCTGATGTTCGCCAACAAGAAGGTCGCCCAGAAACTCACCCAGGCCCTGCTGACCGGCGAAGGCATCTGAGACGCCCCAGCCCAGCGCGAGGCGAAACTCCTTTACAAGTCTTGGGTTGCAGTCCGGCGGATACTCTTGCTCATCCACCCTATCGCGACAAGGATGATTCAGCCAGTCGTGGTTGAAGCCAGAAGGTTGATTACTGGCAGGTCAAAAAAAAATGGCGGGCCTGCCGCGGGGGGGGACGACAGGCTCCGCCTCAGCATTCAAACCGGCCGGGGGGGAACCGGTTTGAAAGTGGGTAAAATTGTACAAACCCTTTCGGGCCTCTGATGGTTCATTTTATCGCGGGTTGACGATTTCATGCAAGCGAAATCCAAGTAAACCACTTATTACTTCCTAGGAGATTCCACTTACTTCCGTTTTGGAACCCCTATCGATCAACCGAAATCCACCAGCTTCCCCATAGTCTAGGTATTAGTACCTGTCGTGTCAACCCCCTATTCTGTATTCCAGGCTGAGGTTTCGGCCGCCTGGGTCGCACTCGAAGACGTGGACCTTCTCCATATCCAGGTGCAGCGTCAGGGACGAACCCGCTTCGATGTCCGCCTGGGCGTCCACGCGTGAAACAATGTGCGGATGCCTGGCCGTGGCCGAAAGGACATCCATCTTCTCGCCCAGCAACTCGGTGACACTGACGGTAACGGCGAGGGTGTTGCCTTTGCCCGCGAAGCGTCCCTCGGCCCGCACGTTCATCGCCTCGGGCCGCACGCCCAGCACGACGGGCTTGTCAATGTGACGGGCCAGCCGGGCCGCCTGGGCATCACTCAGACGCACGCGAATGGCGCCGTCCTCGAACACCAGCCCTCCGTTGTCGGCGGCTTGGCCTCTCCTCAGGAAACCCTCGAAGAAGTTCATGGGCGGCGTACCCACAAAACCCGCCACGAAACGATTGGCCGGGCGGATGTAGACCTCCAGCGGCGTGTCGGCCTGCTGCACCAGGCCGTCCTTCATCACCACGATCCGGTCGCCCAGCGTCATGGCCTCTTCCTGGTCGTGCGTGACGTAGATAGTGGTCGTCGCCAGCCGCCGGTGAAGCCTCTTGAGTTCGGCCCGCATCTCCACGCGCAGCTTGGCATCGAGGTTGGAAAGCGGCTCGTCGAACAGGAACGCCTTGGGATGCCGCACGATCGCGCGCCCCACCGCCACGCGCTGGCGCTGGCCGCCGGACAGCGCCTTGGGCTTGCGATCCAGCAGTTCGGAGATCCCCAGCACCCCCGCCGCCTCGCGGACGCGGCGATCAATCTCGGCCTTGGGAAACTTGCGAAGCTTCAGCGCGAAGGCCATGTTCTTGTAGACGCTCATGTGCGGGTACAGCGCGTAATTCTGGAAGACCATCGCGATATCGCGGTCCTTGGGCGCCACGTCGTTGACCACGCGGTCGTCGATGCGAATGGTCCCGGCCGTCACTTCCTCCAGCCCCGCCACCATCCGAAGCGTCGTGCTCTTGCCGCACCCCGACGGCCCGACCAGGACGATGAACTCCTGGTCGCTGATGTGCAAGTCCAGATCCCGCACGGCCTCAACGCCGCCGGCATAAACTTTCTGCACGCCTTCGAGAATCACCTCGGCCATGTTCGCTCCCATTGTTTCGTAGCCATTGTCACACATTGGGCCCTGCCATGACAATAGCTTTGATGAAGTACCTTTGATGAAGTACCGCACATTGGCTTGGAATGATCCTTGAATTGACGTGAAAAGGCCCGTGACCGCCGTTGCGGCCTATTGCCGTCGGGAGAGGGGCAGGGTCAACAGGATGCGGGCCCCCTTGCCGGGGGCGCTGTCGATATCCAGGCGACCGCCCAGCAGTCGCATGCGACGCTGCGCGCTGATGAGCCGAAAGCCGCCGCCGGCGCCTGGGGCGGCATCGAGTGTCGCCGGATCAAAGCCCACGCCGTCGTCGCTGACGAGGATCTGGATGCCGCCGGCGCCCTGCCCGTCGGCGGGCGGGGCCAGCGGGCTCATCCGTATGAGGGCCTTATTGACGCGGGCGTGCTTGACGACGTTAACGAGCAACTCCCGCACCGCCTGGAAGAGAAAATCGCACACGCCCTCGCTGTCGGCGGGCAGCTCGATATCGCTTTCCACGCTCACCGACAGGCCGTGGGTCTCCTGCATCCACTGGCCCAGCCATCGCAGGGCGCCCGCCAGCCCGATGTCATACAAGGCCGGCGGGCTCAGTTCCACCCTCAGCGAATGGACCGCCTCGACCGACTTCTCCAGCAGGCCGTCAATGTGGGCCAGCGCCGACTGCGACTCACCGTCGGAAATCTTGTCACTCACGAAGCTCAAGTGCCCTCTCGCCTCGACGAGAAGTTGTTCCACGTGATCGTGGATCACCTGCGCCAACCGCCGCCGCTCACGCTGCTCGGCCAGGGTCAACTCCGAGGCCGCCTCGCAGAGTTCCATCGCGTTCTGGGCGACGCGATGCTCGGTCTGTTCGTAGGCCTTACGTAACTCCAACTGGGTCTGCTTCCGCTCGATGGCGTAATGAATGGTTCGGATCAACTGCCAGCCGTCGACTTCGCCCTTGACCAGGTAATCCTGGGCCCCTCGCCGCACCGCGTCCATGCCCACGCTTTCGTCATTGATCCCGGTCAGGACGATGATCGGCATGGACGGCGCTGCGGCCGTGGCACTGTGAACCGTGCTGAGGCCCCGACTGTCGGGCAAGTCCAGGTCCAGGAGTATGACGTCGAAGGCCTCCTTGGCGAGCAACGCGCGCAAGGCGGCGACACTGTCAGCCCGTGAGACCTTGGTCACAATCCGAGGCACCTGCCACAGCGCGTGCTCCAAAAGCCTCACGTCGCCGGGATTATCCTCCACCAGCAGGATTCGGATCGGATCTTTGGGCATTAACGCCTCCCCGCCTTTAGCTTCGCAAGATTCATCTCGCCGCGCTTCATATTTCATCATAGGCAGCCACGGAGCATGGAGAACTCCGTAACTCCCGCGGTGCGTGAACGTTGGTCGAATATCGCTCCCCGTTGGCCGCCCGGATGGTTTTGACTTCACTTTGCCTCTTCAGGTCGCCGAAGTATTATGGACCCCAGGAGAAAAGAAATGGCTGGCATCAAGCGAATCGGAATCCTCACGGGCGGCGGCGATTGCCCCGGCCTCAACGCGGTCATCCGGGCAGTGGCCAAGGCCGCCATGAACGACGGCCTGGAGGTCGTGGGCATCGAGGACGGCTATCTCGGCCTGATCGAGAACCGTTGCCGCCTGCTCAAGCCCTCCGACGTCAGCGGCATCCTCACGCAGGGCGGGACGATCCTGGGCTCTTCCAACAAGGCCAATCCCTCCAGCTACGCCGTCCGCGAAGACGGGGCGTGGGTGATGAAGGACGTCCGCGAGCAGGTGGCCCAGCATTACCACGCCGCCGGCCTGGATGTGATGGTCGTCATCGGCGGCGATGGAACGATGAGCGGCGCGGCCCGGCTGCTCGACCGCGGCATCCGCGTGGTGGGCGTGCCCAAGACCATCGACAACGACTTGTGGTCCACCGACATCACCTTCGGCCACGACACCGCCGTCGTGACAGCCTCCGACGCTTTGGACAAGGTCCACACCACCGCCTCCAGCCACCACCGCGTCATGGTCGTGGAGTTGATGGGCCGCTACGCCGGCTGGCTGACACTGCACGCGGGCCTGGCCAGCGGGGCCGACGTGATCCTGATCCCCGAGATTCCCTTCAGCCTCGACAGCGTGGCCGACAAGTGCCTCCAACGCAGCAAGATCGGCAAACGTTTCACGATCATCGCAGTCGGCGAGGGTGCCATCCCCGCCGGCGGCAAACAGTTCGTCGACCGCGTGGATTCCACCTCCCCCGACCCCATCCGTCTGGGCGGCGTGGGCAAGTTCGTGGCCGACCAGGTCGAAAAGCGCACGGGCATCGAGAGCCGCGCCATCGTCCTGGGCCACGTGCAGCGAGGCGGCACGCCCACGGCCCGCGACCGCATCCTGGGCACCAAGTTCGGCTTCCACGCCTTGGAGCTGATCATGCAGGGGCGGCTGGGCGAGGTCGTCATCGAGAAGGCCGGCGAAGTCTCGTCGGTGCCGATCCTCGACGTGGCCGACAAGGTCCGCACCGTGCCCCTCGACCACCAGCTCATCAAGGCCGCTCGCGGCATCGGCACCTGCTTCGGCGATTAGTATCGCGTCAAGTCTGATTCCGCCGGTGCCACTGCTGCGGTGTTTGCAGCAGTGTAGACGCTATGCACGGCTGCACACGACGCAGTCGTGGCACCCAATCACTTTATCTGCGACAGGCCTTCTCAATACTCAAACACCACGGCCTGGTGGCAAGTTACATCCGGCACGGTGACCTTGACCGCGCCGCCCACTCGGCGAAGGGGAAGCGCCTTGCGCTGCGGGACCAGGTAGGCCTTGCGGATTTTCTCATCCACGCGCAGCTCCACTGGCACGTTCTTGAGGCTCACCAGGTCCTCGATGATCAGGCAGCGGCCTCGCTTGAGGGGCGGGCCGTACAGCAGGTGCGCGACGTAGCGGTTGCGGTCGGCCTGGCGAACCACGGTCACCTGGGCGGCGCTGGGCATGTCCACCCGCAGCGTGCGACGGGGGTAGACCATCTCCAGCGCGTTGCGGAACAGGTCGCGGTACAGCCGCGTGCCCTGGTCGTGGTACATCTGACCCAGCCGGTGCGGCAAGTAGACCACCTTGCCCTTGCGGATCGCGCCGGGATGGCCGGCCTTGGTCAACTGGTTCGGGGTGTTCTGGTGCGAGCAGTAGTGCGCGATGGTGCGATTGAAGTACGGCTCGTGGATGCCGGCCAGTACGGTGCCGCTGGTGGCCTTGACCCGCACCGCCGGGATGTAGCACAGGAACGGCGACTCCACCAGGCCCTTGCCCAGTTCCTTGCCCACGGCCAGGTAGTCCAACTCGTAGCGGGCCGGCCCGACATACTTGGCCCCCACGTCGATCATGAACTTCGTCCCTTCGGCGTTCAGGCCGCTCTCGCCGGTGACCAGGAGCCCGCCGCCACGCTTGATGAACTTCGTCAGCTTGGCCGCCGCCGGCTCGTCCAGGCGGACGTTGCCCGTCAGGATGATGGCCTCAAAGCTCGACAAGTCACCGGTCGGGTCCACGATGCGGAAGTCGGCCTGGCTCTCCAGGAGCATGTTGATCGTCCCCTGGTCGCAGCCGGGGCCGCTGTCCTTGGGCAGGCCGCCCTGGCCGGTCAGCCAGACGCCCAGCGTACTCGCCGGCTCGCTGTCCAGCCCGTATTCCTCGATCTGCTTGACGTACTTGTAGCCGACCCCGATGTTGCGATACGTGGACTCGTCCAGGTCGCCGGCCGGGTGCGCCTGGTCGCCGAACGAGCACCGCGCGCCGTAGGCGATCATGGCGGCGGCCTCAAAGCGGATCGCGTCGGGATGCTTGAACCCGCCAAACTCGCCCCACCACGTGTGGAACTTGCCGCTCATCGCCAGGTATTTCCGGCCCTTGTTGGCGAAATACCGCGAGCGGAGCGGAAACTTCTCGTAGCCGCCCCACGTCGTGGGCAGGTCTTCCAACTCGTAGTGCGTCACCCGGTCGTGCATCTCCGTGTCGTACACCTGCGCCGAGCCGTTGAAGAAAATGCTCGCATCCGGATGGAACCGCTGAATGATGCTCGTGCACCCGTCCATGAAATGGTGCCACTTGCGCGTGTTGTAGAGCTTGGCGTCCGCGTCCTTCTCGCTGTCCAGGCCCGCTTCCTTCATGCCGCGCATGCAGTTCTCGCAGAAGCATTTCGGTCCGCTGGTGATGTCGTAGAAGAACCCGTCGACGTCGAAGGTCCGGCAGATTTCCTCCGTCTGACGCAGCATCAGGTCCAGGTAGTCGCCCGAGGGGCACAGGAAGTTCCACGAGCACGTCCCACGCGGGTCGGTCGGCTTGGCGTCGGGGGCAAGAGCTTTGGTCGCGTGGATAGAGCCGTCGCGATGGCGGACGCACCACTCGGGATGCTGCGCCGCGTCGTTGGCCGACCAGCCGACGGTGTAGTAGATCGGGGCACGGACGCCGATTTCGTGGCAGGCGGCGATCTGCTGGGCCAGCAGGTTCCGCTTGAGCGTCGGGTGAACCTGGCCGATCTTCGTCGGATAGTAGCTCCAACTGTGATGGCACTTGGCGAAAACAGTGATGGAGTTGACGTGCCCCAATTTCAGGGCGCGTTGCCACTGCTTCTTGTTGAACCGCGAGCCGACTCCGGGGATGTCTTCAGACGTATGGAAATCCAGGTGAACCTGGCGGGAAGCCACTGTAATCATGTCACGCTCCGATACCTTGTTGCCGACGAACCATCCGTTACTGACGAGCCGGTATCATACCGCCCGCCGCCGCCAACTCAAGCGCCGGTTCAAGGTGGAATTATGAAAAAGCCTGTCGCATGGAGTCGTTGTGCGGATTATGCTTGATCCATAAAACTGAAAGGAACTTCTCCGTGCTCCAATTGACCGTTGATGCCGCCAAGTCGATCGGGCCCAACACCAGGTTCTGGCAGGCCGCCGGCTGCGATTTTCTGTATTTGATGACCCCGCGTCCCGAAGGCCAGACTTTGCTGGACCGCCTGGAGCAATTCGGTTCGGTCAAGTGGCTCCGCAACCACTACAGTCTCAGCGACGAGATCAAGCGCGGCCTGCGCGTGGGCGGCGAGGTCTACAAGGAAGATGCTTCCGGCAAGCCGATCTACGACTTCTCCAAGATCAACGCGGTCTTCGCCGAGTGGGTCAATCGCGGCATCCGCCCGATCATGGAGATGGACTACATGCCCGCCGCCCTGGGTTCCCGGGGCAAAACGGGCGTCCCGAAGGACTGGGGCAAGTGGGCCGACCTCCAGAAGGCCTTCACCGCCAACCTGATCGAGAAGTTCGGGCGCGAGGAAGTGCGAAAGTGGCCCTTCGAGGTCTGGAACGAGCCGGACGGCTATCCGCCGGAGCGGCAGGAGCAGTTTTACCACATTTATGACGTTTTCGTGGACTCGGTCGGCTCGGTGGATCCGGCCATCCGCGTCGGCGGGCCGGCGGCCTTCAAGCCCTACTGCCTCAAGAGTTTCCTCAACCACGTGGTCAACGGCACCAACCACGTGACGGGCAAGAAGGGCACGCGGATCGACTTCATCTCCTTTCACATCTATGGCCTCTCGGGCGGCTGGCTGGAGATGCACCCGCTCGTCCAGCCGGCGGTGCAGCGGATGATCGGCGACCTGATGTGGGTCCAGCGGATTATCGAAGACTTCCCCGAGCTGATCGGCAAGGAGTTCCAGCTCAACGAGTGGGGCATGGCCTCCAATTTCGAGCGCACCTCCGAAGACCACCCCTGTCTGGAATACCGCAACAGCGAGGCCAACGCCCTGTTCCTGGCCAAGCTGGTGCATTGCATGTGGGCGCTTCAGGATGCCGTCGGCATGACGGCCTCGGTGGCCCTGTACTGGGGCTTTGCGTGGGAAGCCTACTGCGGCAAGATGTTCAACGGAAACCGTTCGCTGACGACGGCGGGCAACGTGCCCAAGCCCATCCTGACGGCCTACGAAATGCTGGCCCGCCTGGGCGACCATCGCCTGGCCGTGAGCGGCTGCCGGGCCGGCGAGCCGGTGGGCATGATCGCCACGCGGAGCGGCGAGGGACAGGTCCAGCTCCTAGCCTACCAATACACCGAATTGCAGGAGTCGCCCGAGGGAAGCCAGTCGCTGGAAATCACGCTCGAAGGCCTGCCCGCCGGCGCCAGGGAAATGTCGATCGAGTGCTGCTTCCTCGACCGCGATCGTCACAACACCTATCGCCGCTGGCAGAAGATGGGCAGCCCCAAGGATCCCGCCCAGGCCGACCTGAAGGCCCTGATGGACGAGGCGACGCTGCGGCCTGACTGTACGATGAGTTGCGGCGTCTCGGGCGGCAAGGCCCGCTTCGTGCTCGACCTTCCCAACAACGGCATGTGCCTGGTGATGGCCAACTGCGGGTAGGGCAGCACGACGAAGCACAAAGCCGCCACCAAAGGTGGCCAGGGCCAAGGTTAGAGGTGAGAGGTCAGAGTAGACTTGGCCGAGAACTGACGTCGTTCTCACCTCTCACCTGTTGTTCCGATACACGAGCAATCGAGGCGAACGAGTGTCCAGAACCTCCACAATGCTGAGCGAAATGTACGAGGCGATGCATCGCCGTTTCGGTCACCAGGGCTGGTGGCCCGGAGAGACGGCTTTGGAGATGTGCGTCGGGGCCGTCCTCACGCAGAACACCAATTGGAAGAACGTCGTGCGGGCCCTGGCCAACCTCAAGGCCGCCGGAAAGATGAGCATCCCGGCCCTGCACGCGACGAGCCACGACGCGTTGGCGGAGTTGATCCGCCCTGCCGGCTACTTCAACATCAAGGCGCGGCGTCTCAAGAACTTCATTGCCGCCGTCCACGCCCGCAACGGCGACGACCTGGCAGCCTTTCTGGACCGCTCTGTGGGGGCCCTGCGGGAGGACTTGCTGGCCGTCAGCGGCATCGGTCGCGAGACGGCGGACAGTATCATTCTCTACGCCGCCGGCAAGCCCAGTTTCGTGGTGGACGCTTACACCTATCGCATCCTGCTGCGCCATCATCTCATCGCCCCCGAGGACGACTACGAGGCGATCAAGGAACTGATGGAGTCCTCTCTGCCGCGGGACGTTGGGCTATGGAACGACTACCATGCCCAACTGGTGGCCGTGGGCAAGGAGTACTGCCGCCCCACCGCCCGCTGCCCCGGCTGCCCGCTGGAGACTTTTCCGCACGATCCCAACGCGGGGAGCGATCAATAGCCGTCAGCGCCGGATATGCCCAGCTCCTATTACTCGTCAAGTGATGAATTGGGTGCCACTGCTGCGGTGTTTGCAGCAGTGCCGGCGTCAAGCACGGCTGCACACGACGCAGCCGTGGCACCATCGGATTGGATGTGACGGCGTCTAATTTTCCGACTCGCGCATTGCCACTTTACATCCCTCATTCTCAGACTCGGCCATCGCGTGCTCGTCCGCTTCGCTGGGCGTCTGGTTATGCTGGCGCACCAGCCGGCGCCGCACGGCGGGGTCGAGGTGGCGGTAACCGGTCACGCGGTCGCGGCCGGTTTCCTTGGCCGTCAGCAACGCCTGGTCGGCCAGGTAGAGCAGCATGTCCTGGCTGGTGATGACCGCGTCGGCGGGATAGCTGGCCCAGCCGACCGAGATCGTCACGTGGATTTCCTGGCCGTACACGCAGAACTTGCGTGCGCGGACTTCCTTGCGGATTCTCTGGGCGAACCGGGCGGCCTGTCGCGGCCCGGCCTTGGGCAGAATGACGCAGAACTCCTCGCCGCCGGTGCGGGCCACCACGTCCGAATCGCGGACGCTGCGCTGGAGGATCACCGCCAATTCCTTGAGCACGTAATCCCCGCTGGGGTGGCCGTAGGTATCGTTGATGAGCTTGAAGTGGTCCACGTCGATCATCAGCAGGCTCATCGCCTGCTCGTAACGGACCGACATCTTGAACTCGTGGTCCAGCACGTCGCGGAAAGAGCGGACATTCTGGACGCGCGTCAGCGGGTCGATGGTGCAGAGGGCCTGGAGATCGGCCTTGTCGCGCCGCAGTTTCTGCAGCAGCCGGCTCTCGCGCCGCACCGATTCCTCCAGGGCCAGCATGGACAGCACAAGCTGGTCGTGCAGTTCCTTGATGCGAAGCTGGGCGTTGATGCGGGCCACGAACTCCGCGGCGGAGGCGTCGCGGCCGATGACGTCGTCGGCGCCATTATTGAGCAACTTGGCCCGCTGGAGGTCGGACGGCTTGTCGGCCAGGATGACCACCGGCAGGTAGTTGGGCGGCGAGATCTCCCGCAGGACCGCCGGGAAATCCATGTGGAGCGACCCGACGCAGGAGAGGTCCAGCAGGACCAGGTCGGCCATGTCTTCCTTGACGGCCGCCAGCGCCTCGGGCGCCTCGCTGACGTTCAGGAGTCGCCACCCCGCGTCGGAAAGCCACCGGCACTGGTTTGGGAGACCCTGCGCGTCCCGACTCATCACCAGGATTCTGGCGACGTAGCCATCTTGGATTTTGCCCATATCCGCAGCCTCCTTCCATAGCGGCTCGCACCGGACAGCGGGCCGCAGGTCGCCCTGGGATCCCTGCCCGCATGAAACTTACGATACAGGCGCCCCCCGGCCAACGCCCCGCCTCGGTTGGACTTGCGGCGAAACACGGCGAAACATTGTCATTGGCCAATCGGGCCGTCCTGTTCTACAATGCTCCGTGCGGACGCTGAACCAACTGCCCCAGGGGCGAACGAGTCCCCGGGCGAGGAGATACGTCAGATGAGAAAACAGATCGGAATTTTCCTGGCCGGGGCCGTGACCGTGGCCCCCATCGCCATCACACTGGCAGTTGTCTGGTGGCTCGCGTCCGTCATGAGCAACCTGGGGAAGATGCCTCTGACAGGCCTGATCAAGCAGTTCAGCCCGCTGGCATCGACCCAGCCGACCCAACCCAATGAGTCTGCGTTCCAGCAGGCAGTTCTTTCCGTTGCGGGCGTTCTGGTGGTGCTCGCGGTAGTGTACCTGGTGGGATTGCTGGCGCGCCTGTGGGTTTTCAGGGCCCTGCTCGCGTTGCTGGAACGAATCATTTCCCGCGTGCCGGGCGTCAAGACCATCTACGAGTCGGTCCGCGACCTGATGGCCCTGTTCGGCAGCGACTCAGGACGCATGGGCCACGTCGTGGAGTACACCCTGCCCGGGACGCAATTGTCCTGCCTGGCCATCCTGACCAATGAGAATCCCCAGGGCATCAATGTTGCCGGCACGACCGGCCACAAGGTCGCGGTCTACCTGCCCTTCAGCTACATGCTGGGCGGAGTCACCGTTCTCGTCGGCCGCGAGCACCTGCGGAAGGTCGACATGACCGTGGAAGAGGCATTGAAACTCTCCGCCATTGCCCACGTCAGCTCAGCCATGCCCCCGGTGGCAAAGCCCAAGAGCGCCGACAAGAAGGATGTTGGCGGTCAGTCCTGATGGGGGCCCACAGGGGGCAGACCTGAAATCCTGTGAAGGCAGGAATGGCAGGGTGGTGCCACGGCTGCGTCGTGCCTGCCTGCCGGTAGGCAGGTGCAGCCGTGCATAGCACCGACACTGCTGCAAACACCGCAGCAGTAGCACCCGATATCTAACGTTTGACGGTAGACAGAGCCTAGGCGCCCCGCTCGCATTGCCGCCATTGGATGGCGTGCTTGAGCAGTTCGGTCGCGTTGTCCAGCTTGAGCTTTTCCTTGATATGTTCGCGGTGCGACTCGATGGTCTTGACACTCAGGTGCAGCCGCTCGGCGATGTCCCGGGTGCCCAGGCCCCGCCCGATGAGCTCGAATATTTCCAACTCACGGTCGGTGAGGCACTCCACCGATGGATTGGCCTGGCTGCCGGAACGCCCGTCCACCAGCTTGTAGATCATCTTGGAGGCCATCTTCTCGCTGAGGTAGACCTCGCCCTTGAGCAACTTGCGGATACCTTCGATGACCTTTTCGGTCCCCTCTTCCTTGGTGATGTAGCCGCGAGCCCCCGCCCGAAGCACGCGCTCAGCGTAGAACGATTCCTCGTGCATCGAGAGTACCATCACCAGCAGCCTGGGGCAGCGAATCTTCAGATCCTTGATCAGCTCCAGGCCGCTGCTGTCCTTGAGCGAGAGATCCACCACCGCCAGGTCCGGCTGGGTCGCCTCGATGCCTCTAATGGCGTCAGGGGCGCAATCGGCATCACCGCAGACAATCATGTCCGGCTCCTGATTGACCAGCAGTGCGACGCCCTGCCGCACGATCGGGTGATCGTCGACAAGAAAAATCCGCGTCTTGCCTTTTCCGTTTCCGCTTCTTTTTTCCTGAACCATAATGGCTTCTCTATTTATCGGTTGCGCCCTTGGGTATCCAGCAACTGACCAACACCCCCCGCCCGTCGGCTGGGCCTATCTGGAGCGAGGCCCCGATTGTTTCAGCCCGATACTGCATAGTATGTAATCCTATGCCTCGAGCAGAGTCAAATTCCTTTGGAAGACCTTTTCCATCATCCCGGATCGTCAAGGACATGTGGTCACCCTGATCGCAGAGCGTGATTTCAATATTCCTGGCCTTGCCGTGCCGGATGGCATTATTGACCGCCTCCCGAACGATGCTGAAGACGTGGACGGCTGAGGGACCATCTGGAACTGTCGCTCCGCCCTTGACTTCCAACCGGCAGGAGATACCAAACACGTCCTCGGTCGTGGAGGCAAATTCCTGCAACCCTCCCACCAGCCCGTCGGTCAAGCTCACCGGGCAGAGGCCCCGGGCAATCGAACGTGTCTTTCCGATGGCGTCATTGACGTATCGGGAAATTTCCTCCGCGTCATGCGCCTCGGCCACGGCCTTGGCCTGGAGCTTGCGGGACAGGCCCTTACTGAGAAACGCGATGCCCGTCAGATCCTGCCCCAGCACGTCGTGAAGGTCCAGACCCATCCGCCGTCGCTCGCTGTCGCTGATCTCCAGTAACTGTTTCTGGAGCAGCTTACGGTCGGTAACATCCATTCCCAGTTGCATCACCAGTTGTGCCCCATCGATGTCCTGGAAGGGATAACCCCATACGTGGTAAGTCCGGCCGGTCTTGCTGGTCCACTCCCACTCCGCGGGGCTGTCCTTGGCCAGGATGCTCGCGGTGCGGCAGTCCTCGCAAGGCGATTGCCGCCCATGAAGCATCTCGTGGCACTTCCGACCTTGCGGATAACCGAACAGCTCGACGAACTTCTGGTTGGCAAAGCGGATCGAATAGTCGACGGCATGTAGCGAGACGAACCCGGGCAGTTCATGCAGCACCGAGAATAGTCTCCGCCGCTCGGCGTCAAGCTGCTCGCGGGCGGAAATCCGCTCGGTCACGTTCAGCAGCGACATGATCACGCCGGCCACCTTGCCGGTTGCATCCTTGACCGGCTGGAGACTCCAATCCCAGTATGTCAAGGCCCCGCCGGGGCTGGCTGGAACATCGGCGGGCTTTTCGTAGAAAAAGCACGGCTGGCCGATGCGGATGACCTCCCGGAAGACCGCCTGGTTGCGCTTATTGGGGAAGAGAGCGAAGTGGTTCTTGCCGACAAAATACTCCGGTTCCTGGCCGTGAGAGGCGGCGTAGGCCCGGTTCACGCGGATGTAGTTGAACTTGGCATCCATGTAGGCCACGTGGAGATGGATGCTGTCGAACATCCGCTCCAACAGTTCGTTGGTATCACGAAGAGTCTTTTCCGCCTGCTTGATCCGTGTCACGTCACGGACGGTGGTGAAGAGGACCTCCTTGTCGCCCAGGCGGATCGTCTGGGCGTCGACCAGCCCCAGAAACGGCAAGCCGTCGATCCGCAGGAAAACGGCCTCATGGTTGGAGACCTTGCCTGACCGCCGAATGAGCGCCGCCAAGTGGCGCCACTCCCGGGTGTCGGCCCAGAACTGCCTGACCGGCATGGTCTTGATCTTCTCCGCCGTCGTGCCCACCATCTCGCACAGGCAGCGGTTGGCGGCCAGGATTTGACCGTCGAAATCGCTGATCCCGATGCCCACCGGGGAAGACTCAAACAGCAACCGGTATCGCTCCTCGGACTCCCGCAAGGCCGATTCCGCCTGGATGCGAGCGGTGATTTCCGACTCCAGCGTCCAGACGGTCTTGGTCAGATCCGCCGTCCGCTCCTGAACGCGAAGCTCCAGCTCCTCCTTGGCCTCCCGCAACGCCCCCAGAAGGCGCTCACGCTCCAACTCCATTTCGTTGCGATGGATGGCATGATGGATGGTTCGGCGGATCAGGCGGTTGTCGGCCTGTCCCTTGACCAGGTAATCCTGGGCGCCGGCCCGCAGGCCGGCGATACCTATCTCCTCATCCTCAGTGCCCGTCAGCACCACAACGGGAACGCGCGGGCAGGAGGTGTAGAGTCTGGAGATCGTCTCCACGCCGTGACTGTCGGGCAGGGACAGGTCCAGCATCACCACATCGCAAGGCTTTCCGGCGTTGAGGTAATCAAGAGCCTCCTGTAGCGAAAGGACATGGTGAATTTCAAAGCCCGTGGCGCTGACTTCCCAAAGCAACTCCCGCAGCAACCGGGCGTCGCCGGCACTGTCTTCCACCAATAGGACTTGGATGCGTGATTCGGGCATAAGCAGCTTGGGGGCGGCGTCCGCCTGGAGTCCTCGAACCCTGGCTTTCATGGGTTCCTAGATCCGCCGGAACGACTCTTCCGGCGCCTCAGTAAATGTGAGGGAGAATTCCACACCTTCTCCGTTCTTAGGGCCTATCCGAATAACTTGTGGCACGCCTGCCGGAAGAAGTAGCATCTCAAGCCTCGACCTGCCGAATCAACGTGATCTTCGGGGACAAATCCGTGCAGGGTGCGGCAAGATAGCGTCTTGGGTTGCGACCTCGACTCCCGGCTCCTGGCACGCACGATCAATGATAGGCGGGCAAATCCAGTAGAGCGCGGCCAAACGTTATTTTGACGCCTCGGCCGGGACTTGTCGGCGAAGATCCCTGGACTTCCCATCGCCGGCGGTAAGAACAATGCTCTTGCCGGGCGGGGTATCAAAGGTCAGCACTTCTCCTTCGAGCCACTCGGCCGTGCCTTGGCGGTCCAGTTTCACCCTCATTCCAGGCCAGTGGTTGCGGAGGCGGCATCGGCCGCCGCGCGTGGGCAGGATTTCGACAAACTCGATGCGGCCGGCCCGCAGGGAAGATGTAACAACAAATCCGCCGCGTGTCAGGAGGCTGAACTGCGCGTCCCAGTCCCTCGGCCAGGCGGGGAAGAGGTTTAACACGCCCTCTTCGCCGGGCCCGGCCGGCGCGTTCTGCACCAGGGCCAGTTGAATGGCCTCGGCCCCGCGCCCCAGGTGCTCTGCCGAGGTGCCATGATTGCCCGGGCCGCCTTCGGCGTCGTCGAGCCGATTCGGCCAGTGCGGATATGTGAGAACTTGCCCCACGACCACCTTTCGGAAGTCCTCGCTCCTGCCCAGCAATGCGGCGATGATGGCCGAGATAATCAGCGGATAGGTTTCTCCCTTGGACAGAGCGGCATCAAACGTGCGGTTGGCAAACCCCACCTGGCGGGGGTCGCGGGTCTCGATCGTGGCCAGGTCGCAGTTAATGCCGGCAAAGGCGACCAGGTCGCCAATATCTCCCAGGACTTTCACAACCGGCTTCAGTCCGGTGTCCCAGGTGGGCGCCGCCGTCGACGGGTTCAGAGCCTCTGGATGATCGGTGGTCGGGAAAGGCGCCAGGTTGTCCAGGAATTCCTGCCACAGCGGGCGAAGTTCGGAATCCAACTGGAGGATCTCCGCCGCCCGGATGGCCAGCGGGAACGCCCCTGCGCATGGCTCCGAGTTCTTCCAGGGAATCCTGGCAGCCCCAGACGCCTTCGTGGTTGTTGACATGGTGGATGTGATACCTGCCGTCGGCCCCCTTCCTGACGTTGGGGAAATGGCGGTAGAACTCAGCCACGCCCTTGAGCAGCGGATAAGCCCGCGCGCGGAGCCAGTTCAGGTCGCCGGTGAATTCGTATCGCTGCCAGAACAGGTAGGCGATCTTAGGCCCGGTGGACAGGATGTGCGTCACCGCCCCGAAAGGCCCGCATTTACGGTCATGGCAAATCCAAGTGCCTTGGCGCCATTCGTGGTAGCGTATCCAGTTCCATCGAGATGAATGGGGGTGCTTGCTGCGGGCGAACCTGATGAACGCCTCGGATCGGTCCTCCCACGACTTTTCGAGGAGGTTGAGGGCGGCCAGTTCCGTGGCGATGGCGTCGGGCAATCTCTCGGGGCCGTTGAAGGGCACGGTCTCCGGGATGTACACGCCACGGCTGTTCCATTGCTGCCGGGCGGCCAACTCGCAGGCATCGGACATGTTGGAGTACATGTTGAACATCGGGTCGGCCAGTTCCATGTGGTCGGCCGGCATCAGCGCGGAATAATGGCACCGCACGTTGTGCCACCAATGCGCCGCCCCCCACTCGCGCTTGTCGCCGCGACAATTCCACAGCAGGCCGTTGAACTTGGGCGTCAGCGACCCGCGCGAGCAACTGGCCATGATGTAGAGGAAGTAATTGTAATTGGCCTCCAGGGCGTCGGCCTGGCCGTCGCGGCTGTGGAGATGAACCACCGATCGCGTCCAGAATGCATGCCACCACTGCCGGTTGTCCGCCAGCAGGCCTTCAAACCCCTTGTCCCGCGCCTTGGCCAGGCTGGCCTCGGCCGCGGGCACCACGTCCACGCCGGCCTTCATCATCGCGCTGCTGGCGATCAGGACAACGAACGTCCCTTTCTTCGCCGGGCAGACCAGTTCCATCTGCTGGGCGTGACTCTGGCGGACATGGACGGGTCGGCCAATCACTTCGACCGCCACGGCCGACTTGCAGTGAAAGTTATCCTCGCGGAATTCCTGGACCAGCATGATCTGCCCATCATTGGCTGCCAGCGTGGAGACGGCCTTGTGGTTCCAGGTGGTCACCGTCGGCGGGCGAAGCATGCGCAGGGCAACGGAGATCGCCTCGGGGCGAGCTCGATTGTCCGTCACCTCGATGGCGATCACATCGTCGTTGGCCCAGGCCAGGGCGCGGACGGACAGGCCCTTGCCTCGCAGGCTGGCCAGCGCATCATAGATAGACAAGTGCTGGGCGACAGCCTGGGAAGCGGCCTTTCCCGATGGCGCCGCCGTGGGGAAGACATCGCTCCCGCCTCGCACCATGTCGATGTCCACAAGACCGCATCCGCCGCAATAGTCCTCGTTGCGATGGTGAAAGCTGTGGGAGTAGCTGTCGCTGGCGTAGACGTCCACGCGGTTGATCTGGAGTTTCAGGGCCGAGGGGCTGGTCCACAACATGCTCCCCATGCGCCCGTTGCCGATGGGCAACCCATGCTCAGGCATGGAGGCGGGGGCGGCAAAATGCAGATCGCCGCGGGAAACCAGCTTCCTCATGTCAACCGACAGCAACGACGACCGCACCTGGGGGGCCGTTGCGGACACCGGGGACTTCTTCATGCGACGCGCTCCTTAGGCCATTGGCCGGAAGATCAGTTGGACGTTTCGCCGCTTGTCCCGGGGCGAATCGAGGTTCACGTTATAGGTAATGCCCCACCTCTTGCTTGCGGCGTCGTAGCCGGCCTGCCAGAAATCGTTGCCCAGCACGGCCTGGTCTACCTTCGAGGTCTTGCCGTCAAGGGTCTGCGACAACTGGTAGCCCCTGTAATCGGTCAGACCGACAAATGTGATGGGCACGTAGCCGACGCCGCCGGCAATATCGATCGCGGCGGATTGCTTCTCATCGACGTCCACCACCACCGGATAGTTGTGCAGCACCTTCCCAGCCGAGGCGCGAACCTGGAGGTCGTTGCCCACAGCCTCGCGGAAGACAGGCTTCCAGGTATTGGCGCCCTCGGCCAGCGCGGCGCGGAGGTTCTCATTGGGACCGTAATAATCGTCGGACGCCTGGGGAATTATGACCACCTCCACCTCGCAATCGACATAATCGCCCGGCAGCAGTTCGGTCACATCCGGCGGCGGGGACAGTTCCAGGGCGGCGCTGGGAACATAGCTGTCAAAGGTGCCGAAGATCGACGCAAACGGCGCGGGCACATCCCGGCCGCCGAGCCGGGCCTTCCAACTTCGGATCACCAGGCCGCGATTGGCCCAGGCGCCCAGGGCCTTGGCCGGCCGAACCGACTCGTGCAGCGAGAACCACGGCACGGCCCCGCTGCACTCGATGCCCTTGTTCTCGTATTCCCATTCCGCCTTGCGCGGCTGCCACTCGTCGATGAGCCCGCTTTCGTTGCCACGGGCGATCTTCTCGTAGCCGAACCATAGATAATGGTCCGAGCCAAGCTGGTAGAACGCCAGGCGGCTAAAACGGGTCGCCCTGCGAACGTCGTAACGGAAGCGGTGGCAGGCCCGGGTCATGTCGTCGCATCGCGGGAGCAGCACGTCCATCCGGGTGGCGATGGCCTCGTCGTCAGTCAGGCCGGCGTAGGTCACACAGGTCAGATTGGGACCGTGATCGCGATAGTACGTGCGGACCCGCTTGAGGGGCCGGTGCCGACCGGCTGCGTCGAAGTACACGAGAAAATCCCCGCCGCCGACATTGTTGGTCCAGTTCCACCGCTGGGCCGGGTCGTCGCTCATGGGCGTGACCATCAGCGGGCGGATATCGTCGATCATGCACCGCCGCTGCGTCGCGTCGGGCTCGTAGCAGATGTTCTCGCCCCAACTGCCGATGGCGGCCTGGTCCCACAGTTGGTTGTGCCCCCAGCCGATCAGGCAAAGCTGCGAATGCGAGGCCGCCGGAAGCCCGCCCCATCGCGCGTAGGCCATCGTGAACTCGCAGTCCAGCTTGCTGCGGGGTGGAAGGTGAACGATCGACAGGCCTCGGAACCACACGCCGTCGTAGAGCATGCGGCGATCCTTCTGCAGGTGCCAGTTCTTGGACAGTTGCACCATCAGGCCGGTGGGGTTGCCCTCGCTGTCGCGGATCATCGGCGTGCAGCCGGTCAGGCCCGGGTTGCCATCCTTCCAGAACGCCAGCCGAAGCGTCCGCGGGCTGTCTGAATCGTTGACCAGCGACAGGCCGATGCGAGCGAAGGCCTCCACGTCGGGAATCTGTGGCAACTCGATATGGTGCCATCCGTACAGCGAGTCACGTGTGGCCGCAATGGGCCCGCCCGGCGCGATGAGGTCGCGGGCGGTGACGGAGACGCCGTCGTCGGCTCGCTCGGCTGCGGGATTCTCAGCCCCCGGCCAAAGCGTGACGGCGGCTGAAAGCTTCTGTCCCGGCTGGGCCGGAATCGGCTCGGTGACACATTGGCCGGAAAGGCCCGCGCCGTCGCCGGCGACCTTCAGGGTCAGTCGGCACGAGTCGAGGGTCGCCTTGGGCGTCACCTCCAGGATCAGCGTCAGCCGGTCAGGCCAGACGGCCATTTCCAGGCGGCAGTCGGCGGGAAGGATGCTGCCCAGGGAGTCGACGAAAACCAACTGCTGCACGTCGGTCCGATGGAACAGCCGCCCGTGCTCAACCATGCGCACCGGGAAGGTCAGCGGGTCGTCCTGGCGGATCGCCCCGGCACTACAGACGTACTTCTGCCCGCCCGCCTCCACCTCCAGGGCCAGTTGCCCCGGGGGCAGCGAGATGATCTTGTCCTCCTGGCAGACAACCTGATCGGCGGGGTCGGCCTCCGGGATCAGGCCAAGACGCAGCAACCTGACTTTCTCGACATCCAGGGCCAAGCCAAATCGGCCGGTCTGGAAGCACAGGACCTTGGGGGCGGGATTGTCTTCGCGCCTGCCGGGACGATTAAAGTAGTTGAAGCGGTAGGCAAACCCGTTGGCCCACCACTGGAAGGCGTAGTCCAGTTTGTCCGTCATGCACTGGTTTGGCTTGATGTTGTCCACGACCATTTCTCCTTGCGAGGCCCAAAGCATAGTGGAAATGTCGAAAAATCCAAAGAGAGCTTTTTTCTCGGTGACGTGGGGATCGCTTCCCGTGCCAAGTCCTTAGAACCGGTTTCATAACCTGCACGGGTCCCACGGAGGTTATGAAGCCGGCTCTGGTCCGCTGCAAGAGGCATATCCGACGGGGCACAAAGGGTGGGGGCTATGGCCGCGCGAAGCGGCGGCGAAGCTCATATCAGGATTTTTTCAGATCCTCCGTGATGAGGCAACCTTGCGACGGGCAGAATGCCCGGATATTCGCTTCGGGAGTGCCCGGCGGCACTTCGCATCCGGGCATGAGAATGAAGCGGTCGCCGCCCCGCTCGATGCAATGCCGCGCGGCCTGGGCGACCTGCTGGGAACTGCCGCTGAGCAAAATGGCTGAGGGATCAAAGTTGCCGCACAGTGTCACTTCATCCCCAACCGCGGCGCGGGCCAAATCCAGCGGCACCATCCAGTCCACGTCGATCACCTCGGCGCCGGTCCTGGCCATGTCGCTGATGATCGCCCGAATATTGCCGCAGATGTGCAACTTGACTGCTGCCCCAGCCTCGTGAATGCCCGCGATCAACTCCTGTTGCAAGGGAAGAACGTACCGGACGTACAGTTCGGGCCCCACGAGACTGGCGGCGGCGTCGCCGACGCCGATCATGTCCGCTCCCGCCTTGATTTGTGCGCGGGCAAAGGCCAATGCGTTGGCAAGGATCGTCCGGGCGGCGACCATGAACATCTCCGGGCGGTCGAGCAGGTCCATCATGGCTTCCTGCATGCCCCGCAGATCGACATACTCCGCCAGCGGCCCCTCAATCCACCCGAGCACGCTATGGGTGCGCCCCACGCTGGCTGACATCGCGGCGACGCTCTGGACACGATGCTGCATCCGTGGGCATGTCGCGATATCCAACCGCGGCAGTCTGCCGGCGTCAGCGGCCTCCTGGATGACATGGCCCAGCGGCCGGCCCACGCCCTCAGGCGGATAGTCGAACTTCATGCCATAGCCTTCCGTTTCGCGCCACGGGTCGCTGATGGCGCTGATCTGGTCAACGCCAAAGGCCTCTGTTACTGCCTGCTGCGCCTCGCTCAGCACGGCGGGGTCAAGGTAGAAGTCACGATACGCGCGCCCGATGTAATGCGCAGCCCATGCCATGAAAATCGGTGTCACCGGAACTCGATCGCGCGGCTTGCCTTGCAGTGTCGCGTAGACTCGCTCTTTGGGGGTCATGCAAACAAGCTATCAAGTCAGGTCCGATTCATCAACCACTATCGATTGTCCAGGCAATAGTGATTCTCGCCGGGAAAGAGCGTGTGTGGTGTGTGGCAAGGATGCCTTGCAGCAGCTGCAAGAGCGACCAGCCCCGCTCCTGATGCCCCCCAGTTGCCGCAGTCCGACGCGGCTCTATTTCCGTCGCCTCAGGAGCGCCACGGCACCCACTGACAGCAGCGAAAGCGTGGCCGGGTCTGGAACCGTCGTCGGATTCTCCGCCGGCGCCGAGGACGGGCGGATCCAGCCCCAGTTACTGCTTAACAGGCTCAGGTCGCCGACGGTTACGACCCCATCGCCGTTGAAGTCGCCGGTGGCCCAGGTCATGCCGCTCCTGACATTCCAATGCCCGCTCAGCAGCGCCAGATCCGTCAGTCCGACCCTCCCATCGCAGTCGGCATCACCGGCCACCACGGGCAACCATCGCATCAGCGGATCGCCCACAACCGTGTTGACGAAAGACAACTGCTTGGTGGCGCTCCAGGCGGCCTCGGCGAAAGTCATGCCCCTGACCAAACCGTCGAAGAGCAGATCCTCGTTGGTGACATTGGACGCGCTCGCCAGCGGCTCCTCCACGCACCCCACGCCCGCGGTGCCGCCAGCGGCCAGCCAGTCGCCAATCAGCCCTTGCCCGGAACGATTGCCGCCGGCCGTGAAGCTGTAAGCGTTGTAGCTCTCCCAGGTATCAAAGACAGCGCCCTTGGCCAGGTTAAAGTTCAGTTGGCTGCCGATGTAGCCCGGCTGTAGCGCGCCTGAACCATTGTTCACGCCATGGCTGACATACCCGATCACCGGCACCGACGCGTTTACGATAGCGCTGCCTGTGTTGTCGTACACCGTGGGCTGCTGCCGGCTGGCCATCTTGTCCCTCAGGGCGGGCATCTTGTTGACCTGGGCGGCCGGGGCGGTGGGGTCGTTGTCGATCACCACGGTGCCGCGGTATCCAACCGGGTAGAGGATCGCATGTTGCGCCCGATCGATCGCGCCGATGACGTCCGAGGCCGAAAAACCGTCCAGCCTCGCCGTCAGCCGCATGCCGTCGAAGCTCACGCGATCGAAGGATGTCGTAGCGCCGAAGTACGGATTCTCGGCCTGGTGCGGCGTCGAAAATCCATAGGCGGTCCCAAGGAAATACGCTTGGTCGCCCATCTCGTTGGCGGTGCTGATCCTGTCGATCCGCGTCAGTTCGCTCTCCAGGCTCGAGTAGGGTTTCCACCAGCTATTGAGGAGCGGGGTTCCGAACGATTGGCCGCGCCAGCCCGGATACGTCCCAGGGTTGGCCTGGGAATTGTAGATCCGTAGCGGCAGCCCCTTGGTCGTGACGAGGGTGGTAATCTGGGCTCCAGACGCACTTCCCAGGTAATCCAACACCTGAGGCCGGAGGGTCGTCAGATACTGATCCGCGGAGATCTGCTCGGACTGGCTGACGCCCGAAAGAGGCAACAGGCTCACACCAGGATGAACCTGAGCATAGTAGTTGGCAATCTGCACGCCGTCGGCGCTGGCGGGATTATAAAGCACGAGAACATTAGAATTGCTTAGGCCAAGAGACGGTGCAACCACACCCAGGCATATACCTAGAAAGACCACACAGCAGGAGAGTCTTTTAAAACACATCCGACGACTCCTGTCCAACTCTCGAACGCAAGAAATGACAGACGAACTGACCTGCCGCGACACCTGTCGTCACCCTGAGAGGGGCAACGCCAGCGTCATACTACAAACCTTCTCCTGACGGGGAACCAAAAAATAAGTACAATCACTCACTTTTCAACCTGCGCCTGCGGCAGATGGTAACCGCCATCCCGCCGATCAGCAAACATAAAGTCGCCGGTTCCGGCGCCGGGCTGGGAAGCAGCGCGGCATTCTTCACATAGATGCTACCCCACCCGACCGTCGAAAGCTTCCACTGGGGCTGGGGCAGAGATTCATAACTGCTTGTGAAATAAAGGATTGATGTGGAATTGCCGGGCGTCAGGGCGGTGGTCTGAAAATCCCACCGGGCGGAACTTGGAGGAGGGGTGTCAGCGCCCACAAACCACTCAATATTACCGGTTCCGTTGGGGTTCAAGCCCGATCCCAAGTGTCCTGGGCTGGCAGCCAGCCCCAAAGAACGAGTGTTGTCCAGTCCAACGCTGATGTACCTGGCATTTCCGTCAAGGGCGGTCATCTGGTAGGCATACACGTACAGGCTGTCGCTGCCGGGAACGCTACCCAGGTCGAAAGTGCCCGGGGAAAAGACGGCGTAATCGACGCTAACCCGCCTGGTGCTGGAATAAGTGAACGTGGCCGTCCCGCAAACCGCGGCATTGGGATCGCTCGCCAGCATCCCCCCAATGCCAACATTGCCCCACAGCAACACCGCTGCCAGGGATGCGCCCACAGCATACCTTGTTAGCATTTCGGATCTCCCTTTCCTTCTGTTTTCTCGCCTCACCCTCCAGCTACTCAACGCCTCCATACGTACGCAACTGATAAGCGAACAACCACAAGTCAATACTGCCATACGCGAGGGCATCGGCCCGCGCCGACGCCCGTTGTGGTCAAGAACTTCACTGTCGGCGGCGAAGCAGCGCCAGCCCGCCCGTGGCCAGGAGTCCCAGCGTCAGCGGCTCGGGAATGGCGTCGGAGGACGGGGTGGGCACCGGGATGACCAATGCGACACTGCCGCCATTGACCGTCACGCCGATAAAGTCCATCGGCGTATTGGCCGAGCAGAAGGCCAAGCCCTCGCTATTCTCGCTTGGATTGATTCCCTCGAATTCCCAGGTCACGCCACCCTCGCCGGGGGTCAAGTCAAGGTAGATGCTCGCCGGTGTCAGACCGCTCAGCCCCGAAACGCTGCCGGCGTTGTCAGCGATGTTCTCCAGTCCCAAGGTAAAGGAACTGATGTGCTGCGTGCCTGTGTTGAAAATCTGAAACGCGTAAACCGCCTCGCCGGCCGTGGGGGTATAGCCGCTATAGGAAAACTCGCCGGGGGCGTAAACGGCCCAGTCGACGTAACCTTCCAGCCCGGATTCGGTGTTCGAGAACGCCGTCGAACCATGCCACTGGGGATTAACGCCGTCGTTGTACGCATTGGAATCGGTGGCCAACGGGCCGGCAAAGACAACGCTCGACAGCAACACAACGGCCAGCAGACTAAAGATTACGCTTCGCATCTTACGGCTCCTTTTCTGAGAACCTCGCTTTATCCTCAACTTTGCCTGGATGGCGGGTCTTGCCCTTCGCTCAAAACCCACCGGCGCCTCAGCCCCGCACGCCACGCATGTGGATCCCGCGCGCCCGGTAAAAAAACGTAGCCGACCCCGGCGGCTCAGCCGGAAGTCATGCTGCCAGGAAAAACTGGAACCAGACCTATGGAGAATTTGGTACGACACCAACCGGGGGAACTTGGCCGGTGAGGCCTAAGGCAGGTTTGGTGGAGCGAGCAACCGCTCCTGCCCTCGTATGCCCTGTGCTCCCTGAGCAAGGCACCGAAGCGTGCTACATGATAACGCGGAGGTCTGTTTTGTCAAGAGGCAAAAAGATAAAGACTTGAAACTTTTCAGTTGAACAATTGCACTTCTTGCGGTAGTATTCAGCCAGCATGTTGAGTTGACGGGGACCATGTCTGACATTTTGAAGGTAGTGTACAGTGAGCTGTGCTTGTACCAATTCGTTACGGCTGCACTCTTTGGCGTGTATTCCGCCGGGCTGTCATTTCTTCTATCTCTCTGGGAGGCGTTCCAATGACCAAGGGCAAAGTAAAGTGGTTCAATGACACGAAGGGCTACGGTTTCATCCAGATGGAAGGAAAAGAGATGGACATTTTCGTCCACTATTCCGCCGTCAAGGCCGATGGCTTCCGCACCCTCAACGAGGGCGAGGAAGTGGAGTTTGAACTGATCGAGAGCCCCAAGGGATTGAAGGCCGAGAACGTCGTTCGGCTCGTTCAAGTCTAGTGATTCCCACACCTCGCTGTGTTCCGGGGGTGGCGAGCTAGCGCCGGGTATTGGGCGTGGCGTCGGTTGTCGCCTGGATGTTGATCATCCGGCCCAGGGCGATCCGCGCCTCGGCGGCGATGTCGTCCTTGACCGCGACGCGGTTGACGACCCTGCCGGCCCCGAGGTTATCCAGCACCCATAGCAAGTGCGGCAGGTCGATGCGCGCCATCATCGCGCAGATGCTGGGGGCATCCGAAAGAATCCGAACGAACCGCTCAGGGTTGGACCGCGCCAGGCGATTGACCAGGTTACTCTCGGTCCCGACCGCCCATTTCGCCCCGGCCGGACTGCCGTTGACGGCGCGGATGATCTGTTCGGTGCTGCCGACGGCATCGGCCAGTTTCACAACTTCGTGCGGGCACTCGGGATGCACGATCACCCGGATCCCTTCATGCCGCGCCCGGACGTTCTGGATGTGCTCGGGCCGGAATAGTTGATGGACGTAGCAGTGGCCCTTCCACAGAATGAACGTGGCATGGCGCACCTGCTCGCCCGTCAGCCCGCCGTTGGGCAGGCGCGGGTCATAGAGCGCGCAGTCGGAGGTCGAATACCCCAGGGCGACGGCGGTATTGCAGCCAAGATGCTGGTCGGGGATGGCGAAGATTTTCCCGCCACCGGCCCCGCCGGATTCCCGGGCAGCCAACGCCCAGCGGAACACGTTCTGGGCATTGCTGGAGGTGCAGCAGGCCCCGCCGGACCGGGCGGTCAGGGCCTTCAGGGGCGCGGTTGAGTTGACGTAGGTCACCGGCACGGTCCTGTCGCTGGTGAGGGCGGCGACCTCATCGATGGCTGCGGCCACGTCGGTCACGTCGGCCATGTCCGCCATCGCGCAGCCGGCGAACATATTGGGCAGACAGACGATCTGGTCCGGCTCGCTCAGCACGTCGGCCGACTCGGCCATGAAGTGTACGCCGCAGAACACGATGTACCTGGCCCCTTTTTGAGCGGCGGCCTGCTGGGAAAGCTTCAGGCTGTCGCCGACGAAATCCGCCAGGCGAATCATCGCGTCGGACTGGTAGTGATGCCCCAGGATGCACAGATCGGCCCCGAAGCGTTCCTTGTGGCGGAGGATCCGCTCGGTCAACACCTTGTCAGGGAGTTGGTTATACTCAGCAGGCAATACGGACTGCGGCTGCATACACTTACCTCTCCAGCAGCAATTCATTGTAGCGACGTCAGCGGCCGCTATCGACCTATTCGACCTGTCGGCGCCGTTTGCGGAGCGACTGCAAAAGCTCGTCGATCTCCGGGGCCCGCAGCAGTTTGGCCGCTACGAGAAACGCTATCGCGCCGGCGGTGACACACACCGCCACGATCAGCAGGTCGCTCCGCCCCGCTAGCAATCCCTTCAGCGGCCAGATGACCGCGCCCATCACCGCGCAGGCCGCCAGCGACCGCAACACGCTGACGGCGAGCTTGCGTCCGCCAAACAGGCCGACGCGTCGGCGGAACATGTAGGCCAGGATCAGCGTGTTGGCCGAAAAGGTCACTGCCGTCGCCACGCCATAGGCCCCAGGCCCCAATTGCGGCACCCATAGCATGACCACGAACATGGCCATATTCGGAAGCACCAGGGCGCAGGAGATCTTCAGCGGGGTCACCGTGTCCTTCAGCGCGTAGAAGGCTCGCACGAACATCTGGTAGGAGCAGTAGGCCCACATGCCCAGGACGTACATCTGTAGGACAAAGGCCGCCTGGGCGGCATCGGAAACGGTGAAGTTGCGCCACGCGAACAGCATCCGCATGATCGGCTCGGCCAGGATGAACAGGCCCAAGCCCGTGGCCAGGCCCTCCATCATCGCCAGTCGCACGGCACGGTTGAGGGCATCCCGCAGGTTGGGCATATCGCCGCGGCTGGCGTAACGGCTGAGCAATGGAAAGATCGCCGTGCCCAGCGAGATCGCCAGCACGCCCATGGGGAACTGGTAGAGCCGCTGAGCCGTCTGCACACGGACCAGCACCCCCTCGGTCAGCGGCAAGGCCAGTACCTTCCCAAAGACCGTCATGGTCGAATGCTCAGCCGTCGCGGTCATCGTCCACGCGATCATGTCGTTGATCACTTCGGAAATCTGTAGAAAACCCAGGCCGATCAGCATCGGCAGCATCTGCTTGAGCATGGGCTTGATGCCCGGCTCCACCGGCCGCAGCTTCAGCCGTAACGAGAAGCCCTGCTTCCGCAGAAAGTACACACTGCCGGCAAGTTGCACCGCGCCACTGAAGGTCACGCTGGCGGCAATAACGTAGAGTTGCCACCTGACCTGCGAGGCCACCACGTCGTGCGGCGCGCCGCGGGGCGCGCGGAACACCTTGAACGCCACCACGGCCGCCACGAGCATCAGGATGTTCTGGAGGATCGGGGCAAAGACCGGATAGCCGAAGTGCCCCCGGCAATTCAGTGCCGCCGACGCCAGCGCCAGCATGCATATCAGCAGGCTGAACGGCAGCATGGTGGCCGTCAATCCCAGGGCCAGTTGCCGGTCCCAGTTGCCCGGGAAGGCCAGTCCCCACACCGCCAGGACGACCCCGCCCACCACCATCAGGCCCGCCATGGCCACACCCAGCAGGGCCATGGCGTTGGCAAAGAGCATCTTCCCTTTCTCGAAGCCCTCTTTCTCGACCGTGTCGGTAAAGACCGGCACGAAGGCCGCCGACAGCGCCCCCTCGCCGAAGAGCCGCCGGAAGAGATTGGGGATCTTCTGGGCGAGGGTGAAGGCGTCGGTGACACGGGAGGCGCCGATGGAGGTGATGGTAATGTCCCGCAGCAGTCCCAGGATGCGCGACAGCAGCGTGATGGCGGTCATCATCTTGACCGCGCCGAAGAAATGCTCCCGCTCGCCGTGTTCCTTGTCACTCACTGCTTGCATATCGGACAACGCCCTCGGTTCTCAGCAGAAGTAGTAGTCGGTGGTCAGGAGCCGGTAGCCGGTCATGCTCCGCCGCGGCTCTACTGGCTACTGACCACCGGCTACTGACCACTGACTACTTGTAGTTACCAGGGAGGGATGAGACTGCAAACCGGGCGGGAAATCAACTTGCATCTTGACGGGCACGCCGCGGCCTTGGACGATTAGGGCCATGCGAATCTGCCACGTCATAACGCGACTGATCCTGGGCGGGGCGCAGGAGAACACGCTCCTGACCTGCGAGGGCCTCCACCGCCGCGGCCACGAGGTCACGCTGGTCACCGGCCCGGCCCTGGGGCCGGAGGGCGAACTGATGACCCGCGCTCGCGCCGGCGGCTATCGCGTGGTCGTCGTGGATGACCTGCGGCGACAGATCAACCCGTTCCGCGACCGGGCCGCCTACCGGCAGATGCTCAAGCTGCTGGCCGACCTCCGGCCGGAAATCGTTCACACGCACTCCTCCAAGGCCGGCATCCTCGCGCGCAAGGCCGCGGCAAAAGTCGGCGGCATGAAGGCCGTCCATACCGTCCACGGCCTGCCGTTCCACCGGTATCTGCCCTGGTGGCGGAACACCCTCTACATCGCCCTCGAACGCCGCGCCGCACGCCGCACCGACGCGATCATCTCGGTGGCCGACGCGATGACCCGCCAAGCCCTGGCCGCCGGCGTGGGCCGGGCCGAGCAGTACACCACCCTCTACAGCGGCATGGAGATCGCCCCTTACCTGGCCCGCCCCGCCGAGGCCGACGCCTTCCGCGCCGCCATGAAACTGCCCCGCGGGGCCGTGCTGGTCACGCAGGTCTCGCGACTGGCCGAACTGAAGGGCCACGAGTTTCTGCTGGCCGCCGCGGCGGAGATTCCCGACGAGCAGGTTCACTTCTGCCTGGTCGGCGACGGGCGCCTGCGAGCGGCGATCGAGGCCCAGATCCACCGCTTGGGCCTGGCCTCCCGCTTTCACCTGACCGGGTTGGTCGAGCCGGAGCGGATCCCCGCGATCATGCACGCCTCGGACATCCTGGTGCACTGTTCGCTCCGCGAAGGCCTGGCCCGCGCGCTGCCCCAGGCGATGCTCGCCGGCCGACCCGTGATCAGCTTCGACATCGACGGGGCCGCCGAGGTGGTCACCCCCGACACGGGCATCCTGCTGGCGCCCAAGGACGTCGCCGGCCTGAAACTGGCCATCGAGACGCTGGCCCAGTGCCCGCCCCTGCGAGCCAAACTGGGCCAGGCCGGCCGCGAACTGTGCAGGACAATGTTCGACCACAATCGGATGGTCGAGCAGATCGAGGCGGTCTACCAGAGAATTAGCTCGGGCATATCGCCGGCAACAAGTATCGCCTGATAACGGCGATGCACTACAACCGGCAACTGGTTTTCGTGCTGATGGTCCTGACGCATGCGGACTACAACAAGAACAAGTGGAAGGGCGTCCTATGAAACAGACGGCGACAAAGAACAAGTTTCGGCCTCTGCCCAAAACCTACGCCGGCCTTGTGGCCGTGCTGCCCCCGCGCCCGATTCACGATGATGTTGACCTTGCCAACGCTTCGGAAATGATCGACCGGCTGGCTGGTTTCGCCCTGAACGCCGACCAGGAAGACTACCTGGAGGCGATTTCCACCTTCATTGAAGCCTATGAGGCCGACCGTTTCCCGATGGACCATTCGCGCCTTGCCCCGCTGGCCGTGCTGAAAGCCCTGCTGGGCGAGCATGGCATGACCGCTTCTGACCTGGGCCGCCTGCTGGGCAATCGCACCCTGGGCGCGGCGATCCTGGCCGGCCGGCGGGCACTGAGCAAGGCCCATATCAAGAAGCTGGCGGAACACTTCAAGGTAGAGCCGGGGCTGTTTCTGTAGGCTGATGGACTGTCGAGCGACGGGCCGCCAGTGTGTGTGGCCCTTCCCATGCGCCCTAGGCCGACGGCCGCGACACGAACCGCAAGCCCAATCGCGTGAAGTCCAAGGCAACGCCGGCTGGCGCGTCGAATTGAGCCTAACTCGCGAACTGGATAGGTAATGTTGCAAACGGCCTGACATGCGATAGAATCCGGGCCATAGTAGCGGCAAAGGGCAGTCGCCAGCACTTGAAACGACGAATAGGGAGAGCCTATGGAATCTGAGACAACTGAAACGCTGCCGACGGTCGATGCGAAAGAAGCGATGAAGGCTAGGCGAGCGGGCGGTTCCTGTATCACACTGTTTGTAGTGTTTCTAGTCACTCTGCTTTCATTTGGCAAAGCGCCATGGGGCATAACCGCCGGCGAGCATGGCAGGAGGCTCGATTTCAACCTGATAAGTTGCCTTGGGGTCGTCGTTGGTATCTACGGGATCATCTTCCTTGCTACCGGTCTTAAGCGGGTGCTTCGCCTTTCTTCGGCGAAGAAGGTCCTAGGGCTAGTTGGAGGAATCGGTTTGGCGGTTCACTTGGTACTGGCGTTGTTCTCGCCGTTAAACTACGGACTAGCTAAACCTGCGGGGACTGGCGGCAACGGAGTATTGGGGCAGACTGGGCCTGAGCAATGGACCATAGACGGCAAAACATATCATGTATCATCGACATATTATCTGACCCTGCAAGATGGACTGCAATATACTATTGAATATCCATATCAGTTTACGGCCGCCGATGGCCAAATGGATGATAAGCACGCTATCGATATAGCGTTCCCTTTGATGAAGTATGCTGTCCAGTCGGGAACCTACCGACACATGCACAAGGTTGACGAAGGTCCGGTTGACCCGCCTCAGATCGGTGTTGCGCTTGTGGAACAAGCACAAGGAGGGGCACGCGGGTATCGTGTCTCGCTATCCGTGGCTGAGATCAAGAGACGCATTGAACAGTCTGCAATCACCCCTTGAGGGTAACGGCGAAGATTGCGTATGACAAGACAGCCGGGGCAGGGCGGAGTTCTGCAACCGATGGCCCCTGCCTCGTAAACAATGTATTGCCCGCGAAGATGACAGCCATGAGCGACACGCCCATGTCGAACATTCCAGACCGCATTACCGCATCACCTGAAATGTTGGAAGCCGCCGTTGCGGAATTGCTTCGGCTGATTCCTGAAACCTGGCAGGCATACGAACCCGACGACCTTTGTCCGGCGTCGGCCGGGAATGGTTGAAATCAACGTTTTGCGGATGACACGGGCTTGTTTTTTGTGGCGCGGAACGTAGACTACAGGGACTCCGGCCGGAGTGGCGGAATTGGCAGACGCGCAGGATTCAAAATCCTGAGTTCCTTACGGGGCGTGTGGGTTCGACTCCCACCTCCGGCAGTCCGATTGTTGCGAACAGGTAGGGCGTGCAACTTGTTGCACGCGGTTACTGGCTTGCGACAACAATCACGCGTGCAACAAGTTGCACGCCCTACAAGGTTTTACCCCTTGCGGCTGTAGCCAAGCGCCTCTAATCCTTCAATTCCACGTTCCAGTAGGCTGCGTCGAGGAATTGCTTCCAGGAGGCGTACTTTTCGCTGTTGAGGTGGAGCGTGACCACGGGCGACCTCTTGGGCTTGACCGGTTCGGAGATGAGTTTCATGCCGGCCTGTTCGGGCAGGCGTCCCCCCTTGCGGACGTTGCACTTGACGCAGCAGCAGACGATGTTGGTCCAACTGGCCCCGCCGCCCAGGCTGCGAGGCAGCACGTGGTCGAGGCTCAGCTCGTTGGTGGGGAACTTCTTGCCGCAGTACTGGCAGCGGTTGCGGTCGCGGGCGTAAATGTTCCTCCGCGTGAACTTCACCTGCGTGCGGGGCAGGCGATCGTAGAACAGCAGGCGGATGATTCGCGGCACGGCCAGGTCGAAGCGCACGCAGTGAATCCAGTCGTGGTGCTCGCGCTCGTACTTGGAGCGGAGTTCGCTGATCTGTCGCCAGGAGTCGAAGTCGTAGGCCTGGTAGGTGGAGTTTTCCACCGAGATGATCTCGGCCAGTTCCTTGAACAGCAGGACCATCGCGCGGCGGGCTGAGACAATACGGATGGCGGCGTAGTGCTTGTTCAGCACCAGCACATTGCTATCCAGCGAACTTGCTTCCACGCCGAACATTGCCGATGCGGCCTCCGTCATATTTCTTGGGCCCCTCCGGACCCGCCCCGCCAACCTTAGACTATAACAACCCGGCCGGCACTTGCAAGGAAGAACAAAGATCAACGGCATTGCAGGCTTGCCCGCGTCCAAGGGCCTGCTACAATCCCCCCGGCGCGTGGGGCCTGCACGGCACGGCCCCGGCGACCGGACGCACCAGGACAGTTGCCGCACCCGGATAGCCAATGAATACCGTCATCCTTCAGAATCCCGCCGGCGGCTGGCTGGTGGGAGCCCAGCCCGTGGGCGTGATCGAGGCCCGCACGCACTGGCAGGTTCTGCCGGCCCTGGCCGCCGTGGACGCTGCCTGCCGCGGCGGTCGATGGGCCGTCGGGTTCGTCTGCTACGAGGCGGCGGCCGGCCTGGACGAGCATCTGTGCGTCCACGACTTCTCGCACCTGCCGCTGGCGTGGTTTGCCCTCTTCGACCGCCTCGATGCCATCGACGCCCTGCCCGCCGCGGATGCACCGTTCGAGGTCGGCCCCTGGCAGCCGCACATCTCCAGCCGGCAGTTTCAGCGTGACATCGCCGCCATCAAAGAACTGATCGCCTCGGGCGACACCTACCAGGTCAACTACACCCTGCGGCTGCGGGCGGGTTTCCGCGGGTCGAGCGAGTCGTTCTTCGCCCGCCTGGCCGCCGCTCAGCGGGCCTCCTGCGCCGCGTTCATCGACTGCGGGCAACACACCATCTGCTCGGCCTCGCCGGAGTTGTTTTTTGACCTCCAGGACGGCACGCTCTCGGCGCGCCCCATGAAAGGGACGGCCAGGCGTGGCCTGTGGACCGCGCAGGATGATGACCAGGCCCGCCGACTCAACCGCTGCCCCAAGAACCGGGCGGAAAACGCGATGATCGTGGACATGATCCGCAACGACCTGGGCCGGGTGGCCCAGCGCGGCAGCGTGCGGGTGGACGAGGCCTTCGCCATCGAGCGATACCCGACGGTCCTTCAGATGACCTCCACGGTGCGGTGCCGGACGAAGGCCGCCCTGGCGGAGATCTTCGCCGCGATGTTCCCCTGCGCCTCCATCACCGGCGCGCCCAAGGTCCGCACCATGCAGATCATCCGCCAGTTGGAGAGTCAGCCGCGCGGCCTGTATACCGGCAGCATCGGGCTGGTCTACCCCGGCGGCGACGCTCGCTTCAGCGTGGCCATTCGCACGGTCGTCGTCGACAAGCACGCCCAGTCGGCGGAGTACGGCGTGGGCGGAGGCATCGTCTGGGACTCCACCGCCGCCGACGAGTATGCCGAATGCCGCGACAAGGCGGCGGTGCTGACGGCGACTGTCCCCCGCTTCGACCTGCTGGAGACGCTGCGGTTTGAGCCGGCCCAGGGATACGCCCTGCTCGATGAGCATCTGGCGCGGCTGGCCGACTCGGCCAGGTACTTCGGTTACCCTGTGGACCTAGCCGCCGTTCGGGCGGAGTTGGAGAGACTGGCGGGCACCCTGCTCGCTCCCACCCGCGTTCGTCTGTGTGTTGATCCCGCCGGGCTGGTGCGAACCGAGACCGCCCCCGCCCCGCCGGCCAGGCCCGATGTGCCGTGGCGGCTGAGGCTGGCCCGCGCGCCGATCGATTGCTCCGATGTCTTCCTGTACCACAAGACCACGCATCGGCGGGTGTACGAGGAGGCGATGCGAGGCCGGGGCGACTGCGACGATGTCCTGCTCCACAACCACCGCGGCGAGATTACCGAGACGACCATCGCCAACATCGTCTGTGATTTCGACGGGCGCCGACTGACGCCGCCGCGGGAGAGCGGCCTGCTCGGCGGCACCCTGCGCAGCCGACTGATCGAGCGGGGAGAAATCGTCGAGGGCGTGATCCGCGTGGAGGACCTCCCCCGCTGCCGCGAAATGTTCGCCATCAACTCCGTCCGCGGGTGGATGAAGGCGACGCTGGTGGACAACTGAGCGGACACGACGGCGGCGGTACCTAATCCCACGACTCGCCGAATACCGCTCGCTTCGCGCTCGCGGCTAGTTTGCCCAGGCGCAAGCTCGCGACCCTTCGGTACTCCGGTATTCCGGTAGTCCGGTTCTTGCTTTCCCTACGACCTACGAACTACGACCTATTTCTTCGCCGGAAAGTATTCCTGGAGGGGGCGGACGGTCCAGGAGTCGTCGGAGTTGGCGCCATTGCCCGGCCCGGCGCGGAGGGCGGCGATTCCGGCCACGGCGGCCTCGGCGGCCGTCAGCGTGGTGATGAGTGGGATGTTGTGCAGCGTGGCCATGGCGCGGATCTTGCCCTCGTCGGTGGCCGGGCCGCGCTTGGTGGGCGTGTTGATCAGCAGCGAGACCTTGCGGTTGGTGATCAGGTCGGCGATGTTGGGCCGGCCCTGGCCCAGCTTGCAAATCGGCTGCACGCCCACGCCCGCGGCGGTCAGCACGGCGCACGTGCCGTCGGTCGCCACCAGCTCGAACCCCATGACCGCCAGTTGTCGTCCGACGGCCACGACGGCCGGCTTGTCGGCCTCGTTGACGGAGATGAAGATCGTGCCGGAGGTGGGCAGCGGGCTGCCCGCGGCGATCTGGCTCTTGGCGAAGGCCAGGCCGAAGCTCATGTCGATGCCCATCACCTCGCCGGTGCTTCGCATCTCGGGCCCCAGGATCACGTCCACGCCGGGGAACTTGGTGAAGGGGAAGACGCTCTCCTTGACCGACGTCTGCGCCGGGCGCGGCGCCTCGCGTACGCCCAGTTCCTCCAGGCTCAGGCCGGCCATCACCTTGGCCGCCAGCTTGGCCCACGGCACGCCGGTGGCCTTGGAGACAAACGGCACGGTCCGCGAGGCCCGTGGGTTGACTTCCAGGATATACACCTCGCCGTCCTTGACGGCAAACTGCACGTTCATCAGGCCGCGAACCTTCAGCCGCTCGGCCAGTTGCCGCCCCTGCTTCTGGATCTCGGCCACCACGGCCGGGTCGAGCGAGAACGGCGGCAAGGCGCAGGCCGAGTCGCCGCTGTGAATGCCGGCCTCCTCGATGTGCTCCATCACGCCGCAGATGACCGCGCGGGGGTTCTTCTCGGCCGTGCCGTCCACGCGCGGGCCGAAGTCGCTGATGCAGTCCACGTCGACCTCGGTGGCCGAGGAGAGGAACTTGTCGACCAGGATCGGGTGATCGCGCCCGACCATCGAGGCGTCGACGGCCTTGGCCATGTACACGTCCAACTGCTCGCCGTCGGAGACGATCTCCATGGCCCGACCGCCCAGCACGTAGCTGGGGCGAACCAGCACGGGGTAGCCGATCTTGTCGGCGATCTTGCGGGCCTGGGCGACGGTGAAGGCTGTCCCGCTGGGCGGGCTCTTGAGCTTGAGTTCATCCAGGATCCGGGCGAACCGCTCGCGGTCCTCAGCCAGGTCGATGGACTCGGGGCTGGTGCCGATGATGGGCACGCCGGCCTCTTCCAGGCCGCGGGCCAGGTTCAGCGGCGTCTGCCCGCCGAACTGCACCACAGCGCCGTGCAGCAGGCCCGGCTGGCCCAGCGGCTTGCCGTTGAGCTTCTCGCAGATATTGACCACGTCCTCGAGCGTGAGGGGCTCGAAGAAAAGCATGTCGGAGGTATCGTAGTCGGTCGAGACGGTCTCGGGGTTGGAGTTGACCATGACCGCCTCGTAGCCCAGTTCGTGGGCGGCGAAGGCGGCGTGCACGCAGCAGTAGTCGAACTCGATGCCCTGGCCGATGCGGTTGGGCCCGCCGCCGAGGATCACGATCTTCTTGCGATCGGTGACGCGGACTTCCTCGTCCACGAATTGCGAGTCGCCCGTCGCGAGTTGCGATTTAGGTAGCACAGGCGTCTCGCCTGTGCATTGAGAACCTGCATCGGCCACAGCCGAGACGGCTGTGGTACCAACTGGATTAGGTAGCACAGGCGTCTCGCCTGTGGCTTTGCTGTCAGATGTATTTCGCGATTCGGGATTCGCGAGTCGCGATTCATCCGTGGCCAACTGCCGGATCGGCGTCTCGTATGTCGAATAGTAGTACGGCGTGTAGGCCTCGAACTCCGCCGCGCAGGTGTCCACCAGCTTATAGACCGGCTTGATGCCCAGTTCCTTCCGCTTCGTGCGGACGGCCAGCGGGGTGGCGTTCAGGGCCGATGCCAACTGGACGTCGCTGTAGCCCCACTGCTTGGCCTGGTTGAGCAGGGTCGCCGAAAGCTTCTCCAGCGAGCCGACGGCCATCAGGTCCTTCTCGAAGTCCACCAATTGCTTGATGTTGGTCAGGAACCACGGGTCGATCTTGGTCAACTCGAAGACCTTCTCGACGCTCCAGCCCATCTTGAGGGCGTAGCGGACGTAGTAGAGCCGGCCCTGGCTGGGCACCGAGAGCTTGCGGAGCAGCTTGCTCTCCTCGATGGGGTACTCCACGTCGAGCTTCTTGCCTTCGGAGTCCTTGGCCTTGCCGCGCACGGGCTTGACGGTGGCGTTGAACCACTTGTCGTTGGTGTCCAGGCCCAGGCCAAACCGCTTGACCTCCATCGAGCGGATGCCCTTCTGGAGGGACTCCTTGAAAGTCCGGCCGATGGACATCGCCTCGCCGACGGATTTCATCTGGGTGGTCAGGGTCTCGTCGGCGTCGGGGAACTTCTCGAAGGTCCACCGCGGGATCTTCACCACGCAGTAGTCGATGGTCGGCTCGAAGCAGGCGGGCGTCTGGCGGGTGATGTCGTTGGGAATCTCGTCGAGGGTGTAGCCGACGGCCAGCTTGGCCGCGATCTTGGCAATGGGGAAGCCGGTGGCCTTGGAGGCCAAGGCCGAGCTGCGGCTGACGCGGGGATTCATCTCCACCACGATCATCCGGCCGGTAACCGGATCGACGGCGAACTGGATGTTGCTGCCGCCGGTCTCCACGCCAATGGCCCGGATGATGGCGATGGCCGCGTCGCGCATCAACTGGTATTCCTTGTCCGTCAGCGTCTGGGCCGGGGCGACGGTAATCGAATCGCCGGTATGCACGCCCATGGGGTCGAAGTTCTCGATCGAGCAGACGATGACGACATTGTCGGCCTTGTCGCGCATCACCTCCAGTTCGTATTCCTTCCAGCCCAGCACGCTCTCTTCGATCAGGATCTCGCTGATGGGCGAATACTCCAGCCCGCGCGCCGAGATGGTGCGGAACTCGTCCATGTTGAAGGCAAAGCCGCCGCCCGTGCCGCCCAGCGTGTAGGCGGGGCGAATACAGACGGGCAGGCCCACTTCCTCGACGATCTTCATCGCCTCGTCCATCGTGTGGGCGATGCCGCTGCGCGGCAGGTCCAGGCCGATCGACAGGCAGATCTTCTTGAACTCGGTGCGGTTCTCGGCCCGGTGGATGACCTCGCGCGTCGCGCCGATCATCTCCACGCCGTACTTGTCGAGGATGCCCATGTCCGCCACGGCCACCGCGGTGTTCAGGCCGGTCTGGCCGCCCAGGGTCGGCAGCAGCGCGTCGGGGCGCTCCCGGGCGATGATCTTTTCCACCGCCGCCGGCGTGAGGGGCTCGATGTAGGTCCGGTCGGCAAACTCCGGGTCGGTCATGATGGTGGCCGGGTTGGAGTTGATCAGGACGATGCGGTAGCCTTCCTCGCGCAAGGCCTTGCACGCCTGTGTCCCGGAATAGTCGAATTCGCAGCCCTGGCCAATGATAATGGGGCCCGAGCCGATGATCATGATCGTCTTGAGGTCATCCCTGCGTGGCATGTCAGCCTTTTTCTGGTGTCCGTAAAGGTCCCGTATGTAGTTGTAATACGCCGCCGCCCGCCTCGGCCCGTAAAATCGCAGGATGTTACCACGGCGTCAGGTCGCGAGCAATAGGCAGGTTTAGGCAGGTTTGGGCAGGTAGCACAGGCGTCTCGCCTGTGCTTGAAAACCTGCATCGGCCACAGCCGAGACGGCTGTGGTACTAACTGGGGGGCGGGAGTTTTTTGCGGCGGTCTCTTGAAATCCGCCGGGAAGTCTCTAGCATCTTTGGTTTCGAGACTTTCAGAGAAGATAGAAGGAGTAGTTACATGCCAAAGGCACAAGCGGACATTGGACTGATCGGATTGGCCGTCATGGGCCAGAACCTGGTGCTCAACATGGCCGACCACGGCTTTACGGTCGCGGTGTACAACCGCACCGTTTCCAAGGTCGATGCCTTCGTCAATGGCGAAGCCAAGGGCAAGAGCATCGTCGGCGCCCACTCCATCGAGGAGTTGGCGGCCAGCCTCAAGAGGCCCCGGCGGGTGATGATGCTGGTCAAGGCCGGCGCGCCGGTCGATGAGTTCATCGAGCTGCTGCTGCCCCACCTGGAAAAGGGCGACATCATCATCGACGGCGGCAACAGCAACTTCAACGACACGATCCGTCGCACCGCCTACGTCGAGAGCAAGGGCCTGCTGTACATCGGCACCGGCGTCTCGGGCGGCGAAGAAGGCGCCCGTCGCGGCCCGAGCATCATGCCCGGCGGCTCGCCGGCCGCCTGGCCGCACGTCAAGCCCATCTTCCAGAGCGTCTCGGCCAAGGTCGACGGCGCCCCCTGCTGCGACTGGGTGGGCGAGAACGGCGCGGGCCACTTCGTGAAGATGGTCCACAACGGCATCGAGTACGGCGACATGCAGCTCATCTGCGAGGCCTACTCGCTCATGCGGGCCATCGGCATGACCGCCGGCGAGATGCACGAAGTCTTCGCCGAGTGGAACAAGGGCGACCTGGACAGCTACCTCATCGAAATCACCCGCGACATCCTGGGCAAGACCGACCCCGAAACGGGCAAGCCGATCGTGGACGTCATCCTCGACGCCGCCGGCCAAAAGGGCACGGGCAAGTGGACCGTCATCAGCGCGTTGGACGCGGGCATGCCCCTGACGCTCATCGGCGAGGCGGTTTTCGCCCGCTGCCTCTCGGCCATCAAGGACGAGCGCGTCGCGGCCTCCAAGCTCTTCTCCGGCCCCAAGAGCGAGTATAAGGGCGACCGCAAGGCCTTCATCGAGGACATCCGTCAGGCCCTCTTTGCCAGCAAGATCGTCTCTTATGCCCAGGGCTACCAGCTCATGCGGGCCGCCGCGGGCGAGTACAAGTGGAACCTCAACAATGGCGGCATCGCCCTGATGTGGCGCGGCGGCTGCATCATCCGCAGCCGATTCCTGGGCAAGATCAAGGACGCCTTCGACAAGAACGCCAAGCTGGTCAACCTGCTGCTGGACCCGTACTTCCACGACGCGATCCAGAATGCCCAGGCCGCATGGCGCAAGGTTGTCGCACAAGCGGTGACGATGGGCGTGGCGGTGCCGGCCTTCAGTTCGGCCCTGGCCTACTTCGACGGCTACCGCAGCGAGTGCGTTCCGGCCAACCTGCTCCAGGCCCAGCGCGACTACTTCGGCGCCCACACCTACGAGCGGCTGGACAAGCCCCGCGGCCAGTTCTTCCACACCAACTGGACCGGCACCGGCGGGAACATCACCGCCAGCACGTACATCGCGTAGTTGTTCCGTCAACACCCCGTGCGGAGAGTCGGTGGTGGCGGATCACAGGTCCGCTTACCACCGGCCCGCCGCAGAGAATGGAAACCAAAATGATCGACGAACTCAAGAAGCTCACGGGCCTGGAAATCTACCCCGCCAGCCTGACCGAAGAAGGCGGCGTGACGTATTTCCTCGGCCGGCGCGGCAGCGAAAAACTGGTCGGCTCGGTCGGCAAGGGCAAGATTCGCGGCGACAAGTGGGGCAAGCTGTCGGGCAAGCCCGTCTTCGTCGGCCCCACCGACCACGCCAATGCCGTCGCCCTCCGCAAGACGCTCCCCTGGACGGGCCCGCGAACCCTGGGCCTGGCCACCAGCGTCGGCTGCGGCGACCGCCTGGGCATGGGCACCCCCGGCCACATCCGCGCCGTCAAGGGCAGCGGCCTGCTGCCGGTGCTGGCCCAGCAGTCCATCCGCGAAATGACCCGCACGCAGCGGATGCCCGAGCAGGTGATCGACTGCGCGACCTGGGGCGTCTTTCAGGAAGGTTACAAGGACGGTTGGGGCTCCGACGGCGACCACATCCAGCAGCTTGAGGCCCTGGATAACCTGGTCAACGCCGGCTTCACCATGTACACCATCGATCCTGGCCCGCACGTGGTCAACGAGGCTGACAGCCTGGACGCAGCGGCCCTGGCCAAGCGATACGCCAAGCTGGACTACAAGACCTTCGGCATCCCCGCTGAGCAACTCAAGGCCCTCTACGCCGGCAAGAGTTTCCCGCTGGCCGGCGGCGGCAGCGTGGGCTTCGACGAACTGGCCTTCCTCCGCGCCGCGGTCAAGTACGGCAACGCCATCACGCACATCGTGAAGATGTACCGCCGGCTCCAGAAGATCTGCAAGCACCCCTTCGAGCTGGAAGTGTCCGTCGATGAGACCGAGTCGGTCACCAGCCCGGCGGAGCATTATTTCTTCGCCGCCGAACTCAAGCGTATGGGCGTGACCTGGTCGTCGATGGCCCCGCGATTCATGGGCCGCTTCGAGAAGGGCGTGGACTACATCGGCGACCTGGACGCCTTCGGGCGCAGCTTCGCCGAGCACGTCGCGGTCATGCGGACGCTGGGCCCCTACAAGATTTCCATCCACTCCGGCAGCGACAAGTTCAGCATCTACCCCATCGTCGCCCAGGCCACCGGCGGGCTGGTGCACCTCAAGACCGCCGGCACGAGCTGGCTGGAGGCGGTGCGGGCGGTCGCCAAGATCGACCCCGGCCTCTTCCGCGAGATCTACGAGTTTGCCCGCGAGCGATACGACACCGACAAGGCCTCCTATCACGTCTCGGGCGACATGAGCAAGGTTCCGCCGGCCAGCGCGCTCAGCGACGCGCAGCTCCCGGACATGCTCGACGACTTCCACGCGCGGCAGATGCTGCACGTGACGTTCGGCTCGATCCTGACGGCTGAGGGGAGCTGCCGCTTCCGTCCGCGGTTCTACGCGGCGCTGCAGAAACAGGAAGAAGTGCATTACGACGTCCTGGCCAGGCACATCGGCCGGCACGTGGCGCCCTTCGCCAAAAAGTAACAACAACATCAGCCGCGAATTACACGAATTGCAGAAACTTGAACGGATTGAGAAGGATTTGACCTTGTGCAGTTGATGTGATTTGTGCAAGGCAGTTGCTTCTTGAGCACCATAAACTTCGCGTAATTCGCGACATTCGCGGCTATTCAACGAGAGAAAGAACCGACACATGGCTACCAAGGACATTTTCAGCATCAAGGGCAAGTGCATCGCGATCACCGGCGGGGCCGGCATTCTCTGCGCCGAGATGGGCAAGGCCCTGGCTGCGGCTGGGGCGAAGGTGGCGCTGCTGGACTTCAACTTTGAAGGCGCCACCGCCGTCTGCAAGAGCATCGAGGCCGCCGGCGGCTCGGCAGTGCCCATCCGCTGCAACGTCCTGAAGCTCGACGAGATCCAAGCCGCCTGCGACGAGACGCTCAAGAAGCTCGGCGGCCTGGACGTGCTGATCAACGGCGCCGGCGGCAACAAGAAGGACGCCACCTGCGCCCCCCCCACCACGTTCTTCGACCTGCCCGCCGACGCCATCCGCTGGGTCTTCGACCTCAACTGCATGGGCACGATCCTGCCCAGCCAGGTCTTCGGCCGGCACATGGCCGACAAGGGTGCCGGCAACATCATCAACATCTCGTCGATGAACGCGTTCCGCCCGCTGACCAACATTGCCGCCTACAGCGGCGCCAAGGCCGCCATCAGCAACTTCACCCAGTGGCTGGCGGTGTACATGGCCCAACGGCACAACCCGGCCATCCGCGTCAACGCGATCGCCCCGGGCTTCTTCCTGACCGACCAGAACCGCTTCCTGCTCACCGACGAGAAGACCGGCCAACTGACCGCCCGCGGCAACACGATCATCAGCCACACGCCGATGGGCAAGTTCGGCCAGCCCGACGACCTGGTCGGCACCCTGACCTGGCTCATCAGCGACGCCTCGAAGTTCGTCACCGGCATCGTCGTGCCCGTCGACGGCGGCTTCAGTGCGTTCAGCGGAGTGTAGATCATCGCCGATTGCCGATTGCTAATTGCAGATTGAACAGCCGTTGGCAAGTACGAGTCTGAATGTATGACACCCGAAGAACTGCGAAGAAGAACAAGAGACTTCAGTCTTCGGATTGTGAAGTTGGCGTCGTCGTTGCCGCATAGTCGCGAAGGCGACGTGTTCGCCCGGCAACTTGTCCGGTGCGGCACCAGTGTGGCGGCGAACTACCGGGCCGCCTGCCGCGCAAGATCGCACGCAGAATTCGTTGCAAAGATCGGTATTGTCGAAGAAGAGGCCGACGAGACGGTCTTCTGGATCGAGATGGCGGCCGACGCAGGTTTGGTCGCTCAGCGAATGATCGCAGAGTTGGCCACCGAAGGCAGGGAGATTTTGGCGATTATCACTGCGTCACGCAAGACAGCGAGAAGAGTCTCGCCAAGGTAATTTCTTCAATTTGCAATCTGCAATTCCTCAATCTGCAATAGGAGTCTCACGGGATGCCTGATCACATAGCAGCGCTCAAGGCCCTCAAGAAGCAGCACGATTTCTTTGTCGGCATCGACTCCGACGGCTGCGCGTTTGACACGATGGAGATCAAGCACAAGGAGTGCTTCATCCCCAACGCCATCAACTACTTCGAGCTTCAAGCCGTCTCGGCCATGGCCCGCGAGACCTGGGAGTTCGTCAACCTCTACAGCGAGTGGCGAGGCATCAACCGCTTCCCGGCCCTGGTGATGTCCATCGACCTGCTGGCCGAGCGGCCCGAGGCGATCGAGCGCGGCTTCACGCCGCCGGACCTGACCTCGCTGCGGGAGTGGATCAAACGGGAGACGGCTCTGGGCAATCCCGCCCTGGAAGCCGAGGTCAGGAAGACCGGCGATGCCGGGCTCAAGCGGGTACTGGAGTGGTCCAGGGGCGTCAATGCCGACGTGGCCAAGATCGTCCGCAACGTGCCGCCCTTCCCACACCTCCGCGAATGCCTCGAAAAGCTCCAGGCCGCCGCCGACATCATGTGCGTCTCGGCCACGCCGTGCGAAGCCCTGACACGCGAGTGGGAAGAGCACGACATCGCCGGGTACGCCATGGTCATCGCCGGCCAGGAGATGGGCTCCAAGAAGGAGCACCTCCAGCACGCCGCCGCCGGCAAGTACGCCCCCGACCACATCCTGATGATCGGGGACGCGCTGGGCGACATGAAGGCTGCCAAGGCCAACGGCGCGCTGTTCTATCCCATCAGCCCCGGCAGGGAGAGCGACTCCTGGAAGCGGCTGCTGGAGGAGGGCATCGACAGGTTCCTGGCCGGCGGGTATCGCGGCGCCTACGAAGACGCCCTCATCGCCGAGTTCCGGACCTACCTGCCCTCCGTCCCGCCGTGGAAGAAGGCCAAGTAGCCGGCCATCTCAGTATTCTCTCAGCCGTCCCAAAATCTTTGCATCGGGCTGCGCCACCCCCGCCGCGTTCCTCACAGGGCTAGCCGCTTGTACTTGCCGCGGCGATGGGCGAGACGGTCGGGCGTTTCGGCCAGCGCCTTTTCCTCGTAGGCCTGGAAGTTCCCCTCGAACCACTGGGTCCTCCCGTCGCCTTCGAGAATCAGCAGGTGCGTGCAGATGCGGTCGAGGAAGAAGCGGTCGTGGCTGATGACCATCGCGCAGCCGGGGAAGTCGATCAGGCCCTGCTCCAGGACGCGCATGGTCGAGACGTCCAGGTCGTTGGTCGGCTCGTCCAGCAGCAGGAGGTTGCCGCCCCGCCGAAGCAGCTTGGCCAGGTGAATGCGGTTGCGCTCGCCGCCGCTGCACTGGCCGACCCGCTTCTGCTGCAGGGGGCCACGGAAATTGAAGCGGGCCACGTACGCCCGCGAGGGGATCGAGGCGCTGCCCAGTTCGATCTTGTCCTTGCCGTCGGTGATTTCCTCGAAGATCGTCCGCGAATCGTCCAGCGCGTCGCGATGCTGATCGACATACGACAGCACCACCGTCGGGCCCAGCTCGATCGCGCCGGCGTCGGGTTTTTCCTGCCCCACGATCATGCGGAGCAGCGTGGTCTTGCCCGTGCCGTTGGGCCCCAGCACGCCCACGATGCCGCCGCGCGGCAGATCGAAGGAGCAATCCTTCAGCAGCGTCAGCCCGTCGTAGCCCTTGCACAGGCCGTGGACGCTGAGCACCCGGTCGCCCAGGCGCGGGCCCGGCGCGATCTGGATGATCGTCTCACTGCGAGCATCCGGCGCCGCCTGGCCGGCCAACTGCTCGTAGCGGTCGATGCGGGCCTGATTGCGCTGGCTGCGTCCCTTGGCCGAGGTGTTGATCCAGTCCAGTTCGCGGCGCAGAGTCTTCTGCCGCTCGCTTTCCTTCTTCTCGACCAGCCGCAGCAGCTCGGATTTCTGGGCCAGCCACGAGGAATAGTTGCCCTCGAAGGGCAGGCCGCGCGCATCCTCCAGTTCCAGAATCCACTGGGTGATGTGGTCCAGGAAGTAGCGGTCGTGCGTGACGATGATGACCGTGCCGGGGTACTCCCGCAAGGCCGACTCCAGCCACTCCACCGTCTCGGCGTCCAGGTGGTTGGTGGGCTCGTCCAGCAGGAGCAGGTCGGGCTTTTCCAGCAGGACCATGCACAAGGCCACACGCCGCCGCTCACCGCCGGAGAGCAGTTTGGCCGGCATGTCGTCGGGCGGCAGGACCAGGGCGTCGGAGGCGATGTCCATCAGCCGCTCGATCTCCCAGCCGTCGCAGGCGTCGATCTGCTCCTGGAGATGGCCCATCTCCTCCAGCAACTTGTCCATCTCGTCGGCCTCCATCGGCTCAGCCATCTTCGCCGAGATATCGTTGTAGCGGTCGATGAGCTTCTGGATGGGAGCCATGGCGGCGCGAAGGTTCTCGCGGACGGTCTTGTCCAGATCGAGCCGGGGCTCCTGCGCGACGTAGCCGATGCGCATCCCCTTGGCCAGGCGCGCCTCGCCCTGGATGTCCTTGTCGATGCCGGCCATGATGCGGAGCAGCGTGCTCTTGCCCGAGCCGTTCTCGCCCACCACGCCGATCTTGGCCCCGTGGAAAAACGACAGGCTGATGTCGCGTAGCACGACCTTGTCACCGAAGCTCTTGTTCACGCCGTGCATCTCGAAGACAAATTGTGGGGGCATAGACTTCCCGTTGATAATAGGCCCAGGGGCATCCTCTCAAGGCCGCCAGAGTCTAACGCCTGACGGCGGGAATCGCCATAACCTCTCACCCAGGGCCTTTCAATTCTCGGCGTAGCACGGGCGTCTCGCCCGTGAGTAGCATGGGCATCTTGCCCATGCCAGGACGTTTTCGCATATCGCACGGCCGGGACGGCCGTGATACTCATGGCCAAGATGGCCATGCTACGAGAACTGAAAGACCCCGACCTCCAACCGTGCATCATTGAATTACGGCATCCCAGCCGATAATGTTCTTCAACGTCGCTTGCCCAATACAAAGGAATAACGATTATGACCGACCCTCGCATGCTGAAGCTGGCCAAGTTGCTCGTCGAATACTCCCTGGGCATCAAGAAGGGAGACAAGCTCTCCATCGTCGGCAATGCGGTGGCCGCCCCGCTGATCCGCGAATGTTACCGGGCGGCGTTGCGGCGCGGGGCCTTCATCGAGACGCAGGTCGCCATCGACGGCCTGTCCGAGATCTTCTACGCCGAGGCAGGCGACGAGCAGCTTCGCCACGTCTCGCCCTTCCGCAAGTACCGCATCCAGCACATCGACGCCCATCTGGGCATCTGGGCCGACAACAACACCAAGGCTCTGTCCAACGCCGACCCCAGGAAAATGGCCGCCACCGCCGCCGCCAACAAGGGGCTCAGCAAGTTGTTCATGGACCGCTTCGCCAAGGGCGAGCTTCGCTGGGTGGGCACCGAGTGGCCGACCAACTCGCACGCCCAGGACGCCGAGATGTCGCTGGAAGACTACGAGGAGTTCGTCTTCAAGGCCGGGCACCTGGACGACCCCGACCCTATCAAAACCTGGAAGGCCATCAGCGTCAGCCAGCAGGCCCTGACGGACATGCTCAACAAGACGCGCGAGATCCGCATCGTCGGCAAGGACACGGACATCACGCTGGGCGTCGCCGGGCGCAAGTGGGTCAATTGCGACGGCCACGAGAACTTCCCCGACGGCGAGATTTTCACCGGTCCCGTCGAGACCAGCGCCAACGGGCACATTCGCTTCAGCTTCCCCGCCGTGCATCACGGGCGGGAGGTCGATGGCGTGTTCCTGGAATTCCGCAACGGCAAGGTCGTCACCGCGCGGGCCGACAAGGGCGAGGACTTCCTGCGGGCGATGATCGAGATGGACAAGGGCTCCAGCCGCCTGGGCGAACTGGCGATGGGAACCAACTACAGCATCACGCGGTACATGCGGAACACGCTGTTTGACGAGAAGATCGGCGGGACGGTTCACCTGGCCCTGGGGGCCGGCTATCCCGAAACCGGCAGCAAAAACCAGAGCGGCCTGCACTGGGACATGGTCTGCGACCTGCGCGGCGGCGGGAAGATCTACGCCGACGGCAAGGTCATCCAGGACAGCGGCCGCTTCCTGGACAAGCGGTTCCCGCAGATGCCGCGTCAGGGCAAGGCCAGCTCGCCCAGGGGCAAGTAGCCCGGCGCGGTCCGCGTCACCATGCCCTTCCGCAAGCAGCCGCGTAAGGGCATGCCACCCAACGCCGTAAACTAAGTGATGAGTTTTTGTTCATAGAAGGCTTGCGCCCTGCGGATTTCCGTGCGTGTGGCCCTGCGGATATTGGGTGCGGTCGCCGGGGGTTCGTTTTTCTTGTGCGG
>JBAZTO010000023.1:0-56379 GCA_041661865.1 Phycisphaerae bacterium | reverse complement strand
GAAAAAAGGATTACGTACCCAACTTTTTGCGCCGTGTCATGGGCCTGCGCTGCGGCTCGCTACGCTCGCCTCCGCTCCAGCCCATGACAACCAACGCCAAACTTACACACAATACGTTACACCAGCGATCGTTGCCGACCAGCAGGCGTACTGGAATACCAGCGGGATTCGTTGCCCCGCAGGCGGTTTTGTGCGTGGCAAACCTGATAGAGCCAAGATAGAATTGCCGCCGATGGCTTGGATCAAAGGAACGGGGTCGCCAAATGAAAATCACTTTGAAGGCGTGGGTGGTGCTGCTAGTGGTGGCTGTTGCCCTGTGGCTCGCGGGCAACTATGCGTCGCATCGATACTTGGCCTGCAGCGAAGCCGTGGCGATGTCGATGTGGTCGAAGTCTGCTTTTTACTTCAGGCCCAAGCCCGTTGCGGACTTTCCCAAGGACGTCGTGACCGCCGCGTTGGAGTACTGCGATGCGCCCTGGCCGCTGCCCCTCATAGGGCGGCAGAAAAACGCTTTCGATCCTAATCACCCGGCCATGCAGGACGCCGCTACGCTCATGGGATTGGCCATGCGCGGGCCGGAGTTTAATGACAATATCGTCCAGCGAGGTTGGTTTCAGTGTAATGAAGATCGCCGACACTATTGGCGTTGGTTTGCGGAGGTTAGCCACTTGGCCCTAGCCAACGCGGATGCAAACCAACGGCCCTTATTCGAGCGTCTAATTCTCCTGGGGCAGTACCTGTCGCTGAGGGAAGACAAATTCGACACAACATCGTGGCCCGAACTCGCGACCGGCTTTCGGAGCCAGCCGACAACAGCCGCATCGCAGCCGAGCAAGACACAAATCGAGCAATGCATACGGCGTCGCGCCGGACAGATCGACCCCAACAACGCGGTCTATTCTATTGATGGGGCATTGGCTGAACTTCGTGCCGCGATCGAAGAAATCCCAGAAGACGTGATGATGACGGCTACGTGCCCGAGCCAAAGCTCCTCGCAGCTTTACGGGTCCAAGGGCGCGACCATTCTTCTGGAGGCCGCCCATCGCGCGGATGACCTGCTTACCGCCAGCCACGCCACATGCAATCGCAACCTCTATCGGACCGAGTGTGTTGAGTTGTTTAAGAAAGCATGGCGATTCAGAAATCCGCAGGCCATCCATTGGAAAATTGCCATACGGACCGAAGGGATGCCCACTTACGAGATCGGCCGGCAAACAAGGGAATTGGTGCAATTGCTGTGCTTTGCAGGAGACGATATGGCCAAGGCAGGCAGGGATGAACTTGCCTTGCGGCTATATGGCCACGCATACAAGCTTGGTGAGCAGCTGTGGACCGTGCAGGGCGAGGGGGCAACGCTGATTGACTTACTCGAAGGTATAGCGTGCATGAAATCCGCGTCCGAACACTTGCTGGAGTATTGGGCCGGACACGGAAGCATCACAAACGTACTGGCCGTTCGACGATTTGAGCGCGCCGTGGAGGGGCAGTTCAGGGAGATATCCCAAAAGATCTACCAGACCCAAGACCCGGTGGGCTATAGCGAAGAGCAGTATCGCGGATACGTTCGCGCATGCGGTCTGACCTGGTGGCTCGCCGGTGCGGGAATCATGGCCGGTGTGCTCTCGCTGATTTGCATGGCCGTGTTTGTCTGGCCGACGCGCCGAGCGTCGCCGCTCCGTGTATCGCGTACCGCACTGGCGGCTATGATCGTCGCCCCGATTGTTGCCGTCATGTTAATCGTCATGCTCTTGCCGATCGACATGATTGACCTCGACATTGTCGGGGCGATGGTGGTATGGGGCTACGTCCTGGCGGTAGTGTGGCTCATCGCCATTGGCCTGCTGAGCCGGCACGTCGCCCGTCTGTCGCCAGAGGCTCGGCCAACACCCACCGGCTGGGTCTGGCCCGTCATGGGCCTGGTGTTTCTAGCTACCGCAGTGTCTGGCGTCATTCACAATTGCCCCAGCCAGGAAATGGCGGTTCTTGCAGGCCTGTACATTGTCGTGACGCTGCTCGTGTGGCTCATTGTGGTCTTTGTCAGTCTGTGCGTCCGCAGGACGGCCGCCGACCGCGCTTATCGTGGCCGTGTGGCCAAGACGTTCGCTGTCTGCTCGATGTTCGCGGCAGGGGCGATGCTTCTGGCAGCGTTGGTCTCCATTCCACTGACTCGTCACGCACAGGACGCATACTTCGCCGCTGCCAGCCAGCGTCAATGGCACGAGGTCGCGTTTTTCATGGGCGAGGACTGGCCTAACTCTTTCCAACCTCTCCCCGCTGGGGTCTTCCGCAGGTAAACACAGTAGACAGGAGGGACGATGCTCGCCAATAGGTGGTCATCAATCGTTCTTCTCGTCGCCGTGGACTTCCTCAAGGGGCTTCTCCACCACATTCAGCAGTAGGCCGAAGGCGGTAGTTGGGCCCGCCTACCGGCAGGCGGGTGTTTGCAGTGTCGGCGCGATGCACGGCTGGGCACGACGCAGCCGTGGCACCTATCGGATCAAGTGCGGCGGGCCATTGGCCTTCGGCCCGGCCTCACCAATCGACGGCGATTTTGATTACCGCCTTGTGCGAGACGCCCTCGCCGGCCAGCGGGGCGTGTGCGTCATTGGGAAAGAAGACGATGAAATTGCCGGGTGCGACGGCGATCCACGATTGCGGCGGGTCGGCAAAGAGCGCCGCATCCTTTGCCTCGTCGTAGGCCTGCCGGGTCTGGCGGCACAGGGGCAGCGGCGACCAGCCCATTTCTTCGCGAAGGTTCAACGGAATCTGGATGTCGATGTACTTGCGATGGGCCTCCATCACGGCCGCCTGGCGAGCCTTGCAGGGCGAGTGGGCCATGATCAGGTACAGGCGCGATGCGTCGATCTCGTGCCGGCCGTCGCTGAGGTTGGCCAGCGGAGTCCGCCGGAGGTAGTCGAAGGCTGCGCGAAAACCCGGATGCATCGGAACGTACAAGGCGGCATTGTCCAGGGAGTCCAGAATCATCAGGTGTCCTTTCGTATCTTTGACGGGCCCGTCAGCTGGGGTGCCGTGGCCGCGGTGCTCAGCGGCCACGTGGTCGCAAACGCCGCGACCACGGCACCCGATCCATCAATTGACGGCTGACAGAGCCTAACCGGTAATGCTCACGCCGATCAACCTTCCGATGATGAACGTGATGGCCGCGGCGGCCAGGCCGAAGAGCACCATTCGCAGGCCCGACCGGATCGCCGACCGTCCGGTGAAGAGCGTGATGGCCGCACCGATGCCGAACAGACCGGCTGCGCTGAGGACGGCGCTGCCGGCAATGGCGTAGTGTCCCTTCAACAGGATGAATGGAATGACCGGGATGATCGCCCCGACGGCGAACAGGACGAACGAGGTGATCGCAGCCACCCAGGCCGAGCCGCCCAGTTCATTTGGGTCGATGGCCAGTTCCTCGCGGGTGAGGGTTTGGACGGCGCTGACGGGGTTCTTCATGATCTCATCGGCCAGTTGCCTCGCCTGATCGGCCGCCACGCCCTTGGACTGGTAGATCAGGGCCAGTTCCTCGGCCTCCTCCTCGGGGACCGAAGCCACCTCCGCCGTCTCGATCTCGATCTGCCGCTGGAACAGCTCGCGGGCACTTTGCACCGAGAGCCACTCGCCCAGGGCCATCGAGCAGGCCCCGGCCAGCAGCCCGGCAAAACCGGTGACCAGGATCGTCGAGCCGGCCAGTTCAGCCCCGGCCACGCCCATGACCAGGCTGAGATTGGACACCAGGCCGTCGTTGGCGCCCAGGACCGCGGCCCGCAAGGCGTTGCCTCCGCCGGCGCGGTGGCGTCCCTCGATCTTGGCCAGTTCGCCGCCGCCCAGACCGTTGGGCGAGCTTTGGGCCACCTGCCGCAGCAGGCGGGCGTGGGATGCCTCTTCGCCCGCCATCAAGCCGGCCTCGCTGTCGCGGCTGTACTTCTGGGCGTTGACCTGCTCCATCCCCGTGACCGTCGGAAGCACCAGTGCGACGCCCAGCCGCCTGGCCAGGAAGATCAGCGCCTTCGTCCGCCAGTCCAGACGAAACGGCGGGACGCTGATGCCCTGGTCCTGGAGCTTCTGACTCCACGCCTTCGCGTGGCGCTGCTCGACGACGGCGAAGCGGCGGTAGATCTCAGCCAGTTGAGGATCTTTCTCGATGTCCGCCAGCGCCTCGTACATCGCCGCGCCGTTCTGTTCGTCGGCCAGGTTGGCCAGTTGTTTCTTCACCTCGCGACTGTTCATCCGCATCTCCTTTGCTTTGGCCGGACGTCGGCTGTCCTATCTGGAAAGCGTTACGGGCCATCATAGCGTACGCTGGGCCGGCTTTGAAGTTTGCATTCCCGCCCCCAACTCGCCTAGGATTAGGGCGTTAGGTCAATGTCTAACCAAGGGTTCGCTGTAGGAGCAAGCCGCTGCCAGCCGACGATAAGTCAGGATCTGCGTTGATGAGTGCTGGCGAATCGACGAACTCGAAGGAACGATTCATGCGATGGAATATCGTGCTGGCCCTGGTGTTTTGCGTATCCGTGTTGGCGGGGGGCTGTTCTGACGGGCGGGAAGAAGACCGCTCCGAGTTCATCAAGTTGGCCACGGCCCGCATGCCGGCGACGGCGCCTGCCATGCCTGTTGGCGTCGCCCCTGCCCCGGCTGGCAATTCGATTGATCGGCTTCCCGAGCGGCCCGTGCTGGCGGACTACCTGGCCTACGCCGCTCTCCACAACCCCGGCCTGGAAGCGTCGTTCAATCGCTGGAAGGCGGCATTGGAGCGGCTGCCCCAGGTTCGCGCCCTGCCCGACCCGCAATTCACCTATCGCTACTTCATTGTGGAGCAGGCCTTTCGCGACGGTGACATGCGGAACGTCTACGAGATCAGCCAGACTTTCCCCTGGCTGGCCAAGCTACAGCTTCGCGGCGAGCTGGCCGCCCAGGAGGCCGCCGCCGCCCGCGAGCGTTTCGAGGCGGAGCGATTGAAACTGTTCCTCCGCGTCAAGCAGGCGTACTACGAGTACTACTACATCAGCCGCACCCTCGGGGTGACGCGGGAGACGCTCCAGGACGTCGAGGACATCGAGCGCGTCGCCGGGTCACGGTATCGCACGGGCACGGCCTCGGCGCCGGACTTGCTGCGGACGCAGGTGGAACTGGGCAAGCTGCAGGACGAGTACGCTTCGGTGCAGGACCTGGTCGAACCGTCGGTGGCCAAGCTCAATGCCGCGATGAACAGACCCGTGGACATGCCCCTGCCGATGCCCGCGCAACTGGATGATGTGAAGGTCCAGCTTGCCCAGAAGGAACTGCTGGAGTGGCTGGGCAGGTACAACCCGGAGCTCAAGGCCCTGGAGCACGAGATCACCCGCGAGCGCAAGAGCATCGACCTGGCCAGGCAGGACTATTTCCCGGATGTCACGCTGGGGTTCGAGTATGACGACATGGTCGACGCTGCCGGCCTGCCGGGCGGGTCACCGCCCGATGCCCTGGCGGTCTCGGCAAGCGTGAACATCCCGATCTGGTTTCAGAAGTATGCCGCCGGCGTCCGCGAGGCCCGGCACCGCAGTTGGGCCGCCAGCAAGGAAAAGACCGAGAAAGCCAATTCGCTGGCGGTGGACCTCAAGCTGGCCGCATACAACTTCCGCAACGCCGAGCGCAAGATCGCCCTCTACCGCGACACGCTCCTGCCCAAGGCCCGGCAATCGGTGGATTCCATCCGGGCCGGATACCAGACCGGCACGAGCGGGTTCGGCGACCTCATAGACGGACAGAGGATACTGCTGGAGTTTCGCCTGGCCTACGAGCGGGCGGTGGCCGACCGCATGGAGAGCCTGGCGGAGTTGGAGGCGCTGGTGGGGCGGGATCTGGCCGGGGTCGGCCAGACGCCCGCGAGCATGCCCACGACGCAGCCATAGTGCAGGAAAGGTTTGTCATGAGAGAAAGCAGATTCAGGATCGCCCAGCCGCTGATGCAGGTAGCCATTGTCGTGGCGATGCTGGCTGTGCCGGGGCAATCGGCGTTGGCCAAGCCGGCGGGCGCCGACGGGCCGACCACTGCCGCCGGCGTCAAGCAGTTCTGGACGTGCGGCATGCATCCCTGGGTCTTCCTGCCCAAGGCGGGGGATTGTCCCATCTGCCACATGACGCTGGTGCCGGTGGACCCGGCCAAGTTCACCGGGCAGATCGCCATCGATCCGGTCATCACGCAGAACATCGGCGTGCGGATCGTGCCGGTGACAACCGGCCCGGTCACGGCGGTGATTCGAACGGTCGGCACGGTGGACTTCAACGAGCCTGCCGTGCGGGACGTGAACCTCAAGATCGGCGGTTGGGTGGAGAAGCTCTACGTCGATTACGTCGGCCAGCAGGTCAAGGAGGGCCAGCCCCTGCTTGAACTGTACTCGCCGGAGTTGTTCTCAGCCCAGACCGAGTACATCCAGGCCTTCCGCCAGCAGCCCAGGACGCCCGCTGACGGCAACGGCCGAGGGAACGACAGCACGATGCTCGAATCCTCCCGCATGCGGCTGGAGAATTTCGGCATCTCCGCCCGGCAGATCAAGGAGTTGGAGCAGGCGGGCAAGCCCACCCGAACGATGGTCCTGGCCAGCCCCTTCACCGGAACGGTGGTGACCAAGGACGTTTTCGAGGGCAAGAAGGTCGAGCCGGGCGCGCAATTGCTCCGCATCGCCGACTTGTCGAAGGTGTGGGTGATGGTGGCGCTGTACGAGTACCAGACGCCCTATGTGCAGGTGGGGCAGGAGGCGGGCATGAGCCTGGCCTACGTGCCCGGCCAGGTCTTTAAGGGCAAGGTGGCCTACATTTATCCGACGCTCAATCCTGAGACCCGCCAGCTCAAGGTCCGCCTGGAGTTCGACAATCCTCATCTGCTGCTCAAGCCGGGCATGTTCACCAACATCGAGATTCGCAGCACCCTGGCCCAGGACCGCACGCTGGCGCCGCGCGAGTCGGTGATCGACACCGGGCAGCGGCAGGTGGCGTTTGTGAGCCTGGGATCGGGCCGCTTCGAGCCTCGCATCGTGAAGACCGGCGTGGAGGCCGAGGGCGGGATGGTGGAGATCCTCGACGGCCTCAAGAGCGGCGAGATGGTGGTTTCCAGCAGCCAGTTCCTGCTCGACAGCGAGAGCAACCTCCGCGAGGCCCTGGTCAAGATGGTCAAGGGCGACCTGGCGGCCAATCAATCCTCCTCGGCGGCGCCGACGACTGCGCCGGCCCAGGGCGAGGCGCTGGGCGAGTCTGCCGACGGGGCGCTGGCCCAGGTTCTGCAAGCGTACTTCGGCGTCGGGCAGACGCTTTCGAGCGACCGGATGGAAGGCGTGTCGGACGGGGCCCGGCAAATGGCCGGCGGCGTGGACCGCCTGCTGGCGATGCCCGCGCCTGACGAGCATTTCTGGCACCGTCACGGCGAGGCGGCACAGATTCGCGCCAAGGCCCTGGAGTTGGTCGAGGCCAGGGATATCGAGGCGGCGCGGCAGGCCTTTGCCGACGTGAGCATTGCGATGGACAAGTTGCTCCAGGCCGTCGGCGTGCCGGCGGAGGTGGGCGCGGAGGTGCAAGAATTGCATTGCCCGATGTACCGCGAGGGGCAGGGCGGAACGGTCTGGCTCCAGGTGGCCGGGGAGGTGCGCAACCCCTACTTCGGCAGCATGATGCTGGGCTGCTTCGACCGCAAGGTGACGTTGCCGCAGGCCAGGTCGGCCTCCGCCGGGGGCGCCGCGGTGTCAGGCAGTCAACCCGTACCGACTACGATGCCGACTTCCATACCGTCGCAGGCCGCGCCTGAGATGAGTCACGAATAACCCAACAGATCGGGACCGCCGAATGATCGCCAGACTGATCGATGTGTGCCTCCGCAACAGGGCCATGGTCCTGCTGTTGACGCTGTTCCTGGTCGTCGGGGGCGTCTGGGCGGTGTTCAACATCAAGGTCGATGCGATCCCCGACCTCTCGGACGTGCAGGTCATCATCTACACCGACTACGCCGGCCAGGCCCCGAAGATCGTCGAGGACCAGGTCACCTACCCGCTGACCAAGGCGATGCTGGCCCTGCCGCGGTCCAAGGTCGTCCGCGGCTTTTCGCTGTTCGGGACCAGCTTCGTTTACATCATCTTCGAGGACGGCACGGACCTGTACTGGGCCCGCAGCCGCGTGCTCGAACGGCTCAGCTACGTGGCGGGTAGTCTGCCCACCGGCGTGACGCCGCAACTGGGGCCCGATGCCACCAGCGTCGGCTGGATCTACGAGTACGTCCTGACCACCGGCGATTATTGCCCGGATCACCCCAACGGCTTGTGGCACGACCCCAAGACCGACCGCTGGTACGCCCAGCCCTCCGATGCGCCCGACGCCGCTGCCCGAGCCCGGTTGGCCCATCAGCGCGTCTTCGACCCAGCCGTCTTTCAGCGATGCCCGCTGGACGGCAAGGAACTGGCCCGCACAAATCAGGATCTATCCAACCTGCGGAGCTTGCAGGACTGGTTCCTGCGGTACGAATTGACGGCTGTGCCGGGCGTCAGCGAGGTCGCCGCGATCGGCGGGTTCCAGAAGCAATACCAGATCGTGGTGGACCCGGTGAAACTGCTGGCCTTCAACATTCCCATCTCCGACGTCCGCTCAGCCGTCGAACGCTCCAACGTCAATGTCGGCGGGCGAATCATCGAGCAGAGCGAGCGTGAATACGCCGTCCAGGGCCTGGGCTATCTGGGCACGCTGAGCGAGGAGGAAATCGCCGCCGGCCGCGCAGCGGGCAAGAGCCTCGAAGAGTTGCGATCGAAGAAGGTGCTCGACGACCTGCGCGGCGTCTCGCTGGGCGCAAGCAAGGAAGGCACACCCATTCGCCTGGGCGACGTGGCGCAGGTGCGGCTGGGGCCCGACATGCGGCGCGGCGTCCTGGAGTGGGGCGGGCAGGGGGAGGCCGTCGGAGGCATCATCCTGATGCGATCGGGCGAGAACGCCCGCACGACCATCGCGAAGGTGCGTGAGAAACTCGCCGCCGTCGAAGCGAGCCTGCCGCCCGGCGTGGCCATCGAGACCGGCTACGACCGCAGCGACCTGATCGACCGCTCTATCGCCACCCTCACCAACACGCTGATCGAGGAAATCACCGTCGTCGCGCTGGTGTGCATCATCTTCCTTCTGCATGCCCGCAGCGAACTGGTAGCTGTTTTCGTGGTGCCCACGGGCGTGCTGGCCAGCGTCCTGCTAATGCACCTGCTGGGGATCAACGCCAACATCATGAGCCTGGGCGGCATTGCCATCGCCATCGGCGTGATGGTCGACAGTTCCATCGTCATGGTGGAGAACTCCCACAAGCACCTGGACCGCGAGGACGATCGCCTGCATGCCCTGCGCCAGGCCGGCCAGGAGGCCATCCCCCGCCCGCGAGTGGAGATCATCGCCCAGGCGGCCAGGGAAGTGGGCCCCAGCCTGTTCTTCGCGCTGTTGACGCTGACGGTCAGCTTCCTGCCGGTCTTCGCACTGGGCGAGCAGTCCGGCAGGCTGTTCAAGCCGCTGGCCTACACCAAGACGTTCGCGATGGCCGCGTCGTCGTTCCTGGCCATCACGATCATCCCCGTGCTGATGACGCTCCTGATCACGGCCCGGGTTCTGCCCAGGGCATGGGGATGGCGCAGAAACCTGCTGGTGACGCTGGCGGCCATGGTTGTTCCCGCTGTCGCCATTATGGTCCTTCCGCTGCCGCACCTGGGGGCCTATCGCCACTGGTTGGCCCTGGGCTGGGTCGTCCTGATGGGCATGCTGCTGGTGCCGCAAAAAATCATCCACGAAAACGTCAACCCGCTCTCGAAGATTCAGCAGGCCCTCTACCAGCCGGCCTTTGCCTTCGTGATGCGGTTCCGCGGGCTGACCTTGATCGTGGCGGTCCTCGCCGTGGCCAGCATCGCCATCCCGTGGAAGCACCTGGGCAGCGAGTTCATGCCGCCGCTGGAGGAGGGCGACCTGCTGTACATGCCCACCACCGACCCGGGCGTGAGCATGAACAAGGCGCGCGAACTGCTCCAGCAGACCGACAGGATGCTGATGCAGGCGCCGGAAGTGGCCAGCGTCATGGGCAAGGCCGGCCGGGCCGACACGGCCACCGACCCGGCGCCCGTGAGTATGTTCGAGACGACGATTACGCTCCATCGCGACAAGAGCAAATGGCGAACGGTGCCCGTGCGGCGATTCTTCAGCGACTGGCCGGCGCCCCTGCGCTACCTGCCGTCGAAGATCTGGCCGACTGCCCGCGCCATCACGCAGGATGAATTGGTCTACGGCTACCAGGTGCCCGGCGGTCCGCGCGTGCCGGGACTCAACGAGCAGCTCCAGATACCGGGGATGACCAACTCCTGGACCATGCCCATCCGCACCCGGATCGACATGCTCTCGACGGGCATCAAGACCCCTGTGGGCGTGAAGGTCATGGGGCCCGACCTGGCCGTGCTGTCGGACCTGGCGGCGCAGATCTCCGAGGTGGTCCGCACCGATGAGCGCGCCGGCCCGCACACCGCCAGCGCCTTCGCGGAGAAAGCCCTGGGCGGCTCGTACCTGGACATTACGATCGACCGCGAGCAGATCGGGCGCTACAACCTGTCGGTCGCCGACGTGCAGGACGTGATCGCCACGGCCATGGGCGGCCTCAATGCCACGCTGACGGTGGAAGGCCTGGAGCGGTACAGCGTCAATCTTCGCTATCCCAGCGAGCTGCGTGACAGCATCTCGATGCTCAAGGGTGTGCTGGTCGGCGCCCCTGGCGGCGCGCAGGTGCCGCTGGGGCAACTGGCCAGTTTCACCATCCGCAACGGGCCGGACATGATTCGCAGCGAGAACGCCCGCCCGTCGAGCTGGGTCTACATCGACACCACCGGCGTGGACCTGGGCACCTACGTGGAGCAGGCCCGCTCGGCGGTGGCGCAGAATGTCCGCCTGCCCGCCGGCTACAGCATCGTCTGGTCGGGCCAGTACGAGTACATCCAGGAGGCCAACGCGCGCCTGGCGGTGGTCGTGCCGCTGACGCTGGTGCTGATTGTCCTGCTGCTGTACCTGTCCTCGCGGAGTTGGCTGCGCGTGTGCATTATCCTGCTGGCCGTGCCGTTCAGCCTGGTGGGGGCGTTCTGGCTGGTCTACCTGCTGGGTTACCACATGTCGCTGGCGGTGTGGGTGGGCATGATCGCGCTGGCGGGCCTGGACGCCGAGACCGGGCAGGTCATGCTACTGTACCTGGACAACAGTTACGACCGCTTCAAGCGGGAAGGCCGCATGCGGAACGCCCACGACCTGTGGCAGGCCGTGCATGACGGGGCGGTCAAGCGCATTCGTCCCAAGACCATGACCGTCGCGACGGCCTTCATCGGCCTGCTGCCGCTGCTGTGGGCCGGCGGGGCCGGCGCCGACACGATGCGCCGCCTGGCCGCCCCCATGATCGGCGGGCTCGTTACCAGCTTCCTGATGGAACTGCTGGTCTACCCGGTACTCTTCTACACCGCCAAACAGATCGCCATGTGGCGGGAAGCCCGCAAGGCCCAGGCCGCCTGAGGCCGCCATGTTTTTTGTTATCGGGTACTCCCCATCGACCCCCTGGTTTGTCTAGAATGGCCAGCCTTGCGTTCTAACAGCCCGTTGAAAAAGTGTGGCCCAGCCGCCCTCGGCTGGGACGGGATCGCAAGAATACCCGTATTTTCAGGAATTCCACGCCCGAGGGCGGGCGTGCCACAGGCTGGAATGGCTTTTTCAACGGGCTGCTAACGCGTCGGGAACAATGAGGAGCCAGAGCATGACAGAGCGAGTGAACCGTCAGATCCTGTTGGCCTATCGCCCGGTGGGCGAGCCGACCGAGAGCAATTTCCAGATCGTCGAAAGCCCCATGCCGCCGCTGGAGGATGGGCAGGTGCTCTGTCGCACGCTCTACCTCTCGCTGGACCCCTACATGCGGGGACGGATGAACGCCGGCCGGTCGTATGCCCAGCCGGTGGAAATCGGCCAGGTGATGATCGGCGGAACCGTCAGCCAGGTTGTCGAGTCCAAGGCGCCGCAGTTCGGCAAGGGCGATTTCGTGCTCGGTTACGACGGTTGGCAGAGCTACGGCATCTCCACTGCCTCGGCGTTGACGAAGATCGATCCCAAGCCTTTCCCGCTGTCGTACTACCTGGGCGTGCTGGGCATGCCGGGCATGACCGCCTACGTCGGCCTGCTGGACATCGGAAAACCCCAGGCCGGCGAAACGGTGGTCGTCTCGGCCGCGGCCGGCGCGGTGGGCAGCGCCGCCGGACAGATCGCCAAGATCAGGGGCTGCCGGGTCGTCGGCAGCGCCGGCTCGGACGCCAAGTGCCAGTTCGTGGTTGACGAGCTCGGCTTTGACGCCTGCATCAATTACAAAACCCAGTCGATTTACCGGGGCCTGAAGAAGGCCTGCCCCGACGGCATCGACGTCTATGTGGACAATGTCGGCGGCGAGACGCTCGCCTCGGTCCTGCGGCTGATAAATATCGGGGCGCGGATTCCGCTGATCGGCATGATCTCGCAGTACAACGCCACCGAACTGGTCGCCGGCCCCAACCTCATGCCGCTGCTGGTCCAGCGGGCGATGATCCAGGGCATGATCGTGGGCGATCACGCCGACCGGCGCGAGGCTTTCCTGGCCGACATGGCCAGCTGGCTGAAAGATGGCAAAATGAAATGCCGTGAGCACGTTGTGGAAGGCCTGGACAACGCGCCGCGGGCGTTTATCGGGCTCTTCCACGGCGAGAACATCGGCAAGCTCATCGTCAAGGTCGCCGAGCCGGAGGTCTGACCGGGAGTTGGATGGAATCAGATGCGGCGTGGCAAGTGGCACATCGGCCGCTTTTTCGAGCTACACCCTCTGTCGTAACTCGTTGCTGCTGCTGATGCGCCCGGCGGGACTCGAACCCACAACCGACGGATTAGAAATCCGTTGCTCTATCCGATTGAGCTACAGGCGCTGGCGGAGCCTTCATGCTGCCGACGGCCGCTCCAGAAGAATTGTCGGCTTGGCGGGCAGGTATTGTCAAGTACCCCCGCCAATAGCCATGGGGCGGGAGCGGGGCGGGGAACGGCCGATAGGAGAAAAATTACACTTTTATGGTTGACTCGTCCGGCTAAAGGAGAAAGAATGCACCGGATGATGGGTGACGTGGACAGGGACGCAAACGGGAAAGGAACGAACGATGAACGAGCACGTGGGGCTGTCCCGGCGGGAACGCCAGATCATGGACATCATCTATGCCAGGGGCGAGGCCTCGGCCAGCGACGTACTCGCGGGGATTGCCGATCCGCCCTCGCGAGCGGGCATCCGCACGCTCCTGCGCATCCTGGAGTCGAAGGGCCACCTCCGCCACTACAAGCGCGGCAAGGAGTTCGTGTTCCAGCCGACGCAGCCGGTACACCAGGCGGCGGAGTCGGCGCTGGACAGGGTGCTGGACACGTTCTTCGGCGGCTCGCTGGAAAAGGCCGTCGCCCTGCGCCTGGCGGGTCGAAAGGTCAAGGTCTCCGACAGTGAACTCAAGCGGCTGGCCGGCCTGATCCGCCACGCCAGGGAGAAGGGGAAATAGTCATGGAAACTCTCGATTGGGGCACGGTCGGTTCTCTGGGGCGCAGGTGGTTGCCCATCCTGCTGGACGCGTCGATCAAGGGGCTGGCCATCGTGATGCTGGCGCTGGCGGCGGTGTGGCTGATGCGGCGACGGTCGGCGGCGGCCAGGGGGATGGTCCTCTCGCTGGCGATGGCAAGCCTGCTGGTCTTGCCGGTGCTGTCGCACGTCCTGCCGTCCTGGGCCGTGCTGCCGGGCTGGGCAAAGTTTAATGGCCCGCTCGCGCCGGGCCGCGCGGCCGTCAGTGGCGGCGAAACTGTGGCCCAGGCCCCGCTGCAAGACGCCGCCGCGCCGATTGAATCGATCCAGGCCGGCCAGGCCTCCGCTCCGGAGGGGGACGGCACGAATGGCGCCGTATCGTTGCCAATGCATCAGGAGGTCTCCGCCTCGGCAGCGCCTGTGGCGCGAGCGGCCACGGGCAATACAGGGGATGCGGCGCGCGTCATCGGCTGGCTGATGTTGATCTGGGCGGCCGGGGCCGTCGCGTGCCTGATGCGGGTGGTCCTGGGCACGCTGAGTCTGTGGCGGCTGGAGCGCCGCTCGCGGCGAATTTCCAGCGAGTGTTGGGTGGCGTTGCTGGCGAGCGTCAAATCGCAGTTGGGCATCACCCGGCCGGTGGCGCTGCTGGAGAGCGACCGCCGCGAAATGCCGATGGTCTGGGGCTTGTGGCCGATCCGGCTGCTTGTGCCCGCCGAGGCGACCGGCTGGTCGGCCCAGCGGCGGCGAGCGGTGCTCCTACACGAGCTGGCCCACGCCAGACGCTACGACGGCCTGGCCCAGACGGCCGCCGGCTTGGCCTGCGCGGTCTACTGGTTCAATCCGCTGGCGTGGCTGGCGTTTGGCCGCCTCCAGAACGACGCCGAGACCGCCTGCGACGACCTGGTCCTGGCCGCCGGCGCCCGACCCAGCGACTACGCCGAGTTCCTCCTGGAGATCGCCGCCGGACTTCGCGTCGGGCCGCTGACATCCTGCGGCAGCATCGCCATGGCCCGGCCCAGCCAGCTCGAAGGCCGAATGCTGTCCATCCTGGACCCTTCCCGAAGCCGCCGCGGCCTGACACGCCTGGGCGTGATCGTCGCCGTCCTGCTGGTCTCGACCCTGGCCGTCACCATTTCCTGCATGAAGGCCTCGCCATCCAGCCCCAGGGCCGTGACACCCGCAGCCACGACCCAACCGGATACGCAGGGGGCCGATCCGAGAACGCAGGCACGGGGTGAGGTCGGAGAGGAACCCCAAGCCAGAAACGAAGGTGAGCCTTTCACATGGACAGGCAAGGTTGTCGACGCTAACGACAAACCTCTGGCCGGTGTAACGGTGGCGGCCTATGAAGTGATCCGGCCCGGTATGGAGCCGACTGTTTCCATGCTGGCCAAGGGCACCACAGGGGACGATGGCCTGTTCTCGCTGACGGTCCCCGACGGGCAGGAACTGGGTCAGCGTGGAGCGGTCGTCGCATGGAAACAAGGCATGGTAGACTGGTGCAACCCCAGTTCTGTGGCCCGGAAGACAGCGGCGATTACCTTTGTTCTACGGGAGCCCAAGAGCCTGGGTGGCGTGATCTTCAACGAGGCCGGCAAGCCCGTGGCGGGTGCGACGGTCACGGCATCACTGGAGGCGCGTACCCCATCCGGAGTTGCGCACATGCTGGCGCCCCTTGATCATCTGACTTGCCTCACTGATGAGCAAGGCCGGTTTGTGATCGCCGCCGTGCCCCCACAGGCCATCGTCAGGTTTCTGGTAAGTGCTCCCGGCTATGCGCGGATCGAGGCAAGAGATCGTGACAGAGAGGTTGTGGCCACCGGGATCCGGCAGGACATCAAGATCATCCTGCCCACCGCGGCCAGGGCTGAGGGAGTTGTCCTGGACAAGCGTACCGGCACCCCCGTCGCCGGGGCATCATTGTATGCGCGGATGAACCGCGACAAGCACCTATGCCGTGTCAGCGCAGTTTCCGACGCCAATGGCCGTTTTGTGATGGAGGGTCTAACAGCCGGACAGGGCAGCGTCTCATTGACACCACCGATGCGCGGAACCGCAGATTGGGCCGCCACGGAGGTGAAACTGATGACGGAGGCAGGCAAGACCAGCCATGTTACCGTTCAGGCGGAGAAGGGCGGGCTGGTGGAAGCCAGTGTTGTCGATGAGGACGGCAAGAAGGTTCCCAACGCCTCCGTGATCGTGCGCGGCCAGAAGACCGGCGGGTGGGGCAAGGCGGATGCTAACGGCCTGGCCCGTATTCGCCTGCTGAGCGGCGAATATCGAGCGGTGCCCGAGAAAGAAGGGTTTGGCAGTGTCAAGGATGGCACGCTGGTCAAGGTGGTCGACGACCAGACGGCGAAACTGACACTGCAGTTGCCTTGGCCACAGACGATTAAAGGCCGCGTCCAGGACGCGAACGGACAAGCCGTCGGCGGAGCAAGCCTGCAGGTTGTCGCTTTGGGTAGCCGCGGCATCGCCACTGCGGATGCCAACGGGGCCTTTGCCGTTGTGGTGGATCAGCCGCTGCAAGAGGGGGAATTCACCGTCGTCGCGCGTGACACCGCCCGCAACCTGGCCGCAGCCATCCGAATGTCTGACGCCAACAGCCCGTGCCTGATCACGATGGAGCCCGGATCGACTGTGACCGGCCGCGTGACCGACGCCCATGGCAAGCCAATTGCCGACGCATGCATCGACGTCAACGTCCACGGCAAGATGTTCAGCACGGGCCTCGCGGTATTTCCTCCGCCCATGACGGACAGTGACGGTCGCTTTTCCGTCAAGGCGTTGCCCTCTCGGACCCGGTACAACTTCGCCATAGATGTTGACAGCTTTGGCCGCAAAGAGAGCCCGGTCTGGATCGACGCAAGGCCAGGCAGAACAATCGAGATTACCCCCGTGGTCTTGTCGCCGGCGAACCTGACGGTGGCTGGGACGGTGATCGATGAGTCCGGCAAGCCTGTCCTCGGAGCGGGGGTGAACGTGAATGATGAAGGCGCCACCGGCGGCTTGCACGCCAAGAGCGATGCCAATGGTCGCTTTGCGATCGACAAGATTAGTGCTGGCCCCATCACGGTTGACGCGAGCGTCAACGTGAATGGGCAGTCGCACTCCGGCGTTGTGAGAATCGAGGCCCGGCCCGGAATGGAAGAGGTCGCTGTCATTCTTGGCCAGGACGTTGAGGTCAAGCTGACTGGGGACGCTATTGAACAGGCCAATCGCAATACGAGTGGAAAGCTCGATAGAATCCGGCTATCGGCGGACTTTGATGCAATCTCCTTTGGCGACGCAACGCAATACTTCAGGGACGCGACGGGGATACCGCTCGCTGTCAGCTACAGGGCTCTGGGTGAGGCCGGCGTAAGCCTGGATACCTCCGTGAAACTTCGTGCCACTGATGTCCCGGCTGGGCAGTTCCTGCAACAGTTGCTTCGATCGCTGGGAGGGTCAGTACCGCTTTCCTACCGGATCGCGGAGGGGCGAGTCATGATTGAAACATCGCAGGAAATCCACCGGAAATCCGGCACTGCCAGCCAACCCGCAGTGCCTGCCACTTCGTCGCCCGCGGCCTCCCAGCCGGCGACGCAGGCGGCGGGAGAAACACTCAAGCCGAGGGTCTATGACGTTCGCGACATTGCCGCCATCATAGGCTCGGGGGTGTTGGAACGGCCTCACCCCTTGTCCGCATGGAGTTATGCAGGCCCGGGCGCCGCCAGCAACCCCACGCTTTCGCGGGAGGAAATGGAACGCCGGGGATTGGAGCATTTGATGCAGAAGATCTCCAAGACCTTCGCCCCGAAGTCCTGGAAAGGGGCCGGAGGCGAGGGCAAGATTACACCCTTCAATGGGTCGCTCTTTATCTTGCAGACCGAAGCGAACCACAAGGCCATTACCAAGTTCATCGAGCACATGCGCGAAGCGTTTTCCCGCCAGGTGCGGGTCGAGGCGAGATTCATCGCGCTTGCCCCGCAAGACGAAGCGAAGGCCCTCCAATGGCTGCCGGAATCTCCCCGCCCCGTGGGTAACGATGTTGCTGGAGTTTTCTTGACGGATACCGAAGCGGCTGAGTGGCTGGAGCGGGTCAGTACGTTGCCCTCGCCGGACAATCGCAGGCTTGCCGCGCCAGCGGTAACGCTCCTGTCCGGCACAAGCGCCAATGTCTACGTTGGCGAAGAGACGGCGATGTACCTTCCCAGCGTGGACAGCGCGCAGGAGAAGATTCGCATGGCCGTGCAGAGGGGCGCCCACCTGGGCGTCGCGGCCACAGTGTCAGCGGATTTGAGGGTGGCGACTCTGGAATTGTCGGCTTCCGTCGTAGACTCGGTGGAGGAAGGGCCTCAGCCGGTGTTGCACCAGGCCTCGGGGCAGACCACCCTTAATATTCCCGACGGCGTACCGATTCTGCTGCGGATTCCTTATGCGAACGTCAGGGTCAAGGGCGCGAAAGCGGCCGCCAACATGGGCATTGGTGGCAAGGCCTACGACGTGGTGACCGAGCCCGTGGACCGCAAGAATGACAAGGGGCCCAGGTCGGTACTGCTGCTGATCAAGCCGATCATCATCACGCCCCAGCCGGCCACGCAGGCGACCACGCAGCCGGCAGAGGCGGCAAGCCAATTGCCGAAGTCAGGGATTGTCATTCAACGCACTCTTGGCAACTGGAACAGTGGCAAGAATGTTGCGTTGGACCTGGAGACGGGGCGTCTTTACGACCGGCCGGAGTTTCATTTTGTGGCCACAGAGCTCGTTGCCCCTGAGATGAAATGGTGGCGGCAAGAGGGCCTGGACGTGCGGGGAGTGACGGTAGTTTCCGCAGTGGGGTCGCCTCGGCCTGCACAGTCTGTGATGCTCCAGGGCTTGGACATGGTCAGTCTTCGCGCCAAGGATGAACTGTGGAATGCATCGGACGCAGAGATTGTCGCGGAGGCAGCCAAGGCTGGGCCCCGTACTTCTGACGGAATGGACATGCAGTTTGGTGATTGTGTTGCCTCGATGCATCCGAAATCACCGCTGCCGGCGGTGTACGCCTTTCGGACCCGCGAAGGCGCATCGGGCGTCATTCGGCTGGACCACTTCGATGCGAAATCCAACGGCGTGACCGTGAGCTATCGCCTGTGTCCCGCCGCCACCACGCAGCCGGCCACCCAGCCGGCCACGCAGGCGACGCCGCCTGTTCACGAGGATGTCCAGAGGCTCCAAAAGGTGCTGGCGCGAGTGGTGCCGGATGGATGGGAACTCCTCCCGATCAGTCAGGGCCACGTTGTTCCGTTCCCATGGCCCGGCGGTGAGGGGATCGTGCTGAGATTCCAGTCGCCATACCATCCCCCGGGGTACGGCAAGAGCCCCGGCGGACGTGGCTACTTTAGCATCTGGATCATGAACGAGGCTTACGGGGAGGCTGCGCCGCCTCGCAGCGAGCCGCGTCAGAGGGTAGAACTGACGCAGGAAATGGGGCGATGGCGTGGCCGAAGAGTGTTCTCCTCCGGGCCTTTGCCGCAGCAGGAACGGGATGAGATACCGGCCTTGCTCCAGGAAGGGCTTGGTGAGAGCTTCGCCCCACTGGTGTCTTCGCCGCTGCACAATGCGGCGGCCGGCGGGCATGGGAAGACCGCCGATGAGTTAATGGCTGCGGGCTTTAGTCCCAATGCTCGTGACGGCCAAGGCCGTACCCCGCTGCACCTGGCGGCCTGCGGCGGTCATCAGGACGTCTGTGAGCGGTTGCTGAAGGGCGGGGCCGACATCAACGCAGCCGACCGTGCGGGCCAAACCGCCTTGGATGAAGCCGCTCGCCGCGGGCACGTGCAACTCGTGCGGTTCTTGATCGATCATGGGGCAAAGGGCGACACCGCCAGTCAGCCGCCGCAGGAGACTGCAAGAGGAGTGAGCGAAGTGTTGCCCAGACAGGTGGCAAAGCTGACGTCGTGGCCTACCGCTGAGCGGCAGGCCGGGAGGGTCGTTCAACGCGCCGCCTCCGAGTGGACCGTCAGAGCCCATCGCAACAGCATTGAGTGGATTGAGAGGGTCATCGATCCACGGTGGCTGCCGGAGAACCCGAACCAAACGCTTGGTGTGAAGCTCGTCCTACTCCATGACGCCGATGACGGCCTCGATACCAGCCATGTCGAGTGGGAGAAGAACGGCTATCGCCTCCGGGTCAGCCAGACCGAGACGGTGTTTTACCTCGACGTGACGCCGGCACACGGCAAGATCAGCGAGGGAGACGCTAATGCCAAGCGTATGGCCAGCCGCGACATTGCATCGAGCCTTCTCAATGATGTCGCGGAAGTCAAGACTTCTATGGGCGATGGCGAGGTTAACATCGCGACCGGCGGGACCAAGCGGGTGTTGCTGGCCAGTTCGTTCGACGCAGCCACCGTCAAGCAGCTTGATGACGGTATCGTGGCTGTGCCTGGACCGTTCGACGCGAGAAACCCATTGGACTGTGCCCGATTGAATTTCTGGTGGTATCTCATGGGTTGGTGGACCAACGGCCAGACGCTGGGTCTGTTTACCCTGAAGACGGAGGGGGGCGCATGGCTCGCCGGCTACGGCAGCTCGGCAGACGCACGATGGTTTGCCGAGCCCCCGCCACTTGTGAGAAGAGGCTCGGAACCCTCGCCGTCTCCAACAAGAACAGAGGCAAGGACCGGAACGCCAGGCTTCCCTGGATATCCCCCAAGCAAAGGGCCAGCCAGTCGGCCCAGCGAGTTGGAGTCTGTCGGGCGTTCATCTTCGTCGCCCGCGGAATCCCAGCCCGCTTCGCAGAGGGTGCGTAATCGGTAGCCGCCCGCGAGCACGGCTGCAAACGCCGCGGCCGTGGCAACAGCTTTTGTTCCGCGTGCAACAAGTTGCATGCCCTACAGATTCGATATTCCGGTCTCACGGTAATCCGGTATTCCGCTTCTTTCCCTACGACCTGCCGTTGTCTACTTGCCCGGCGGGTTGGTGTCGTCGCTCTTGCCCTTGTGGACGGCGGGCAGTCGGATGGTGAAGGTCGTGCCCTTGCCAACGGTGGAGGCCACCTCGATCTTCCCTCGGTGCTCGTCGATGACCTTCCGCGTCACGGCCAGGCCCAGGCCGGTGCCCTTTTGGCCCTTGACCGAGAAGAACGGGGTGAAAATCTGGTCGAGCAGTTCCTCGGGAATCCCGCTGCCGTTGTCCATGATCTCCACCACGACGGCCCGGGCCTGTTCTTCATAGCGGCTGCGGACGGTAATGACGCCCGTCTGGTCGGGCACGGCGTCGGCGGCGTTGGACAGCAGGTTGAGGAAGGCCTGGTGCAGCCCGGCCGAGTCGGCGGGGATGGCCGGCAGCTCATCCAGGTCGCTCAGCAGGGCGACGCCTCGCACGTCGGCCCGCGGGGCCACCAGTTCGATGCACTCGTTGAGGACGAAGTTGACGTTGATATTCTCGAGCATGGGCTGGCGGTCCTTGGAGAAGGCCAGCATGTTGAGGATCAGGTCGTTGATCCGCTCGATGTTGCGCTGGACGATCGGCCAGGCTTCCTTGGATCGCGTGATGTCGCCGCGGTCCAGGCCCATGCCCACCAGGTCCATGCCCGCCACGAGGGCCTGGAGGATGTTCTTGATGTGGTGGGAGAGAAAGGCCACCGTCTCGCCGGTGGCGGCCAGGCGCTCGGACTGCACCGCCGACTCGTACAGCCAGACGTTCTCCACGGCCAGGCCCGTCTGGTAGCCGATGGCCGTCAGGAGGCGAAGCTGTTCGGTGGAGTAGGTCTGGTCCGAGACGCTGCAATCGATGTGAATAACGCCCAGGATCTTGTCGCGTCCCTTGATGGGCACGGCGATGGCCGAGCGGATGCCGAAGTCATGCACGCTCTTGCCGGCGGTGAAGCGCTTGTCGCTCATGGCGTTGGAGGACAGCACGCCGACGCCCTTGGTAAGGATCTCGTTGATGATGGTCCGCGAGATGGGGCTTCGCTTGTCGGCAGCGCCCTCGGGCAGGTGCGAGGCCCGCAGCACCAGCTTGCCGGACTTGTTGACCAGCATGATGTAGCCGCGGTCGGCCTTGAGAACCTCCACCGCGCGGTCGAGGGTATGCTGGAGCAGGGCATCGACATTCAGCAGCGAGCCGGCCTCGGTGATGAGGGAATAGAGAATCCGCAGGTTGTCGATGGCCCGCGCGCCGGCCTCGGGCGTGGGGATGATGATGGAGTCTTCGTTGCTGGGCACGGTGGCGACGATGGCGGCATCGACCAGACGGCCGTCCTCGTCCACCTCCAGCGGCGGCATGTTCGTCCGCCCGGTCTCGAAGACCAGCAGCGACGAACCGCAGCGGATCTGGTCGCCTCGCTTGAGCGTCAGGGGCTTGCTCACGCGGATGCCGTTGACGAAGGTGCCATTGGCCGAGCCCAGGTCTTCCAGCACCCAGCGGTTGTTGGTCGGGGTGATCTTGATGTGGCTACGGCTGATCGTGCCGTCGGTCAACTCGACAGTCTTGCTGTGGCGGCCGATGATATTCTCACCATCGACCAACTGGTACTTGCGGCCCTTGTCGGGGCCTTGAATGGCTTGAATTGTTGCCAACTTACTGCTCTCACCTGAAGGCGCCTATGCGCCCGGACGCAAAGATCAGTGCTCACCTCCCAATCGGCGCACGCACGATCGAGAGACAAAGGGAGCATCCCTCTGTATCTCACCCGGTCCGACGCTGAAATGAGACGTAGACCTTCTGCCGCACGTGAAGTCGGACAGGCGAGGAAGCGAGTATATCCGACCGCCCCCAGGGTGTCAATTCCATCTCTTGGCGACCCAATCCTGCCTTTCGCGGAAAGGTGGGAATTGAGGGGCCGGCCGCCACTCCTCAAACGTCGAATATCTTGCCGGGGTTGAGAATGTTGTTGGGGTCCATCGCCCGCTTGATCGCCCGCATCATCTCGATGAAGCCCTCGTCGACGAACATGGGCATATAGGCTTTCCGCTTGTGGCCGATGCCGTGCTCGCCGGAAATCTTGCCCCCCAGGCGGGCCGTCAGTTCGTACAGTTCGTGCTGAACCTTGGGCAGCATCGCGTTCCACTGCTCCAGGGTCCAGGCGGGTTTCATCATCACGCGCGTGTGCATGTTGCCGTCGCCGGCGTGGCCGTAGCAGGGGATCATCACGTCGTACCTGGCCGCGATGGCGCCCATACCGGCCACCAGCGCCGGAATCTGCGAGATGGGCACGACCAGGTCCTCGCCGCTCTGCTGGGGCGTGACCAGCGCGAACGCCTCGGCCATGTTGCGGCGGACCTTCCAGATGCGCTCGGAGGCGGTGGCGTTGTCGGCCACGTAGACTTCGATGGCCCCGGCGGCCAGGCATTGCTCGCCGATGGCCTCGTATTCCTGCTCGACCTGGGCGATGTCGGCCCCGTCGACGGTGATCAGCAGCATGGCCCCGGCCTGCTGATAGGGCAGGGACTCGTTGAGGTACTCGCACGCGGCCCGCACCGAGACCTGGTCCATGAACTCCACGGCCGTCGGAATGATCCCGCCGGCGGTGATCATCCGCGGCACGGCGGCGATGGCTTGCTCGGTGGTGGGGAACAGCACCAGCAGGTCCACGGTGGCCTTGGGCAGCGGCATGAGCTTGAGCGTGATTTTCGTAATCACGCCGAGCGTGCCCTCCGAGCCGACCATCAGTTGCACCAGGTTGTAGCCGGTGACGTCCTTGAGCAGCTTGCCGCCCAGTTGCACGACCGAGCCGGTGGGCGTGACGACCTCCAGGCCGGTGACGTAGCGGGCGGTCACGCCGTACTTGACGGCCTTGGCGCCGCCGGCGTTCTCGGCCACGTTGCCGCCGATGAAGCAGGTCTCCAGGCTCATGGGGTAGCCGGCGTAGAACAGGCCGTGCGGCTTGATGGCGGCGTTGATCTCGTTGGTGACCACGCCCGGCTCGACGACGACCATCATGTTGGCCGGGTCGACATCGAGGATGCGGTTCATGCGGTCGCACAGCAGGACCAGCCCGCCGCAGATCGGCACGGCCCCGCCCGAGAGTCCGCTGCCGGCCCCGCGCGGCGTGACGGGGAAGTGGTGCTGGTTGGCCAGTTTCATGATGGCGGCGATTTCGTCGGCGGTGGCCGGGCGGACCAGGGCCTCGGCCGCGTGGGAGTAGCGGGCCTCGGGGATCTGGTCGTGGGAGTAGGGCTCCAGCCGGTCGCTGTCGCCGAAGACGACGTAACGCTCGCCGACGATCGCCTTGAGCTGCTCGACGATCGCGGGGGTAATCGGGTTGTACGGCTTGCCTTGTGCCATCATCGCCTTCGCTGGTTGCCGGCCAGGCCGCTCGCCGCCGGCTGGAAGGAGTGCATGATACAGGCCACGCCGGGAATTTCGAGATCAAAAGCGGCGGGCGGGGTCGGTACCACAGGCGTCTCGCCTGTGTCTTGGAGGTCCACAGCCGAGACGGCTGTGGTACCCCAACCAGAGCCCTTTACGGGCGACTGAGCCATTCCATCGCCGCCCGCATGTACCGGTTGATACTGACGATGAACATGCTTCCATTGTCGGGGAGTGTCAAGAGCGATCAGAACAACATCTCCGACATGCGAACTGTCTATTCGATCCACACGAAAATCTGCTACGAAATTCTTGACAGGAGCCTCTGTCTAGAATATACTCTATTTGTAAGAGTATACAAAATATGAGAGCATTATCAGAAAGGAGACACCACATGGCTGACGATCCTATTGTGCGTGTGCAGGCGGACCTAGAGACAGTCCGTAAGGCGGCGGGGCTGGAATTGCCCTTTGGCCGTGAGGACATCATCATGGACCTGCTCTTGGCGGCGGGTATGGTGGTGCTTGGTGTTGTCTGGTCACTCTTCGGAGTCGGGCCTGGGTTGAGGGTGGGCGCATACTTGTACTTAGGACTGAGTGTAGCCGGAGTGATCTACCTGCGGCTGAAATACCGCCGCAGCAGCGGACGTCCATCGATGCGCCGCCGCGAGTACACCATCGGTCTCCTGGGCGCATTGTTGCTGTTTGCGGGATTGATGACCTTCTTCCGGCTATCACTGAAGTACGATGTGCAGCGACCGCACGTATATGCGGCGGTCTTTGCTTCGATGGGGCTGGGATATATGTTGGTGGGTATCGTTGACCCAGCCCGGCGCCGCTACCTCGCCGCGGCCGTCTTTGGTTACTTGCTGGCGGTGGCGATCCCCGTCTTCTGGGACGGTCGCATCGTGCTGGCGGTGGTTGCCGTGGGCACAGTGACATGCTTGGCAGACGCAGCAATCATGACTTGGCAACTGAGAAAAGCACGTGCCTCTCTTTGACGCTTCCATGCTGGACACGGCGATCCATGGCCCGGTGCGACTGGGGGCCATCGCTGCCTTGCATATCGACGGGCCGCTGGACTTCACCACGCTGAAGAAGCGGCTGACTGTGACCGACGGAGCTCTGGGATTGCACCTGCAGAAGTTGGAAGAGGCCGGCTATATCTCATGTCACAAGGCCTTTGTCGGCCGGCGACCGAAAAGCACCTATCATCTGACCCCAGCCGGACGCCGTGCCTTCATTGGGTACTTGGACAATATGCAGGCCTTGCTCGATGTGGTACGGCAGAGGAAGTTGTCACGATAAATTCTACGGTGCGCCAGTGCTGGAGTACGACAGCGCCGCCGTGGGGTGAGCCACGTCTTCCCGTCTGGTGGCCGGGCATGTCGCATCACTTGACGCCATAACAACGATTTCTTTGGGAATGTGAGGACGCATGTGCAGTGAGACACAGCCGGATCGACTACCCGAAGCATGTGACCTTGAGCAACTCGGGCTTTCCCAGGATCAAGTCTTGTCTGTGGAAGTGATCTGCCGACGGCGGATCAATACGATGTTTCGAGTCTGTTGTGGCGGCCGGTGGTTTGTACTGAAGTGGATCGACAGGCCGGAGATGTCGACTGAATTGCTGGCGTATCGCCTGCTTGCCCAGGAGCGAGTTCCCGTGCTGACCCACACAGCCGGCGATAGAGCCCTGTTGCTGGAGGACCTGGCAAGTAGCTGTGACTGGCGACTGGCTGATGAAGCCGACATGACCAGCGAGGAAACGGGTCGTGGCATTGCCGCGTGGTACAGGCGGTTCCATGAGGCGGGGCGAAAGCTACTACTTCAGCAACCCGCTGCTTGGCAGGGCCTCCAGCGTGAGGCGGACCGAGTGACTCCAGAGAGCATCCATACACTCCAGATTCGCCTGGGACTGGAAGATGCCCGCGTACTGGACTGGGCAGCGGGGCAGGTGGACCCGGTCGTACGGGCCATTCGGCGCTTGCCTCAGACGCTGAACTACAACGACTTTCACTGGTCAAACCTGGCTGTCAACAGGACTGACTGCGCCAGCATCATCGTGTTTGATTACCACTTGTTGGGCCAGGGGCTTCCACATAGCGACTGTCGCAATGTGATGGGATGCCTCCAAGGCAATGCCCGTCAAGCCTTCGCAGAGGCCTATGGCCCCGTGGGCCCTTATGAGCCAGTGCTTGACGCCCCTATTGCGACGCTGCACGCGCTCCTGATGGCTTCTGAATGCCCCAAGCTGCCGCGCTGGGCACATCCGCTCGTTGAGGCTGTCCGCGATGGTACGTTCGAGAGAGAACTTCATGCAGCCATCGATGTAGCGGAAGAAGTGAACCGCTGAATGCAAACACTATGAGCTTTGTTCCACAGCAAGAATTGCCCATCCACGTGGCATCTCTATCTATTCGCGTAATCCGCGTAATTCGCGGCCGAGATTCATCACCGGTCTCTACGTTTTCCTGGGCAGTCCGGCGATCTGGGCGCGGATGTAGTTGGCGGTGTGGCCTTCGCTGAGCTTGTCGGCGGAGGTCAGTGCGGCGGTGAAGGTCTCCCTCGCTTCGTCCAGCCGCCCCAGCGAACGCAGGCTCTTGCCCGCCTCCACGTAGGCTGCGACGTAATCGGCATCCAGCTCAATGCACTTGCGGAACGCGGCCAGGGCCTGTTCGTACTGCTGGCTCGCGGCATACTCCATGCCCAGACTGTAGCGCAGGAACACGTCGTCGGGGCTCTTGGCCAGCATGGCCTGGATGGCTGAGATGCGATCGGTCATCAAATTGTCCTCGAACACAAGAAGAAACGGCGTATCACAAAGATCACAAAGAACACAGAGGCCACAAAGAACAGCATGATGAATCAACAACAAAAGAAGAAACGGCGTATCACAAAGATCACAAAGAACACTGAGGCCACGGAGAACCAAGCTGTTGCTGTTCAGGGCGGGTGCCGTGGTCGCGGAGTTTGCGACCACGTGGCCGCTTAGCAGCCCGTTGAAAAAGCCATTCCAGCCTGTGGCACGCCCGCCCTCGGGCGTGAAATTCCGGGTACTCTTGCGATCCCGTCCCAGCCGAGGGCGGCTGGGCCACACTTTTTCAACGGGCTGTTAGCACAGCAGGCATCGCGACGGAGAAACTCCTTGCCGCCGGGGCTGCACGGCTTATTGTATAGAGCACGCGGATTCGATTGCCAATTTGAAAATGGCGACCGCCAATCGGCGATTGGTTCATCGGGAGCGGATCATGACCATTTACACGAAAGTCGGCGATGCGGGCGACACCTACAGGCCCGGCAACGTCAAGGCGCGAAAGGGCGACCTGGCCATCGAAGCCGTCGGCAGCGTGGACGAGCTGGACGCCGCGATCGGCCTGTGCCTGGCCCGCGCCAAGGCGACGGCGGAGAGCGAGACCCTCGCGGCCCTGTCGCCCGTGCAGGGCGAACTGCTGGCGGTGGGGGCCAACGTCGCCGCCGCAGGCACCGGCAGCGACCCCCACAAACCGCTGGACGAATCAGCCATCGTCCGCATGGAAAAGCAGATCGATCGCATCTGGTCGGCCTTGCCGGAGCTGCGGCACTTTGTCATCCCCGGCGGCAGCGAGCTGGCATGCCGGCTGCACCTGGCCCGCACGATCTGCCGGCGCTGCGAGCGGGACATCGTCCGCGCCTGCGACGGCGGGATGCAACTGCCGCCGGCGGTCCTGCAATACGTCAACCGCCTCAGCAGCCTGCTCTTTACCCTGTCGCGATGGGCCAACCACCACGCCGGCGAGGGCGAGGTCCAGTGGCCAGGCTGATGGAATAGTCCATGACGACGATCGAGACATTGCCTTACCTGACGGCCGACCTTCCGGGCATCGGCGGGCGGCTCAAGGAGAGGGTCGAAGACTTCCGCGTCGAGGAAATCCCGCTGTACGAGCCGTGCGGGCAGGGCGACCACCTGTATTTCCGCGTCACCAAGACCGGCATTCCCACGCCCGCAGCCGTCGATCGCCTGGCCCGCCACATGGGCGTGCAACCGCCGGAGATCGGCGTGGCGGGACTCAAGGACGCCCAGGCCGTCACCAGCCAGACGATGAGCCTGGAGCATGCCGACGCCCACCGCCTGGCGGCCTATCGCGACAGCCAGATGAGCGTTACGGTCCTGGCTCGACACGGGAACAAGCTTCGCCCCGGGCACCTGGCGGGCAACCGTTTCATTATCCGCCTTCGCGGCGTGGGGCCGGAGCAGTTGGCCCCGGCCCAGGCCGTTCTGGACGTGCTTGCGCGCCGGGGCGTGCCCAATTATTTTGGCGCCCAGCGGTTCGGCGCCCGCGGCGAGACGGCCCAGCTTGGGCGGGCGCTGGTCAAGGGGGACCTGGACGGATTCGTCAGTCTCTATTTGGGCCAATCGGCTGAGGGCGACCCGCCCGATTGCCGGGCGGCGCGCGACGCGTTCGACGCGGGCTACTTCGACCGGGCCCTCCAGCGGTGGCCGAGGCACTATTTCAATGAACGCCGGGCGCTCTCAGCCTACAAACGGGGCAAGCGACCCGGGCCGGCCATCGCAGCCATCGACAAGCGAATGCGGCGGCTTTACGTCTCCGCCTTCCAGAGCGCGATCTTCAACGAGGTGCTCACCCGGCGCATCGGGACGATCGATCGCGTGCTGGCGGGGGACCTGGCCCAGAAGGAAGACAGCGGCGGCGTATTCAGCGTTCAGGACGTTGCGGCGGAGCAGGCGCGAGCCGATCACTTCGAGATCAGCCCCACCGGGCCCATCGCCGGCTATCGCGGGAACCTGGCCGGCGGGGAGATGGGGCAGATCGAGCAGGAGGCCCTGGCCCGCTGGCAAGTGGACCTCGAAGACTTCCGCCGCGTGGGAACCCTGAAGATCAAGGGCGGGCGGCGGGCCCTTCGTTTTCCGTTGCGACAGGTGGCCCTGACAGGGGGCAGCGACCAGCACGGATCGTTTCTGGAACTGGCTTTCGCCGCGCCCTCCGGCTGCTACGCCACGGTCGTCTTGCGGGAAGTCATGAAGGCCGGCCTGGACCTGACGGTGTAGGGAAGATCTCGCTTTTCCACGGCTGCCCGTTGCGGCGTCGGCTCGCATCTGTACAATCACTCGAATGTTCAGACCCGCTCACACGCTTTTGATGCTCACTGCCGCCACGGTCGCCCTGGCCGCCCTGGGCGGCTGCGCGCCGCCGATGGTCCGCCTCGACACGGCCGGTGTCAAACCCTCTGCCGATTTTGCCGATCTGGCCGCCGTCCTGCATCGCTGCGTCAACTCCGACGGGCTGCTCGATCTGGATGCGGCCGCCAAGTGCTCCGACCTTCTGGACGCCCAGGTCAAGAAGCTTGCCGCCTGCGGCCCCGACACGCAGCCGGCGCTGTTCCCATCGAGCGAGGACCGCTTGGCCTACTGGTACAACGCCCGCATGGCCTGGGAACTCAAACTGGTGGTGATGGGCAAGTACCGCGACGAGCCGACGCCGGCCCAGTTGGAGGAGTGGCCTTTTGTGGTGGACGGCAAGGAGCGGACGCTGTCCCAGATCGACATGATTCTGGCCCTGGATGACGATTGGCGCGTGGTGGCGGCTGCCCCGTCGGTTCGGCTGCATCGGGCCGAGCTGAGCGACAAGCCCTTCGAGGCGGCGGAGATCCGCCCGGCGGTCCTGCGCCGCTACGAGAAGTTCCTGGGCGACCCGCGACGATGGGTCATCGACATCGATCGCCACAGCATCCTGGTCCCGCCGGTGCTGTGGCGGATACACCATGCCATCATCAAGAACTTTGAGATCAGCTACCGCACCACCGGCGCGACGTTGAACGCGGCCCTGGGCGCGGGCCTGTCAGGCCCGGCCAGGCGAAGGCTCCAGGACGCCGTCGGCTACGAGGCGGTCGAAGGGCCCTCCAACGGCCCGCTGGCGGTAGTCGCAAAACACTGATATTGTTGCCAGAGGCGACCCTTGCCGCCCGCGATGGGGCGCGGCAGGGTAGAATGGTTCGTCACAAGGCCCCAGACAGGTCAATGCGAACAAGAAGGAGCATCCCATGAAAAAGGTGCTGATGGTATTGGGCGTTCTGTTCCTGGTCGTCATCGTCGGATTTGTCGCGATCCTGATATGGGCCGGCGCGTCAGGGGGCAAGGTCCAGGATCAGTTCTTCACCGCCGTCTCGTCGGGCGAGCCCACGCAGGTGACTGCCCTGTTCGCTCCGGCGCTGAAGGATGAGGTGGACGAACCGGTCCTGTCGCAATGGATGGCGGCGGTGAAGGCCAACCTCGGGGCCTACAAGGGGCTGAGCAAGACGGAGTTTGATACCTCCTCGAAATACGAGAACGGCGTCTCCGTGACCCAAAGCAGCGGGAAGGTCAACTTCGAGAAGGGGCAGGCCCAGTCGGAGCTTGTCCTGCACGATGGAAAGATTGTGAAGTTCCACGTCACCTCCGACAAGATTCCGAACATCTGGTTCACAGGCCCCGCCGGCACGCAACTCTACCAGGAGCGGGGCAAGGTATTCCTGACGGACTTCCTCAGCAATCGGCCCCAGGAGGCCTTCGCGATGATGCACCCGGCCCTCCAGCAGAAGATGCCGCTGGAGCAACTGACGGCCCTGGTCAAGACCAACAGCGAGAAGGCGGGCAAGGTCCAGTCGATCGTGTTCAAGTCGGAGAGTTACGATCCCGTCGAGGACATTCTCAAGATCACTTACACGCTGGAATGCGAGAATGCCCGGGCCACGCCCATCGTCAAGTTCCAGTTCGCCGGGCTCAAAGGCCACCTGATCGCGTTCGACATAGCAGGCAAGGGGTGAGCGGGCAGGGCGATAAACGCTGCGGCTGCGCCGCGCCTGCCCTACGCCATAGGCCTGGATGAACGCTTGCGAAACAGGCGAGCGCCCTCGCCGCCGTTGTAGGTCAGCAGCAGGGCGCCGTCGGAGGCGAAGCGATCGAAGAGTCGTTCGATCACGTGTTCCTCGCCCGGCCAGGGGTAGGCGAAAACCATGTCGAAGTCGTCGACCTCCAGGCCCATCTTCTCGTAGGGGTCGGGCCCGCCGGCGGCCAGCCATTCGAATTCCTCGACCTCGTCGGCGATCCTCTGCCCGCCGTGGGGAACGAGATTGCCGTGGTAAAAACTGACATCCACGTGGTAGTTCCGCGCCAACTGGGTCGAGAGCTCCACCAGATCGGCCTCGAACTCGATGCCGCAGGCGTCCAAGCCGACCATCGCGGCCAGGCAGGCGACCACGCCGGCGCCGCTGCCCCATTCGCAGAACAGCGGCCCGGGCGCCAGATGCTCGTTGACCACGTGGCGCAGGGCGCCGTAGATGAGCGGGAAGTCGCTGGGGACGAAAGCGTGGATCGGTTCGGTCAGGTGAGTTTCGATGAACGCATCGATCCGCGACTGGGCGTCGAGGATGAAACTCGCCACCTCCGGCGGGGCAGGAGGCAGGACATCGGGCAGATTCAGTCGAACCAGCATCAGGTTATCCTACCACAGAGGTCTCTTTGAGACGGAACTGTCACACACCAAAGCACGCTCGGAACGCTTCGGTCAATTGGCGGTCATGCCGCTGATCGACACTATCGCAGACCCGCACGCGAATGGCCTGGTCATGTCGAAACGTTGCCAACGCCGCAAGGACGGCCTCTGCCGTCTGGCGCCGGGCATCTTTCAACTGTTCCAGCAGGAAATCAACGGCGCTGTCAGAACGCAAGGAGGCAATGGCAATCAGGAGGGCCTGGCCGGTGTCCCCGTCGGCGGTGCGGCCATAGGCGGTCTGCAGCGGCGGCAGGGCTTGGGGCATCCGTGATTCACCCAACGCCATGGCGGCCGCTTCGACCTGGTCGGCATGGCCGGACTCCAAATACGCGGCTACAAAGTCCAGCGACGTCTGCGGCGAGAGGCGCAGCAGGGCAAGGAAGCACTCGGCGAGAACCTGTGAATCATTGTCGCCGAGATGCGCCTTGTACCGCAGCAGCGGCTCGCCGCGCGCATCGCCGGCGTAAGCGAGGGCCCTGGCTGCCATGATTCGAGCATCCGGCTCCGGGTCGGCAAGGAGGCGGGCCAGTTCATTCATCGTCTCGGGGTGGTTCATTCTCGCCAGGCCCAGTGCGCACAAGCCTCGCAGCTTGGCTGCGGTGTCGACCGGGCCTCCGTAGGAAGGTTCCATCTGCACGTGGCCGATGCCGCGCAGGTACACATCCGCACTGCAAGCGCCGATCCGGTAGAGCGCGTCCACCACGGCCGTCTTGGCCTGGCAGCCCTTGTCTGATCGGAGGGGATTCTTCATGAAACGGGCGAAGGCCCCGTCCAGCGCATCGCTCAACGGTTGGGCCTCGAACTCCGCGGCGATCTCCGCCGCCTTGGCAACCAGCAGGCTCACTCCGCTGCCCAGCGCCTTCTGAAGGGCGGCCAGAGTTGCCGGCGAACTGCCTTGGAGGCGGATCTGCTTGAGCTGAGTGAGCATGTCTTCAAGCGAAGGACGCGTGGACATGAGGGTGAAGATAACGCCCCCTTGGGCCTGTGACAAGTGATGCTGTGATTCTTGGGATAGACAGGTCCGGCCTGACGGGGTAAAATCTCGACGACCCCAAGAGCGAAGGGACGAATCGATGCGAGTAGAGACACAGTTCTCGGTGTTTGTGGTGAACAAGCCAGGCGTGTTGGCGGCGGTCACGGGGGCCCTGGCCTCCGCGAAGGTCAACATGACGGCATTATCGCTGATGGATTCCGGGGACCATGGAATGCTTCGGATGGTGTGCAACGACCCGGAGAAGGCACGGTCGGTTTTGTCCACCGCGCACGACCGCTGGACCGAGACGCCGGTCCTGGTCCTGGAACTGGGCAACGCGCCGGGCGCCTTTGCCGCCGCGTCCAAGACACTTGCCGACAAGAACATCAACGTCACCTACGCCTACTGCACCGCGATTGCCTCGGACGCCAAGGCCGCAGCCGTCTTCAAGGTCGATGACCCCGCCAAGGCCATGTCCATCCTGGAACAGGGATAGACTCCTGAATATCAGGCGTCCCTGACGCAATGTCTCGCGTGCCTCGCACAGGCTGGAAAGCCTGTGCCACACACCGAGAGAAGTTTTCGGGCCAGGTTACTGTTCCGGCGTCTCGGTGACCTGTTTGTAGAACTCGACGTAGTTGTGCTTGTTCGGTCCGCCGCCTTCAACCCATTTCATGGACGCTTCGGGGTGCTGGTCCAGCACGCCGGCCAGCATGTACGGGATCGTGTAGCCCCATTCGATCTTTTCCTGTAGGGGGATGATGTTCTTGCCGATCACGTCCAGAACAGGCGTCAGGTTGTATTTCGGATTCTTCAGGAACCCCAGCAGCAGTTCCAGCGGGCAGTTGCCGGCTGCGCGCCCCAGGCCGTACAGCGTGCCGTCAACATAGTTCGCCCCCCGGATGACGCCTTCGATCGTGTTGGCGAAGGCCAGTTGCTGATTGTTGTGCGCATGGATTCCCACTTCCTTGGTCTTGAGGTACATGCGGAACTTCTCGACCAGGTAATGGATGGTCTCGCTGTAGAGGGCGCCGAAACTGTCGACCACGTAAACGGCCAGAACCTTGGTCTCTTCCTCGATCTGCTGTAGCGCCTCGTCGAGAAAGGGCGATCCCTCGTGCGAAATGGCCATGATGTTGATCGTGGCCTTGTAGCCCTTGTCGGTGGCGTTGTTGGCGAACAGGATCGCCTTGTCGATATCCTTGACGTACGTGGCCACGCGGATCATGTCCACCACGGACTTGTCCCTGGGCAGCACGTCATCCAGGCAGGCCTTGTGCGAGTCCTGCATGACGGAAATCTGGGTCTCGCGCGGGTCGATGCCGTCAATGACTCTCTTGAGCGATTCCTCATCGCAAAACCGCCACGGGCCGTACTCCTTGGGGGAGAACATCTTGGTGCTGTTGCGGTATCCCAGTTCGACATAGTTCACGCCGGCCTCGCAGCAGGCTTTGTACACAGCCCGAACGGTATCCAGCTCGAAATGGGAGTTATTGGCCAGCCCGCCGTCGCGGACCGTGCAGTCAACCACCTTAATCTGCGATCGATACATGCGTTAAGCTCCAATGTGGCGCCGATCTCGTCTCAGCGTGCGCCTGGCTTTCTCTGGCGGCCCCTGCGACCTTCGCGGCCGAGCCGGTAGCAACTTATTTTACTGCCTTTTTCATTATGCCTGGAGATTTTTTCAAAGATATCCCGAAGGTAATCCAGTGGTTGACGTTCAGCCATGCCTTTGTCCACATGGGTTGCGCGTCGGAAGGATTCCGTTGCCGGGCCGCTCGCTCCCCTTAGAAGCTATCTCAAAACCAAGTCTCACGGGCAAGATGCCCATGCTACGTTCTGAACTCCCCTTGGGATTGGACTCCGGGGTGGAGCTTCCACTATAATGGCGAGAACTGTTTGGCTTTCCCCGCAGTAATTAAAGCTGTCGAACTGTGTTTATCTGGAGAAACGCGTGAAAGAACTTGCGTTGGCCCGTCGACTTGCCTTGGGTGTTGCCCTTTGTCTTTCGGTCTGCCTGGCCCCGGCCTTGGGCGCTACGGCCACAACGAATCCGACAAGCGCCGTTGCCGCCCAGGACGCCGAGAAGGCCCGGGTGCTCCTGGCGTTAGGGATCGAGCAGGCGGTGGCGGGGCGTTTTGACGAGGCTGCCTCGACCATTGCCACGGCGGCCACGCTGGCGCCCAACGATGCGCAGGTTTCGACGGCCCAGGGTCTGCTGGCCAATTACCGCACCTATTGCGGCAAGGCCGAGGCCGTTCGCGCGGCTGAGTATGCCGCCGCCGTCGAGCGGGTGGGATGGGGCGTTATCTCCGAGGCCTACCAGCCCAAGCTCGCCGCGGCCAAAGTTGACAAGAAGTTGCAGGACAAGGCCCGGGACGTGATGACGGCCCTGACCCGCGCCGGCAACAGCGAGACGCTGGAAGACATCGCCCGCGACAATGGCGACGAGATCAAGGCCAAGTCGATCAAGGAATACGGTCAGGCCGCCACCGCCCTGGCGGAACTGGTCAAGCTCCTGCCCGAGACGCAGGGGCAGTATACCGAGCTTGTCGAGAAGACCGTCGCTTCGCTGGCCCAGCGGATGCAGGCCTGCAAGCAGGTGTGGGTGGAGGTGGACCCGTCCAGCGCGTCGTCGCGAAAGGCCGCCGCCAAGGCCCTCAAGGCCCTGGAGGATCCGCTGGGAGAAGACCTGGCCGACCTGGCCCAGTTGACCAGCGACAAGCCCTGGCGGGAGGCGATGCTGCGGGCCCGCATGGCCAAGAATGTTGCGTCGCCCAAGGACAAGATCACCGAGCAGGGCTGGTACACGGCCTTGATAAAGGACCTGGAGAAACGCGGCGAGGAGTTCATCAAGGACGCCCAGTGGTCTGACGCGCTGACGGTCTACGCCGGCCTGGACAGCATCGATGAGACCAACGAACATTACAAGAGCATGCTCAAGCAGGTGCGCCGCCATGTGCGCGTGCTGAGACTCTACGGGAAGGAAAAGCCCGAGGAGGACAGCGCGGCCGAGACCAAGCCGGCCGATCAGGAACCGACCTGGCAGGAGTATGTTGAAGGCGTGGATTCGGACATGGCCGAGAAGGCCATTTCGCAGTTGGACACCCACTACGTCACCGCGGTGGACTATCGCAAGCTCACCCGCGGGGCGCTGCTGGCCGCCAAGGTGCTGGCCCAGACGCCCCAGGCGGCTGACAGTTTCCCCGGCCTGGCCGATCCGGCCAAGCGTGACGCTTTCGTCAAGGACATCGACGAGCAACTGGCCGCCCTGGACGGCCGGGAGCGGGTTGACCACCTCGACCTGACGCTGGCGATGAACAACGTGTTGCGATCCTCGGAGCGGACCATCGGCGTGCCGACCGAAGTGCTGGTGGTGGAACTGGTCGACGGTTTCATGGACGAGTTGGACGATTTCTCCGCGATGATCTGGCCGCACGACGTGGCGGACTTCGAGAAGCAGACCATGGGCCACTATTACGGCATCGGCGTCCAGATCACCAAGGAGCCGGGCGAACCGCTGAAGGTGGTCACGCCGCTGGCGGCCGACACGCCGGCCTTCAAGGCGGGCATCAAGAGCGGCGACCTGGTGCTGGCGGTGGACGGCCGGGCGACCGAGGATCTGGGCATCGAGAAACTCATGCGGATGATCACCGGCGAGAAGGGCACCAAGGTCGTGCTGCGGATCAAGCGGGCCGGGCGGGTCGAGCCCTTCGACGTGGCCCTGACGCGCGAGGAGATCAACATCGGCAGCGTCCGCGGCTGGCAGCGCAAGGCCGACGGGCAGTGGGACTACACCCTCAACGGCGAGGGCAAGGTCGGCTACATACGCATCATGCAGTTCAGCGAGCAGACGCCGGGCGACATCGACCAGGCCCTGGCCCAGCTCAGCGAGCAAGGCGTTAAGAGCCTGATTCTCGACGTGCGGTTCAATCCCGGCGGGCTGCTGCGTTCGGCGACGGAAGTGGCCGATGAGTTCCTCAAGATCGGCCGGCTGGTGTCCACCGAGGGCCGGCAGACCCCGCGACAGGCGATCAACGCCGAGCCGGGTGGGAAGTATCTCGACGGCGACCTGATCGTGCTGGTCAACAATACCAGCGCCTCGGCGGCGGAGATTCTCTCGGGCGCCCTGAAGGACTGGAGCCGCGGCATCGTCGTGGGCCAGCGGAGCTTCGGCAAGGGCAGCGTGCAGAACGTCATTCCGATCCGCTACCAGCGGGCCGTGCTGAAACTGACGACCGCGTACTATTACCTTCCCTCCGGCCGCCTGGTGCACAAGCGCAACGGCCAGAAGGACTGGGGCGTGGACCCCGACGTGGAACTCAACATGACACCCCGCCAGACGCGGCGGTGGCTGGACATCCGCGCCAAGACCGACCTGCTTCATGAGATCGACCCGCAGGAGCTTCGCAACGAGCTGGTGCGCCAGTACGACGCGGATATTCAGCTGCACACCGCCGTCCTGCTGCTCAAGCTCAAGCAGTTGCAGGAGGGCCGGCTGCTGGCCCCGCCGATGACGGCCGCTGCCGAAGCGGCGAAGTAGAGCGGGTGCCGTGGTCGCGGCGTTTGCGACCACGTGGAATCTCGGTGGCGTTCTTAGTCCCGAAGGGACGCGGGAATGTTAGCCGGGGGCGTCAGCCCCCAGAAACGGACGCTATTGGCGACAAGCCCCGAAGGGGCGCAGGAGAAGATGCGGGCGATGGTGACTCCCGACGCCCCTTCGGGGCTTGAGCGAGAAGGGGGGCGCTTTCCGGGGCCTCACGGCCCCGGCTATCGTTCCGTCGGGCCCTTCGGCCCTTGAAAAGAAGCAGTCGGGCGCGGTGGCGTGGTCGCGCGGCGCCTGCCCGCAGCAGGTAGGTGTTTACAGCAGTGTCGGGGCCGCGCACGGCTGCATACGACGCAGCCGTGGCACCTATCAGATCAGGCACCTATCAGATCACAGATGTCACAAAACATTAGTCCGTCCATGCGTCATCTGACGTCTATTGCTGCCAGGGCGGGGCGTTCCGGTCGTCGTCTTCGCCGGCTGGGGGCTTGTTCTGTGGGGCCTGGCCCGTGCGGGCATCCACCACGGCGCTGCGGGCGATGATGTCGCCGAGGCGCTGGCGGTAGCGGGTTAGCAGGGGCACCAGGACCATCAGGGGAATCCAGGCCAATTCCATGACCTTCAGCAGGTTCCGCAGGCTCACTTCACGCAGGCCGGGGGCCTGGCCGTCGTCGCCGACCACTCGCAGGCCCATCAGCTTCTTGCCCAGCGTGGCCCCGAGGCGTTTTTCCATGATGATGCAGTAGACCAGGTACGCGCACATCATGCCGATGGTCGAGAGGACCATGGCCAGCGGGTAGTCCCGCTGCTTATTGAACACGTCGGTCAGCAGGGCCGAGAGTTCCTCGGGCGTCATGGGCAGCACGAAGGTCATGACCAGCGAGCAGGCCAGGAGAAAGGGGAACAGGTCGATGATCATCGCCAGCATGCGGCGCAGCAGGGGGCCCGGCAGCATGTTGGCCGGCAGCGAGAAGGGCTTGGGAACCGACTGCGGCTTGACCATGAACAGGATCAGCAGCGTCAGCAGCAGGACGGCGCCCATGAAGTAGCCCTGCACCTGCAGGCTCAGTTGGTCGCTGGGAGGCTGGTTGAGGATGGCCACATCCTCCGTCGGGTCCAACTGTCCGGTGGCGGGGCTGCAGGTGGCCAGCTTGAGGGCGTTGCCGTCGCGCCAGAGGATGGCGAGTTTGTCGGCCAGTCGCGAGGCGGCGACGATGCTGCCCGCCGGCCAGCGGGCGGCCTTGGCGTCGCGGGCCACGGACTGCTCAGGCAGCATCCCAGCCGCGGCGCTGAAGACCGAGATGGCCAGGCGGACTTCCTGGCCCGAGCCGGTGGGGCGGGCTGAGACGATGGCCAGCTTGTCCTCCATCGCGGTCATGCCGACCACGGTGGCCTTGGCCAGGGAGTCCGAAAGCGGCAGATCGCGCCACTTGTCTTCCTTCCAGGCCATCAACCGGTTTTCCGGCCCGCCGACCAGGACATACAAGGCCGAGTCGACGATGGCGACGTGAAGCTTCGCGTAGGACTCACTCGGCACGCCGGTCAGGGTGGTGAGGTGTTCCCATTTCTCGCCGACGTACTGGATGACATCCAGCGGCGGCTTAAGTGCGTGGGCCGGCTGGGTCGGCGCCGAGGCGGTGGTCGCCTGGGTGGTCGCCATCGTATCGGCCCGCATCGACAGGGGGCTGCGCGGCGCGATGGCCACCAGGGCCGGCACGGTCGAGGGGCCGAAGTTCTTGCCGTAGCACATCGCCACCGGCCCGACGGGCAGGCGAAGGCCCGGAATGCCGTCGGCGGGGGGGATGGCGTAGATGAAATACTCGCCTGAGCGGAAGGCCACGTGCAGATTGTCGGCCGAGGCCTGCGCCGCCGCCACCTCGCCGCCCAGTTCCTTGCCCACCCACTGCCACCGCCCGCCCTCAGGCCGCACCACCAGGTCGAAGGACTTGCCCTCGCTATTGCAGCGGATCAGCCACAAGGCCTTCTCGCCGCCGCTGAGGATCTGCTGTTGGGCAGGGGCCGCGCTGGAAAGTACCGCGCCCAGCGCCAAGGCCATCGCAAGAAATCGGCTGACCGTCTGTCTCACTACTTGCCCCCCGGGGCCGCAAGGTTCTTGTCCACCTCGATGATCTGGTCGCCGGTGATGGCGGGGGGCAGATTGGCCCGGAACAACAGTTGGCCATCGTCCCAGGCGTGGGCGCTGCTCATCTCCGACAGGACCAGGTGCAGGCTGCTCTTCCTCTGCGGCCAGGCGATCTGAATGTCGCTGGGCATGATCGTGGAGGCCGGAGCGCCTGCGACGCTCTTGTAGTCCTTGAGCGTGGCGGTCATCACCCGCCGGCCGTCGTTGTCAAAGATGTTGACCAGGAACGGCCGGGGCGGCTCCGTGTCGCTCCAGCGGAGGTAGACCTCCCGCCGGAAGAGAATCTGGCCGGTCAGCGGCTGGCGATCCACGTAGGTCAGCACGTACGCACAGGGGCTGGTGCTGAAGGTCAGGGCCACCGTCGGCAGCGTGGTGAAGTCCGTGGGCAAGTCCGTCACGCCCAGGACACCCAGCAGTTGCGTGGGGTCCAGCGGGATATCGATGCCCGGCGCGCCGGCCAGTTCGGTCTGGCCCAGCCACGCGCGACGATTGTTGCCGGCGTTGTACCAGAGATAGTAGAGGGACTCGCTCCTGCTGGCGCCCATGCGGAACAGTTCGTTCCCGCCGGGCATCGTGCCGCAAAGAAGAAACCCCGGTTGTTGCGACGCGCCGTCCTTGGCCAGGAGCAGCAGGCCGTTGGGACTGCCCAGCGACGAGCCCCATTGCACACTCTTGCCGTCGGCATCAGTCAGGTTCATATCGATGCGGACGCGGGCCCAGAGGCGCGGCACGCCGGCGGAGTTGGCATTGTACTGCCTGACCAGTTGCTCGCGGCTGAGAGCGGTCTTCGGACAGGCCGACGCGCCGCAGCCGGCGGCGATGCAGGCGACCGCGGCTGCAAGCACGGCAAGCATTTTGGCCGGAGATGAACGCTTCATAGCTGCCCCTCCATTATTTGTCCCAATTGCCCGCTGACCTCCGCGATCTTCTCCTCGTTGAGGTTGGGGTTGATGACCTGCTGGGCTTCCTGGCTGCCCTTGAAATGCATCAGCCAGACTTCCTGGTCTTCGGGCAGCTTTTCCATGCGGTCGTAGATGAGCAGTTTCTTCCGCATCAGGATCAGGGCCAGCACGAACCGCAGGTTGACCGCCGCGGCGGTGTCGCTCTGCGCGAGGCGGGCGAAGAAGTTGACCAGCAGGTCGTCGTCGATGAAGACCTTCTTCTTCTCGGCCGGCGGGGAAACCTGGCCCTGCCAACTGCCCAGGAGCGAGGGCACGCGCTGCTCGCGGGTCGTTTCCCAGCAGGCGGCGCAGAAATCCTCGCGAACGTAATCCTCGCCGTCGGCGGACTCGCGAACGGTGGCGACAAATTTTTCGCCCGGCGGCATCTGGCGGTTGCATCCCTGGCAGAGGCAGTGGGGCTTGGCGATGTTGTATTCCTTGGCCATGCTACTGAAGGTGCTTCCCGATGGATTGTTCGATGCTCGTTAGTAACTGGCCGGCCTTGGCCAGGTCGTCGGCCGAAGAGCGGCGGACCTCGTCGGCCCCGGCGGCGTCGGCCACCTGCGGGACGTTGACCCGAACATTATAGTCACTGAGGCGGGCGGTCGCGGCGGCCAGCGCAGCCGCGGCGGCCAGGTCGCTGATGAGGTACGGACTGCACTTGTCGGCGAAGGCCTGGAGATCCTCCAGCAACGCCAGCGACAGCTTGGCCGCCTCGCGAGGCACGTCGATCGCCGCGGCTAGGGCCAACTGCATGGCGGTGTCCTTTTCGGGCCCGTCTTCGCGGCGGGTGGTTTCCTGGTAGAGGCCGTAGGCGGAGATGTCATCGGCTACCAGGTCCTGGAACATCCCTCGCATTTTCCTCAGCCGCGCGGCCAGGTGGGCGTGGAACTCTTCGTGCTTGGCGTACTTCTTCTTGCCCTGCGTGAAGTTCAGGGCCATTTCCGCCAGGGCCACGGCCATCGCGCCGACCACGCCCGCGACGCTTCCGCCGCCGGGGGTGGGCGTCTTGGCGGCAATGGCGTCGATGAATTGTCCTACCGGAAGGGCCAGCAGATCGTCGTTATTCGGCACTGTCTGTCTCCTGAGATGTCGGGGCGGTCGTCAATGTCGGCTGCGAGGCAGGCGCCTGGAGCGCCTCGTTGCCCAGCGGGCTGGTCACCACCGTGACATACGGGCCGCTGAGGTATTTCCTGCCGACCTGGCGGATGTCCTCGGGTTTGAGGCTGCGATAGCGGGACTCCATCTTCCAGCGGTAGTCGTAGCCCAGGCCGTACAGTTCATCCAGGGCTGCGCTCATGGCCAGGGATGGAATGGACTGATTCTCCAGTTGCTCAGCCGTCAGGATGGTGTTGACCGCCTGATCCAGATCCTTCTGCGACGGAAGATAATCCGACGCCTTCCGCAGATCGCGGTGAATGATATCCACCACCTGCGAGGCGTTATCGGGCCGGCAGGCGGCATAGGTGAAAAACGCACCCGGCGCCAGGCCCGGCCAGTTGTAGGCGTGCACGACGTAGACCAGTTGCCTGCCGCGAAGGTCCTTGTGCAGCCAGCCGGCGGGCAGGTGGAAGCCGCTGATGAGAGTGTCCAGGACGTCGATGGCCACGCGGTCGTCGATGTTGGAAACCTTCATGCCCGGCGACGCCACCATAATGCCAGCCACCTTGTTGGCGGTCTTGAGCAGGTGCGTCTCGCCCTTGGCCTCAACGACGCGTTCGGGCGGCGAGACCACGGCCAGGCGGCCGCTGGGCACGTCGGAAAAGAGCCGCTCGACGGCTGTGCGGGCGACGGCGGGGTCGAAGTGGCCGTAGATTGTCAACACGCTCCCGCCGGCCAGCAGGCTCTTGCGGTAGTGCTGGCGGACCTGCTCGACACTGGCGGCCTTGACGACCGCCGTCTTGCCGGAGGGCAGCATGCCGTAGGGTGAGTTGGTGAAGAATTGCTGGCGGCAGAACTTGAAGAGTTGGCTCTGCCACTGCTCATCGACCTGGGCGATGGCGGCCAGGTGCAGGGGGCGGCGGGTGTCGAGTTCCTTGGCTGCCAGGGTGGGGCGGCAGACCACGTCGCTGAAGATCTCCAACGCCCGCTTGAAGCTGTCATCCAGCACCGTCGCCTGCCAATAGAAGGCGTTGTTGCCGCACTCGCCCTTGAGCGAGCCGCCGGCGCTGTCGAAGAACTCGGCGATCTCCTGGGCGGACAGGCTGGGCGTGCCCTTGGTGCATAGGTCGGTCATCAGCGAGCCGATGCCGTTGGTGGCGTCGGTTTCCAGCAGCAGCCCGCCCTCGGTGACAAACGCCATCGAGACCAGGCCCGCCGAGTCGCCGGATTGGACAGGCTGGAGGACCACGCGCAGGCCGTTGGGCATGGTGAAGGCGGTGGCTGCGGTCTTCTCGGTGTGGGTGGCGGCGGCCGACTCCGCCTGCCCGCCGGCCGGGGGCACCAGGCGGGTGATGACCATGTTGTCGAAGTTGAAATACTTCCGGGCCGCGTCGCGGATCTGCTCGGCGGTGACGGCCTGGATCTTGTCGGTGTAGTCGCGGGAGAAGTTCAGGTCGCCGGTGCTGAGATAGTCGCTGCCCAGCGTGCCGGCCTGCGACTCCACCGTCTGCTGGGCGTGGACGAATTCGGCCACCTTCTGCCGCTTGGCTCGCTCAAGCTCATCCTTGCTCACGCCGCTGTCGATGATGCTCTTGAACTCTGCCAGGGCGGCCTTCTCCGCCGCGTCGATCTTGCCCGGCTCGGCCCGCATGGAAACCGAGAACACGCCGCGCCCCCAGGCGGGCGTCCACGAACTGGTGGAGATGTCGGTCACCAGCTTCTGCTGGCGCTGGACGCGGTCGATCAGCCGGCTGGAGGAACCCTCGCCCAGCAGCGTGCTCAGCACGTCGAGGGCATAAAGGTCCGGGTGCAGCAGGGGGATGGCGGGGAAGCTGCATTCTTCGAGCGTTTCCTTCAGGGCCGCCTGGACCTTGACCACGCGACGCACGCCCACGATGGGCGGAACGGGCGGGATGTCGAAGCTGGGCATCCGGGTGGCTGGGAAGTCGGCGAAGGCCTTCCGCACCTGCGCCAGCACGGCCTGCGGGTCAACGTCGCCGACGACCACGAAGACCATTGCCTCGGGGACGTAACGCAGCTTGTGATAGGCCTGGATGTCCTCGAAGGTCAGCTTGGACAGCGGGGCCTCGAACCCGATGGCCGGCACGGCGGCGGGGTGGGTCAGGAAAACGTTGGCCATGTGCGCGTAGGCAAGCTGGCGGCCCGGGTCGTCCTTGCCCATCTCCAGTTCACGCTGCACCACGCCGTGTTCGCGGGTGAAGTCGCTCTTGTCGAAGTCCGGCCGGGCCATCCAGTCGGCGATCAGGTCGATGCAATCGTCGGCCTTGCTGGCCGCGGCGGAGATGTAATAGCAGGTGTGGTCCATCGAGGTGTAGGCGTTGCACTGCCCGCCGATGATGGCCACGCGGTCCGGCTTGGGGGTCGCGCCGGGTGCGGGCGGGGCGTCGGTCAATCCCTCGGCGCCGCTGGCCACCAGGTGCTCGGTGAGGTGGCTGATGCCGGCGCCAAGCCACGGCCCCTCGTACAGCGTGCCGGTACGGACGTAGGCCCGCACGGTGACCACGGGCACGGCGCGGTAGGGCTTGACGATCACGGTCATGCCGTTGGGCAGGTGATCGACGACGACCGCAGAGGCCTTGGCCGCAGCCGCTGGGGCCTTGTCCGCGGGCGCCGTGGCGGTGGCTCCGCCGGCGGAGGGCGAACTGTTCTGCACGACCGCCGGTTTGCTGGACTGGCACGAAATGCCCCACAATGCCCCGACCAGCACAATAGCCAGAACCGCTTTCCCGCTGAGTGTTTTCATAGAGTCTGGTTCCCTAACCACCCCAGGCCGGGGCAATGTTCCAAAGATGCTGGCGTTGAGGATACCTAGGACTGGGCGCGTTCGGCCTCGGTGTCCATGTCATTGAGGTAGGCCAGCGTGCGTTCCAACTCGTTCTTCAGGTGACGGACGCGGAGGAGGCTCTTGACGCGCGTGGTCAGTTCCAGGCGGTTGACGGGCTTGGTGATGAAGTCGTCGGTGCCGCTTTCCACGCCGCGCTCGATATCCCCAAGCTCGTTGAGGGCCGTGACCATGATGATCGGGATGTCGCGCGTGCCCGGCTCGCTCTTGAGCTTGCGGCAGACCTCGAAGCCGCTCATCCGCGGCATCATCACGTCCAGCAGGATCAGGTCGGGACTGTCGCCGCGGACCTTTTCCAGCGCGCCGATGCCGTCGACGGCCGTGATGACCTCGCAGTCCAGCGAGTCGAGGTAGGCCACCAGCAGCTCAAGGTTCTGGGCGTTGTCATCCACCACCAGGACCTTGCTCCTGGCCAGTGGGGCCTCGTGGGTATTCGCGTCGCCGGCCGGTATGTTCGACATAAGCATTGACTCCTGTTTCTGACCTTTGCTCGTCCTTCCGTGGATTGTAAAGGTTAGCCGCTGTGGGAGGGAATAGCAATAAGACTCGCAGCTGCCGCTACCTCCGCGCCTGATGGTCGTTAGCTGCATCGTGGCCGCAAACGCCGCGACCACGGCATCCGGCTTGAATCGTTGCCAAGTTTGGCCCCGTGGCGTTAGTATCGCCGGCATGAAGAGCCTGTTCCAGACCCAGGTGACCGCGGAGGCCCAGGACGCGGCGCCGCCCGGCGCGCGGCGGGTCGTCGGCGTGGCCATTTCGGCCAACGTCTGGCGGACCTTCGACTACCTCTGGCCGGCGACGCTGGGCGAGCCCTCCATCGGCCAGCGGGTGCGGGTGCCCTTCGGCAAGGGCGACCGGGCCACGCTGGGCTTCGTCGCGGAACTGGATCGCCCGCCGGGGTCGCACAAGCTCAAGGCCGTCGCGGAGGTGCTCGACGAGGCCAGCCAGTTCGACCCGGGGCTCTGGAAGCTGGGGCAGTGGATCAGCCAATACTACCTGACGCCGCCGGGCATGGTGCTGGCGGCGATGATCCCCTCCGCTGTCGGCAAGCATGCCAGCCGCAGCGAGATGGTCGCCTTCCTGACCAGCCAGCGCAGGGACTGGCCCGGCGGCCTGGGGCCGCGCCAGAAGAGCGTCCTGGACGAGCTGTACGAGGCGGCCAGGCAGGGCATCGAGCCGCTGACGATCGAGGCGTTGCTGCACCACAGCGGGGCGGGCCGCGAAAGCATTCGCCGCCTGGCCGAGAGGAACCTCATCCGCATGGAAAGCCGCCCCGTCCGCATTGCGCCGCTGGCTGAGCAATCCCAGGCCGACCCGTTCGAGCTCAACGAGGCCCAGCAGGCGGTACTGAAAGGGATGGAGGCCAAGCTCGCCGGCGGCTTTTCCGTCACGCTGCTGCACGGCGTGACCGGCAGCGGCAAGACCGAAGTGTACGTTCGCGCCATCCGCCAGGTAATCGCCGCGGGCAAGCAGGCCATCCTGCTGGTGCCCGAGATCGCCCTGGCCACGCAGACGCTCAGCCGCCTGCTCCAGCGCCTGGGGCGAGTGGCCGTGCTGCACAGCGGCCTGGGCGGGGCGGAGCGGGCGTTCTATTACGAGCAGATCCGCGAGGGCCACGCCGACGTGGTGGTGGGCCCGCGCAGCGCCATTTTCGCCCCCGCGCGGAAGCTGGGGCTCATCATCGTCGACGAAGAGCACGAGCCGACCTACAAGCAGGACACCGTCCCTCGCTACCACGGCCGCGACGTGGCCGTCATGCGCGGCTCGCTGGCGGGGGCGCCGGTGATCCTGGGCTCGGCCACCCCGTCGCTCGAATCGCTGCGGAACGTCCAGCAGGGGCGTTACGATCTGGTCCGCCTGCCCGTGCGCGTCCGCGGCCTGCCCATGCCCAAGCTCCAGGTGGTGCATCTCCGCCGCGAGTTGGAGCCGGGCAAGATCGAGCTGATCGGCAGGACGCTGACCCACAAGATCGCCGCCGCCCTGGACCGCAACGAGCAGGTGATCCTGCTGATGAACCGTCGCGGCTACGCCAGCTACGTCTTCTGCCCGTCGTGCCGCTGGATGCAGGAGTGCGACCACTGCACGCGGGCGATGGTCTTCCACCAGGCCACGCAACTGGTGATGTGCCACTACTGCCAGCACACCGTCGCGCTGGCCGAGTGCTGCCCGGCCTGCAAGGGCAAGCTGCTGCTGTTCGGCCTGGGCATCCAGCGGATCGAGAGCGAGATGGCCCGCAAGTTCCCCACCGCGCGCCTGGCGCGGATGGACAGCGACACGATGACCTCGCCGGGCCAGTTCCGCAAGGTCTTCGAGGAGTTCTCGACGGGGCAACTGGACGTGCTGCTGGGCACGCAGATGGTGGCCAAGGGCCTGGATTTTCCGCGTGTCTCGCTGGTGGGGGTGGTCTCAGCCGACACGTCGCTGGCGATCCCAGATTTCCGCTCCTCCGAGCGGACCTTCCAGTTGATTGTCCAGGTGGCCGGCAGGGCGGGCCGGGCTGGCACCAGCGGCGAGGTGGTCGTCCAGACGCTCCACGAAAACGAGCCGGCGATCCTGTTCGCCTCGCGGCACGATTACGACGGCTTCGCCGCCTACGAGATGCCCCAGCGGAAGGAGGCCCACACGCCGCCCTACACGCGGATGATCCGCTTCATCATCCGACACGCCGACAGCCTCAAGGCGCACGAAGGAGCCGAGAAACTCGCCGCCGAGCTTCGTCGCCTGCTCGCGGGCGAGCCGGTCATCATCGACGGGCCGCAATTGGCCACGGTGAAAAAGATCCAGAACCTCTTCCGCTTCCAGATACTCCTGACCGCCGGGAAGGCCGGCGCGCTGCAACAAATCCTGTATCCGCACATGGAGGCCCTCTGCCGCGCCAGTGCGGCCGAGATCATCGCCGACGTGGACCCGGTACATCTGCTATAGCCAGGGTCGGCGTCAAGCACGGCTGCACACGACGCAGCCGTGGCACCTATCAGATCAGACGTCACAGACCACTGGGGGTCGGGCGGGCAAGGGCCGGCAAAGTGCGACGCTATTTCAGCTTGGCCCAGTCGAACAGGACGCCCATGGTGTCGGTGCGGTTATCCAGCAGCTTGGCGTAGACGGCCGGGGCTTCGAGCGGGTTGTGGCGGTGGGTAATCAGGTCGGCCATCCGCATCAGTCCGCGCTGGACGAACGTGTAGTACAGGTACGTCTGACGTTCGGCGGTCCACTCGGCGTCCTCGGGCGGCAACTGGGTGGTGTGGCTGCCCAGGACATCGATCTGTTTCCGCAGCACGTCCGGCGTGAGGTGTTGGCGGCTGGGGTGGGAGCTGTCGCCGACCAGGACGACCTTGCCGAACTGGCGGGCCAGCGGCAGGGCCAGCGGCAGGACGGCCCAGTGCCCGGTCACGTCGAAGACGACATCGGCCAGCCTGCCGGCGGAGTGTTCGGTCACAAAAGGCAGCGCGTCGGCGGCACTGCCGCGGAAGGTGTGCGTCGCCCCCTTGGTGGCGGCGTAGTCCAATCGCATCTGGACAGGATCGATGGCCAGGATATTCTCGGCCCCCGAGACGCGAAGATACTGCACCACGAGCTGGCCGAGCAGGCCCAGCCCGATCACCACGCACATGGCGCCCATCTTCACCTTCGCCCGCCGCACGCCGGTCTGCGTCGTCGTGGCCAGGCTGGACCAGGCGGCGTCCTCGATGGGCAGACCCGCGGGGAGCTTGAAAATGGCGTCCTTGGCGCCCACGACGAAGTACTGGAAATGATGGCCGCCGGTGGAGAAAAAGAGGTCGCCTTCCTTCAGGCGCTGGACGCCCGGGCCGACCTTGATGACCCTGGCGATGTTCTGGTAGCCGATATTGAAGGGGTACTTTACCCACCGTTCCCAGTGCGACCCGGGATCGAACTCGCCGCGGTAGCAGATGCTTTCGGTCCCCGTGCTGATCAGGCTGATAAGGGATTCGCCAACGACCTCGCCCTCGGCCGGGTCACGGACGTTTTTCTCAACCACTTCGATTTTCTGCTTGCCTGTCAGGATAATATTTTGTGACTTCATGTTAGCTTCTCCTTCTGAGCGTCCAGTGTATCAGCGGACCACGAGGATAATCACTCGATATCCATCCCCGCAAGAGGTCCCCCCAGGATTCTTGATGCGGATCGTGAAAATATTTCTATAATGCTCACAATTCCGTAGCGGCGCATCGGCGACAGTATGTGTTATTTCGCAAGATTAATGCGAGAGATGATTCCACCCGATAGCAGAGGTCCGGCATGATTGCAAAGTACCTGCTCTACCTGGTCCGTTGGCAGCTTTCGACCCCGATCCTGGCCGTGTGCGTTTGGTGGCTGGCGACCTATGGGCCCACGGTCTCGACGATCGTGGCCAACTTCGTCGGCGGGCTGATCTTCTTCTGGATCGACCGTTGGATTTTCCGCAATACCAGTATCCTGCAAGGCGAGCTTTGGGAGACGCGGACCAACATCGTCTGCGACGAGTGCGGAAGCCCCGCGGATAAGGGCTATCGCCTGGTCAAGGCCAAGGATTATGACCGTTCTGGCGACAAGCGGCCTCAGTTCCGCTGCCACGAATGCTCGCGCAAGAAATACGAGCGCGACCACGGGCCCGCGGCCGAGGGCGTCTAGGGGGCTGTCGCAGATGAAGCGATGGGTGCCACGGCTGCGTCGTGTGCAGCCGTGCTTGACGTCGACACTGCTGCAAACATCGCAGCAGTGGCACCTGATCCATCGTTTGACGAACGACAGAACGCAGGCAGCCTACTCCAGGGGCTTGAGCACCAGCCCGGTCGCCAGCTTGGGGTAGAAGTAGGTGCTCTTGTGCGGCATGGATGCCCCGGCGCGGGCGATGGACTCGACCGCTTCCAGCGGCGTGGCCTGGAGGCAGATTCCCAGCGATGCCCGGCCGGCGCGGCAGGCCTCGACGACGGCCTGTGAGTCGGGGGTGTACTCGATGGCGGTCTGGGCCGATGTCCAGGGGGCCAGCGCCTTCTCGACGATCAACTTGTGCAGGATCGCCACGTCCAGCTTCCGCCAGGCGTCCAGTTGTTCCGGCGCGGCGGCCTGCATGGCTGCGGGATTGGCCAGCGTGGCCACCCAGAGGTCCTTGCCGCCGGGGGCGACAAAGGCCATCGCCGTCGGGCCAAAGGGCTGGAGAAGCGCGTCGGCATCGGGGATGGAGAAGTTCGCGGGGCCCTCGCATCGCTGCCAGCGGAAATCGCCCGCCGAGGCCACCAGCTTGTCGATGGAGAAATCCGCGGCCAGTTTGCTGATGACGCGGTGGGTGGGCAGGATCACCAGCCCGGGATCGTCCTTGGCCACCAGGGCGAACATGACGAAGTTGGCTTCGTGGTCGTCGCGGAGTTTGCCTCCGCCGGCCAGGCGGTCGCGATAGTTCAAGGCCGTGGTGTAGCGGTGATGGCCGTCGGCGATGAAGACCGGCTCGCTCTTCAGAGCGGCTGCGATGGCGGCGATCCGCTGGGGATCGCGAATGACCCACAGCTTTTCGCCCACCTCGCCCAGCGTGCCCTGCAGATCGGGCGCGGAGCGTGTGATCTCGCCCAGCAGCGTCTCGACGGCGCGGCCGGGGTCGTTGTAGAAGCCGAAGATCGGCGACAGTTGCGTCCGCGTGCACTCGGTCAGGCGCAGGCGGTCAGCCTTGGGGCCCGCGAAGGTGTGCTCGTGGGGGATGACGTCTTTGCCCAGCTCGGTGGCGCGGACGCCGCAGAGGATGGCCCTCCGCCGATAGGTCCGGCCCGCGCGCGAGAACTCCTGCTGATAGGCGTAGATGGCCGGCTCGTCCTGCACCACGGCGCCGGCGGCCTGCCAGTCGGCCAGCCGCTTGGCCGCGGCCTGGTAGACCGCGTCAGGCCCCAGTTCCTTGGGCGGCACGTGGGGCATGTCCACGGCCACGATGTTATGATCGTTGCGGGCCAGCAGGTTCTGCTTGTCCTTGTCCGAGAGTATGTCGTACGGCGGGGCGATCAGGGCACTGATGTCGCCGCCGGGAGCGGTGCGGTATCGCCAGCCACGAAAAGCTCGTATTTCCATTCCAGATCCTTTCAGCAGTCCCGCCTGCCTGTTGGCCGTTCAGCGGGATCGTTTGAGCATGAAGAACGTCAAGGCCATCACTTGCAGCACGGTGGCCACCTGGAGCCACAGCAGGGCCGAAGCGGTCCTGCTGGGCGTTGCCATCATCCACAGGCCCGCGATCAGCGACACCACCGCCAGCACCTGCACGATGCCGGCCGCCAGTCGCAGGAAGCTGAACTCATCCTCCTGGTCGTGGGCCATCTGCCGCACGTAACGGAGGATTTCACGCCGCAGATGCAGGGCCTCGGTTTCCGCCTCCTTGGGAGCGATGTCGGCCTTTGCCGGCGGGGGAGGCGGGGCCGCTATTGCCGCCGCTGCGGCGGGAGCGGGCGATGCCGCCTCCGACGAGTCTGCGGCGCCCTGGGCCTGGAGCAGGACAATCCGGGCGGCCTCGACCAGGTCTTTGGCGGTGAAATCGGCGCGTGTGTCGTCCGCTTCGCCTTCGGCTGAGCCTTGTGTCAGGAGAACGGTGCGGCAGCCGGCGCGCCGCCCGGCCTCGATATCGCGACCGCTGTCGCCGATCATCCAGGACGCCGCCAGGTCGATGTCCATCTCCCTGGCCGCCTTGAGCAGCATGCCCGGCTGGGGCTTGCGAAGGTCGGATTCCCTGGTGTAGGCCTCGACGGTGCCTTGGGGGTGGAAGGGGCAGTAATAGACGGCGTCGACGTAAGCGCCCTTTTCGGCAAGCTGGCGCTTCATCTCGTCGTGTATCTGGCCCAGGATCTCCTCGGTCAGCAGGCCGCGGGCAACGCCGGACTGGTTGGTCACGACGATGGTCTTGTATCCGCCGGCCGTCAGCGACTTGAGGGCCAGCTCCACCCCCGGCAACAGTTTGACGCCCTGGGGGTTGCTCAGGTAGCTGGGGTCGTCGATGAGGGTGTGATCCCGGTCGAGAAAAACCGCTTTGTTTGACATAACGCTCCCACCGCGCCGATCAGGTGGCGGCGCCGCCATTGTTTGTCGTCATGATGCGGTTGATGATCTCGGTGGTGCTCAGGCCGGAAACAAGGTCCAGCTTGACCACCTGCCCGCCGTAGCCTTCGACGATCTCCTGGCCGACGATCACGCCGGTGCTGCCGCCCTTGGCCAGGATGTTCGGCTTGAGGAGCTTGAGCAGCGGCTCGGGCGTGTCTTCGTCGAAGACCGTGACGTAGTCCACGCATTCGAGGCTGCCGAGCATCTCAGCCCGCTCGTCCTGCCCGATGATCGGGCGGCTGGGGCCCTTGAGCCTCGCGACAGAGGCGTCGGAGTTGATCGCGACGACCAGGCAGGAGCCCAGCTCGCGCGCCTGCCGAAGGTATCGCAGATGCCCCATATGCAGCAGGTCGAAGCACCCGTTGGTGAAGACGATCGTATCGCCGGCGCCGCGCCGCCGGGCCAGCTCGTCGGCCAGTTGCCGGCGGGAGAGAACCTTTCCGCCGCGCAGGCCCGCCATGTGCAGCAACTCAGCCAGCACGTCCTCCCTGGGGATGGGGACGGCGCCGAATCGCTCGACCTCCAGGCCGCCGGCCACGTTGGCCAGGGCGACGGCCGTGTCGAGCTGGCAGCCTTCAGCCAGCGCCACCGCCAGCATGGCCAGCACCTCGTCACCCGCGCCGGTGACATCGTAGACCGACCGCGCCCGCGTGGGCATGCGCCGGCCCTTTCCGTCCTTGCCGAAGAGGTAGGAGCCTTCCTTGTCCAGCTTGATCACGACGGCCTGGGCCTCGGCGGCGATGAGCACCTGTCGCGCCGCCCGCTCCAGCGAGGCCTCGTCGGTGATGGCGATGCCGCTGGCCAGTTCCGCCTCGGGGCGGTTGGGCACGATGACCGTGGCCCCGCGGTAGCGGCGATAGTCGGGGATGCGGGCTGGGTCGACCACCACCGCGCAGGAGGACTTCTGCGCGTCCTCGATGATCTGGGGGGTGTTCTGATCGTTCAGCACGCCCTTGTTGTAGTCCTCGATCGCCAGCATCTTGCAGCCGCCCAGTTCGCTCCGCACCGCCGCCCGAAGCGTGGCGCGAATGTTCTCGGGCACCGAGTCGGCCCCGGCCTCCGCGTCCACCCGAAGCAACTGCTGGGGGTGGCGGTGGGCCAGGCCGATGTAACGGGTCTTGACGGTGGTGGGGTAGGTGTTGAGCTTCATCATACCGGTGGTCCGGGCCCCGGCGGCCACCAGCATGCCCTTGAGTTCCTCGGCCATGGGGTCCTGGCCGGTCAGGCCGACGCAGGAGACCTTGGCGCCCAATGCCGCCATGGCCAGCGCCACGTTGCCCGCGCCGCCGGCGTGGGTTTCGGTGCGGACGATGTTGAGCACCGGGACGGGGGCCTCGGGGCTCAGCCGCTCCGCCTCGCCATAGACGTAGCGGTCGAGCATGAAATCGCCCACCAGCACGACCCGCGGACTGCCGAATTTTTTGACCTGTTCGATGAGATTATCCATGACGCGCGGATTCTAACCCTCGTCGGCGTCTGAAGCAAGCGGGCAAACAAATGTGAGGGGGCGTGATTTGCCTCAGACAGAGGTAAACAACGCCAGTACTCTGTGACATCTGATCTGATGGGTGCCACGGCTGCGCCGTGTGCAGCCGTGTTTGACGCCGACACTGCTGCAAACACCGCAGCAGTGGCACCTTGATCCGTCGGTTGGCGAGTTACAGAGCGCCAGGGACGTGGCGAAGGATGACTCCGTCGCGCGCCGCGCCGTCGGCCTGCCCGATACCTTCCAGGCCGATGAGGCAGAGCAGCGCGCCCCAGGTATAGTGCGGCTCGCTGGACCCTTCGCCGGCGCAGAGGTAGTTCTCGTGGCAGGCGCCGCGCGCCCGCCAGTTTCGCATGAAGAGTTCGACGCTCTTGCGGGCGTACTCCGCCAGCAGGCCAGGCGGGGCGCACTGCCGGAGCGATTCGTAGAGCAGGTAGTTGGTCGGGGCCCAGATTTTGCCCTGCCAATAGCCCTGCCGGGGGAAGGTCACATCGTCGCGGGCGATGGTCGGGCAAACATAGGGGCCCCAAAACTTATTCTCGTCCTTGAGCACCCCGAGCATCCGCTCGACGCGACGCGCATCGGGGATGCCCGCGAGCATCGGGTAGAAGCACGTCGGCGACAGCCGAGTGGAAAAAAACTGGCCGACGCGCGTCCGGTCCACCGCCAGCAGCGAGGCGCGGACCTGCCCGCCCCTGAAGCATTGGAAGCACTCCACCGTCAGTTCGTGCTCCTGCCCGGCGACCAGTTGCAGCGGGTCGCTGAAATGCACCCCGGGGCCCTTTTGTCCCCAGCGGTCGATCACCGGCCGGCCGTCCAGCAACACCCTCACGCCGCCGGTGCAGTCGGCCCGGAAGACGCACTCGCCCGAAACGGGGGCCTTGAAAGCAGCCCGCCAGCGGACGCTGAAGTTCTCGTCGGGCAGGCCCGGGACGGGCGCGGCATCCCATTTGAAGTCGATGGCTGGATCGCGGCGCGTGCAAACAAGCCTGTCGAAATTGCACCCGTCATAATACTCGCCCGCAAAGCCGGCCTGGCCGTCGTGCCGGGCGAAGCGCTCCATGTACAGGTCCTCGTAATGGGGACGCGGCTCCCAGTAGCGGTTGCAGTAGATGCCCAGTTCCTCGTTCCACAGGCGATCGTTGATGCGTTGGGCCATCGCGTCGCGGTCGGTGCGGAAGGCCCCGGCCTCGTCGGGCCGGCCCAGTTCGTCGGCCATCAAGGCCAGGTACTGGCAGTCCGCGGCCCACAGGGCGTTGAGGCCCACGTCGATGAGCTTGTGCGTGTGGGACGCCTCGCACAGGCCGACTTCCTTGTACATGGGGCTGTCGTCCAGGCCGCTTTCCCAGGCGCCGCCGAGGGGGTGGTTGCTCTCGCTGCCCAGTTCGAGCAGGCCGTCGCGGTTGCCGTCGCGGTAGGGCAGGCCGCTGTCGGGCCGGGGCGAAAACCACCACCGGTTCCACCGCACCAGGGCGGGGTAGACCTCGGCCAGGAACGCGCGGTCGGGCCGGCGCTGGTGCATCTTCCAGATGCACAGGCTGCCCATGGGGATGTTGGATTGCGGGGAGGATCGCGGGCCGGGGAACCAGCGGTCCGGCTCGGAGTGGTTCATGTTGCAGATCATGCCGTTGGGCAGTTGGCAGGCCAGCAGCGCCCGCACCGTTTCCTTCGCGCCGTCGGGGTCTTCGACGCAGGCCAGCAGGGCGTTGAAGAAACTGTCCCAGCAGAACAGCACCTGGCCGTCAGGCAGGCACCAGCCGCGACAGACGACATGGGCGATCCGGCGGTTGTGTGGGTTATAGACGCGGCTGGCGTTGAGGTTGTCGGCGATGGCCTGCACGAAGTCGCCCCACGGGCCGCTGCTGGCGGGGCGGCGGTCGGCATAGGCCTGCTCGGCCTGACGCAGGGCAGCCTCGGCGGCGTCCAGGGGGAGTTGCGGCGAGAAGCCGGCGCTGAACGGGACGGTCTGGCCCGGCTGAAGATCCAGCACGATGGCGGCGGCCTGGCCCTGGCCGGCGTCGCTGGATTGGCCCGCGACGGCGAGCTTGCCCAGTTGTTCAAGATCGCTCGTGCAGATGCGGGCGGCAGGGGCAGCCTCGATAGCCAGATGCCACTGGAGCATCTGCCCGGACGCGGTCTGTGCCAGGCCGAGGATTCCCTTGTCGGCCAGGCGGTAGGTCGACTGGAAGGTCCGCCAGGAGGGGGAGGTCTGGATGGCGACGCGGCAAGGCGCGTCGGCGCGCAGGGTGGCCACGATGCCGTCAGGCCCGCTCACGCCCCAGTCAAGGTTGACAACCGCCTGGCCGACCTTCCACGTCACGCGGCCAAACGTGCTATCCGCCGCACAGGGCCCAAGGCGGAGGAGGGTCTTCTCCAACTCGCGGTAGCCGCTGCGGTATTCCCGGCCTTCCACCCAGCCGATCCTGAGCAGGAATGCCGCCTCATCGTCGGCCACGAAGGCGATGCCGTTGAGGGCATCGGCGTAAAAAGGGCCGATTTTCACGTTCTTCATCGCGGGATTTCTCCAAGTGCGATCTCAAAGGCGATCAGCATCGATGCCGCGCCCATTGGAATATGGCTGGGGCGGAGACGCAAGGAGAAAGGGCGGCCAAGGATCGGCATGATCGCGGACGTCGGGCCGAGAATCTTATTTTGGCAGGCGGGCTTCCCGTCCGGCGGGACGGATGCCAGTATTCCGTCAGTGTTGAAACTGTGGGTTGGGTGCTTATCTGAACCCGCGAATTGGCCGTCTCAAATCACGAATGCGGAAAATCACGCCGCCTTCTCTCTTGGCTCTCGCCCGCCTGTCCGAATGGCCGATGAAACAGGCATGATTCGGCTTGTCCTCAACGACCAGCACCTTGAGGAGGTCCTGCTGGCCTCCCTGGATGAGTGCCGCCACCGCCTCTTCATCGCCACCGCCGATGTGAAGGATCTGCACATTCCTCCGCGGCGGGAGGGGGCTCGCCGGGCCCGTTCGATCATGACGGTCCTCAACCAGTTGGGGCAGCGGGGGGTGGAAATCCACCTGCTGCACAGCGGCGTGCCCAGCGGGCCGCTGCTCAAGCGGCTCAAGGCCGTCCTGCCCGCGGGGCTGACGATGCGGCGGTGCATGCGGATTCACGCCAAGGCCTTCATTGTCGACGGGCGGCGGATGTACCTGGGCTCGGCCAACTTCACCGGGGCGGGCCTGGGGGCCAAGAGCGCCCGCCGCCGCAACTTCGAGGCGGGCATCTGGACCGACCAGACCGATATGATCGACCCGGTCCTGGACATGCTGGAGGAAATCTGGAACGGCAGCCTCTGCCGCTCCTGCGGCCGAAAGATCCACTGCCCCCAGCCCCTGGAAGAACCGGACCTGTAAGGCGAGCGCGAAGTGCGGAATTGCCATGCCGGGCAGGCGTAGGGCGTGCAACTCGTTGCACGCGGAATATCACTGCCGGGAATCGTTCTCAAAATGTTCCACGTGGAACAATCAACATTTGTGCGCCAAAGTTGCTTACCTGGCCGGAAGCAAAAAAAAGGAATGATTCCGCGTTATCATTGCGGGCGGGGGCAAGCGCCCGTCTTTAGCGCGCAAAGCATGGCGCGCGGCCCTCATTTTTCGTGTCGCGATTGTTGCGCAGACCACGAGCCGGGGCTACGCCGCGCGATACGGGAAGAGGCCAGGACTTTGACAGGCCCGAAGGGCCGAGAAGGATTTAGCCGGGGCCGTCAGGCCCCGGAGGCTATCCCCCAGGTACACAAGGCCCGACGGGCCGGCAGAAATTTCTTTCGCCCCGCTATGTAGCGGGTTGTCAAGCCAACCGTCTCGGACAAGATGATTCTGTCAAACGCTGATCACGCGCAGCCTGCTATTCGGTCGTCC